>NZ_JACBXG010000007.1:0-339509 GCF_020295325.1 Pseudomonas sp. Y24-6 | reverse complement strand
GTGGTTAACGCTCATGCCGAGGATGGCTGGGAGTTCTATCGATCGACACTATCGGCGTTTCCGTCAAGCCTGGTTGTTTCGATGCGTTATTGGGGAAGAAAAATGGAGCCTGACCGCGGGGGGCGTGTGCCAGTTACACGGCATCCCGCGGATCAGGCGAAACTGCCACGCAAACACAATGTTGATAAATAAACCCGGCCTATTTGCCGGGTACCCGCCACAAGTACCAGCAAGCCACTGTCCGATAAGGTTTCCAGTCAAGCCCGATCTCAATCATCTGCCGGCGAGTAGGCTGCACCTCCAAACCCTTCAACCGCCGATACCCCTCACGCACCCCGAAGTCATCCGCCGGCAGAATATCCGGGCGCTCAAGGCCGTAGATCAGCAGCATCTCCACGGTCCAGCGGCCAACCCCGCGCAGGGTGATCAAGCGCTCGATCAGCGCTTCATCGTCCATCACCCGCGCGGTGTTGTAATCGGGCACCACGCCACTCACCGCCGCTTCGGCGATGCCCTGAATGGTCGCTATCTTGCTTGCCGAAAAACCGCAGCTGCGCAGCGCGTCAAAATCAGTCGCGATGATCTGCTCCGGGCGCGGAAAATTTCCTGGGGGGAATAACGCCAGTAAACGCCCGACGATCGCGTCGCCGGCCCTGGCATGCAGTTGTTGGTAGGCAATCGAGCGCACCAGGGATTCATAGGGATCCCGTGTTGGGTGTGGCTTGTGCAGGCAAGGACCAACGGTGGCGATGTGTCGGCGCCAGTCATCATCGATGCCGGCCAGAAACTCGCTGGCAGCCGACCACGCGTCGGGCAGGGCGCTCATGCTTCTTCGCGCGCCATGCCCGGCAGGCTCAACTGGCTGAGCTGCAGTGCCGCGTTCTCCAGGCGCAGCAGGAATGCCTTGCGCGGCTGGCCGCCGCCGTAGCCAGTCAACGAGCCATCGGCGCCGATCACCCGGTGGCAAGGGACGACGATGGAGACCCGGTTGTGCCCGTTGGCCAGGCCGACGGCGCGGCTGGCGCCGGGCTTGCCGAGATTCGCGGCAATGGCGCCATAGGTACTGGTCTGGCCGTAGGGGATTTTCACCAGCTCGGCCCACACTTGCCTGGAAAATTCGCTGCCTGGCAGATGCAGCGCGACCCTGAATTCGCAGAGCTTGCCCGCAAAGTATTGCGCCAGTTCGTCTTCGATCTGGCGCAAATGGGCGTTATGCCCGGGCGCTATCACGTAGCCATAGCGGTTTTGCAGCGCTTCAAGCTCCCGGGTCAGTGCCGGTCGGTCAAGAAACTCAAGCATCACCAGCCCGCGCCGCTCCGCCATGGCGATCATCGGCCCCAGGGGCGTGGTCAGGCGGGTGAAGAGCAGGGGCTCACTGTCGGCTGCTTTGCCTGGGGTGATGTGGAATGACTTTTGAAACGCGTCGCGAAAACCGCTCAGGGATTCATATCCCGAATCGAACGCCGCGTGGTCGATGGACTCACCCTGGCGAATGCCGCCCAGCGCCATGCCCAATCTGCGGGTGCGTAGCCACGCGTGGAAAGTCATGCCGAAATGTTGTTTGAACCAGCGCCGAAGCTTCAACGGCTCGATGCCCTCGGCCAGCAGTTGCGCATCGGACCATTGTCGCTCCGGGGTGGCGTCTACCGCGCCCAGTAGCCTTTGCACCCAGTCCGGGGCAATGGCCGCAGCGTCCAGTGGCTTGCAGCGCAGGCAGGCACGATAGCCCGCCGACAGGCATTCATCGGCATGGGCGAAGAACTCGACATTCTCCGGTTTCGGTTTGCGCGCCGTGCAGCTGGGACGGCAAAAGATGCCGGTGGTCTTGACCGCGGTAAAGAACACCCCCTCGTAGGCGGTGTCACGTTCAAGCATGGCGCGGACCATCTCGTTGCGGGGCGGTAAGGAAGCGTTTTGTAGGTTCATGGCGTGAGCATAGGGGGCGTCGCGCCGGGGCTCCACCGGTAAATCGACAAAGAATTCGCCCGGAGCGTCAGGAGTGCTCCCGGCGGCAGGTGCGTGCGCCTGCCCAGGGGTGTTTTGTTCAATACTCGGGGCTGGCAATTTCTTAGTCTGGGGGCCAATTCAACCGAGTGAAGAGGTTTGCGATGAGTTTGATTGTTTCCATGGCCGCGTTTGCGCTGGTGGCTTCGATCACCCCCGGGCCGGTGAATATTGTGGCCTTGAGTTCCGGCGCGCAGTTTGGCCTGCGCGCCAGCCAACGGCATGTTCTGGGCGCCACGCTGGGTTTCGTGGTGTTACTGGTGTTGATGGGGCTGGGGTTGCATGAAGTGTTGCAGCGCTGGCCGGCGCTGACGCAGGTGGTGCGACTGGCGGGTGTGGCATTCCTGCTGTTCATTGCCTGGAAACTGGCGGCCGACGATGGCCAGGTCGATGCTGCGAGGTCGACCCGCGCGCCCTCGATGCTGTATGGCGCGATCATGCAGTGGCTCAACCCGAAAGCCTGGCTGGCCTGCGTGGCGGGCATGGGCGCGTTTGTCGCTGACGGTGAGGCACGGCTGGTCTGGCAATTTGCGGCGGTGTACCTGGTGATCTGTTATCTGTCGGTTGGGTGCTGGGCCTACGCCGGGACTTTTTTGCGCGGGTATCTGAACAACCCTCGGGGGATGCGCCTGTTCAATCGGGCGATGGCGGCCTTGCTGGTGATGAGTGCGGGTTATCTGCTGTTGCCTTGATATTGGCCGGGCGTAGCGGCGAGGTGGTGTTTGAACGCACGCTGAAAATGCGCCTGATCGGAAAATCCCGCTTCAAGCGCCACATCGGCAATCAACTTGCCGCTGCGCAGACGGTCCTGGGCAAACTGGATGCGGCGATTGATCAGGAAGGCGTGGGGCGTCATCCCATAATGTTGTTTGAACGCGCGGATCAGATACGACGGCGATAACTGGGCAGCCGCGCATATGTCTTCAAGCTTGAGCAACCGAGTGCAGTGGTCGCGAATGAAATCCGCTGCACGTTCCAGCTTGAAGTTGGGCTCGCGCAGCGCTTGCCCGGCCGGGTTCAGCCGCAGCTGCAGGTCGCTGAAAAACTCCACCAGGACGCTGTGTTTGTGCAGGTGGTCCTGCTGCGGATCGATCAGCGCTTCATACACCCCGACCAGTCCCTCAAACAGGCTGGCATCGCGCACGTGCGTAAGGGAAAAGCGGCGAAACGCCAGGTCGGGGCTGAAGCCCAGTTGGTGCTGCAGATCGGTAAGCCAGGCCGTGTCGACATAAAACATCAGGTACGACCAGGGCTCATCGTCGATGGGATTGCAGGCGTGCACGTCGCCAGGGTTCATCAGCACGACGGTGCCGGCGCTGACTTGCGACTGCGCTTGATCGTGGAGATAGGTACTGCGTCCAGCCGTGATCGCACCGATGGAAAAATGCGCGTGGGAATGGCGCGTGTAACACACCTCGCGACCGTCGGCGATGGAACGCGCTTCGATAAAGGGCAGGGCATCATCGCGCCAGAATAGCGGACGCTGATCTTCATTCCTGGCAACCGCGCGCTTCATGTTCGAATCCTTGGCAGGTGAGTCGTTGAGTGTAATGGCTCCGGCGGCCAAAGGCTCGGTCTGGCGAATATGTCTGGCATAGTCATTCGGACAACTTTTGGAGTCAAATCGACCTCAGTAAACGATTGTCATTATGACTTGATGCGCTCCATCTCATTGATTTTAAAGGCGCAGGAAGCTGGCACGAGACTTGATATCTCTCTCGTACCCGAACAACGTCAGGAGTACCGGAAAATGTTCAGCTTCTTCAGCCATCCCCAGAATGTCCTGCTCCTGTCCAGCCGCATCCTCGGAGCCGGCCTGGCCCTGCTCGTGGCCGGCATCTACGGCGCCTATTTGTACGGAGGACATTTGCCTATCCCCCTTTGGTGTCGTTTCACGCCATGACCATCATCGGGCCCACCCTGCTGAAGATAGGCTACGTGATGCGCCTGTTAGCCCAGCATCATTTGAGGCAGCGCCTCACAGGGGTAAGCGCTTGATGCGCACCCCTGGCTCGGGCCATTGCACACTGGCTGGCTACTCTAATGGCATGACCGGTGGTCGATGAACCGGTCTCGCCCGCTATTTTGCGCTTAGCTGTAGGGATAACTCCAGGCGTGCGTGGGCATTGATCGGCCACAGCGACGCTCCTTCAGAACACCGTGAGTCTGAGGAAACCCGCAATGCTGACGCTTAACATCAATGGCAAGGACCAGGCTCTGGATGTCCCTGCGGACATGCCTCTACTGTGGGTGCTGCGCGATGTCGCGCACCTGACTGGAACCAAATTTGGCTGTGGCATGGCGCAATGCGGGGCCTGCACCGTGCACGTCGACGGCGCGCCGCTGCGATCCTGCATCACGCCCGCTACAGCCGTGGCCCATGGGCAGAAGATCCTCACGATTGAAGGCCTGTCCGCCGATGGATCTCATCCGGTGCAGCAAGCCTGGGCCGAACTCGACGTGGTCCAGTGCGGCTACTGCCAGTCCGGACAGATAATGTCTGCCGCAGCCTTGCTGGCAAAAATCCCCAAGCCCACCGACAGCGATATCGACCAGGCGCTGTCCGGCAATATTTGCCGTTGCGGCACCTATCCGCGTATCCGCGCGGCAGTCAAACGCGCAGCCGACATCGGTTGATTTGCGGGGAGGGCAGGTCATGAACAGCAGTCATCCACTGTCGCGTCGGGGGTTTCTCAAGGGCAGTGCCGTGCTTGGCGGCGGGCTGGTGGTGACCTTTGTCATCCCCGGTGCTCACCGCTTCGCCCAAGGCGCGGAGAATCAGGGCAATGTATTCGCACCGAATGCGTTCTTGCGAATCGGCAACGACAACAGCGTCACCGTGCTGCTCGGGCACTCGGAAATGGGCCAGGGTATCTGGACCGGCCTGACCATGCTGATTGCCGAGGAGCTGGACGCCGACTGGTCGAAAATCCTCGTCGAACATTCCCCGGCGTCGGCCGCCGATTATGGTCTGGCCGGCTTCGGCGGGATGCAGATCACCGGCGGCTCGACCTCCACCTGGATGGAGTTCGATCGCTACCGCCAGGCGGGTGCGGCGGCGCGCTTGATGCTGATCGACGCGGCGGCCAAGCGCTTCAAAGTCGCGCCCTCGACGATCCGTACCGAATCGGGGGTGGTCATCGCCGCAGATAATCGGGTCACCTACGGTGAACTGGCCGATGAAGCCGGCCAGTTGCCGGTGCCGGACCCGGCCTCGATCAAGCTCAAGGAGCCCAAGGACTGGAAGCTGATCGGCAAACCCACCAAGCGCCTGGACACGCTGGAGAAAATTACCGGCAGGGCCAGGTTCGGCATGGATGTGCAGTTCGAAGGGTTGATGACCGCCATGGTTGCTCGCACGCCGGTGTTCGGTGGCCACGTCAAATCTTTTGAAGGCGCCGAGGCGCTGGCGATACCGGGCGTGCACAAAGTGGTGCAGGTGCCCAGCGGAGTGGCGGTGATCGCCGATCACTATTGGGCGGCGAAGCTGGGACGCGATGCACTCAAGATTGACTGGGACCTGGGGCCGAACACTGGCCTGGACAGCCAGCAATTGCTGGAGAGTTTCCGCAAGCTGGCCGGCACCCCGGGCCTGCCTGCCAGTAAGGCCGGGGATGCCAAGGCCGCCCTGGCCAAGGCGGCGAAAACCATCGATGTCGAATACAGCGTGCCTTACCTGGCCCACGCACCGATGGAACCGCTCAATTGCACGGTGAAAATCACCCAGGACAAGTGCGAGATCTGGACGGGCACCCAGTTTCAGACGCTGGACCAGATGATCGCCGGGAAAATTACCGGGTTGAAGCCCGAGCAGGTGGAGATTCATACCGAGTTCCTTGGGGGTGGCTTTGGCCGCCGCGCCAATCCGACTTCGGATTTTGTTGCCGAAGCGGTGCAGGTGGCCAAGGCCGCAGGCGCGCCGGTGAAGACGGTGTGGTCCCGCGAAGACGACATCCGTGGCGGCTATTACCGCTCGGCATTCCTGCATCAGGCGCGCATTGGCCTGGATGCGGGTGGGTTGCCCATCGCCTGGCAGCATGTACTGGTCGGGCAGTCGATCATGGCCGGCACCATGCTTGAGGCAACGATGGTCAAGGATGGCATCGACAAGACCTCTGTCGAGGGCGTGGCGGACAGTCCCTATCTGCAGCACCTGGCCAACCATCAGGTCGAACTGCATTCGCCGAGCACGGGCATCAATGTGCTGTGGCTGCGTTCGGTGGGGCATACCCATACCGGATTTGTCATGGAATCACTGATCGACGAACTGGCCGAGGCGGCGGGCCAGGATCCGGTGGAGTACCGACGAACCCTGCTCAAGGACCATCCGCGGCATCTCGGCGTGCTGAACCTGGCAGTGGAAAAGGCCAACTGGAAGGCAACGTTGCCGGATGGCCATGCGTTGGGCGTGGCGGTACACGAGTCATTCGGCAGTTACGTCGCCCAGGTGGCCGAAGTGTCCCAGGACAACCTGGCGATTCGCGTGCATCGGGTGGTGTGCGCGGTGGACTGCGGCATTGCGGTCAACCCGCAGAGCATCGCGGCGCAGATGGAGTCGTGCATTACCTTCGGCCTGGGGTTTGCCCTGCACAGCAAACTGACCTTCAAGAACGGCAAGGTGGAGCAGTCCAATTACCACGACTATCAAGTGCTGCGCCTCAATGAGATGCCGGTGGTTGAAGTGCATATCGTGCCCAGTTCCGAGAAGCCCGGGGGTATCGGCGAAGCGGGTGTGCCGCCGACGGCACCGGCAGTGGCGAACGCCGTATTCGCCTTGACCGGGCAACGCCTGCGGGAACTGCCGCTGCAACTGTCGGGGGTGTGAGATGAAACGACATCTGATGCTGGGCGCGGTGATGCTTCTTGGCCTGGTGGCTTACACCGAGGACCTGTTCGCGGACGACAGTGAAGCGCTCAAGGCCTTCGATACCGTGCAGAAAGTCTTCCAGAGCCCGCGTTGCCAGAATTGCCATATTCCGGGGGATTCGCCGCTGCAATTCGATGCCGGCACGCCCCATGCGATGAATGTCGTGCGCGGCCTGGACGGCAAAGGTGCAGCAGGTCTGCCTTGTGCCACCTGTCACGCCGAGGCCAATCCGCCGGCCAGTTACGGCCCCAATGCGCCACCCGGTGCGCCCCACTGGAGCCTGCCGCCGGCCGCCCACAAGATGGCCTGGATCGGCCTGCCGGCCGATCAGCTATGCGCAATGATCAAGGATCGCAAGGCCAACGGCGACCGTGATTTCGCCGCGCTGATCAAGCATGTCAGCGACGACAAACTGGTGCTCTGGGGCTGGAACCCGGGAGCTGGCCGGGCGCCTGTGCCGGTACCACACGATATTTTTGTCGCCCAGTTCAAGCTGTGGGCGCAGGCGGGAGGGCCATGCCCGGTCCGGGGCATCTGACTCGGAACTGAACTCAAAAAAAACCCGCCGGAGTCGGCGGGTTTTTATCGGCTAACCGAAGATTACTCTTCCAGGCTGCCCATCGCAGTGGTGTTGAAACCACCGTCTACGTACATGATTTCGCCGCTGATGCCGGACGCCAGGTCCGAGCACAGGAAGGCGCCGGCGTTGCCGACTTCGTCGATGGTGACGTTACGACGCAGCGGGGTTTGCGCTTCGTTGGCGGCCAGCATCTTGCGGAAGTTCTTGATGCCGGAAGCGGCCAGGGTGCGGATCGGACCGGCCGATACGCAGTTGACGCGGGTGCCGTCCGGGCCCAGGGAGCCGGCCAGGTAACGTACGCCAGCTTCCAGGGAAGCCTTGGCCATGCCCATCACGTTGTAGTTAGGCATGGTGCGCTCGGCGCCCAGGTACGACAGGGTCAGCAGGCTGCCGTTGCGGCCCTTCATCATTTCGCGACCGGCCTTGGCCAGGGCTACGAAGCTGTAGGCGCTGATGTCGTGGGCAATACGGAAACCTTCACGGGTGGTGGCTTCGGTGAAGTCGCCGTCCAGTTGGTCGCCGGGAGCGAAACCTACGGAGTGCACGATGCAGTCCAGGCCGTCCCACTTCTTGCCCAGCTCAACGAAGACCTTGGCGATTTCTTCATCGCTGGCCACGTCGCACGGGAAGCACAGGTCCGGGTTGGAACCCCAGCTTTGTGCGAACTCTTCGACACGACCTTTGAGTTTGTCGTTCTGATAAGTGAAGGCAAGCTCAGCGCCCTCGCGATGCATGGCGGCAGCGATGCCGGATGCGATGGACAGCTTGCTGGCGACACCGACGATCAGTACGCGCTTACCGGCGAGAAAACCCATGTGTTGCTCCTCTTTCAGGTTATTGCGCAGTGGCTGGAGCCAGGAAAGCGGCTTCCAGCAACTGCTGTGTATACGGATGTTGGGGGGCGGCAAAGATACTTTGCGCGTCTCCCTGTTCGACCACTTGGCCCTGCTTGACCACCATCAGCTGGTGGCTCAGCGCCTTGACGACAGCCAGGTCATGGCTGATAAACAAATACGTCAGGTTGTACTTGGTTTGCAGTGAACGCAAAAGCTCCACCACCTGGCGTTGTACGGTCCGGTCGAGGGCCGAAGTCGGCTCGTCCAGCAGGATCAACGCCGGTTTGAGCACCAATGCCCGGGCAATGGCAATTCTCTGCCGTTGCCCCCCGGAAAATTCGTGGGGGTAGCGGTGCCGGGTGTCCGGATCCAGGCCTACCTCCTTCAATGCCGCAATAATCGCTTGTTCCTGTTCCGCCTCGCTACCCATCTTGTGGATCCGCAGGCCTTCGCCGACGATCTGGCTCACGCACATTCGTGGGCTGAGGCTGCCAAAGGGGTCCTGGAACACCACCTGCATCTCCCGCCGCAGCGGCCTGACCTGTTGCTGCGTCAGGCAGTCTAGCTGGTTGCCTTCAAAACGGATGCCGCCTTTGCTGCCGATCAGCCGCAAAATCGCCAGGCCGAGGGTCGATTTACCGGAGCCGCTTTCTCCCACAATGCCCAGTGTCTGGCCCTGGGGCAGGCTGAAGTTGATGCCGTCGACCGCCTTGATGTGGTCGACGGTCTTTTTCAGCAAGCCTTTCTTGATCGGAAACCACACTTTCAGGTCCTCGACCTGCAGCAGCGGCGGCCCGATTGCATTGGTGGCCGGCATCCCGCTGGGCTCCGCTGCCAGCAGTTCCCGCGTGTACGGATGCTGCGGCGCGCGGAACAATTCTTCGCACGATGCCTGTTCGACGATGCAACCGCGCTGCATGACACATACTCGGTGCGCAATTCTTCGCACCAGGTTCAAATCGTGACTGATCAGTAGCAGCGCCATGCCCAGGCGGGCCTGCAATTGCTTGAGCAATTCAAGGATTTTCAACTGCACTGTGACGTCCAGCGCGGTGGTCGGTTCGTCGGCAATCAGCAGTTCCGGCTCGTTGGCCAGGGCCATGGCGATCATCACGCGCTGGCGCTGGCCGCCGGACAATTCATGGGGCAGGGCCTTGAGGCGCTTGTGCGGCTCGGGGATGCCGACCATCTCCAACAATTCCAGGGTGCGTTGGGTGGCGATCTTGCCGACCAGCCCTTTATGGATGCCCAGCACTTCGTTGATCTGCTTTTCGATGGAATGCAGAGGGTTGAGCGAGGTCATCGGCTCCTGGAAGATCATCGCAATCCGGTTGCCGCGGATATGCCGGATGGTCTTTTCCTTCAGGCTCAGCAGGTCCTGGCCCGAGTATTCG
Organism: Pseudomonas sp. Y24-6; assembly: GCF_020295325.1. Lineage (NCBI taxonomy): Bacteria > Pseudomonadati > Pseudomonadota > Gammaproteobacteria > Pseudomonadales > Pseudomonadaceae > Pseudomonas > Pseudomonas sp. Y24-6. Next base: position 329,828 of record NZ_JACBXG010000007.1, on the reverse strand, counting down.
ATGGTCCCCGACGGGTGTCGGGCGAGCGGGTAGGGCAGCAGCCGCAGGATCGAGTGGGCGGTGACCGATTTGCCCGAGCCGCTTTCGCCCACCAGGGCCAAAGTCTCGCCGCGCTTGATGTCGAAGCTGACACCCTCGACCACCCGTTGCACGCGCTCACCGACGACAAACTCCACCGCCAGGTCGCGCACTTCGATCAGATTGTCCTGATTCATTTTCACTTCCTCGGGTCGAAGGCATCGCGAGCGGACTCGCCGATGAACACCAGTAAACTCAACATCAACGCCAGTACCGCGAAGGCGCTCATGCCTAGCCAGGGCGCCTGCAGGTTGGATTTGCCCTGGGCCACCAGTTCACCCAGGGACGGCGCACCAGGCGGCAGGCCGAAACCCAGGAAGTCGAGGGCGGTGAGGGTGCCGATGGCGCCGGTCAGGATGAACGGCATGAAAGTCATGGTCGAGACCATGGCGTTGGGCAGGATATGGCGGAACATGATCGCACCATTCTGCATCCCCAGCGCCCGCGCCGCGCGCACGTACTCGAGGTTGCGCCCGCGCAGGAACTCGGCGCGCACCACGTCCACCAGGCTCATCCAGGAGAACAGCAGCATGATCCCCAGCAGCCACCAGAAGTTCGGCTGCACGAAGCTGGCGAGGATGATCAGCAGGTACAGCACCGGCAGCCCGGACCAGATTTCCAGGAAGCGCTGCCCGGCCAGATCCACCCAGCCGCCATAAAAGCCCTGCAAGGCCCCGGCAATCACACCGATGATCGAGCTGAGGATGGTCAGGGTCAGGGCGAACAGCACGGAAATGCGGAAGCCATAGATCACCCGGGCCAGCACGTCGCGGCCCTGGTCATCGGTGCCCAGCAGGTTGTCCGCTGACGGTGGCGCCGGTGCCGGGACCTTCAGGTCATAGTTGATGCTTTGATAGCTGTAGGGAATCGGCGCCCACAGCACCCAGGCATCCTTGGCCTTGAGCAGTTCGCGGATATACGGGCTCTTGTAGTTGGCTTCCAGCGGGAACTCGCCGCCGAAGGTGGTTTCCGGGTAGCGCTTGAGCGCCGGGAAATACCAGCCGTCGTCGTAATGCACCACCAGCGGTTTGTCGTTGGCGATCAATTCGGCGCCCAGGCTCAGGCCGAACAGCACCAGAAACAGCCACAGCGACCACCAGCCGCGCTTGTTGGCCTTGAACAGTTCAAATCGCCGACGATTGAGTGGGGACAGGTTCATCTCAATGCTCCCGGCTTTCGAAGTCGATACGCGGATCGACAAAGGTGTAGGTGAGGTCGCCGATCAACTTCACCACCAGTCCCAGCAGGGTGAAGATGAACAACGTGCCGAACACCACCGGATAATCGCGGTTGATGGCCGCCTCGAAGCTCATCAGGCCAAGGCCGTCGAGGGAAAAGATCACTTCCACCAGCAACGAGCCGGTGAAGAAGATTCCGATGAAAGCCGACGGGAAGCCGGCGATCACCAGCAGCATGGCGTTACGGAACACGTGTCCGTAGAGCACGCGGTGGTTGGTCAGGCCCTTGGCCTTGGCGGTCACCACATACTGTTTGTTGATTTCGTCGAGGAAACTGTTCTTGGTCAGCAGGGTCATGGTCGCGAAGTTGCCGATCACCAGCGCCGTCACCGGCAGGGCCAGGTGCCAGAAATAATCGAGGATCTTGCCGCCAGTAGTGAGCTCATCAAAGTTGTTGGAAGTCAGGCCTCTGAGCGGAAACCAGTCAAGGTAACTGCCGCCGGCAAACAGCACGATCAGCAGGATCGCGAACAGGAAGGCCGGGATCGCATAACCGACGATGATCAGCGAACTGGTCCAGACGTCGAAATGGCTGCCGTGCCGCGTAGCCTTGGCGATCCCCAGCGGGATCGACACCAGGTACATGATCAGGGTGCTCCACAGCCCAAGGGAGATAGAGACCGGCATCTTTTCCTTGATCAGGTCGATGACCTTGGCGTCGCGGAAGAAACTGTCGCCGAAATCCAGCTTCGCGTAGTTCTTGATCATGATCCACAAGCGTTCCGGCGCCGATTTGTCGAAGCCGTACATGTGCTCGATTTCCTTGACCAGCGCCGGGTCCAGGCCTTGGGCGCCACGATAGGCGGAGCCGGCCACCGAGACCTCGGCGCCGCCGCCGGCAATGCGGCTGGTGGCGCCTTCGAAGCCTTCGAGCTTGGCGATCATCTGCTCTACCGGTCCACCGGGGGCGGCCTGGATGATCACGAAGTTGATCAGCAGAATGCCCAGCAAGGTCGGGATGATCAGCAGCAGTCGTCGAAAAATGTACGCCAGCATCTGATTACTCCGTGCCCGCAGCGTCGGTTTGCAGTTTGGTTTCGACCTCTATCGCCGGTTTGGCATCCGGCTTGATCCACCAGGTGTTGATGCCGATATCGTAGGTCGGTGAGATTTTCGGATGGCCGATGTGGTTCCAGTAAGCCACGCGCCAGGTCTTGATGTGCCAGTTGGGGATCACGTAATACCCCCATTGCAGCACGCGGTCCAGCGCCCGGGCGTGGGCCACCAGGCTTTTGCGCGAATCGGCGTTGATCAGTTGCTCGACCAGCTGGTCGACCACCGGGTCCTTGAGGCCCATGGAGTTGCGGCTGCCGGGCTTGTCGGCGGCGGCCGACATCCAGAACTCCCGTTGTTCATTGCCTGGCGAGTTGGACTGCGGGAAGCCGCCGACGATCATGTCGAAGTCCCGAGAGCGCACCCGGTTGATGTACTGGGAGACGTCGACCCGACGGATCACCAGGTCGATCCCCAGATCGCTGAGGTTGCGCTTGAACGGCAGCAGCACCCGCTCGAATTCAGTCTGGGCCAGCAGGAACTCGATGGTCACCGGTTTGCCGGTGGCATCGACCATCTTGTCGTCGACGATGCGCCAGCCGGCCTCCTGCAGCAGTTGATAGGCCTGACGCTGCTGGTTACGAATCATGCCGCTGGCATCGGTGCGCGGGTTCTGGAACGCCTCGCTGAACACCTGCTCGGGAATTTTTCCGCGAAAGGGGTCGAGGATTGCCAGCTGGTCGGCATCCGGCAGGCCCGTGGCAGCCATTTCCGAGTTTTCGAAGTAACTGCGGGTGCGCACATAGGCGCCGTTGAACAGTTGCTTGTTGGTCCATTCAAAGTCCAGCAGCAGGCTCAGGGCGTGGCGCACGCGCACATCCTGGAACACCGGGCGCCGCAGGTTGAACACAAAGCCCTGCATGCCGGTCGGGTTGCCGTTGGGGATCTGTTCCTTGATCAGGCGGCCTTCGGTGACTGCTGGAATGTTGTAGGCGTTGGCCCAGTTTTTTGCGGTCATCTCCAGCCAGTAGTCGAACTGGCCGGCTTTCAAGGCTTCCAGCGCGACGGTGTTGTCGCGGTAGTAGTCGGTGGTCATCACGTCGAAGTTATAGAAGCCGCGGTTGACCGGCAGGTCCTTGCCCCAGTAGTCCTTGACTCGCTCGTAGCGCACTGAACGCCCGGCCTTTACTTCGCTGACCCGGTAGGGCCCGCTGCCCAGGGGGATTTCCAGGTTGCCCTTGTTGAAGTCGCGGTTGGCCCACCAGTGTTTGGGCAACACCGGCAGCTGGCCAAGAATCAGCGGCAGCTCGCGGTTGTTGCTGTGCTTGAACTTGAACAGCACGGTCAGCGGGTCTTCGGCGATCACTTCGGCCACGTCGCTGTAATAGCCACGATAGAGCGGGGCGCCTTCCTTGGTGAGCATGTCGAAGCTGAAGATCACGTCCTCGGCATGGATGGGGTGACCGTCGTGGAACCGGGCTTGCGGGCGCAAATAGAAACGCACCCAGCTGTTGTCGGGGGCTTTCTCGATCTTCCCGGCGACCAGGCCGTACTCGGTGAACGGTTCGTCCAGGCCTTGTCTGGCCAGGGTGTCGTAGATCATGCCGACATCGTCGGCGGGCACGCCTTTGCTGATAAACGGATTAAGGCTGTCGAAGCCGCCGAAGCCTGCCTGGCGGAAGGTCCCGCCCTTGGGCGCGTCAGGGTTCACGTAATCGAAATGCTTGAAGTCGGCCGGGTATTTGGGCGGTTCGTTGTACAGGGTCAGCGCGTGTTGCGGAGCGGCGCAGGCCAGCCCGGCAAACATCAGGCCGCTGACCTGCAACAGCAGGGCACGTACAGGTGTCATCGATCCTTCTCCGAAGATTTCAGCCACCACGCGCTCAAGCCCAGGGTGTAGGGCGGCGTGGTGACAAAGGCAAACCGGTTGCGGTAGGCCAGGCGGTGATAATTGAGGTACCAGTTGGGAATGATGTAGTGCTGCCACAGCAGTACGCGATCCAGTGCCTTGCCGGCGGCGACCTGCTCGTCACGGGTCCTGGCGGCGAGCAGCTGGTCGAGCAGGTGGTCGACCACGGGGTTGGCGATACCTGCGTAATTCTTGCTGCCCTTGACCGTCACCTGGCTGGAGTGGAAATACTGCCATTGTTCCAGGCCGGGGCTGAGCGTCTGGTTGAGGGTCATCAGGATCATGTCGAAGTCGAATTGGTCGAGACGTTGCTTGTACTGGGCGCGATCGACCGTTCGCAACCGGGCATCGACGCCGATGCTCGCGAGGTTCTCGACGTAGGGCTGGAGAATGCGTTCCAGGTTGGGGTTGACCAGCAGGATCTCCAGGCGCAGCGGCTGGCCGGCGGCATTTTGCAGGCGCTGGCCGTTCAGCTTCCAGCCGGCTTCGGCGAGCAGGCCCAGGGCGTTGCGCAGTGTCTGCCGGGGGATGCCGCGACCATCGGTCTGGGGCAGGCTGAACGGTTCTGTGAAGAGCCTGGCCGGCAGCTGATCACGGTAGGGCTTGAGCATCAGCCATTCGTGGCCGACAGGCAGCCCGGTGGCGGAGAACTCGCTGTTGGGGTAGTAGCTCATGGCGCGTTTGTAGGCGCCGCTGAACAGCGTGCGGTTGGTCCACTCGAAGTCGAACATCAGCCCCAGCGCTTCGCGGACCTTGGGATCGGCAAAGGCGGGGCGCCGGGTGTTCATGAACAGGCCCTGGCTCTGGGTCGGAATCTGGTGCGGGATCAGCGCCTTGATCACCTCACCGCGCCTGACCGCCGGGAAGCGGTAGCCGTTTTCCCAGTTCTTCGCCTGGTGCTCGATGTAGATGTCGAACTCCCCGGCCTTGAACGCTTCGAAGGCGACGTCGCTGTCGCGGTAGAACTCGACCTCCATCCGGTCGACGTTGTACTTGCCGCGGTTGACCGCCAGGTCCTTGCCCCAGTAATCCTTGACCCGCTCGAAGATCAACTGCCGCCCGGGCGTTACCGAGGTAATGCGGTAGGGGCCGCTGCCCAGGGGCGGTTCGAACGTGGTGGCCTTGAAGTCGCGGCCTTTCCAGTAATGCTGGGGCAATACCGGCAACTCGCCCAGGCGCAGGATCAACAACGGGTTGCCGGCGCGCTTGAAGACGAATCGGATACGGTGGGGGTTGAGGATATCGACCCGCAGCACTTCCTGGAGGTTGGTGCGGTATTGCGGATGCCCTTCCTTGAGCAGCAGGCGATAGGAAAACGCGACGTCGTAGGCGGTGATCGGCGCGCCGTCATGAAACCTGGCCTCGGGGCGCAGGTTGAACACGACCCAGCTGCGGTCGTCGCTGTACTCCACCGATTGCGCGATCAGCCCGTAGCTGGAAGTGGGCTCATCGCCAGACGGCGCATATTGGCCGGTGCCCACCATCAGCGGCTCGTTGAGTTCGTTGATGCCGTATTGCAGGAAATTGGGCGTGGAAACCGGGCTCGATCCCTTGAAAGTATAGGGATTGAGCGTATCGAAGGTGCCGAATGCCATCACTCGCAACGTACCGCCCTTGGGCGCTTGCGGGTTGACCCAGTCGAAGTGGGTAAATCTGGCCGGGTACTTGAGGGTGCCGAACTGCGCATAACCATGGCTTTCGCTGATTGTCGCGCTTGCGGGTGAGCTCAAGGCCAGGCTGATCAGGAGCAGGAGGAGGGGACGCTTCAAGTCAGAGATCCGATCCAGGCGGCTTGGGCTTTATGGACCGTACAGTAACAGCTTGTCTGTGCAGGAAAAAGATGGCGTATTTGGAAGGGCGGGCTTGCTCGCGATGGTCGATCACGATAACGCTGGGAATCTGTCACCCCGCGGCGCTCTCAGGTTCTTCGCGAGCAAGTTCGCTCCTGCAGGGGGTGTGTGAGTCTTGGAAAAACAGCCCCTGGGTCCAGGGGCTGTTTTTTAGTGCGGCGAGTAGACCGTCAGCATCTGGCCTGGCTTGAGTGCCTGGCCGAGGCGCGGGTTCCAGCGTTTGAGGTGCTGCATCTCGACGTTAAAGCGCTTGGCGACCATGTACAGCGAGTCGCCCTGCTTGACCTTGTACTTGGTCCGCTGCTTCTTGCTGTTGGCGGCGACTACCGTGTTGACGCGTCCGCCGCTGCGCTTGGCGTTGTCCTGCATGACCAGTGTCTGGCCAACCTTGAGGTTCTTGCCGGTCAGCTTGTTCCACTGCTGGAGATCCTTCACGTCGACCTTGTTCGCCTTGGCAATGGTGCCCAGGTTGTCGCCGCGCTTGACCCGGTAGGAGCGCTTGGCGCCGGCAATGGCCGGGCTGTTGGCGCCTTCGAACACTGGCTTGAGCGGTCGCTTGCTGATCAGCTCTTCCGGGCGCATGGTCGACAGGCTGGTGGTCAGCAGTTGCGCCTTCGAGGTGGGCACCAGCAAGTGCTGGGGGCCATCGAGGGTGGTGGTGCGCTGCTTGAAGGCCGGGTTGAGCTGGAACAGCTCGTCTTCGTCGATGTTGGCCACTGCAGCGACCTTGGACAGGTCCATGCGCTGGTTGATTTCGACCACCTTAAAGTACGGCTCGTTGGCGATCGGGTTGAGGTTCACCCCGTAGGCTTCCGGCGCCAGCACCACTTGGGACAGCGCGAGCAGCTTGGGTACATACGCCTGGGTTTCCGCCGGCAGCGGCAGGTTCCAGTAATCGGTCGGCAAGCCCAGTTTTTCATTGCGCTCGATCGCCCGGCTGACCGTGCCTTCGCCAGCGTTGTAGGCCGCGAGGGCCAGCAGCCAGTCGCCGTTGAACATGTCATGCAGGCGGGTCAGGTAGTCCATTGCCGCAGTGGTCGAGGCGGTGATATCGCGACGGCCATCGTAGAACTGGTTCTGGCGCAGGTTGAAGTAACGCCCGGTGGAAGGAATAAATTGCCAAAGACCCACCGCATGGGCCCGGGAATAGGCCATCGGGTTGTAGGAGCTTTCTATCACTGGCAACAGCGCCAGTTCCAGTGGCATGTTGCGTTCTTCCAGGCGTTCGACGATGTAATGAATGTACAGGCTGCCGCGTTCACCGGCGTTTTCGAGGTAAGACGGGTTGTTGGCGAACCACAGGCGCTGTTGTTCGATGCGCGGGTTCAGGCCGACGCTGTCCTGCAACTGGAAGCCCTGGCGCATGCGCTCCCAGACGTCCTGTGGAATTTGCGGAACAGGCTTTTCGCTGAGCCAGACAGGTTTCTGCTTGGCTCGAGCGGCGATGTTGGGGGTGTGTGTCGCTTCGGTTTGCGGCACATGGCTTGAACAGCCCGCCAGCGTGGCGGACACAGCCACCGCGATGGCTTGAGCCAGGCGGGTCAATGCGTCTGAATTGATGGACTTACGAATAGATGACGACATTGGCTGGAAGTAAGTTCCGGGCAAAAATGTCGGGCGATTCTAGAAAGCGCACCCCCCAAGGTCAACCATTGAGAATTCCCGTACCGCCCGGTAGCCTCCCTAGAACTTGTCTTTCCAGGCACGCAAGGCAGCAAAGACCGCACTCGGACTGCTGTTATCGGTGCCGCTCCGTTCGTCCACTTTTTCTTTAATAGATGTTTCGCCGGCACGCAGGAAGGGGTTGGTGAGCTTTTCCAGGGCGAGCGTCGAGGGCAGGGTCATGATCCCGGATTCGCGCATTTGCGTGACTTTGCCCAGGCGTTCGACCGTGTGCGGATTGCCGGGCTCGACCGCGACGGCGAAGCGCAGATTGCTCAGGGTGTATTCATGGGTGCAGTACACCAGCGTATCCTCGGGAAGGGCTGCAAGCCGGTTCAGGGAGGTATGCATTTGCTCCGCGGTGCCCTCGAACAGGCGGCCGCAACCGGCAGCGAACAGGGTGTCGCCGCAGAACAGCAGGCCATGATGATAGAAGGCGATGTGCCCCAGGGTGTGGCCGGGAACGGCAAGAACATCGAACTCCCAGCCCAGCACGCTGACCCTGTCGTTGTCCTTGAGCGCCACGTCGCGGGCCGGGATGCGCTCGCTGGCCGGGCCGTAGACCGTCGCGGCGGTCGCGCTCTTGAGCACTTCCACGCCGCCGACGTGATCATGGTGGTGATGGGTGATCAGGATATCGCTCAACACCCAGCCCGGATGGGCCGCAAGCCAGGCCTGCACGGGCGCGGCGTCACCGGGATCGACCACGGCGCAGCGCTGGGTAGTGTGGTCCTGTAACAACCAGATGTAGTTGTCGGTAAAGGCAGGCAGGGCACTGATCTGTATCATCGTCGGATTCGCCAAGCGGAAAACATTGGCGCATCTTAGAACTTCCTGGCGCGTTGGAGAATGCAATGACCGATAAAGCGTTCGCTCAGGCTGACCCTGACTGGCTGGATTTGATCAGCGCAGCCCGTGAGTGGCTGTCCGGCCCGATTGGGCAATTTCTCCTGGATGAAGAGCGGCGCATGCTCGAAGACGAGCTGGGGCGCTTCTTTGGTGGCTATCTGGTGCACTACGGCCCATCGGCTCAAACGCCTCCGTCGGCGCCGCAGGTGCAGCGCAATGTGCGCCTGGGCGCGCCGCTGCCCGGCGTGGAAATCGTCTGCGAGGAACAGGCCTGGCCCTTGAGTGAACATGCCGCCGACGTCGTGGTGCTGCAGCATGGGCTGGATTTCTGCCTGTCGCCACACGGCTTGCTGCGTGAGGCCGCCAGCAGCGTGCGGCCAGGTGGGCACCTGCTGATTATCGGCATCAACCCCTGGAGCACCTGGGGGTTGCGGCACGTATTTGCCCATGACGGCTTGCGCAAGGCCCGTTGCATATCGCCTTCGCGGGTCGGGGACTGGCTGAACCTGCTGGGCTTCGCGCTGGAGAAACGCCGCTTCGGGTGCTATCGTCCGCCGCTTGCTTCCCCGGCATGGCAGACCCGGTTGGCCGGTTGGGAGCGCAAGGCCGGTGACTGGCAGTTGTCCGGTGGCGGCTTCTATCTGCTGGTGGCACGCAAGATCGTGGTCGGTTTGCGCCCCCTGCGCCAGGAGCGCCGTGAGCCCATGGGCAAGTTGATTCCCTTGCCGATGGCCAAGGTCAACCGTCGCCGCATCGAACCGTAAGACACTCTTTTATTCCCGGCCGGGTTGACCCCGGCCTCGGGCATCGTCGATCACGGATCGGCGAGCCTCGGCATTTTTCTGGAAAGGTTGGCATGAGCGATAGCGTAGAACTCTTCACCGACGGCGCCTGCAAGGGCAATCCCGGCCCTGGCGGCTGGGGCGCATTGCTGGTGTGCAAGGGCGTTGAAAAAGAACTCTGGGGTGGCGAGGCCAACACCACCAACAATCGCATGGAGTTGATGGGAGCGATCCGTGGCCTCGAAGAACTGAAGCGCTCCTGCGACGTGCTGCTGGTGACCGACTCGCAGTACGTGATGAAGGGCATCAACGAGTGGATGGACAACTGGAAGAAACGTGGCTGGAAGACGGCGGCGAAAGAGCCGGTAAAAAACGCTGATCTGTGGAAGCTGCTGGACGAGCAGGTCAATCGCCACAATGTCACCTGGAAATGGGTGCGCGGGCACATTGGCCATCATGGCAACGAGCGGGCGGACCAGCTGGCTAACCGTGGCGTCGATGAAGTGCGCGGCTTCAAACAAACCTGAAAGCCCTGCCANGCGCGGGCACATTGGCCATCATGGCAACGAGCGGGCGGACCAGCTGGCTAACCGTGGCGTCGATGAAGTGCGCGGCTTCAAACAAACCTGAAAGCCCTGCCACCCCGTAGGAGCTGCCGCAGGCTGCGATCTTTTGATCTTGTTTTTAGAACGCAGATCAAAAGATCGCAACCTGCGGCAGCTCCTACGCAGTAACCCTGTTCTCTAAGGCATCCGCCAGCGTGTTAACATTCGCGCTTTTTCAAGATTCACCCGTTGAGAGCTGAGCACTGATGGCCACCAGATCCGTTGTACTCGATACCGAAACCACCGGCATGCCGGTGACCGATGGCCACCGGATTATCGAAATCGGCTGTGTCGAGCTGCTCGGTCGGCGTCTGACCGGCCGGCACTTCCATGTCTACCTGCAACCTGATCGCGAGAGTGACGAAGGCGCGATTGGCGTGCACGGCATCACCAACGAATTCCTGGTGGGCAAGCCGCGCTTCAACGAAGTGGCCGATGAGTTCTTCGAATTCATCAAGGGTGCACAGCTGATCATCCACAACGCGGCGTTCGACGTTGGCTTCATCAACAACGAATTCGCCCTGATGGGCCAGCACGATCGCGCCGACATCACCCGGCATTGCTCGATCCTCGACACCCTGATGATGGCCCGGGAACGTCACCCGGGGCAGCGCAACAGCCTGGATGCCCTGTGCAAGCGCTACGGCGTCGACAACTCGGGCCGTGAGCTGCACGGCGCCTTGCTCGACTCCGAGATCCTGGCGGACGTCTACCTGACCATGACCGGTGGCCAGACCAGCCTGTCGCTGGCCGGTAACGCCTCCGATGGCAATGGCTCGGGCGAAGGGGCGGATAATTCGGCGACCGAGATACGCCGCCTGCCGGCAGATCGCCAGCCGACGCGGATCATCCGCGCCAGTGAGGACGACCTGGAACAGCATGTGGCGCGGTTGGAGGCGATCGCCAAGGCGGCGGGGGCTCCGGCGTTGTGGCAGCAGCTGGTTGAGGCTGAGGCTTCGGCGTAGGTCTCGGTGTAGTCTGGGTAAAGATCGCAGCCTCGTTTCACTCGGCAGCTCCTACGGGAGGGTGAAGAGGCACTGACCCATTTCAGGGCGTCCCCACTCGCCACATCCGCTCCAACCCTCTACCCTGAGGAGATTGGCAGACTTGGAGCTGCCGCCTCAGGATCCTGAGCCCAATGTATAAAGACTTGAAATTCCCGGTATTGATCGTCCATCGCGACATCAAGGCCGACACCGTCGCCGGTGACCGGGTGCGCGGCATCGCCCGGGAGCTGGAGCAGGAAGGCTTCAGCATTGTCTCGGCGACGGACTACGCCGAGGGACGCCTGGTTGCTTCGACCCATCACGGTCTTTCCTGCATGTTGATCGCCAGTGAAGACGCCAGCGCCAATTCACATTTGTTACAGAATATGGCCGAGCTGATCGGACTGGCCCGGGTTCGCGCGCCGGATCTGCCCATCTTTGCCCTCGGTGAGCAGGTGACCCTGGAAAACGCTCCGGCGGATGCCATGGCCGAGCTCAACCAGCTTCGCGGCATCCTGTATCTGTTCGAAGACACCGTGCCATTTCTGGCCCGCCAGGTCGCCCGCGCGGCACGCAAATACCTCGACGGTCTGTTGCCGCCGTTCTTCAAGGCGCTGGTGCAGCATACCGCTGACTCCAATTATTCGTGGCACACCCCCGGGCATGGTGGTGGCGTGGCCTATCACAAGAGTCCGGTAGGGCAGGCGTTTCATCAGTTCTTCGGGGAAAACACCCTGCGCTCGGACCTGTCGGTGTCGGTTCCCGAGTTGGGCTCCCTGCTGGACCACACCGGCCCCCTGGCCGAAGCCGAGGCGCGCGCGGCGCGTAACTTTGGTGCCGATCACACCTTCTTCGTCATCAACGGCACGTCCACCGCCAACAAGATCGTCTGGCATTCAATGGTCGCCCGGGATGACCTGGTGCTGGTGGACCGCAACTGTCACAAGTCGGTACTGCATTCGATCATCATGACCGGGGCGATTCCGCTGTACCTGTGCCCGGAGCGCAATGAGCTGGGGATTATCGGCCCGATTCCCTTGAGCGAATTCAGCCGCGAGACGATCCAGGCCAAGATCGATGCCAGTCCGTTGACCAAAGGGCGGGCGCCCAAGGTCAAGCTGGCGGTGGTGACCAATTCGACCTACGACGGCCTTTGCTACAACGCCGAACTGATCAAGCAGAGCCTGGGCAACAGCGTCGAGGTGCTGCATTTCGACGAGGCCTGGTACGCCTATGCGGCCTTCCATGAGTTCTTCGCCGGCCGCTACGGCATGGGCACCTCGCGCAGCGCGGACAGCCCGCTGGTCTTTACCACCCATTCCACGCACAAGCTGCTGGCGGCCTTCAGCCAGGCTTCGATGATTCACGTGCAGGACGGTGGGGCGCGCCAACTGGACCGCGATCGCTTCAACGAAGCCTTCATGATGCACATCTCCACTTCGCCGCAGTACAGCATCATCGCTTCGCTGGATGTGGCGTCGGCGATGATGGAAGGGCCTTCGGGGCGCTCGCTGCTGCAGGAAATGTTCGATGAAGCCCTGAGTTTTCGGCGCGCCCTGGCCAACCTGCGCCAGCACATCGCCGCCGATGACTGGTGGTTTTCGATCTGGCAGCCGCCTTCGGTGGAAGGCATCAAGCAGGTGGTCACCGAAGACTGGTTGCTGCAGCCCGACGCCGACTGGCACGGCTTTGCTGGTGTAACCGACGATTACGTGCTGCTCGACCCGATCAAGGTCACCCTGGTGATGCCCGGCCTCACGGCGGGAGGTGCCTTGAGCGAGCGCGGGATTCCGGCGGCAGTGGTCAGCAAATTCCTCTGGGAGCGCGGCCTGGTGGTGGAAAAAACCGGGCTGTATTCGTTCCTGGTGCTGTTTTCCATGGGCATTACCAAAGGCAAATGGAGCACCTTGCTCACTGAGTTGCTGGAATTCAAGCGCAGCTACGATGCCAACGTCAGCCTGGCGAGCTGCCTGCCCTGCATAGCGCAAGAGGATGCCGATCGCTATCGGGGCATGGGCTTGCGTGACTTGTGTGACCAACTGCACGCCTGTTACCGCAGCAACGCCACGGCCAAACACCTCAAGCGCATGTACACCGTATTGCCACAGATCGCCATGAAACCGTCTGACGCCTATGATCACCTGGTGCGCGGCGACGTTGAAGCGGTGTCGATCGATGCCCTGGATGGGCGGATCGCTGCCGTGATGCTGGTACCCTATCCGCCAGGAATCCCGTTGATCATGCCCGGCGAGCGTTTTACCGACGCCACCCGTTCAATCAACGATTACCTGGCGTTTGCCCGCACATTCGACAGCAGCTTTCCCGGCTTTGTCGCCGATGTGCACGGCTTGCAACACGAAGATGAGGGCAATGGACGGCACTACACCGTCGATTGCATCAAGGAATGAGGACCTTTCCCAGTATGCAACCGGTTATGAATCCCAAATACCCAGGGCTGTCGGTACGAGTCGCCGACGATGGATTTGCCCCCTATATCTGGGGCAGCGATTTCAGTTTCGAAGTCTCGGCTTACGTCGCCGCCGAAGTCGGCAAGCCAGTGGAGCAGTGGCCCGTGACGCCCATCACGCCGTATCGCAAGTGCTACGGAATTGACCCTGAAGAGTTCAGCAGTTTTCGCGATGCGGCTGACAGCGCGGTGTTCATGGCTTATCTGGACGATGAGCCCGTAGGCCATCTGGTGGTCAGCACCAACTGGAACGGCTTTGCCCATATCGACGAGCTGGCGGTGCATGCACCGGCGCGGCGCCACGGTGTCGCCAAAGCCCTGCTGGATGTCGCGCAGTTCTGGACGCGGAAAAAGAAGCTGCCAGGCATCATGCTCGAAACCCAGAACAACAACCTGGGTGCCTGTCGCCTCTACGAGCGCTGCGGCTACGTGGTAGGCGGTATTGATTACCTGCGTTATCGCGGCATCGATCCCAATACGGCCGAGGTCGCGCTGTTCTGGTATCGATTGTTTGATGATCCGCTGGTCATGCCACTCAGTTCGCCAACATCGTCACGGCTTGTTCCGTGATGATCTCCAGCAGGGCCTGAGCCGCCGGTGAAGGTTCGGCGTTCTTCAGGCGCAGGGCGTACAGGCTGATCGGCACCGCGGGTGCCAATGGGCAGGTGTCCAGTTCGGCGTGCCTGGCACCCAGGGCGGTGAACGGGTCTACCAGCGCCAGGCCTTCCCCGGCTTCGACCATGCTGCGCATCATCTGGTGCGTCTGCACCCGGATGTGGATGACCGGGACCGGGCGCAGCGCTTGCAGTTTGTGCTCCAGCGCCAGGCTCAGCGGATCATGACCGTCGAGGCCGACCATCGACTGGCCTGCCAGGTCCTGCAGCGAAATGTATTTCTGTTTGGGTTGCAGCCAGCCATGGGGTGCCAGCAGCTGGATCTTGCCTTGGGCGATGGCCTGGCAATCGATGTCGGCATGATCCGGGTCGTGCAGGCTCAGGCCCAGGTCGGCCTCGCGCAGGAGCAGACGCTTGACGATGTCGCGGGTCGGTTGGGTCAGCAGGGTGCAGGGTGCGTCGGGAAGACGCCGGCGCAGGGCGGCAATGGCGTGGGGCAATAGTTTGTGCGCCAGGGGCGCAGTGCAGATGATTCGCAGCGGGGGCGCCTGGTATTGCTTCAGGCTGCTGGCCAGGCGCTGGACCGGCTCAAGTGCTTCATAGACGTGGGCAATTTCAACCTGCAACTCCCGCGCTTCTCGCGTGGCTTGCAGGCGACCACGCACGCTGGAAAACAGCATGAATCCCAGCTGGTCTTCAGCGTCGCGCAGGGTGCGTTCCACCTCGGCCACTGGCAGCTGCAACCATTCGGCTGCGGTGCCCAGGTGACCGGTCTGCAACAGCGCCTGGATGACTTCGATATGACGTAAACGCATGCGTGAAGTCCATGTTCGGCAGGTGAAGGATTCAGTGTTTGAATCCTAACTCATGTCCGCGCATCTGACTTCTGCTCATAACGGCAGGTTATGAGGCGACGTTCGTTTCCGGCAGCTTGCCGACGTAGGTGTCCGGCTCGCGAACGATGGTCACGTCCGATTGGATCAGCAGGAACTGGTTGTCATCGAGCTTCTTGACCCGGTCGCCGATGGCCAGTTTGTAGGTGGTGACAGGCACCGAGCCGGTTAGGCCGTCTGCCGACGGGGTGGATTCCTGGAACTCATGCACTGAATAGACGCGGCCTTCCGCATCTCTTGCATGGAACTGACCGACAAGTACTGCTGCCATCTGCTTAGAACCTCTGGAGATAAATCACTCAATTTGCGGTGTGTAGACCGTGCTTGGGCGAAGTAAGTTTTCTTGCAAGAAAAAAATAGTCACAGGGGCGAATTTTCGGTCGCGTCCTGGGTGAATCGTCATCTATAACTACAGGTTCTTTCCGTTGAACAGTCGAGAATCTTCCATGAGCAACGTCTATTCGGTCGCCGTCGTGGTCGGCAGCTTGAGAAAGGAATCGATCAACCGCAAGGTCGCACTGGCCCTGGCTGATCTGGCTCCGCCAAATCTCAAGCTGGAAATCGTCGAAATCGGCGACCTGGCGCTTTATAACGAAGACATTGATGGTGAATCACCGCCGGCAGCCTACAGTACTTTCCGGCAACACGTGAGTTCATCCGACGCAGTGCTGTTCGTCACTCCGGAATACAACCGTTCTGTGCCGGCCCCGTTGAAAAACGCAATTGACGTGGGTTCGCGGCCTTACGGGCAGAGCGCCTGGAGTGGCAAGCCAGGCGCGGTGATCAGCGTGTCCCCGGGGGCGATCGGCGGCTTTGGTGCCAATCATCACCTGCGCCAGTCCATGGTGTTTCTCGACGTGCCACTCATGCAGCAACCGGAAGCGTACCTGAGTGGGGCGGGGTCGGCGTTTGATGAGGCGGGCAAGCTGTCCGAGTCGGTGAGGCCGTTTTTGCAGAAATTCATTGACGCTTACGGGCGCTGGGTCGAGCAGCACAAGAAGGTCTGATAAACAGCGTTCATTGGGATAGGAGCGGTCTTCGGGATCCTGTATGTTGCATCGATTTTTGAAGGCTGCTCCTGCATGCTCACCGCCTCGCTGATTTTCCTGCTGACCATTACCCTGGTGATCTGGCAACCCAAAGGCCTGGGTGTCGGCTGGAGTGCAGTGCTGGGCGCCGTGCTGGCACTGGTGTTTGGCGCAGTGCACTGGAGCGATATCCCGCTGGTGTGGCAGATCATCTGGAACGCCACCGGGACGTTCATTGCGCTGATCATTATCAGCCTGTTGCTGGACGAGGCGGGGTTCTTCGCCTGGGCGGCGCTGCATGTCGCCCGGTGGGGGCGCGGCAGCGGACGCAAACTGTTTGCCTTCATGGTGTTGCTCGGTGCGCTGGTCTCGGCGTTGTTCGCCAATGACGGGGCTGCACTGATTCTCACGCCTATCGTGATTTCCATGTTGCTGGCACTGCGGTTTTCGCCGGCCGCGACGCTGGCGTTCGTGATGGGCGCAGGTTTTATCGCCGACACGGCCAGCTTGCCGCTGGTGGTGTCGAACCTGGTCAACATCGTCTCCGCCGACTTCTTTAACATCGGTTTCAATCGCTATGCAGCGGTGATGGTGCCGGTCAACCTGGTCAGCGTCGCGGCCACCCTGAGTGTGCTGCTGTGGTATTTCCGCCGAGACATCCCGAACGATTACGACTCCGAACAGCTGGAAGAGCCGGCCAGTGCTATCCATGACAAGGCGACTTTTTATGCCGGCTGGGCGGTATTGGTCATCTTGCTGGTGGGCTGTTTTGCCCTGGAGCCGCTGGGGATTCCGATCAGTGCCATTTCTGCCGTCTGTGCGGCTCTGCTCTGGGTGGTTGCCGCGCAAGACCACAAGATCTCCACACGCAAGGTCCTCAAGGAGGCCCCCTGGCATATCGTGATTTTTTCCCTGGGCATGTACCTGGTGGTGTATGGCCTGCGCAACGCCGGGCTCACGGGTTATCTGGCCGGTTGGCTGGACGGCTTTGCCGGGTATGGCGTCTGGGGTGCGGCGATGGGTACCGGCGTGCTGACGGCGCTGCTGTCGTCGATCATGAACAACCTGCCGACGGTGTTGATCGGCCTGCTGTCGATCGATGCCAGTCAGGCGACCGGTGTCGTGAAGGAGGCGATGATTTATGCCAACGTGATCGGCAGCGACCTGGGGCCAAAGATCACGCCCATCGGCAGCCTGGCCACTTTGCTGTGGCTGCATGTACTGGAGCGCAAGGGAATCAAGATCGGTTGGGGGTATTACTTCAAGGTCGGGATTGTGCTGACGGTGCCGGTGCTGCTGGTGACCCTGGCGGCTCTGGCGGTGCGGTTAACCCTGTGACCGAGGTGGACCCATCGCGGGCAAGCCTTGCTCCCACAGGGATCATCAAAAAGCTCAACCACCACCCGGTACATTCGGCCAAAGATCAGCCACCAGAAACAACCGCTCGGCTTCCTGCCAATCCCCCTCGGCATTTTCCACCAGCCGCACCAGTAACTGCGCCGGCGCCAGCGGTTCAAGTTCGCCCAACCAGGCCTCCAGTTGCCCCTGGTTCCAGGTTTGTTCTGCGGGGTAGTGGGCAGGCGCAAGCCAGGCATGGCGGGGCAGGGGCTGCCAGCGTCCACCGGGGCGCTGGGTAACGAATGTCGCCCAGTCTTTCTGATGCAGCCAGCTGCCGCGCAGATGCTGGGGATGTGCGCCGCTGGGTGGCTCGGCTGTGCCCGGCCAGGGATACAGCAAGTACCCGCCGAGCCACAGGTGCGCGCTGAACTGCTGGATATCGAGGGCCGCCAACACGGCACGGCTTTCCGGGCGCGCCGAAATGGGCAGTTGGTGCTGGCTCAGGTGCGCCAGCTTGCGGTCAAGCCGGTCGTGACAGCCGGGCCCCAGCCATTGCCCGGTATCCCGGCCATCGCCATGCTGCGGGCCGAGGTACAGCTTGATCGCCAGCTCCAGATGGTGCACGCCGTCGCGATCGCGCAACAGCATGTCCAGTTCGCCCAAGGTGTGACCCTCGCGGCGGATCGGCAGATTCGCTGCGATCAGCTCGATGCCGGGCGCATTGCGCACGGCGTACTGCCAAAGGCGCTCGTAATACAAACCCAGGCGCCGGGTCCGGGCCTGGGCCAGCCAGTGCAGTAAGTCATAACTGTCACGATCGAGCTGGCGCAGCCAGTGTTCCAGGTGCTGCGGCGCCTGTACCCAGTCGCTACCGGCCAGCGGATGGCGCTGCGGCCATGGCGTCTCGCTGAGCATTGGCGGCGCGAGAATGACCCACGCCAGATCACGCACCTCGGGATGGCGTAGCTGGTGGGGCAACTGCAGCAAATCTGGAAATAGGATCATCTTGCGAGCATAGCCTGAAACACGAGTAGCCCCTTGTGGCTGAAAGGATTTTGTCTGCGGCCGGGTTTCGCCCATAATCGTGTTTTTCGCCGACACAGACCCTAGGGGCCCCATGGAGCAATTTCGTAATATCGGCATCATCGGTCGCCTCGGCAGTTCGCAGGTGCTGGATACCGTTCGCCGACTGAAACGGTTCCTGCTCGATCGTCACCTGCACGTGATCCTGGAAGACACTATCGCCGAAGTATTGCCAGGGCATGGCCTGCAGACCTCATCGCGCAAGATGCTCGGCGAAGTGTGCGACATGGTGATTGTGGTCGGCGGTGACGGCAGCCTGCTCGGCGCTGCACGGGCGCTGGCCCGCCATAATATTCCGGTATTGGGCATCAACCGCGGCAGCCTGGGCTTCCTGACCGACATCCGCCCCGATGAGCTGGAAGTCAAAGTCGCCGAAGTGCTCGACGGCCACTACCTGGTGGAAAACCGCTTTTTGCTCCAGGCCGAAGTTCGCCGGCACGCCGAGGCCATCGGCCAGGGCGATGCACTGAACGACGTGGTGCTGCACCCGGGCAAGTCCACGCGAATGATCGAGTTCGAGCTGTACATCGACGGCCAGTTCGTCTGCAGCCAGAAAGCCGACGGCCTGATTGTCGCCACGCCGACCGGTTCTACGGCGTATGCGCTGTCAGCGGGCGGCCCGATCATGCACCCCAAGCTCGACGCTATTGTGATTGTGCCCATGTACCCCCATACCTTGTCGGGACGGCCAATCGTGGTCGATGGCAACAGTGAGCTGAAAATCGTCGTGTCCAAGGATATGCAGATCTATCCGCAAGTCTCCTGTGATGGGCAGAACCATTTCACCTGCGCCCCGGGTGACACCATTACCATCAGCAAAAAAGCCCAGAAGCTGCGGCTGATCCACCCGCTGGACCATAACTATTATGAAGTCTGCCGGACCAAGCTCGGCTGGGGCAGCCGGCTGGGTGGTGGAGGCGACTGATGCTTGATCCCGCGCGTAGCTACGACCTGATCGGTGACGTGCACGGTTGCGCTCTGACCCTTGAGCACTTGCTCGACCGGCTCGGTTATCAAAAGCAGGGTGGCGTCTGGCGGCACACGTCGCGCATGGCGGTGTTCGTGGGCGATATCATCGACCGCGGCCCGCGCATTCGCGAGGCCCTGCATATTGTCCATGACATGGTCGAAGCCGGCCAGGCGCTGTGCATCATGGGTAATCACGAGTTCAACGCCCTGGGCTGGAGCACGCCGGCGCTGCCGGGCAGCGGCAAGCAGTTCGTGCGCGAACACACCCCGCGCCACGCGCGACTGCTGCATGAAACCCTGACCCAGTTCGAGGACCATCCGGCCGACTGGCACGACTTCCTGCAATGGTTTTACGAAATGCCGCTGTTCGTCGATGCCGGGCGATTCAGGGTGGTGCATGCCTGTTGGGATGCCGGCCTGATCGACCCACTGCGGGCGCTGTTCCCCAACGGCTGCGTCGATGAACATTTCCTCCAGGCCTCGGCCGTGCCCGGCAGTTTTGCCTGCACCGTGTTCGACCGGCTGTTGCGCGGCACTGACATGCGCCTGCCCGATGGCTTGACCATGACCAGCGGCGATGGCCTGACGCGTTCGTTCTTTCGCACCAAGTTCTGGGAAGACGACCCGCAAACCTACGGAGACATTGTGTTCCAGCCTGACGCCTTGCCTGATCCGGTGGCCCGGACGCCGCTGTCCTCTTCCGAAAAAACCAATCTGCTGCGCTATGGTGCGCACGAGCCATTGCTGTTCGTCGGGCATTACTGGCGCAGCGGCAAACCGGCACCGATTCGCCCGAACCTGGCCTGCCTGGATTACAGCGCGGTGCTTTACGGCAAACTGGTCGCCTATCGCCTGGACCAGGAAACCCGCCTCGATCCGAACAAGTTCGTCTGGGTCGATGTCGAGCGCCCGGAGGTGTTGCAATGAGTACGGTGGCCGTATTGCGCCTGCCGCTGGCGGTGGACCTGAGCGGATTCGTCAAGCTGCTGCAGCGCATGCAGGTGCCGCACCGGGTCAGCGAGGAGGCGGGTGAGCAGGTGCTCTGGGTGCCGGCCAACATCAGCGAAGACGTGCGCTCACTGTACGAGCGTTTTCCTGCCGGCGACCCCGACCAGCAACTGGACATCCCGCAAACACAAACCTCTCATCGCCCCGGTTTTGTCGAGCAACTGCGCTACGCCAAGGCCACGGCGCTGGTGCTGCTGCTGAGTATCATCGTTGGCGCGGTGACGTTGCTGGGGGAGAACCTCGACACGATGCGCTGGCTGACCTTCCTTGATTTCCGCATCGTCGGCGAGTACATCCACTTCGTGCCGCTGGCGGATAGCCTGGCGGCGGGGCAGTGGTGGCGCCTGGTGACGCCGATGCTGATCCACTTCGGCATCCTGCACCTGGCCATGAACGGCATGTGGTACTGGGAGCTGGGGCGACGCATAGAGTCGCGCCAGGGCAGCATCAACCTGGTCGGCCTGACGCTGCTGTTCAGCCTGGTGTCCAATTATGCCCAGTACCTGTTCAGCGGCCCGACCCTGTTCGGCGGGTTATCCGGGGTGCTGTATGGCCTGCTCGGGCACTGCTGGATCTTCCAGTTGATGTCGCCCAACCCGGCGTATCGCCTGCCGCGCGGCGTGCTGGTGATGATGCTGGTATGGCTGGTGCTGTGCCTGTCCGGGCTGGTCTCGATGATCGGCTTCGGCGAAATTGCCAACGCCGCCCACGTCGGCGGGTTACTCATCGGATGCTTCACAGGCCTGTTGGGCGGTTTGTACAACCGCCGTAAACTGGCTGCCTGAATTTTTTGCTGTAAATAAAGAGCGCGGAGACCCAATGTCCTCTTTTAACGAAATGATCAAGAACATCACCCCCGATATTTACGAGAGCCTGAAACTGGCGGTGGAAATCGGCAAATGGTCCGACGGTGGCAAACTCACCGCCGAACAACGGGAATTGTCGCTGCAGGCGATGATCGCCTGGGAAATCCAGAACCTGCCCGAAGACCAGCGGACCGGCTATATGGGCCCGCAGGAGTGCAGTTCCAAGTCGATTGAAGTGCCCAATATCCTGTTCAAGTCGGATGCCATCCATTGATCGAGATTGGCCGCGGTGCAATCAGCAAGATGTCGGCGCGCCTGGACGGGCCGAATGTGCAGTACGCGTTTCGTCTGGGTGATGCCGAGGTGCCGGTCAATCCGTTGATCGGCACCACGGTACGCCTGGAGTACCTGGGGGCGATCCATTGCTCCCATTGTGGACGCAAGACCAAGACCAGTTTCAGCCAGGGCTACTGCTACCCGTGCATGACCAAACTGGCCCAGTGTGACCTGTGCATCATGAGCCCCGAACGTTGCCACTTCGACGCCGGCACCTGCCGTGATCCGGAGTGGGGCCAGACGTTTTGCATGACCGATCACATCGTCTACCTGTCCAACTCGTCAGGGGTGAAAGTGGGGATTACCCGCGCCACCCAGTTGCCGACCCGCTGGATCGATCAGGGCGCGCGCCAGGCGTTGCCGATCATGCGGGCGTCGACCCGCCAGCAGTCGGGCTTTGTCGAGGACCTGTTCCGCAGTCAGGTCGCGGACAAGACCAACTGGCGTGCTTTACTCAAGGGCGAGGCAGTGTCCGTGGACCTGGCGCAAATCCGTGACCAGTTGTTCGACAGCTGCGCCGAGGGGCTGCAAGGTTTGCAGGAACGATTCGGCCTGCAGGCGATCCAGACCATTGCCGACGTCGAGCCCATTGAAATCCGCTATCCGGTCGAGCAGTACCCGGCCAAGATC
This sequence comes from Pseudomonas sp. Y24-6, assembly GCF_020295325.1. NCBI lineage: Bacteria > Pseudomonadati > Pseudomonadota > Gammaproteobacteria > Pseudomonadales > Pseudomonadaceae > Pseudomonas > Pseudomonas sp. Y24-6. Next base: position 307,704 of record NZ_JACBXG010000007.1, on the reverse strand, counting down.
GTCAGCTTCAACCTGGACAAGAACCCGATTGCCGAAGGCACGCTGCTGGGGATCAAGGGCCAGTACCTGATCTTCGACACCGGCGTGATCAATATTCGTAAATACACGGCTTATCAGCTCGCCGTGCATAGTTAAGGACTCCAGCATGCGCACCGAACAACCGAAGATGATCTACCTGAAGGACTATCAGGCGCCCGAGTACCTGATCGACGAGACGCACCTGACCTTCGAGTTGTTCGAGGACCACAGCCTGGTCCATGCGCAACTGGTGATGCGCCGTAATCCCGAGCGCGGCCCGGGCCTGCCGCCGCTGGTGCTGGATGGCCAGCAGCTGGAACTGCTGTCGGTGACCCTGGCTGACAGCGAGTTGAGCGAGAGCGATTACCAACTGACCGAAAATCATCTGACCCTGCACCCGACCAGCCCTGCGTTCACGGTCGACACCAGCGTGCGGATCCACCCGGAAACCAACACTGCCCTGGAAGGCCTGTACAAATCCAGCGGCATGTTCTGCACCCAGTGCGAGGCCGAGGGTTTTCGCAAGATCACCTATTACCTCGACCGCCCGGACGTGATGAGCAAGTTCACCACCACGGTAATGGCGGAGCAGCACAGCTACCCGGTGCTGCTGTCCAACGGCAACCCGATCGCTTCAGGCCCTGACGAAGATGGCCGGCACTGGGCAACCTGGGAAGACCCGTTCATGAAGCCGGCGTACCTGTTCGCGCTGGTGGCCGGTGACCTGTGGTGCGTCGAAGACACGTTCACCACCATGACCGGCCGCTCCGTGGCGCTGCGCATCTACGTCGAGCCGGAAAACATCGACAAGTGCCAGCACGCGATGAACAGCCTGAAAAAGTCCATGCGCTGGGACGAAGAAGTCTATGGTCGCGAGTATGACCTGGACATCTTCATGATTGTCGCAGTGAACGATTTCAATATGGGTGCCATGGAAAACAAGGGCCTCAACATCTTCAACTCCAGCGCCGTGCTGGCCCGGGCCGAGACCGCGACCGACGCCGCTCACCAGCGCGTCGAGGCGATTGTCGCCCACGAATACTTTCACAACTGGTCGGGCAACCGCGTGACCTGCCGTGACTGGTTCCAGCTGTCGCTCAAGGAAGGCTTCACCGTATTCCGCGATTCCGGTTTCTCCGCCGACATGAACTCGGCCACAGTCAAGCGCATCCAGGACGTGGCCTACCTGCGTACCCACCAGTTCGCCGAAGATGCCGGCCCCATGGCCCACGCCGTGCGCCCGGACAGCTTCATCGAGATTTCCAACTTCTACACCCTGACCGTGTACGAAAAAGGCTCGGAGGTGGTGGGCATGATCCACACCTTGCTCGGTGCCGAGGGCTTCCGCAAAGGCAGCGATCTGTACTTCGAGCGCCATGACGGCCAGGCCGTGACCTGCGACGATTTCATCAAGGCGATGGAAGACGCCAACGGTGTCGACCTGACCCAGTTCAAGCGCTGGTACAGCCAGGCTGGCACCCCGCGCCTGGCGGTGAGCGAGTCCTACGACGCCGCCGCGAAAACCTACAGCCTGACCTTCCGCCAGAGCTGTCCGGCCACCCCCGACAAGGTCGAGAAGCTACCCTTCGTGATCCCGGTCGAGTTGGGCCTGCTGGACAGCCAGGGCGGCGAAATGGCCTTGCGTCTGCAGGGCGAAGCCAGTGCCGAGGGCACTTCGCGGGTGATTTCGGTGACCGAAGCCGAACAGACGTTCACTTTCGTCGATATCGCCGAACAACCCCTGCCTTCGTTGCTGCGCGGGTTCTCGGCGCCGGTGAAGCTGAGCTTTCCCTATAGCCGCGATCAGCTGATGTTCCTCATGCAGCATGACACTGACGGTTTCAACCGTTGGGAAGCCGGCCAGCAATTGTCGGTGCAGGTGCTGCAGGAACTGATTGGTGATTACCAGAAAGGTGAAGCGCTGGTGCTTGATCAGCGTCTGATTACAGCCTTGCACAGCGTGCTGACTGACGAAACACTGGACCAGGCCATGGTCGCCGAGATGCTCTCGCTGCCAGGCGAAGCCTACCTGACGGAAATCAGCGAAGTGGCCGACGTCGACGCCATTCATGCCGCCCGGGAGTATGCCCGCGAGCAGTTGGCGAACAACCTGTTTGAACCGTTGTGGCTGCGTTACCAGGCCAACCGTGACCTGTCGAAGAAAACGCCCTACGTTGCCGAAGCCGAACACTTCGCGCGTCGTGCCCTGCAAAACATCGCGCTGTCCTACCTGATGCTCAGTGAAAAAGCCGAAGTCCTGGCCGCGACCCTGGAGCAGTTCGAGGCCAGCGACAACATGACCGAGCGCCTGACGGCGCTGGCGGTGCTGGTCAACTCGCCATTCGAAGAACAGAAGGCCCTGGCCCTGGCGAGCTTTGCCGAGCACTTCAAGGACAATCCCCTGGTCATGGACCAGTGGTTCAGCGTCCAGGCAGGCAGCCCGTTACCGGGCGGCCTGGAGCGGGTGAAGGCGCTGATGCAACATCCGGCGTTCAACATCAAGAACCCGAACAAGGTCCGCGCCCTGATCGGTGCATTTGCCGGGCAGAACCTGATCAACTTCCACGCGGCCGATGGGTCTGGCTATCGCTTCCTGGCGGATCTGGTGATCGAGCTGAACGGCTTCAACCCACAGATCGCCTCCCGGCAACTGGCGCCGCTGACCCGCTGGCGCAAATACGACGAGGCCCGCCAGGCGCTGATGAAAGGCGAACTGGAGCGCATTCGCGCGTCGGGCCAACTGTCCAGCGATGTGTTTGAGGTGGTCAGCAAAAGCCTGGCCTGATCCCGATGCCGCAGGATAACCCTATCCTGCGGCAATCTGGCCCTGATATCCCACTGCACTCTACCCGTGATATCCGTCCACACTCTGTCCCTGTTTCCCCGCTGAACTGTACCCCTGTAGGAGCAGCCTTCGGCAGCTCCTACAGGGGGGTTATCACCTCTTTCAATACCCTGCCATCACCGGCACCCCTTATCCCGCCAGTTAACAAAAGATAACGCGGCGTCGATTGTCAGACCTTTCCAAACCCCGATAGGATAAGCCAGCTTCCGAAGGGGCTCTAGATTGCGCATTTCAGGACTATGCTCCAGGACAGGCAATCAGCATGAGCACCCTTACGGCGCCCTGAAGGGTTGAACGACCTAACAATAATAATGGGGGAAAGGTCTATGAGTGAGCCTGTCATGGGTGTGGGTAGCTGCCGCCCGCCGGCATTGCGCAAAATCGCGTTGCTGGCTACAGCGCTCTCGCTGTTGGGCTGTGCCCTGTGGTCGGCGCCAGTGCTGGCCGCTGCCGCGTCGGCATCCGACGTTGTTTATTCCGTTGAATCGGCCAAGGCCAGCAAAAGCCTGATGCTCGACGTCGTGCACGCCGGCAAGCGCCTGGTGGCCGTTGGCGATCGCGGGCACATCCTCTATTCCGATGACCAGGGCACCACCTGGACCCAGGCCAAGGTGCCAACCCGGCAACTGCTGACCTCGGTGTTCTTCGTCGACGACCAGCATGGCTGGGCGGTCGGCCATGACGCGCAGATCCTCGCCAGTGAAGACGGGGGCGTGACCTGGACCAAACAGTTCGAAGACCTCAAACGTGAATCGCCGCTGCTTGACGTCTGGTTCCAGGACGCCAACAGCGGCTTCGCCGTGGGCGCCTACGGCGCGCTGCTGGCCACGAGCGATGGTGGCAAGCACTGGGAAGATGTCAGCGACCGCCTGGATAACGAAGACCAGTTCCACCTCAACGGCATTGCCGCCGTCAAGGACGCCGGCCTGTTCATCGTGGGCGAGCAAGGCAGCATGTTCCGTTCGGCCGACTGGGGCCAGACCTGGGAAAAACTCGAAGGCCCATACGAAGGCTCGTTGTTTGGCGTGATCGGTACGGCGCAAGCCAACACCCTATTGGCCTACGGCCTGCGCGGCAATCTGTATCGCTCCATCGATTTCGGCACCACCTGGGAGCCGGTTGAACTGCAGGCCACCCGGGGCACGCTGGAGTTCGGCCTGTCCGGTGCGACCTTGCTCGACGACGGCTCCATCGTCATCGTCGGCAACGGCGGCAGTGTGGTGCGCAGCACCGACAACGGCGAAACCTTCAGCGTGTTCAATCGCCCCGACCGCATCTCCGTTTCGGCGGTAACAGCGGCGGGCAATGGCAATCTGATTCTGGCAGGACAGGGCGGCGTTCGCGCTACTTCGCTAACCGGCGCCGAGCTGGGCAAATAACAAGAAGGCGGAGCTATGACATCCATGAGTAGTCATCACCAGGACAAGGCGACGTTCCTCGAGCGCCTGATTTTCAACAACCGCCCGGCAGTGATCACGATCTGCCTGCTGGTCAGCATTTTCCTGTTCTGGCAGGCGACGCTGATTCGACCCTCCACCAGTTTCGAAAAGATGATCCCCCTGGAACATCCTTTCATCCAGAAGATGATGGAGCATCGCAACGACCTGGCCAACCTGGGCAACACGGTACGCATTTCCGTCGAAGCCACTGACGGCGACATCTTCTCCAAGGAATACATGGAGACCCTGCGCCAGATCAACGACGAAGTGTTCTACATTTCCGGCGTCGACCGCTCCGGCCTCAAGTCGCTGTGGAGCCCCAGCGTGCGCTGGACCGAGGTGACGGAAGAAGGCTTTGCCGGGGGTGAAGTCATCCCGCAGAGCTACAACGGTTCCCAGGAAAGCCTCGACCTGCTGCGCAACAACGTGCTCAAGTCCGGGCAAGTCGGGCGCCTGGTCGCCAACGACTTCAAGTCCAGCATCGTCGACATCCCGTTGCTGGAGTCCTACCCGGACCCGCAGGACCAAGGCAAGCTGCTGGCCCTGGACTACCGCAAGTTCTCCCACGAGCTGGAAGACAAGATCCGCGACAAGTTCGAGAAACAGAACCCCAACGTACAGATCCACATCGTCGGTTTCGCCAAGAAAGTCGGCGACCTGATCGACGGACTGGTGATGGTGGTGATGTTCTTCGGCGTGGCCTTCGTCATCACCCTGATCCTGCTGTACTGGTTCACCAACTGCATGCGCAGCACCGTGGCGGTGTTAAGCACGACACTGGTGGCGGTGGTCTGGCAGCTCGGGTTGATGCACTTCTTCGGCTTCGGGCTTGACCCGTATTCCATGCTGGTACCGTTCCTGATCTTCGCCATCGGGATCTCCCATGGCGTGCAGAAGATCAACGGCATCGCCTTGCAATCGAGCGAGGCGGACAACGCGCTGACCGCTGCGCGGCGCACGTTCCGCCAGTTGTTCCTGCCGGGGATGATCGCAATCCTCGCCGACGCCGTGGGTTTCATCACGCTGTTGATCATCGACATCGGGGTCATTCGCGAGCTGGCGATCGGCGCGTCGATCGGCGTGGCCGTGATCGTGTTTACCAACCTCATCCTGCTGCCAGTGGCTATTTCCTACGTCGGTATCAGCAAGCGCGCCGTGGAGCGCAGCAAGAAAGACGCACACCGCGAACACCCGTTCTGGCGCCTGCTGTCGAACTTTGCCAGCCCGAAAGTCGCGCCGATCTCGATTGTCCTGGCCCTGATCGCTTTCAGTGGCGGCCTCTGGTACAGCCAGAACCTGAAAATCGGCGACCTTGATCAAGGTGCTCCGGAACTGCGTCCGGACTCGCGCTACAACAAGGACAACAACTTCATCATCAGCAATTACTCCACCAGCTCCGATGTATTGGTGGTGATGGTCAAGACCAAGTCCGAGGGTTGCTCGCGCTACGAAGCCATGGCGCCGATCGACGAGCTGATGTGGAAGATGCAAAACACCGAGGGCGTGCAGTCGGCAATCTCGCTGGTGACCGTGTCCAAGCAGATGATCAAGGGCATGAACGAGGGCAACCTGAAATGGGAAACCCTGTCACGTAACCCGGATGTATTGAACAACTCCATCGCCCGGGCGGATGGGCTGTACAACAACAGCTGTTCCCTGGCGCCGGTATTGGTGTTCCTCAACGACCACAAGGCCGAGACCCTCGACCGCGCGGTGCATGCGGTGCAGGAGTTCGCCAAGGAAAATAACAAGGATGGCCTGGAATTCATCCTGGCGGCCGGCAATGCCGGGATCGAAGCGGCGACCAACGAAGTCATCAAGGAGTCGGAGCTGACCATCCTGATCCTCGTCTACCTCTGTGTCGCGACCATGTGCATGATCACCTTCCGTTCCTGGGCGGCGACCTTGTGCATCGTGTTGCCGCTGGTACTGACGTCGGTACTCGGCAATGCGCTGATGGCCTTCATGGGCATCGGCGTGAAGGTCGCGACCCTGCCGGTAGTGGCGCTTGGGGTGGGTATTGGTGTGGACTACGGCATCTACATCTACAGCCGCCTGGAAAGCTTCCTGCGTGCCGGCCTGCCGTTGCAGGAAGCCTACTACCAGACACTGAAATCCACCGGCAAGGCGGTGTTGTTCACCGGTCTGTGCCTGGCGATCGGTGTGTGCACCTGGATCTTCTCGGCCATCAAGTTCCAGGCCGACATGGGCCTGATGCTGACCTTCATGCTGCTCTGGAACATGTTCGGTGCGCTGTGGCTGTTGCCGGCGCTGGCGCGGTTCCTGATCAAGCCGGAGAAACTGGCGGGGCAGAAGGGCAACTCGTTGTTTGCTCACTGATCACTCGCTAAACAAAAAAGCCGCAACTCAGGTTGCGGCTTTTTTGTGGGCGCCAAGATCAAAAGATCGCAGCCTTCGGCAGCTCCTACAAGGATTGCATGCAACGCCGAATTGCGGGTACACCTGGTCTATGTAGGAGCTGCCGAAGACTGCGATCTTTTGACTTTGCTCTACGACAATTCCGTACCGAGCACCACATTCAAAGCACTACGGCAGCTCCTACAGGTGAACGCAATCCCATGTAGGAGCTGCCGCAGGCTGCGATCTTTTGACTTTGCTCTACGACAATTCCGTACCAAGCACCACATTCAAAGCACTACGCGCATCATCCAGCTGCACCAACGTCGCATGCCGCGCGCCCAGCGCATCCCGATTTTCGATCGCCGTCAGAATCGCCTTGTGCCGTGGCAATGCCAGCTCATGCAGGTTCGGTCGCTGGTTGGAATGCTTCAACGCTTCCCCAATCGCCACCGACAGCATATTGCACAGGTTCGCCAGCAAGTCGTTGTGGGTGGCGTCGGCGATGCGGCTGTGGAAATCCAGGTCGGGTTGCAACAACGCTTCAGGCGTCGGCGCCGCTTCCATGCGTTGGTATGCCTCACCGATGGAGGCAATGTCCGCGTCGGTGGCGTGCTGCGCAGCAAGGGCGGCAGCAGCCGGTTCGATGATGCTGCGCACGCTGGTCAACAGGTCGAAGAATTCATTCTGCGGGCTGCTTTGCATCAACCAGTGCAACACATCCGGGTCGAGCATGTGCCATTCCTTGCGCGCCTTCACCACTGTGCCGACTCGCGGCCGGGAATACACCAGGCCCTTGGCGACCAGCACCCGGGTGGCTTCGCGCAATACCGGGCGGCTGACCGCGTACTCTTCGCACAACAGCGCTTCGGCGGGCAATTTGTCCTCGGGCTTGAAGCGTCCGGAGACGATCTGCATGCCCAGGTCCTGGACGATGCGCGAATGCATGCTTTTGCGGTCTGAGGGTTTGCGGTAATCCATGGCGAGCGGTGCGATCCTGGGCGGTTGGGGACGTGGCGCATGATAGCAGGCGTGGAGACGGTACTGAGTCAGATGAAGGACCAATGTGTGCGAGCTTGCGCCTGCAGGGTGGGGCGTGTGTGCCGCCGTGTCTGGAGTTCTCAATTTACACATCTGCACGTCGGTCACGGTTAACGACGCAGCGAGAGCGCGGAGGAGACCGAGCGACTTATTGCTTCCACACAATAGGTGGCGGCCGTACGCAGGTGTGGAAGACCGGGACGTTAGGCACCCGGCGCGCTCGAAAACGCCCGCGCACAGCCACAAATCGAGTGTTGACTTAACTGACCAGCACTAGGGCTATCGGGTGATTGTGTTGGCTGGCAGGCAGCTATCGCGGGCAGGCTTGCTCCCAAAAGTTCATCCTTGAGGGCGATTCGACGCCTGTGAGGTCGGGCGTCTCCTTGTCCGGGAACCTGAGGCTTTACGGTTCGGGTCGAGTTCCAATTGCAGTAGCGAGACGCCCCGCCAGGTTACAGCGACTGATAGGCCGCGATCAAATCGGCCAGGCCAATATCGCTGGCGCTGTCTATGCCCAAAGCGTCCTTGAGTATGATGCAGTCATTGAGAAGACTTTGGCTCGTTTGCCTGATCTCACACATCTGCAGCAAAGAATGATCGCCTTTGGGGGATGCTTCGGCATACTTCTTATAGTGCAACTGTAAAAGACGAAGCTCCTTGTCGAGCGTCTTTATTTTATCCCGGGCTTCATCCTGGACTGGATCTCCCGGGATGGATTTTTTGATCGCCGGCACGTCAAAGGAAACTTTGCGCGGGGTCGATCGACCTACATAGGCAAATCGGTTCGAAGCGCAAAATGTGCGTCTGAGGAAAAACATGATTTTTTGCCACAGTTTTTTTTTGTCGTCAGCCGCTTGCCCCTTGCTGCTTATGGAGCAGAGGCTGCCGGGAGCATTACTGCTCCCCATCAATGAAGCGGGCCAGCTGTCTTTCGCGTGCAGGGCTTCTGGATCCGGGAAAAAGAATGTGCTCGATATACTAGTATCGGCTGTAGGCTTCACAGTTACCATGATTATGCTCCTTGCATGGATATTCAAATAGAAACGATATTTTTGTCTCTGTACAATTGCCTTGTATAAAACGCTACTTTTCAGGAGCAGGCTCAACAGTTAGTGTTGAGCTACAAGGGCTTTCAGTTTTGCATGTGGAATTTTCGAAGTAAAAGCAGTCAGTTTTTTATCAAACTCTTTGAAATTCAGTCTGCGAGCTGCCTCGTTAGTCCTTGTGAGTGCGTTATGCAGCTCCATGTACTCGGATTTTGAATACCAGGTCGATTTGCTTCTGATTGCGTTGAGTGCATTTTCCATTGCTGTCCGGGAGTGATCGATGTTTTCCATAAGCGCGTCTTTCTGGATCTTTTTATTTACTTGTTTACTAAATCTATGACTGGTTGTCTTCAGCAACTTCTCGGTCTGTTCGACAAGACATCCGCTCTCCGAGCAGAGTTGTTTTATCTTTTCAGTTGAGACGGTTCTTTGTTTATCGATATACGTAATAATCCCTGTCCCGAGTTTTTTTCTGAATGATGAGCAAGCGTCAATTAGCAGGTTTAGTTCGATATCGTAAATGTGGTGTTTGCCACAAGAAATTTTCAGGCGTTCAAGTTCTGCTAAAGTGTTTTCAAGTTGATCCAGGGTCTTCTTCAGGTTCTGAGCAATGATAACTCGTTCTTGTTCTGGGGCGATTTTTTCGATTTTTGATCGGCAGTCTCTTTCTATAACTAGAGTTCTCTGGTAAAGCCTGATTATTTCTTTACTGAACCTGATGTGTAACTTCTCACCTGGACGTGAACGTCTGATGGCGCTGACATCAATATCAAAAGGAGCACCAAAAAATTCAAACCTGTGGACAGTCGTCGACTTTTCGCATTGGAAAAAGTGAATGAATCTTTTCAAAAGCGATGCAGGTTTTTCGGGAGTAGCTCGGTTGACTATAGGGTGTAAAGAATAAGTAGTGTTGTTCACTGACGCCAGCGAAGCCCATGCATTGTTTTTGACGAGAGCGGGGCGGGGGGGTGGGCTGTCAGCAATGTATCGCTTAGCTGCGCTAGCGAAGCTGCAGGGTGTTTGTATTCTCTCTGTCATCTTGACTAACTCCATGTATGATATAAAAATATCAGATTTCAAATCTGTTCTCGCAGCGGCGTTATACGTATAAAATCTCATTGCTTCATATGGTGACAACGTCAAAACTAATAGCCTAACCAAAAAAATCAAGCCCTTGGGGTACTGTCGGCTTCCTGCGTTGAAACAAATTAATAAATCTTTTAAATAACGATGCCGGTTTTGCGGGAGCAGCCTGCTCGGCTATCGGGCGTAAACCAGGAGCCGTGTTTTTAGCTGGTTTCAGTGAGGCTCGCACCTTTTTCCTGGTTGGCGATACCGGGGTTGCGAAATTGTCAGCAATGTGGCGGTTGGCTGCGCTAGGAAAACTGCAGGCTTTATATATTTCCGCTATCATAGTGATTAACTCCATGTAAGAATAATATTTAACCGCTGTTCTCGCAGCGTCACATGTATAATGGCTTTATTGTAAAGGTCATTCCTCGCTCCATAGTCTCATCTGTAAGACACTATAAAAATGTCTAACGCCGCGCGCTCTTGTCGGCGGTCGATCCCACGCTTTTCAGGATTGCAATTGCTCGCCTTGTTCGGTGTTGCGAATGCTTTAGGTCCAAGTAGTAGCCGCTGTTGGATGGAGTGCTACTGAACTCAAGGTTTGCAATCGTGTCTTCAATTCGCTCCTTGCTCAATAGAAGGTCCTGCATCAATTTTCTTTTGGCGTCGGCTACAGTTTCAAAGCCTCTGTCCATGCTTCTGGCGGTGCGATCGTCCGGCTTGCGCGATAGGAGAGTGGCGTCGTCGATGAGCTCTTTGGTGATCTGCTCCTCTGTTTTTTTAACAGCCATTTGACCTGAAGGCCGGTTTTTAAGGGAGGGCACGCTTTCCATTATCGGGGGCAGGGCGTTTGAGCCGTTACCGGTTGACAACAGGCAGGCAGCGACGTGCTGATGCGGCGCTCCCTGTCGACTCGAGAAGGTTTGTACTACTTTGATTCGCTCATGCGTTACGTTTGGTGATTTTCTCAAATGTGCTCACTTATCCCGAATTATCCATAAAATAAGGCAGACCACCCACTGCTTGCTGGTATACGTGTTCATCCAAGCCAATGCCCGAGTTGTCCATGTTTAACTGACGACAGGTGGAGACAAAGAGATGGAGTCTGACCTTGGGTCAAGCTCTGCTTTCTCAGGCGTTGCATGGAGCGTCCTGAGGCCTCCATCCGCAGGCCTCTAAACACCCCGTATTCCCCAGCCTACTTCATCCGCCACAGTCGCCATCAGTTGTTCGCTTTTGTTCAGAAATTAAAAAACTAGCCTAATGCTAGTGCTGAAGAGTTGCCTGCATAAAACGCTCACTGTCGTCGTGGCTGTTCAGCGAGTTGTCGAAGGGTGGTCTTTTCCAGCAGTGACGCAGCCCCGTAAAGGGCCCTTGGCCGTCGACCTTGACGCATGCGTTGTTGTAGATGAACCACACGGGGTGGTGAGCGGCGAACCTGGGCATGGAAAATGCGCTGGTGGGGTGGAAAATGAATTTTCGTGTTGTAAATCTCTGTAAAAACAACAATTGCCAGCTACCTGCTGCGAAAACAAATGGGGTGGCGGTGCGTGCGGTCATCGCTGGTACGCGAACAGCCTACGTGCGTGGCCTGCATCCTTGCATGTCAAGATCGGGCCGTTTCACTCCTGACAGACGTTAGCCTGGAAGCCCTGGCGGCATGCGCGCTTTGTGAAAGTTGAAGGCAGGTGCAGTCTTGAATATGTCGGCCATCAGTGAAGTTCATCAAGTACCGGTTAACAGGAAGAAAACTGCATGGACATCAACCATCACGCGCGGGGTCTTGCCGGGCCTTCAAGTCAGGCAGTCAACAGTTTCATGGTTCGCCCCTCTGGGCGAACGGTGGACGAGGTGCAAGCGGTGCGCAATTCACCGGCCAATGCATTGGCCTGTCCCCACACGGCAGCTTTCCGGAATCTGGACAGTGCACGGTGCGCGCAGGCTGTGCCAGCCTCCCTGACGATCTCGCATGTAGGGGCTGACAAAAGCATTATCGGCGTGCAGAACGGCAGATTTTATATTCAAGGATACGAGCGGCCAATCGCGGTGCAACCGTGCGATGGCTGGAAAACGGTGCTGATGTCCGATTCGAACGGGCCTGACGGCATGGACCTGCCGTTACGCTGGCACTGTGGTTACTGGCGTGTTAATGATGCTGCCAGGGACAGGGTTACGACCCCGTCGGATTGGTTGGAACACGGGTTGATTGGGCCGCATTCTCCACAGTCCGGCGAACTGCCCCCGGAACTTGCCAACATAGCGCTTGAGCGGTTTGATTTTCCACCAGGGCCCTACGGCGATTTTCTAAAGAAATGGTTAGTTCACGATTGGCTCAACCCGCTGCCCGATCAACAGGGTGTTTGGCCTGCCTGGGCCATAAAATACGCAAAGCATGACGAAGTCGTGTCCCTTTACCTTGTCGATAAATTGCTCAATAGCGGGGCATTTCCCTGTCAGGCCGCCATCCTGGCTTGTGGGAGGGAGATTGCGGGCCTGAATGGGATTGATCTCAACTCGGAGCTCATTCATCGCCTTAAGCAGGGCATCAATACGCCAGATGTGTGTAAATATTTTTCCGCGCCTGTAAATCTTCGTAGCAAGGCAAGGCAATTGGTCAAGGCAGGCGTATTCGCCAGTAATAAGTCTGTAAGCAATTACTTGGCGAAGTTCTCGTTTCCAAGAACGACTGATGGCAACGTGTTAAAAATGGCGTTGTTGTCGGATCGACGCAATGGCGGCAGAACCCCTGCATGGGCGGGCTATTACGTGAACCTGCCGTCCTGGAAAGAGTACGTGCTGTTGGTGGGGTCAGTGTCCAGCGTCGAGCGTCAGCGCCTGTTGACGCGGGTGTTGGCTAACGAGTGTTATGGTCATGACTTCGATCAAGCTAAAGCGTATCTGGCGCAATTCGCTATTGCCGACCGGCAAGGTATGCCCGCGTGGGAGCTGCTCGAGGAGCTGCTCCTGGATCAACTGCTGGAAGGGGGGCAACGGTCGGCGCCGAAGCACTTCAATGGCGAGCCCGGTGCTCGCATAAATCGTCGATGACATGCCGATGAGTATTGGCTTTCCCTCGTTCTGCGGCCATCCGGCCGTTGCAGTCGCCGCTGTCCGCGACGCCATCACTCGGGGCTTCACGCCCCTCGCGTCGATGCTGCAAGGCGTCCGCAACCCCGGGCTACCCTTGACGCCACTGCTAACGACCAGTCGCGGCGAGTCCTGGTACAGGCCAGACTCCAGGCAGGCACAGGACGCCTTGCAGATGCTGCTGACGCCGCCCGATGACTTGCACCCGCGCCTGCTAACGGCGCTCCTGGCCATTGTCGTGGAGCATTTGCGGCATCTGCCGCATGCTGCGGGTCAGGAGGCGAACGTCCTTGCGGCGATCACGGCGGCGCTGGGCGCCGGCTGTACGCTGGAAGATGCGTCCGGCTCCGTGCCGACGGCAGACCGTGATGCCTTGTGGCTGCGCGGACCTTACCGCGACGGCGATCCGGCCAGCGATCTGCTGCTCAATTACCTGGCATTTTTCCAGGGCCAGGTCATGGACGTGGCCTTGAAGCGTCGCCAGTATGCCTGTACCGACTACCGGCAGTTACCCGAGCGGTTCGATCAGCAACAGGCGGCGTTGGCAGAGCGATTGGGGCAAGTCGAAATGCAGGCGTCGGCGAGTGAGGCGCTGGTTGGGTATCGCCAGCTCAATCAGTGGCTGTATCGCCAGGAGTGGCTCGTGCAGGTGCCTTTGGGCGTGGTGCAGCGTTTCATCAATGTGCTGTTGTTGCGCCACTGTGCATTGACCCCGCTGGCGAGGCAACTCATTGCCTTTTGCCGGGGACAGGTGAGCGCGCAAGCGCTCAGTGCCGATTGGCGGACAATCGGGTCGCAGCTCAAGCACGCCTCCACACCCCGCGAGTTACTCGATGGCATCAGCAACGCCCTGGAAAAGGGGCCGTTGGCCCTGTGTGCGCTGATGTACGGCCTGTATGGGCTGAGGAGTATGACGCTGCCCTTGATCCCGTTAAGTGCTGTTCTAGGCGCGGTGGCCGAGGCGGGCCAGCAAGCGCTGTCGGGCAGGCTACGCACATATGTCGGCAGCCCCTCGCTGGAGTCCACGCGCTTTGTGCTGGCGCTGAATCGACTGGCGGGTAATTGCGCCAGCCTCAAGTACTACGCGCAACCGCCGTTAGACTCGCTGGAGGCGTGGCGCAACTCGACGCCTGCGCCTCCACCGGGAATAACGCTGCAGGTGCGTAACCCCCAGTCCTGGGCGGGTGTGCGGGTGCACTGGGCCCGGGACCTGCGGCCGCTCCCGCAGGACGGTACATTGCCGCCTCGTGCCAGCGAGCCGCCATCCCCCTCTGTGGGGAGCAGGCCCATGGGCTTGCTGCAAGCGGTTCGACAGGTGGCCAGCGGCATCTCCAGGGTTGCCGGCGGCCTGATTTGGCGCGCCCCGGCGGTCTTCGAGCGCGAGGTGGACTTGCAGGCTCTCCTGTATCACCAGGAACCGGGCGCGGAGTATCGGCCGATGATTGTTACGGCCCAGGGCCAGCGCGCACTGGCGGGCCTGGGGGCGGTCACTGTCAGTGGCGCAACCGTGGCGCTATTGCGGGCCGCCACGCGCCCCGGCAGCGCGAACCCTATGTCCACGCCGGGAGAGGCGTACAGCGCGCCGGACTTCACCGAGTTGACGCCCCACGGGGAAGCGGTGTTGGACGCATTGAGCCATTTTCACCAAAAACCTGATGGTACGCTGACCTCCACGCTGCTGCAGTTGCGCGTGATGCTGGCCGATCCTGCGCTCGCGGGTGATGAGCGTGCGCAGTGGGGCAGGGTGATGGCACTGCTGCGTAAGGATTTTGGCCCCGCGCTGCCCGGGCTGCGCGACCTTGTCCAATACGAGGCCGACTTCGCCGAATTCGACGTACTCGTGTCTGCGGCAGTGCGCCACCGGCGCGACGTCGAGGCCCGGTTCGTGCCACCGGTGGATGATGAGGTCATGGCCCGCCAGATCATCGCATGGGTCCAACAGACGTTAGTCAGTGCGCGTTGGCAAGACAGGATGATGCAGTTAAAGGTTTTTGGTGAGTGGGTCGGGAGCCATCTGTCGGCCGATCACTGGTTGCACACCGCGAACCCGCAAGAGCAGGCGCTCTGGCTGGAGTATCAACAGCGGCTGGCGGACAGTTATCAGCACCTTGGACGCCTTGGCTATGATTCGCTGGAGCGGCTCAAGGCGCAACGGCCAGCCCTGCAAAAAGCCCAGGAGGATGTCGACTGGAACGAACTGCAGCTCGCGGTGCTGGAAAGCAAGCTCAGGGGCGAGCTGTGCGATGGCGGTCATGTTTCCGGACTGCAGGTGATGACTGCGGCGCTCAACGGCGAGCCGCAGGTGACGATCGCCAGCCTGCAACTGTCCACCGGCCAGGGGGGCGATGAGCTGACGCTGAACCTGCCGCAATGGCTGGTGTTTGTGCGGCGCACCACCGCCGGCGAGGAAGACGGAGTGGTGCTGTACCGAGCGGCGCAGCGGCGAATGCAGGTGTTCAGCACGCAGCGGGCGATGTACCAGCATCCCGATCTCAAGCGTTTGCGCCAGTCACTGCAGGCCGAGGTTCAACCGCCTCCGACCCCGGCCGTACCGGCAAACCGCCTTGCAACCCCGCCGACCCTCAGCCTCTTCAGCGCATCGCGGGTGCCCAAGCCACTGCCGGAGGTGGTCCTGAGCGCTGTTGCGCCTGGGCAGCGGGCGAGCTGGCGGCACTTTTTCGATGAATTTGGGCGGCAACCGCATCTCTGGACCTCTGCGCACTTGCAGGTCGTCAATGCGGACGTCAACTTGCGCCAGTCACTTCAGCGTCGGGCCGGTGCGCGGTTGGACCGGGAGCAGGCCCGGCTGCAAACGCTGGAGGACAACCCCTACCTCTCTTTGCAGGAGGAAACGCTCGCTCAGGCCCTGCAGGCGCTTGGAGAATTCAATGATGAGTACCTGCCGAACCTGCGCACGTTCACCCACGGCAATGCCACGTCGTGGCTGACCTTGACCCTGCGCACTGACGGTATACTGGCGACCAACGCCACAGTCGATGCCGATTCGCTCATCATCACGTTTAACGGCTTGCGCATGAGTTTCATCGACTGGGTCCTGGAGGGCTATCGCACGACAGCCGATAACGTGTTCGCGGCCAGCAATAATTTCATCCGGTACGCCACAGTCGAGCATCACGATCCAGCCGTGGCCCGAGCACTGAACCAGCCGCAGGGTAGGCAGGGTTTGCAGGAGTATTTGCGCAGCACCTACCCCGCGACTGCGTACATTAAAAGTCTTGAACGGTTGCTCGACCCTGAAAGTCTGCGCGGGCGGCGCTGGCGTCGCCTTTACGAGGCTGTGATCAAGCAGGGGCTGCAGGTGGCGTTGGCTCGGGCGAAGGCCGCTGGCCAGCTCGACCACGTCCCTTACACGGCGCTCAAGCGCCTGGTGGACGGCCTGCCCGATACCACTCCGGGCGACGCGAGCCTGCACGCCTTGCATATCGGCAAGGTGCGGATTCCCGAAGTACTGGTGCTGTCGCGGGAACACGGGGCCGATTACATCTACCTGGACGGCCCTTACGGCCTGGAACTGCTGAAACTCACAGACTACCTGCGCCGGGCCAACACGCCGGCCTACCGCGACGACTTGCAGGCGCGCACCTTGAAGCGGGATGAGACGTTGGTCGATAACGCCTTGCGCGGCGCGGCGGGTAAAACGGTACACACAGTGCCGATCACGGATTTTAACCGTGAGGTCATTCTACAATGGCTGGAAGACCAGATCGACAATGTCCGGCAGGCCACCACCAGTCGCGACCAGGTGCGGCGCGAGCAAGCGCTAAAGGGGCTGCGTTTTACGGTTGGTGCGGGGTGCATGGCGGCCAGCGCCGGGATCGCGGCGGTCGCGTGCGGCGCGGGAGTCTTGGGGCTGGCCGCTTACGACGTCAACAGCGCGCTTCGCCACCTTGACCGCGGCCAGTTGAATGAAGCTTTCGGCGATGTGGCGTTCCTGTGGCTGGATGTGTTCGACGTCGGCGTCGGCCTGGTCGCGTTGCACAAGCTGTTGCACTGGGCGGGCAAGGCCCATTTCAGCGGCGCGCTCGAGCTTGAAGCCGCTGTACAGGGCATGGTCCGCCACCGCATCAGCGCCTTCACCCCCCAGGGACGGATCAACCACGTCCTGGCGCGCGGCGACACCATCCTGGAGCCCCAGGCAAAACTGAGTTCGCGCCCCGGCAAGGCGCAAGCGGGCGACTTCTACGCAATCGACGGCCAGTATTTTGTCATGGATACGTACCAGGGCGAGGTCCGTGTGTTCGAGGTGTACTCGGACAATGCCTGGGCGACGATCCGCGTACGCGATCCGCAACGGCCCGATGGCCAGGGCGCGCCGGTGCATTACCGCGAGGGTCACTGGCGGGTCGATGAGGGGGGCTTGCCAGGTGGGGGGGCGGGGTCTTCCAGTCTCGGCGCAGAGGATGGATCGAGCTTGCTGGGCGAGGGAAGACGAGTGTCCATTTTCAGTAGCGAGGAAAAGTGGGAGGCGTATCTGCGCCTGTTCAGGTTTGACCCCGACAATCGTTCGAACGTGGATGTCATCCATGCGCTGCGTAGCGCGATCGAGAAAAATCAACCGCTACCTCAATCTTCCCATGAATTTCTGAAGAATAAAGCTGATGGATGGTATGCCTATGGGATGTTCGGGCAGAAACCCTTCGATTTTGCTTCGCTCCAAAACAGGTTT
Source organism: Pseudomonas sp. Y24-6 (assembly GCF_020295325.1). Classification (NCBI taxonomy): domain Bacteria; kingdom Pseudomonadati; phylum Pseudomonadota; class Gammaproteobacteria; order Pseudomonadales; family Pseudomonadaceae; genus Pseudomonas; species Pseudomonas sp. Y24-6. Next base: position 290,112 of record NZ_JACBXG010000007.1, on the reverse strand, counting down.
GATCCGGATTCGCTCAAGCAGATAGCCGCGGATTTTGATTTCTCCGATGCACCGGCCCTGGGTGATTGGTTGTTGCACGACAGGCTCCGGCAGAGCGGGCCGCACAAGGCTGACTGGCCGCTTTGGGGGTTAAAGTACGCGAGAGAGGAAACCGTCCTCAATTACTATTCACCAGAGGACGTGCTCAATGATATGAAAGTGTTCCCCAGCGCAGACGTCACGCGCGCCTATTTAAGGGAATTCCATATCCTTGAAAAGGATACGCGCAAGCGTCTGCTGACCGACAGGATCAATAATCGCAAGGTGCTGCTCAATGAGTTTCCCGAGCGAGTATTGGTTGAAGCGAAAGTGCAAGAGTTGAGCCAGTCCGATGCCTTCGCCGATGCTCAGGCGGTGCGCGATTATCTGGCTGCGTTCTCGTTTCCAGCCGACGGCGATATCCTGAAAATGGCGTTGCTCAAAGCGCGAATCAACGGCGGCAGGACGCCTGCCTGGGCGGGCAACTATTTACAGCTCCAGTCCTGGAAGCCCTACCGCAGTGCGATGGCCCTGACGCCAAAGGAGCGTCGTCATGCATTGCAGCAAGTGCTCGTCAGCGAAGGCGTCTGTATCGATCTCAAGCACGCATACGATTATCTTTTCAAACAATTTGCGGCGTTAGACGATGTAGACACCCCATTGTGGGATCTATCCGAAGAGCTTGTGCTGGCAGCGCTATTGGAAGGCGATCGAAGCCCGGTGTGGGCGATCGAGCATGTTTCGCCGGGGGCGCTGATGAATATTTTCAGGAGTGAAGACATACCGGCGAATATGCCAAGGCTCGAAATTTTTTTTAACGCTGGCAGTCTTGAGCAGAGCCTGCTTCTGCCAGCGGATATGCGACGTTTGAGTTTTTTGAAGATTGTCAGCACTAGCGCCGTTAATACACCGCTTGAAGTAAGATTGCCGATTAACATGCCCAAGCTGAAGGAGCTTCACGTTCAGGGCGTCACGTTCCAGCAGCGGTTGTCACTGGACAAGATGTATGAGTTGGAAAAACTCCATATCATCAATTGCAATGACGAAAAAGTGCTCCGCGTTTCCTTGCCCAGGCTTCGGTTGGCGCAGATCACCAATAACGCGCAAATGCGCGAGTTGAAAGTGGGTCGCGTCGACAGCTTGCAAACGCTGGACATTTCATCCAACCCGCAGTTACGCGAGTTGGCATTGGACTATTCCATGGACAAATTGCATACGCTGTCCATCACGGCCAATCCGAACCTTCAGGCGTCAAAATTAACGTTTCCCGCCGCGATGCGTAATCTGCATGCACTGCAACTGCATGCTAATAATCTGCACGATGTGTCCTTTTTGAGGCATGTGCAACTGCCTCAACTGTGGCGTTTGGACCTTTCGCACAATCAATTGCGCAGCCTGACGTCAATGCCCCGCTTGCCAGAGTTGGCAGAACTTCAACTGGAGGTTAACGCCTTCAGGGAAATACCCAGCTTTGTAACGGACCTGACCGAGCCCGTTAAGGTCAATATGATCGGTAATTTTATGGGTGATGGCACTCTGCGTAAATTCGAAGCCGGCATGGCGCGCGAGCGCCTTGATCATGCCGTTGTGCGCTTTATCAAGAACGCGGATGACCCCTCCAGTCTTTACATGCGCAGGCTCAGTGATGGGGTGACGATATGGTTCAGCGAGCAGGAGGGCGAGGCCGTGCGTACCCTGTGGGCCGGCCTCGAAGGCGAAGCGTACGCAGGACTATTTTCCACCTTCCTGGGGCAGCTGTATCAGTCAAAACGTTTCGATGACGTCGTATCCAGGCAAGCGATGCAAGGATGGCTGGAAAGATTGGCGACCCACGCCGAGTTGCGCCGGGAAACTTTTATGGTCGCCGATAACGCTGGCGCAGGCTGCGACGACTGGGTGTCTTTGGTGTACAACAAAATGCAGGAGATAGACCTGCGTTTTAAGGTTTAAAAGGAGTGAGCGTTTTATGCAAGTGCCCGTGCCCGGCTAGTCCTATGGTTGCGAATCATGTCTAAGGATGGGGCGTTGAAATGGATGTTGGAAGTTTGCAAGTGAATGGGATCATCTACAGGAAGGCGCCGAGCGATAGCGGTTATATCGGTCCGCCGTTGCCGAGGGAGGTGCTGTTGGTGTCCAACCGTGCAACTTCCAGCGCCGACGCTTCAGCGGCGGGCATGTCCGCAAGGCAGCCGCCTTCGCTGTCTCGGGAGTTGCGGGGAGCCCTCTGTGGCGGGAGGGACTATCTCTATATCGGCGACTCGTCTTGCCGTCGAATCGGTTTCGACACGTTTGCTATCGCTCACTCCAGGCCCGGTGACAGGGCGCATGAGAAAGCCGAGTTCAAAATTGCCCTGTTGGAAGACCGCTGCCATGAGCGCGAGCTTGCCTTCCAGCAGGCCGCTACTGATGCGGCGCGCGGTAACGGTAAGCGCATGATCGAGATTCTTGCCGTCAATAGTCGTCGCCTGTTGCAGGCGCAAGTACTGAAGGCCCGGTTGGGCGACGCCCTGTCTTCGCAGATAAGACTCGATGGTCTGATCAATCTATATAAGTCGTTCAGCGTCGGCATCACCAACGGAAATCCCCCTGCTCCCGGCACTTCAACTCAGGCCGTGACCCGAAGGTAATGGTTTGGGCGATAGCCCGTTCTGCGAATAACAGAGCGGACCCGCCTGATCCGCTTCGGTCATCACTTTCTCATCAAGATTGGTTGCTGCCGCCCCCACACAATGCCCGTCGGGAAATACCCGTGGTAAGCAATGAGGTGTCGGGCATGCACACAGATGAATCGTCAGAGGGGGTCACAACGCTGCAAGGCTGGTGCGCCTCAATCAAGCCTGGCGAGCATGTAGTGCGCATCCACAATGGTCCGTCATTTTTGTATCTGGGGCACCGTGACAGTTCGGTGCAGTGGTGCCTGCCGCCTGGTAGCGCCGGGCTGCTGGCTGCCAAGCCAGGTTTGCAGGTGCTGGAGGGCAGCGCCAGGCTGTTGCCGGTGTCGCGCATGAGCCTGGTGAAACTGCAGTTTTTTATCGACCAGGGCGTGTCGTCCAATAGCCAGTCTGCACCAGAGCAACCCTGGGCCTGGTTGGGTAATGGCTGTTTATCCCAGGCGACGGGCGCCGCGCTGGACTTCTGGTACCTCTCGCTCGCCTTGCGCGAGGGGCGCGATTATCAGGCCTTTGCACGCTTGCTGCGCCAGGGCGAGAGTTATCAGTTGCTTGGCTTCTTGCTGCAGGAAGGGGTCGGTAGTGAAAAGCTGCAAGACCTCGCCGGCCGCTATGGCGTCTCGGTCTCGCACTTTCGCCGGCTTTGCCAGCAGGCGCTCGGTGGTGCGGCGAAGCCGGAGCTGCGCGAATGGCGCACTGCTCGGGCGCTCCTGACCCTGGTCGAGGGGAGTGGTTCGCTCACCGAAATCGCCCTGGAGCATGGTTATGCCTCCTCTTCGCATTTTTCCAAGGAAGTAAGAGAACTGGTCGGCGTTGCGCCGAGCAGTTTGATCGACATTACCCGACTTTCGGACGATTCAGTTGATGATGTTTAAACGCTTTTGTTCACCCGCCGTGGTACTGGCAATGTGTTGTGTGCTGCCGGGCACCGCGTCGGCAGCGCCGGCCCGGGAAGGGGAAGGTTACGTCGCCAGACAGGAAAGCCTGCGGACCTTCTTCGACGCCTTGTCGGCGCCCCTGGGCAAGCCGATCGTGCTCAGCAAGGCAGCGGCACGTCGCACCATCACCGGGGAGTTTGCCCTGGCCCAGCCGCAACAGACCCTGGAGCGTATCGCCCGGCAGATGGCGCTCATCTGGTACAGCGATGGTCAGTCGCTGTACGTCTACGAAGCCGCCGAGGCCAAAAGCAGCGTCGTGTCCCTGAGCACCATTACCGTGGAAAAGCTCACCGGCTTTCTGCGCCGCTCCGGCCTGCTGGATGCGCGCTACCCCCTGCGCAATGACGGGCTGCGTACTTTCTACGTCGCCGGGCCACCGATCTACGTTGACCTGGTGATGCAGGCGGCCAGGTTCATGGACACCCAGAGCGCGGACCTGCAGTTGGGGCAGCAGCGCATTGGCGTGATCAATCTGCACAACACCTTTGTCGGTGATCGCCAGTACGAGTTGCGCGATCAGAAAATCACCATCCCCGGGATGGCCACGGCCATCGAAACCCTGCTGGCGGGCGAAACCCGCGGCGTTGAAACTGCCATCAGCCAGGAGTCCGGGCGGAGCGCCAGGATGCCGGATTTTCCGCTGCAAGGGCTGGGCACCCTTGAGTCGGCGTCCGGTGACCCGGATGCGCCGCGCATCGTTGCCCGTGACCTGGCTGCCGGCAACATCCGCGTAGTGGCCTATCCCGACACCAACAGCCTGCTGGTCAAGGGCCTGCCTGAGCAGGTGCGGTTTATCGAAAACCTCGCTGCGGCCCTGGATGAGCCCAAGCGACACGTGGAGCTGACCCTGTGGATCATCGACTTGCAAAAGGACGACCTGAACGAGCTGGGGGTCAACTGGCGCGGTTCGCTGAAGGTCGGCTCACAGGCCCAGGCCTCGCTTAATGGCGGGTCCCTGAGTACCCTCGATGGTCCTTCGTTCATGGCGGCGGTCGCCGGATTGGAGACCGATAACCGGGCACGCGTGGTGTCGCGCCCGGTGGTGCTGACCCAGGAAAATGTCCCGGCCATCTTCGACAACAATCGCACCTTCTACGCAAAGCTCGTAGGCGAGCGCAACTCGCAACTCGAACATGTTACCTACGGCACGCTGGTCAGCGTCCTGCCGCGGATTTCGCCGGTCGGCGAAGTTGAGATGGAGCTGAACATCGAAGACGGTGACGCGATTCAGTCCGAAAATGCCGGCCCGGACAGCTTGCCGACCGTCGGCCGTACCCGCATCAGTACGGTCGCCCGGGTCCCCCAGGGCAAGAGCCTGTTGGTGGGCGGATTTACCCGGGATGAAAGTGGCGAGTTGCTGAGGAAAATCCCGGTGCTGGGACATATCCCTTATCTGGGTCGTTTGTTCAGCTATCGCCAGGCGCGTAAATCCAACACCGTGCGGGTGTTCCTGATCCAGCCCAAGCAGCTTGATACCCCGCTTGCACCCGGCGCGGCGCAGATCGGCGCCGAAGTCATCGGGGCTGTACCCCGCGATGCCGCCGACCGCGCCGTGCTGCGCGCGATGGATCGTTGAGATGGCCACTATCGGCGGTATTTCTTCACGCATGCAATTGACGCGCGCGCAGCAGAATAACCAGGCTCCGGTCAAGCAAGAAGAGCCGGCCGATGATGCAACCCCGGCAGCGGCGGTGGCGCAGTTTGTCGAGAACAGCGATGAAATGGCCGCCTCGCTGCGTTCGCAGTTTCGCCGCCGAGGGGATTTCGGTAACCAGTTCGAAGGCCTCTCCGAGAGTTTCGAACGGGTGCTGGAGGAGGACGTGGCGCCCAAGGCGAGCCAGGTCCAGAAGCTGGCCCAGCTGCCTGATCGCAGCATCGAATGGCTGCTGGCGCAGGCGCGCGGCCTGTTTCCCGATGACAGCGACCTGGTGCTGGTGCTGCGCGAATTGCTGCGGGCCAGGGACCTGGCCGATGCCACGCGCCGGCGCCTGGAAACCATTCTCCAGGAAGTACTGAACCAGGCCGAGCCGAAACGCCTGAAGGCCGGCATCAATTCGGCCCTCAAGGCCAAGATGTTTGGCAAGGCGCTGATGCTGCGCGCCAGCCTGATGCGCGATACCTACCGCTCGTTTCTCGAATCCGACGAAGGCGCCGCCCAGTCCTATGAAGACTGGATAACCCTGTACGGGCATCAACACCGTGGCTCGGTCCTGGAATTTATCGAAGCCGCCTTGCTCACCGATATCGACGCCCAGGACCCCAGTTGCTCGCGCGAGGAGTTTGGCCAGCTGTTGAAAAAACTCGGTGAGCTCAAGCGCTTACGTTCCGCCGATGTGATCTTCATTCAACGCCTGCTGGACGATGCGCTGGTGCGGCGGCACAACTCCAGTGAGCCTGACTGGCTGCTGTTCCTGTTGGGGCTGCTGAAGTATCCCGATGAGCTCGAACAGTTTCTGCACGGGGTCTTTGGTGAACAGTTGCTGTTGGTCGACCACCGCGAGCGTGGCCAGTTGTTGCAGTTTTTGCGCCTGACCTGCCTGTCGCTGCCCGTGAGCCTGTTCGACGATGAAGAATCTTTGCAGCGCGTTGCAGAGCAGTTTACCCAGCTGGCGGACCTGGTGTACGCCCACGAAACCATTCAGCGTCATGCCGCCCTTGTGGGTCGTTCCAATCCTTAGTTTTCAAGGTATGTACACCATGTTCGATAAAATTTTACGCAGTGTTACTTCTAGGCCGGAACTGCTGATCCTGACGCTGATGGTGATGATCATCGCGATGCTGATCATCCCCTTGCCGACCGTGCTGGTGGATTTCCTGATCGGACTCAATATCGTCATCGCGATCCTGATTTTCATGGGCTCGTTCTACATCGAGCGCATCCTCAGCTTCTCGACCTTCCCCGCGTTGCTGCTGATCACCACCTTGTTCCGCCTGGCGTTATCCATCAGTACCAGTCGGCTGATCCTGACCCAGGCCGATGCGGGGGAGATCATTGCCTCGTTCGGCGAGTTCGTCATCGGCGACAGCCTGGTGGTGGGCTTCGTGATTTTCTCGATTGTCACCATCGTGCAGTTCATCGTCATCACCAAGGGCTCGGAGCGGGTCGCCGAGGTGGCGGCACGTTTCTCACTAGATGGTATGCCCGGCAAGCAGATGAGCATCGACGGCGACCTCAAGGCCGGCTCGATCGACACCAAGGAAGCCCGCGAGCGACGCAGTACGCTGGAGCGTGAAAGCCAGTTGTATGGGTCGTTCGACGGTGCCATGAAGTTCATCAAGGGCGACGCGATTGCCGGCATCATCATTATCTTCGTCAACTTCCTCGGCGGCATCGCCATTGGTGTCGTGCAGTTGGGCATGGACATGACCACGGCCTTGCACACCTACACCTTGCTGACCATCGGCGATGGCCTGGTGGCGCAGATTCCGGCACTGCTGATCGCCATTGGCGCCGGCTTTATCGTGACCCGGGTCAACGGCGACGAAGCCAACCTGGGTCGCAACATGATGACCCAGATGCTGGGCAATCCCTTTGTGATCGGGGTCACCGCGTTTCTCGCGATCGGGGTCGGCATCCTGCCCGGTTTTCCGGTTGGCGTGTTCCTGCTGCTGGCCGGCGCGCTGGTGGCGCTGCTGTATTTCCGCCATCGGGCCAGGGGCAAGGCGGGTAGCCGCTCGGCAACCTCGGCCCAGACGCCTGCCGATGGCCAGCCGGGCAGCGAGCTGGGGCTGATCGACAACGTCGACAACATGGCCACCGAGACCATCGCACTGATGCTGCTGGTGCCCAATCAGCGCCTGGAAGAACTGCGCCAGGCACAGTTATGCGAGCGCTTTCGCAGCCAGTTTTTCGTCGATTACGGCATCCGCATTCCCGAGCCGCGGTTGCGCGGCGTTGACGCGCTGCCGCAAGGGCAGGTGGCCGTATTAATCAACGAGGTGCGCGCCGATCAGTTCGATATTCACTTCGACCGCTTGCGCATCGTCGATTACAAACCCGAACTCGAACACCTCAGCCTCGACCTGAGCACCGGCCTGGACAGCAACAAGCAGGCGAGCATCTGGGTGTCGTCCGCACACCGTGACAAGTTGCAGGGTATGGGGCATCAGCTACGCCCCGCCTATGACGAGTTTTATCGCTGCCTGGTGACATTGCTCGCACGCAATATCAACGAGTTTTTCGGCGTACAGGAAACCAAGACCCTGCTCGACGAAATGGAAGCGCGGTACCCCGACTTGCTCAAGGAAGTGTACCGCCATGCCACGGTGCAGAAGATTGCCGAGATCCTGCAACGGCTGATCAGCGAGCGCATTTCGGTGCGCAACATGAAACTGATCCTCGAGTCGCTGGCCCACTGGGGGTCCCGTGAAAAGGACGTGCTTGCCCTGGTCGAACACGTTCGCGGCAGCCTGGGGCGCTATATCAGTAACAAGTTTGCCCATGGCAACGATCTGCGGGTGCTGCTGCTGTCACCCGAGTTCGAGGACGTGATGCGCAAGGGCATCCGCCAGACCTCCGCCGGCAGCTTTCTCAACCTCGAGCCCGCCGCCAGCGACGAACTGATGGACCGCCTGGCCCTGGGTCTGGACAGCCTGCACTTCGCGCAAAAAGACCTGGTGCTCCTGGCGTCAGTCGATGTCCGGCGCTACATCAAAAAGTTTATCGAAGGCCGCTTCCGAGAATTGGACGTCGTTTCCTTTGGTGAGATTTCCGACAGCATTTCCGTAAACGTGATCAAGACCCTGTAAGGAAGATTTCCCTATGCAACATATCGATATTGCCTCTTTGCTCCGCGAAGCACTGCTGTTAAGCGGTTGCACTGACGAACAGATCGGGTCTTTCGACGGCCACAGCACCATTGAACTCGAACTCGCCAACCTGCCCAACATCAATATGGGGGTGATCGAGGACGGGCTGTGGTTCTGGAGTTCGCTGGTGGAGTCAGGCGACATGTTGCTGGGCCACTGTTCGGAATATTTGTTGCGTTTTCTGATGCAAGGCTGTGCGTTTGCCCGCACCGAGCAAATGCAACTGGCTGAAATCAACGGCCAGCTTGAAGTGCGGGTGTTGCTCGCCGAGAGCGCCTACGACAACGCCGAACAACTGGCCACCACCATTGAGGATTACCTGACCGCCTTGGCCACACTGTGCGAACTCGTGCGGCAATGAACAGGCTGCTGCTGGAGCGCCATGGCGCTCACCCGTTGCGCCTGAACGGGCCGCTGATCCAGGCGGCGTTGGACAACGTGGTGATTGGCGAAGTCTGCGAGGTCCGGCGCGATTGGCGCGACCCGCACATCAGCGCCCGGGCGCAGGTGATCGGTTTCTGTCCGGACGCGGTGCTGCTGAGCCTGCTCGGGGAGGCGCGGGGACTGTCCCGCGAATCGCTGATCGTGCCTACCGGCGCCTTGCTCAGCCTGCATTGCAGCTCAGCGATGCTCGGCGCCGTGGTCGACCCGCAAGGTGTCATTGTCGAGCGACTGGCGCCGAGCGACGCCTTCGACGGCCAGGACTATCCGGTGGATGCGGCGCCGCCGGCTTATCACCAGCGTCGCCCGGTCGACCGGCCGCTGGCCACCGGCGTGCGGGTGATCGACGGGCTGCTGACCTGTGGCATTGGCCAGCGCATCGGGATCTTTGCCGCAGCCGGTTCCGGCAAGACCTCGCTAATGAACATGCTGATCGCCCACAGCGACGCCGATATTTTTGTCGTTGGCCTGATTGGCGAGCGGGGGCGGGAGGTCACCGAGTTTGTCGAGAGCCTGCGCCAATCGGAACAATGCGCACGCTGCGTGGTGGTCTACGCCACGTCGGATTTTTCCTCGGTGGATCGCTGCAACGCCGCGCTGCAGGCCACGACCATCGCCGAATACTTTCGCGATCAGGGCTACAACGTGGTGTTGCTGCTCGATTCCATGACCCGCTATGCCCGGGCCCGGCGTGACCTGGCCCTGGCCGCCGGGGAGGCCCCGGCGCGGCGCGGCTATCCGGCGTCGGTATTCGATTCCCTGCCGCGCTTGCTGGAGCGTCCCGGCGTCACCGCCACCGGCAGTATCACCGCGTTCTACACGGTGCTGCTAGAAAGCGATGACGAGCCGGACCCGATTGCCGAGGAGATCCGCTCGATCCTCGACGGGCACATCTACCTCAGCCGCAAGCTCGCGGCCAGCGGGCATTTCCCGGCCATTGACGTGCTGCGCAGCGCCAGTCGCGTGGCCCACCAGGTCACCGAGCGCGAAACACAAGAACTGGCGGCACGTACCCGCGAGGTCTTGACCCGCCTCGAAGAACTGCAGGTGTTCCTTGACCTGGGTGAATACCGCCGAGGTGAAAACCCGGCCAACGACCATGCCATGGACCGGCGCGAAGCCCTGCTCGACTGGCTGCGCCAGGACCTGGCAGAGCCGTGTGCGCCGGCCCTGGCGCTGGAGGGCCTGCATGGCCTCATTGATTGAAGTCCGCCGACTGCTGCGCTTCAGTGACCATCGCCAGCAGCGCTGTGAGCTGGCCTTGAGCTCTGCCCGGCGCCGCTTGAGCCCGCTGGAACTGGAGCTGGGCGCCATCGACCGGCAAGCCGAGGGCTTCAGGGAACTCATGCTCAGCAACCGCATGGAGGCCCAAACCGTAAGCCACTCGCAGCTGTTCGCCCAATTGCGGCGTCAGGCGGTGATCCGCCGCCAGATCGCCAACCTCGGCCTGGAGCGGGCCCGGGTGCTGGAGCGCCATGGCGAGATAGTGGAGCAACTGGATGACCTGCAGCAGCAGCGCAAAAGTCTGCAAGGCCGGCATGCGAAGTACCAGCACCTGGAGCAACGCCTGCTCGCCGAGCATCGTGCGCGCCGCTGGCGCCTCGAAGAACATGACATCGAAGAATTATTGGTGAAGAACAAATGAGCACCTCAAGTCCTGCAGCCATAACCCGTCCGGTGACAGCTGTACTGCCCGTGGATGAGCCTGGCGAACACGCCAGTCGGCCGCCTGTCGCGGAGCGCGATGAGTCGCCAGACCTGCCCGAGGGCGCGTTGGCATGGCTTGCGCAACTGCAGCCATTACCCGAGCCGCTGTCACGAGCCCCGACAGGGTCTAAGGAGGCGTCTGGAGCCGCACCAAAAAAAATCTCGGGCGCTGTGCCCATGGAGGCGCAGCCACAGGCCGGTGCGCCGGTTCAAGGTCAATCGGCCGCCAGGGGCTGGGCGCCTGCGCCCGTCATGATGGTGATGCTCGCCCCGACGTTACTACCGAGCACGCCTGGGCGGCCGCTGCAAACGACGGCAGCGCAATTGCCGGCGCCACCAGGCGCCATGGGGCTGCCAATGCCAGCGGTCAAGCCTGGGTCAGCGGTAGCAACGACGCCGACAATGCAGTTGCCTGTGAGCGATGTACCTGGCGTACCAGGCCGCGGGGCGGCAGCAATGACCGAAAGCCAGACGCAACCGGTGCCGGCCAACGCGGCGCAAGGCGCGGCGGGCACTGGGGCGGCAACGACGCCAGCAATGCACTCGCCTGTGTTGCCGGTGAGCGATGGGCCTCGCGTACCAGGCAGCGGGGCGGCCGCAATGGCCGAAAGCCCGGCGCAACCGGTGCCGGCCAATGCGGCGCAAGGCGTGGCGACCACCGTTTCGGCAACCTCAATGGCCAAGCCTGGCACCGAACCCGGGACAACAGCCGCCGATGGTGATACCCCGCCGCCCCAAAGCGCCCAACCGTTGCCACCCGGCCTTGAGCGTGCCGCACGGGCTCAGGGCGGGCCGCCGCCGGCCGTTTTTAACCCGCCGCCGGCGGGCAAGCCTGAAGTGCCCGCAGAGAAAGCGGCGCAACCCTACCTGCAGGTGCCCTTCAGCAAAGGCGATTGCGCCGGAGTGGTCACCGTTAACAAGGCGTCGGCCGACATGCCCTCGCAACTCTTGCTCAGCCCCAGCAATGCCCAGGTGTCCGACCATCTGCGCGACGGTCTGGAGCACACCCCGCAAACGCTCTGGCAACTGAACGAGCAACACCAGCAGGCGCACGACGAGCGTCGCCAGCACGATGCAGGCGACGATGAAGCGCAAGGCGATGAGCCCCGGGCATTGACCCGTATGCCGGCCTTCCAGGGCTTGAAACCGTGACGCGCACGCCGCTGTTGCGCGATGTTCCGCGGCTGCATTACCAGCGCAGCCAGGCTGTGGCGCGCTGGCTGCGCGACGGGCATCCGGTGCAACTGAGCCGAGTGCCGCGCCAGGGCCGCTACATCAGTTTTTATGCGCAAGGTCGGCTAGGGCTCTGGCAGGGGTTGATCGATAGTGATCAATGGTTGCAGGCCATCTGGCCGCAATGGTCGCAAGTGCTTGGGCGCAGCTTCGTCGACAACAACCTGCTTGAGCTCTTCAGGCTGCTGGAGCGTCCGTTGGAACTGCCACCGCAGTTGCTCGACTACCAGCACCTGTTCGATGTCCAGGGCGTTGACGGTGCGGTCCTGGAAACGGCCGACCTGCCGTGTATCGCCACCGACCAGGGTCCCTGCTGGGTCCTGGGCCTGCCGGCTGATACCGCTCGCGAACCACGGGCGCTTCAACCCTGGACACGGCGCCTGCAACAAACGTTGCGCGTGGTGCTGGGCGAAACCGCACTCACCCCTTTACAGCTGCGCCGCCTGGCCGAAGGCGACCTGTTGATGATCGCCGGGCAAACCTGCCAGCTCTTGCTGGCGGGGCGCTGTATCGGTCAATTTACTTTTATCGAAGAAGGCCTGCATATGGAACTTACCCCTGAGGACATCGCGTCCGACCTCGCCGAATGCGCAGTGTCACCCCTGCCGGTCAAGCTGCAGTTCGTGCTCGCCGAGCTCACACTGAGCATGGCGCAGCTCAATGACTTCATCGAGCACCAGGTGTTACCGCTGGGCCCCGAGGCCCTGCAGCAGGTCGAGGTTCGCGTCGGTGAACGGTGCATCGCCATTGGCGAGCTGGTGCGCCTCGACGGGCGCCTGGGGCTTGAGTTGCGTGAGGTATATCGGGGCCCGGGCAATGAATGACGTTTCAATGATCGGGCTGCTGGCAGTGGCTTCGCTGCTGCCATTCCTGATCGCCGCAGGCACCTGTTACATCAAGTTTTCCATCGTCTTCGTCATCGTGCGCAACGCCTTGGGCCTGCAACAGGTGCCCTCGAACATGACCCTGAATGCGGTGGCCTTGATGCTGGCTGTTTTTGTCATGAGCCCGGTGGTGCAACAAGGCTATGACTACTACAAGGCCAACCAGGTCGAGTTCACCAGCATCGATGCGGTGGTGGCGTTTGTCGACAACGGCCTGGGCAGCTACCGCGATTACCTGATCCGCTATACCGACCCAGAGTTGGCGCAGTTCTTCGAGCGAGCCCAGCTCGCCCGCGAGAACCCGCAGGCGCCCGAACAGGAGGTGGCCGAGGACCTGGAGCCTTCACTATTCGCCCTGTTGCCAGCCTATGCCCTGAGCGAGATCAAGGCGGCATTCAAGATCGGTTTCTACCTGTACCTGCCGTTTGTGATCGTCGACCTGGTGATCTCGAGCATCCTGCTGGCGCTGGGCATGATGATGATGAGTCCGGTGATCATTTCCGTGCCGATCAAGCTGGTGCTGTTTGTCGCGCTCGATGGCTGGTCTCTGCTTTCCACCGGCCTGATCGGGCAATACCTGTCCGTGGCGCAATGAGTAACCACGATGAATGACCTGGTATTTGCCGGCAATAAAACCCTGTACCTGATCCTGATCCTGGTGGCCTGGCCGATTATCGTCGCCACCCTGGTGGGCTTGCTGATCGGGCTGTTCCAGACCGTCACCCAGTTGCAGGAGCAAACCCTGCCGTTCGGCTTCAAATTGCTCTCGGTGTCGATCTGCCTGTTCCTGTTGTCCGGCTGGTATGGCGAGACCTTGCTCGCGTTCAGTCGCGAAGTCATGCACCTGGCGTTGAAATAACCCTCTATGGATATCAGTCTGTTTGTCGACCTGCACGGCTGGCTGGCGGGGGCCGCGATCTGCTTTGCGCGCCTGGCGCCGATCTTTTTCATGTTGCCGTTTCTCAACAGTCGGGCGCTGACCGGGGCGCCGCGCAACGCTGTGATCGTTCTGGTCGGCATGGCGTTGTGGCCCTACACCGCCGACACGCTGCCGCGCCTCGATTCGCTCGGCTTCTACGGCTTGCTGCTGCGCGAGGCGGGCGTGGGGGTGGTGCTCGGTTGCCTGTTGTCCTGGCCGTTCTGGGTGCTACACGGCATGGGCAACCTGATCGACAACCAGCGCGGCGCCATGCTCAGCAGCACCGTGGACCCGGCCAACGGTGACGACACCTCCGAGCTGGCCAACTTCCTGCAGATGTTCGCCGCCGTGATTTACCTCGAGGTCGGTGGCATGGGCCTGGTGGTGGAGACGCTGAGCCGCAGCTACCAACTGTGCTCGCCGCTGCACGGCTGCGAATTCAGGCTGCAGCCGCTGCTCGGCCTGCTGGACCCCTTGGTCAGCAAGACCCTGATCATCAGCGCGCCAGTGGTGGCCACGTTGCTGCTGTCCGAAGCCTTGCTCGGCCTGCTGGCGCGCTTCGCCCCGCAAATGAACGCGTTTTCGATGTCGCTGACGGTCAAGGGCGCCATCGCCTTGCTGGTACTGTTGCTGTACTTCGGCGCGCACCTGCCGTCCGAGATCCAGCGCATGGGGCGCGACAAGCCGGCGCAACTGATCGACTGGTTTATCCAGCCCGTGGCGCACTGAGATGTCCAGCGCCTCGAAAACCGAAAAGCCGACGCCGAAAAAACGCCGCGACGCCGCGAAAAAAGGCCAGACATTCAAGGCCAAGGACTTGTCCACCAGCTGTCTGATGCTGTGCGGCCTGATCTACCTCGCCGGCAATGGCCTGCTGCTGCAGGTGATGGAGGTGTACCGACGCCTTCTCGCCGCCGGTTTTGCCGCCGACCCGCAGCACTACGCTGCCGCGCTTGGGGTGTTAATGCTCAAGATCATCCTGCCGCTGATTGCCGTGTGTTTCCTTGCCAGTGCCGTGCCGACCTTGTTGACCACCGGCATGGCGATCGCCAGCGAAGCGCTGAAAATCAACTTCGGCGCCCTGAATCCGATCAACGGTTTAAAGAAGCTGTTCAGCCTGCGCACGCTCAAGGACACCGTCAAGTCGCTGTTGTACCTGGGCTGTTTTGTCATCGCCTTCTGGGTGGTGTGGCGGACCCAGCGCCACCTGCTGTTCGCGCAGCTCTACGCCAAGCCCATCGACCTGTTCCCGATCTGGGCGCACCTGCTACTGGTGCTGCTGCTGACCTTCCTTGGTTGCATCCTGTTGATCCTGATTCTCGATGCCTTGTGCGAGTACTGGCTGTATATCAAGGACCTGAAGATGGACAAGCAGGCGGTCAAGCGCGAGCACAAGGAGCAGGACGGCAACCCGGACATCAAGGGCCGGCGCCGTGACCTGCACATGGAGTTGCTGTCCGAACAGGTTAAGTCCGACATCCGCGGTTCACGGGTGATCGTCGCCAACCCGACCCACATTGCCGTCGGTATCTACTTCCAGCCCGAAGTGACGATCATGCCGTTTATCTCGCTGCTGGAAACCAACCAGCGCGCCCTGGCAGTGCGAAAGTACGCCGCCGAAGTCGGCGTGCCGGTGATCACCGATGTGGCCCTGGCGCGGCGCATCTTCAAGACCCACCAGCGCTACACCTTTATCCAACTGCAAGAGATCGAGAACGTACTGCGCCTGCTGGTCTGGCTCGAGCAGGTCGAACAGGCGTAAGGCCGTTAACGGTCGTGCTTGCTGATGCGCCGGAAGCGCTGATGCAAATGTAAGTACTTATGAGCGCTTTTTGGCGGCTGTCTTTTCATTCAATTGGCTTAATGGCCGTGTCAGCACCGCTGACGAAACATTCAGGAGTGAGTTACCCCATGAGTCGTCGTAAACAGACGGAACAGGAAGAAGACCAAGTCGCCGAGCAGGTGATGCAGGCCGTGTTTGACGGCACGCCGCTCAAGGACGTTCGCGGCGTCAGCAGCGAGCAGATGGACAGCCTTTATGCCTTTGCCTACGAGTTCTACGAGCAGGGCCGCCTGGACGATGCCGAACGCTTTTTCCACTTCCTGTGCATCTATGACTTCTACAACGCTCAGTACTGGATGGGCTTGGCTGCGGTGCATCAACTCAAGCAGAACCACCAGAAGGCTATCGATCTTTACGCCGTCGCCTTCGCCCAGGGCAAAAACGACTATCGGCCCATGCTTTACACCGGCCAGTGCCAGTTGGCACTGGGTCGCGCCGGTAAAGCCAAGCTGTGTTTCGAATACGTCATGGAGCGTGTCCAGGAGCCGGGCTTGCGCGAGCAGGCCCAGGCTTACCTGGCAGCGTTGAGCGACGTCGAGGCCGACCATACCGAGGAGCAGTTGTAATGGATCTAAAAGCGCTTACCCGCCAAGGCGTGGACGCGAGCGGACTGGCTACATATGGCGACGCCGCTACCAAGGCCACTAAATCCCATTCGTATCTGCGAGCCGCCGATACCGCTTTGATTGACGTGACGATCACCCAGTACCAGCAATCGGGTGACACCGGGCCGGTGCCCGGTCGCCCGCAACTGCAGACGCCGAGAATGCCGGTCAAGGGCGCAGATCCGGAGGCTGAAGACACCTTTACCTTACTGATGGCCTCACTGATTGCCCTGCTTGGCGCGGTGCAGACCGATTCGCTCAAAAGCCGCATGGAGATGCTCAAGGCGGCTGCCAGTGCGGCCGCTGCCGGCAACTTGGAGCTGTCAGATAAATATCTGGCCGCGGTTGATGCGTTCCTGGCGGCCTCCGCCGTTCACGCTGACGCCTCGAAAAATCTGCGTGACGCCAAGGCGCAACTGGACAGTGCACAAGCCAGGCTGGAGCAGGCCCAGGCAACCCTCGACAAGACTCCAGTCGATTCGCCAGAACATGCCGAAGCGCTTAAGGCGCTTGACCTGGCGCAAAAAGACATCTCGGTAGCAGGGCAGAAAATGGCCGGTGCTGAAGCCGTGCATCAGGCGGCCGGCGATGTGCTCATGAGCGCCGCTGCGACCGTTGAGAAGCTTGCCCGACAAATGGAGGCAATGGCGGGGCAACCCACGCCAGAAATTATCGAGGGCATGAAGAAACAGATGAACGCGGCCGCGACCCAGGTCGAGCTGATGATGAAACTCGCCGAACTGCTGGGCAAGAGCGCCGAATCCAAGCTGGAAAACGAGCTGGAATTGTCGCGCACCATGCAGGCCGCCCGGCAGGAATACCTTGAGAAAGAGTCAGAGAAGTACCTGGAGCAGGTGCGCAAGGCCGAAGCCGCCAGCAAGACCATGGGCTGCATCGGCAAGATCCTCGGCGCAGTGCTGACGGTGGCCAGTGTGGTCGGGGCGGCTTTCACCGGCGGCGCCAGCCTGGTGCTGGCCGGGGTCGGTATCGCCCTGATGGGTGCCGACATGATCGGCAAGGCGATAACTGGTGTTTCATTCATGGAAAAGGCCACCCAGCCGCTGATGGACAAGGTGTTGGGGCCGATGATCCAGGCCATCGGCAAGAGCATTGGTGACGTACTCAAGAAAATGGGCGTAGACGCGCAAACGGCGGAGATGGCCGGGAATATTCTCGGCGCCATCGTCGGCGCCGTAGCCATGATCGCGGTTATGGCCGTGGTGGTGGCGGTGGGCAAGGGCGCCGGGGCCCGGGTGGCCGGCAGCATGGGCAACCTGCTCGGCAAGATGACCAGCAAGATGGCCCCGGACATGCTCAAGCAGGCCGCCCGCTCGGTCAGCAAGGGCGTGACCAATGGCCTGACCAGGTTGCGCACCCAGGTCGGCCTCAAATCTGACCCCAACTCCCTGGCCATGTACGGCAGTCGAGCCGGTGCAGGCGTGGCGGGCATCGAAGCCGGTGGCGTGGTGGGCGAGTCCGCCATGGGCGTCAAGTCGGGCATGCACCAGAAAGAAGCCGCCAAGCATCTTGCCGAGGCGCAAATGACCATGGCGATTTCCGAAACGCTCAAGGCGTGGGTCGATGAACTGGTTCAGGCGTTCGGCGAAATCACCAAGTCGGTGGATCAATTCCGCAAGAACGCCCTGGCGATTCAGGACAACACTCAAAACACTGCGCTGAACATGGCACGAAATATCTGATTCCTATCTATCGAGAATATCATCATGGCTGAATTAATCATCAATGCAGCACCGCTCACTCGCAACCTGTCCATCGATACCCTGGCTCTTGGCAAAGCTGCCGTTGACAGCAAGCAAGCCATGTCCACGGGCGGCGTCGGCCCGGGCCTGGATGCGCAGGTGTTAAAGGCCGGTGCGACAATGACTCCGTCCGGGTACACGGTTGAGCAACTCGATGACACCATCGGCAAGCTCGAAGCCGTCGTTGAGGGCGCCAGGCAGGCTCTCGCTGAGGCCGCGAAGTCTTCGCTGACGTTCGATCCAGGCAACTGGGAGAAACACATATTGGTGCTGGTGGCGGCCATCGCCGCGCTGAATGTCGCGCGTCAGTCCAGTGCCGCCATGAGTGGCGTGTTCACCCAGATCGCCTTCAAGGCCGCTGAAGCCCAGGGCGTGGCCACCAGGGCTAGCGGTGAAGCGAGCATGCATGCAAGCATTGCCGGTGCGGTGGTGGCGGGTTCGATGGCGGTAGGTGGTGCGGGCACGCAGATCCGTGGGCATCAGTTGCAGCATACGGATATCAAGACGAACAAGGTCAGAGCCAGTGGCTTGGAACAGGTGGCCCAGGACCACACGGTGAAACTGAAAACGACGCCGCCGGAGTCGCTCGCCGTGAAACCGACCAATGTGTCGTACGCGAATGCTGCAGGCGAACTGAAAACGCTCGAGCAAAAAAACCACAATGGTCAACTTTCACCGGAGGAACGTGCCGTAGTCGAAAAGGAAATTCGCCAGAACAGAGTGGATGCCAAGGAGTTGAACATGAAAAGTGCACTGGCACAGGGGGGCATCAACAAAATGATGGTGGTGGGCTCTGCTTTCAGCTCGATAGCCCAAGTCTTGAGTGCCGCCGTGACCTCCGCTGTACGCGTCGAAGAGTACATCCAGCGGCAAAAAGAAACGTTGCACCAGGCGGAGCAGAACGTCAATAAATCGGTCAGCGAAGCGGCGAACCAGATGGTCAGCGAGGACAGCGCCATGCTGGTCAAGCAGCTCGAGACCCTGTTGCAAATCGCCGAAAGCCGTAACTCGACCATCAACACCATCGCCAACGCCAGGGCCTGACTCCCATGAGCTATTCCTCTGAACTCCAGACCAGGCCCGGCGTTGCTTGTCTCAAGCCCGTCGAACAACCTGTGCGCCTGGAACAGCCTGCCGACAGTGGGTGGGGCGATGAATTGCATTCCCGCCAGCAGCGATCGAGGTCGGCGGCTCTGCAGGGAGTCCTTGCTCGCCTGTCGGCGCGTCAGCAAGGCAGCGCCGCCGATGTCAAGGACTTCAAGCGCCTGGTGGCGCTCCAGCAAGCCAGTGCCGCTGCGGGGCGCCAAGGGGCGCCCGAGCAAGACAGCGCAAATGTCGTCAAGGCGTTTTTGCGTGATGCGGCGCTGCAACACAGTCGCAATGGCGCACTGCTGCTGAAGTTAAATGCGATTGTCGACAGCGCGGCTGTAGTCGGTCAGCAGAGTCATCTGCTCGAAGCCGGCCTGCGTGAATTTTCCGTCGATGGGTTCGCCGATACCCGCGATGCGCGCATGTTCGCCGGCGACGCCTTGGCGCACTTGCGCAAGCTCCCGGTGCCGGAACCGTCGGTGCTGGAAAGCCTGAACCAGTCCAATGCCAGTTCCGATTTTTTCGAGCAGTTACAAGCGATGATTGGTCTCATCCGCAAAGAATATTTAGCCGTTTATGAGGCGTTGCTGAAAAAATATTCGGACTTCTACGCGGAGTTCAATAAGGACATCATGGCGGAGATGAGTAAATGGATAACGAGTTCGGGTGATGGCAAAACTGTCACGATCAATCGAGGTTTGCTTACAGCTATCGGCGATTTACTGAAAAAATATTCAGCCCAGCCCACTGGGATGCTTTTCCCCATTCCTGATAAGGATGGAAACTGGCCAGTTACGAGTGAAGACGACGCCAAGAAGTGGGCTGAAGCGATGGGTATGGGCAAAGACTCTCCGAACGTCCAGCCCGATGGTAAGGGGGGATACATTGTGATGATGGATCTTTCGCCTTTGAAGACAATGGATGATGCGTTGAGGCCCTTGTTTAGCGGGGCGGGAATACCGGTAGAAGCACATCTTGACTCCGCCAAATTCCAAGCTTGGCAAGCCGGCTTCAACAGCCAGGAAGGCGAGTTAAAGAACCAGTTGCAAATGTTCACCACCAAATATGGCAACGCCAACTCCTACCACGAAAACTTCAACAAGATTCTTTCCTCTCAACTAAGCCAGTACGCAGAGATGCTCAAGGCTATTGCCAGCGGGATTGCCTGATATGATTGCAGAAAACTCATCTGTCGCCAGGGCGGCGACGCAACCCCGCAGTGATTCTGCGCCAACTCGGCCGATTGCCCGGGCCCTGGAATCCGTGGTTAACCATCCTGAAGTCAATTTAGCCCCAATCCTCAGTGAGGATACGATTCATACATCCGATGCGGCGATGCGTCACCTTCGACAACAAGCGTGCGCTTACTTCATGCCCGGTGCAGCTAAAGAGGACGTGTTAAAAATCGCGAGTGCTGGCGTAGGTGATGGGGAATATCAAGTCAGATTGGCTGTCGAGCTATTTATGTTGTCGAAAGTGCCCAATATCGGTACCGATAAAACTTTTAAACAAGCCCAAAAGCTAATTCAGAGCGCACTGGCCAAGTCCGTGGCGCAAGGTGTGCCCAAAATTTCTCTCGGTAAGCTTTTTGGGCACGAGAATCGCCATGAGAGAGCGGTAGCCATCAATGGCCGTATGGATACGCTCCTGACTCGCTACCCGGACGCAGAACTCCATACCCAAAATAATTTGTATAACGAATACCTGCATAATGGCTTGGTTAGAGCAACTCAAGTCAGGTTGCAAGCAGGCGAGCGGCTGACGGACGAGACTGTGCGAGAGATCAGGCAGAGTGGCAATGGCCGGGAATTTGCTACTGCCGCATTGTATGATCAGATGAATTATAGATCCCCTTCCGGAAGTCCCAGTGAGCATTTCTGGGGCGTGATTCAGTTGGGCCTCGGTCAGCTGGATTTGAAACAGTCATATCTCCCGTCAAAAGGTAATGCGGGTCGAAATGTCCAGAGAAATCCCAGCGAAAGTGCTCGCACGCCAATTCAAAATACTGGTCAACGGCTTCCCACCGAAGGTTTGAATGTCACTAGTAAGAATGGGGACATGAAAATTGACTTCCACGGTATTGGTCAAGCAGGCGCGTCGGGATCTGACCTGGTTGAAGCTCTTACTAAATCTTCTGTCGAAGCAGCCAAGAATAACAATGAATCGGCTGAGCGAATGTTAGCGCAGGCACTTCGTTTCACGCTTGAGGTAATGAGGGTGGTAAATGTGGGCGGTAATCATTCCTCCTCGTCTGTGCCGCTCGACATTACACCCGGCTCTCAGGCGCAGCACGCCGACACTGGCCGAATAGTCACCGGACGAACTTCGATTGTAGCCACCGCCGAGCAGTCAGCCGTTCAGGTAATTGACGATAACGTCGAGGACGCTCAGCAACACGAGGCCGTCAATATTGCAACGACTGGCGCGCAACAGTTAGTCCAGTCGTCGACGATATCATTTTCAGACTCCGATGAAAGTGATGCTGATTCAGGTGTAGGAGATGTTATTCCACTGCCCCCCGCTATGCCTTCTCCTCCTAAGGCAATGGACCAAAATATCGAGAACCATTACCGGACTAACGTTATGGCTGAGCTTAAAGTGGAGCTGGCCAAGCGTAATGCCCAGGCTGAAGCCGATCAAATCGAACTGCCAGCCAGCCCTCAACCTAACCGCAGAGCGTCGAACCTTGATATTATCCGTACAGAGGACATCTTGCATCGCCCGACATTCGACGACAGGCTGAGCGACAATTTCAGCCAGCGATTAAGGCGCGTCAGTAGTGATGCGCACTTTTCGAGGGGCGTAATCGATGAATCGCAGAACCTTGAGCTGTTCAATGCCAGAGCCGCGCTCAGGCAAGTAGGTTCAAGCAATCGCGGTGCGTCGGCAGCACGCACGCAGGCTGCTCTCGCAGATGGTACGCGGCGCGAGAACGTGGGCGTTTCTTTGGATCCGCTTCCTTCCCGTAGCAGCACGCAAGTCGACACGAGCGCTGATGTCATGGACATCGATCAAGCGCAGACTCTTGAGCGCTGGGACAGCCTGTCGGAGTTGACAAGGCTGCCATCAATGGTGCCGTTCAATGCAAGGGGAAAGGCGAAAGTTCATGCGCCGGTTGATACCTCAAACTCGTTTTACGCTTCATTAGATTCTGGCACAGCAATGAAGGGTCGGCCGTGGCAGTTCTGAGTGAAGTTTTGTCGAGAACGCTAGAGCATGAAAAAATCGTTACCGACATCATTTCCCGCACTCTGCTGGTCGACGCCGCGTCGATCGAGCCAGGCCATCGTCTGGTCGAAGACCTCGGCGCCGATTCGTTGAACCTGCTGGAAATTGTACTGGATATCAACGAAACATTTGCCATTGAACTGCCCGTCGAAGGTGTTGCCCAAGTACGCCGGGTAGAGGACTTGCTCGGATTAGTCCTACAGACTTTGGATGTTTCAATGGTTTGATATTTATTAATAGCGCGCCCTTTAGCGGGGCGCGTCGTTTAATGTGTTTCTTTATTTGTCTCGTTAAATATTTTTTATTATAGGAGGAGTCCTAAAATTTTGTAGTTCGTGCATCCTGCCGTGCCACCCTTGATATAGTCCGCTGCTCATGCGGGGCCATAAGCCCTGCAATCCATGTTTAACGCTTGAACTTGAGCATGGGCGGTTCATTTACCTTTGGGGGAGTCATCGTGAGCTCGGGCAGTGCTGTGGATCTCTGGTCAACAAACTCGTTTATCTTCGGTTCCTGGGAGTTGTGCAGCGACGGCATACTCTTGCACAAGGGCAATTCATTGCATCTGCCACCGAAGGAGTTGCACGTACTGCGTTTATTATTAAGTTCGGCCGGTGCCCTGGTATCCAAGGAGCTATTGTTATCTCGGGTCTGGCCTAATTGCGATATCGCCGAAGAGTCCCTGACGCGCTGTATTTATACATTGCGTAAGGTGCTGGGGCGCGATAACGTCTATATCAAGACCCTGTATGGCAAAGGTTATCGTTTTGTAGGTGAGGTCACGGAGCGTCGGGTGGCGTCTGCAGGCGCGCCGTCGGTGGCGCCGTCGTTGCTGGTGTTGCCATTGGCCGGGCGCGGCAATGGTTGCATGGCTGATGTGCAGCGTGAAGTTGTCCGGCAATTGGCGGCGGCCTTTGGTGAGGGGCTGTGTGTGTTCTCAGCCGGTGTCACGGTCGGTATCGGCGACGAGGGCTACCTGGCGCTGGTCGAGCGCCTGCAGGCCGATTACTACCTCGCTTTTCGCCGCGTCGAGCACGTCAAGGCCTGGACCGGCTCGGTCGAACTGGTACGCGGGCGTGATCACGCTTTGCTGCACAGTGAGGTGTTGGACGAGGTCAGCTGTTTCGACCAGGTGATGCAGCAGGTGCTGTTGCTGATCGCTGATCGCCTGCCGGGGCTGCGGCCGCAGATATCGCCTTGCAGCTCCTATCCGCTGGCCCAAGCCTACGTTAATGGGCTGCTCGGGTTGCGGATTTATACCCCCGAGGGGTTGGGCGAGGCGTTGCAGGAGTTTCTGCGCTGCCTGCAACTGGACCCGGGTTACGCACCCTTGTGGTGTGGCTTGGCCGATACCTACCTGGCCATGGCCAGCCTGGGTTTGAAGGATCATCACTGGGCGTTGACCCAGGCGTATCGGGCGTTGACCCAGGCGCTCACGCTCGAACCGGAGAATGCCCAGGCCTCGGTCAGGCTGGCGCTATTGACCAGCCTGCAGGGTGTGCCGCACGCGGCCGAGGCGTTGTTTCGGCGAGCGTTGCTAGGGCCGGATCGGGCCGGGGCGCACTATCATTACGCCTGGCATCTGTGGTGCTGCGGGCGGTTCGGGCAGGCATTGCATGCTGTCGAGCAGTCCCTGGAGCAGGATTGCTCCTCGGTGGCGGCGTGGCTGTTGCGCGCGCGGATCGAGTTGGAAGTCGATGCGCTGCAGGCGCTTGACGTGATTGAACAGGCGATGGCCGTGCTGGGTGACCGCCATCCGGTGATCAATGCGATGCATGCTCTTATCCTCGATGTCAGCGGCGAGCCGCTGGCAGCGCAGGCAGTGCTGGAGCGGGGCGGGTTACTGGAGGGGCAGTCAGGCGAAGTCGAGTTGGTGGTGTGCTATGTGCAGGCAGCCTTTGACAAGCTTGCGGCGCGCGAGCGTTATCGGCGTTGGTGCGTGGCGTCGGAGCATCCGCCCTTGTGCCCGGCGCAACTGCCGGTGTTGCGCCGGCTTGACGGAGATCGTGCGGCCGCCGGCCTGTGGCGCGAGCTGGAGGGCAGGTCCTGTCCCTGGTGGCGAGCCCGGCTTGGCGATCCGCGCCTGCAAGGGCTGGCGAAACTGATTGACGAGCGATTACTGGCATGAGGCGCCAGGTCGTGGCCGGCGCGCTGGCGAGCCTGCTGTGGGCGGGCGGGGTACTGGCTGATTGTTGGGAGGAGGCGGCCAGGCGGCATGATCTTGAGCCGCAACTGCTGCTGGCCATTGCCCAAGTCGAGTCAGGCTTCAAGGTCGATGCCCTTCATGTCAACCGCGACGGCTCGCGGGATATCGGGCTGATGCAAATCAATAGCCAGCACCTGCCGCGCCTGTCCCGGCGCGGCATCACCGAGCCCTTGCTGCTGTCCGACCCCTGTGTTGCGGTGGAGGCAGGGGCCTTTATTCTTGCCGAATTCGTCGCCCGTCATGGCTATAACTGGACGGCGGTTGGCGCGTACAACGCGGGCAGTTCGCCTGCGCGCGAAGCCGTTCGACTGCGTTATGCGCGCAAGGTCTGGACGCATTATCACGCCTGGCAAGTGCAGGGCAGGCCCGCGAGCAGAATGTGATCGGATCATCCTGATGAACTGCAGAGTCTGATCAGGATTGGCATTACCCCACTGTTTACCCTGTCGTTTAAATCAAGGCGCTTGGCGCTTTTCATGATGATTGGCACGATGGTGAACAACATGCAGGCCTTCCCTGCAACTCAATGTGTATTGCGTGTTTTCAACGGCCCGTTGCAGGGTTGTGAGTTTAACCTGGCGCAGCACGGCAACTTTTTCCTCGTGGGCCCCGAGGCACGGTTCTGTGCCGTTGAGCACATACCGAGCGTGCCCGAGGATGTTGTTTATATTCCGCTGGAAGCAGGCGGTTGCAACTTCGAAGTGTTGCTTGAGGACAGCGCCCGTAGCGGCTGTCGGCTGCGGGTGTTCGGCCCACTGGGCGTTGAAGAACGCACCCTGGCATTCCAGGCGCTGGAAAACATCGAAGGCCTGCAGATTGCCGTGCGCCCGGTGGATGAGCCCTGGCTTGAAGTGCTGCTCCTGCCGGCACCCCTTGCGCCGCATTCGCCGGACCTGATGCAGCTTCCGGGCAGTCGCGCCCAGCAATGGGGGTTTGGTCTGGCACTGTTGCTGGCGCTAGGGGGGGCGGTATTCGCCTGGCAGGTGTCCAGGCCCGGCGCGGTGTCGAGTGTTGAAGCGCTGATCCGTGGCGCCGATGCCGAGATGACTGTGCTCTACGGCCGCGATCGGGCGGTGTACGTTTTCGCCGATTCCGAGCGCCAGGCCGGCTGGGGCCGCCAGGTGCTGGTGCGCAACGGCTATTCGGCCACCCAGCTCCTGACCATCTATGGCGAGCGTGCCCGGCTTGAGGCCTTGTTGCTGGAGAAGGAGCCGCGTCTGGCCTTTCATCGCATCGATCTCAGTCAGCCGGCTCAGCCGCGACTGCTCGTCAGTGCGCAACGCAATGTCCTGACCCCGCAGGATCAACTGCGGGTGCAAGGCCTGCTGCGCGAAGCCGCGCCCTACGCCCGTGAAGTCATGATCGTCAGCAGTGACGACGGGCTGTTGGCACGTCAGGCCGAACAGGGGCTGCAACGCCTGGCGCTGCCTTTTAATCGCCAGGCCAACGGCGACAGCGTGACCTACCGGGTCGAAGGCAGCCTGGAAGATGTCGAGTTGCAGGCGCTGAACAGCTATGTCACCCGATTCAATCAGCAGTGGGGTGATCGTTATGTGAACTTCGCAATCGAATTGAAGGATGACTGGCTCAAGGGTAAGTCTTTTCAATATGGCCCGCAGGGCTACATCAAGATGACGCCGTCATCCTGGTATTTTCCAAAACCGCTCTGATTTATAAAAGGTAGGTGATGTATGGCTAGTAACGACACCCCAGGTTCAATTGCAGCACTGGCAGATTTTCATACGGATTTCCTCGGCAAGCAGGCCGAGGCCTTTGAATCGGGTGCTACAGGTTTGAAGACGAAGCTGGATGAGGCGTTGAAAGCGTTGCACGGTGATGCTTCTGATCCAATACTTCTGGCGAAATATCAAGCCGCATTTTCTTCCTACAATATTTTCCGCAACGCGGCGACCAATACCATCAAGGGCTTCAAGGAAATCGATTCGGCGATCATTTCCGCCGCCCGCTAAACGTCATTTCCGTTTTATCGTCGGCAGGTCGTGGACCTGTCAACGATTTTCATGAGAGTTGTTTATGTCAAATTACGGTATTGCTCCGGCGGGACTCAGCTCCTTACAAGTAGCTGAATTGTCGACCCCGGCTCCGAATGCGGTCGTGTCCCTGGAAAGTCGCTTGATTCAAGGTTTAGCCAAGTCTGCGGTGGGCACCGAACAGGATTACGCGAAAATCAACGGCATGCTCGATCGCCCGGACATCACCAACCCCGAAGTGCTCAGTCAGATGCAGATCATGATGGCGCAATACAACATCGACGTGTCTCTGTTGAATGTCCTGGTGCGCAAAACCGTGAGCACGGCTGAAACCTTGTTGCGTTCGTCATGAAGTCATACGGTTGTGTCGTGTTGCTGTGCCTGGCGCTGGTCGGCTGTCGCCAGCCGAGCCTGCTCGAAGGCCTGGACCAGCAGCAGGTCAATGAAGTGGTGTCGGTGCTGCAGCGCAACAACATCAGCGCGAACAAGATCGACAATGGCAAGGTCGGCTATTCGGTGCAGATCGCCCAGGCCGATTTTGCCGCGGCGGTGGACCTGTTGACCCTGTATGCGTTGCCGTCCAAACCGCGTGTCGAAGTCGCGCAGATGTTCCCGGCGGATTCGCTCGTGGCCTCGCCGCGGGCCGAAAAAGCCCGCTTGTACAGCGCCCTCGAACAACGCCTGGAACAGTCCCTGGGCACTATCGGCGGTGTCGTCTCGGCGCGCCTGCATGTCAGCTACGACCTGGAGTCCGGGGAGAGCAAGCGCAAGGCGGCGCCGGTGCATTTATCGGCGCTGGTGACCCACGAGCCGGATATCGAACCGCAGTTGCTGATCAGCGACATCAAGCGTTTTCTCAAGAACAGCTTCGCCGGTATCGACTACGAAGACATTTCCGTGGTGCTGTCGCGGCGCGCGCCGATCCAGCATACCGCGCCGTCGCCGGAACCGCGCTCGCAGGATTTGACCCCGCTCTATCTGTTGCTGGGCCTGGGCCTGGTGCTGGCGGCTGCATGGGCGCTGTGGCTGTATCAACGCAAACGTGCTGACGAGGCCGGCGATGTCGCAGGCCAGTGAAGCGCTTGAGTTGATTCTGCGCCAGCCCTTTGCCTACCTGCATGCCGAGCGTGGGCGGCTGCCGGCACTGTTCGCCGCCCCTGGGCCCCGGGCGGTGCTCGATCAGGCTTTGTTGCGTGGCCTGGGGCTGAGTGCCGAGCCGCTGACGCTGCCGGCGCATTCCTGGGCCGAGGCGTGGGTACGCCATTGGCGGCGGCTGCCGGCAGTCGCCCGGCTGATGGGCGCGCAACTGGGCTGGGCGCAACTGGCCATCGGCGCGCGCCTGCGCGAACTCGACCAACCTACGCGCAGCTTTGCGCGCCTGGGGCTGGGCGAGCGTTGCGCCAGCCCGATTTGTGACACCGACGGGGTGCTGGACACCCTCGATGCCATGGGCCTCAACGCCTTGCTGGCGTGGCATGCGCACATCCCCCCGGCGCTGATGCAGCGCCTGATCCTGCAGTTTTCCCCCCGCGTAGTCGCTTTGCAACGGGCCATGCCTGCGCAACAGCCGAATGCGTCACTTTTTGTTTTGGCGGTACAACATGCTCGACTCCATCAGAACCCTGATTGACCCCCCGGCGGCGGACGATCCTCTGATCGTCCGTGCCGACCGTAGCGCCGCCCGCGAGCGCCGGCTGTTGATGCAACAGGCGCAGGAGCGGGCCAGTGATTGTGTGGCCCAGGCCGAGGCCGAGGCCGACCTGATCCGCGCCCGGGCCTTCCAGGAAGGCTACTCGCAAGGGGTGTTGCAGGTGGCCGGCGATCTCAGCCAGCTGTTGTTGACTTCGCGGTTGCTGGCAACCGAGTTGCAGGCGCAATTGCTACAGGCTGCGCGTGAGTTGCTGGCCGAGTGGTTGATGGATGAGCAATTGCTCGACATGCTCGTGCAGCGCTGGTCGACCCGGCATGGCGCTGGGTCGCCGGGCGCGCTGCAGATCATTTTGCCGCGCCGTTGCAAAGCGCTGCTGGCGGCCGTACAGGCGACCTTGGCCGAACAGGGCGTGGACGATGCGCGGATCAGTTTTCATGAGCGTGAGTGCTACCTGTTTCGCCAGGGCGATCAGGTCATCGAACTCGATATCGAAGCCACCCAACAGCGCCTGGCGCCGCGCCTGCTGGCCCGGCTCAAGCAGTTGCCGGACAGCGTGCGCGAACTCGATGACGCCTCGGTGCAATTATTTGTTGAATGGGCCGGCAACCTCGACAGGCAAAGCGACGCCCCCCCTCAAGTGCAAGCGGAGTCCGAATGATGGATATCGGTAAAACCCTGTTGAACGCAGCGCTGCCTGGCGCCGGGCTGGTAGCCGACGCCGTCGTGCCGTTGGTGCAGCGCCTGGGTACTCAGGAGGCTCAGGGCGTATCAGGCACTCAAAGCCCCCAGTCGACGGCCCGCCCCGACCCCGGATTTGATGCGTTTTATAACGAGTTCATCGCCTGGGCCGCCGACGGGCCGGGCAAGAAGGCCATCGTTGACTACCTCAAGCAATACGCCAATGGCGCTGGCGAAAAAATCTACCGCACCACCAAGCACCAGCAGGATGTGCTGGCCAAGCTTATGGAGCGCATGAAGGCCGAGGGGCTGGAAGGCGGGGAGACTTATCAGGAGCTCAGAGGAGCATTTTCCTCGGTTTCGGCCGCGCATATGTTTTTCCAGGAGTTCTTGCAGGACGTGTTCAAGACCGATGAGGATGAGGACAGTCGGGAGAATGTTGACTGGTAATCCGTTGCATGGGCTGTCCAAGGCGGCAGACCGTAACTGGAATGGCGGTACTTCTCGTCCGGCGCGTCGATAAAAACCATTGGTCGAAGGGAGGCGTGTTATGGATCGGGTAGGGCCCAGTGGTGGAAAAAATCGCCCTGCTCAGCGTGTAGGGGGACGCAGGATTCAGAGACACAATAAGGTGAAGCAAACTGTTTCAGTATCTAACCGCGACGGTAACATAACCCCTATAGTTGGAACGGCTCTCGTAGGTAGTTCTCTGGGGGCAACGAGTGCTGGGGCCGTAGCCGTATTGACTGGTGCACCTGTCGTCTACTGCGTGGGGGCAGGTATCTTGGCCGGTGCAGTGGTAGGAGCACTGATAAAGTCTGGCTTTGAATGGCTCCATTCAGAGGAGGAACGATTTGACAAAATTTATAAGGAACTGGTCGAAGAATTACAAGGCTCTCCTGCATGGGCTCAATTAAAACAAGGCATCCCGGATGACGTAGTCAATATGCCTCCAGACGTGCGTTTGACTGCGATGAGTAGGGTTGTTCGGGCACATGATAAATACTGCAAAAAAACCAGTTATATCGAAGCGCAGCAAATGGCAAAAAAAATTCTTGATGCTGCAGGCAAGGACTGGCAAAAAAAATACCCCGGTTCAACGCTGAGTGCTCTTGATGATGAATATGTTAAAAATATAATAAAATATATCATGGTTCACAATGCAGATAACGACTTTGCCTTTACGTGCCAAACTGAAGAGTCGAGTGCGGGAGTGGATGCAAAGGTAGATTATTATATCACTCGCTTTCCCAAAGGCTTGCGGGGGGAGGGGCTCCGAAAAAAGTGGGATTCAACGCTGGATCTATATAACGATGATAAGCGTAGTAATAAAGCTTCATTCGTCGCGCTTTTGGCTTATAAAGATATCCCCTACTTACATGTCAATCCTGATTTGACTCGCTATCCAGTCAGGGATGATGCAAGTCAGAGCTGGCCTTCTCATAGACGGAGAGCCGTTGAGGAACTTGCAGTACCCAATCAGTTAAAAAAACGTTTTGTCTGCAAAAATACTGGTGTCGGAAGCCCCCTTGGTGAACTTGTACAAGGCACCTCCAAAAAACAATCGAAAACAAACTGTAAAATTGTTTATGGACCAACGTTTGCTCGGCAAGAGGAAGAAGGATTTCCGCAGGAGTGTATCAATAGTTTAAAGAAGATAGAAGAGGATATTCAGTCGGGCCGTTCACCGAAAAAAAGTATAAACACGCTGCATATTTATACCGTAAAAATGGGCGATGATAAGCGCAAGGGGCGTTGGCGTTTACTGGTGGAGATATTTAAAACGGATCAAGATACAATTTATCGATTTAAAGAAGTATGCGATTATCACACGGCTGTTCCAACTTTGTGGGGGCGTGTTAAGCGGCATCCATCTTGTTGATTTCTAAAAGGTGCAGAAAGGCCATGATGCCAGCTGTCCTTTTTTATGAGTGCTTTCCAGGGCGTGCAGTATAATCAGTATCAAAAACTTCATAAGTAGGCCGGTATCTGAAAGTTAGGTGCTCGACAATAAAGGCGGCGCCACCGCTCGGTCGCGCCGTCTGCTGAACTTTAACGAGCGGACGCTTCCTGAAAGTTAGTGTGGTTGGTGCTCAGGTTTTTTTTCAGACATCGGACGCAGATTGATATCACCTTCTCGGTTTGATTTCTCTAGCATCTCTATACGTAACGCCGATAAACGTTCGAGCTGTTCGATTGAAGTCGTGTCGGGATCACGTTGTTTTATGCCGTATCCGGCACCTAAAGCAACAGAGAAACAAGTAGGATTAAAGGGATGATCATTATTTGCAAGGTCCGTTATATACTCGCACCCGATTTTTAATGAAGTTGCAAGGTCTGGTTTCATGTCGGCCAATGTGTCTCTTGGTGATTGCTCGCCTGTTTTACTCGTCGGTATTTTTGCGTCGGCATTTCTTGTTAAATTTCTGGGTTTGATAACCGCGAGCCCGATAGAGGTGATTCTATCGTTCTGATTTGTGTGTTTATCTATGTACGAGATATTTTTCAAATGTTGGTTTTCGCGCACGGCGTTGACTAGTGAAAATTCTGTGGCTATGACTAGAAGCTGTATGGTCGTGTTTTTGGTTTTGATAATGCAACCAGTAATTGCATTTTCCAGCCCGCCGCTACTGGTGCTCTGATTGATTGGCAAGGGGGGGGGCGGAGGTGGTTGGCGGGTTGCTGTCGTGTGTCCAATCATGGTGTTACCTTGTTTTTTGATATGAGTGATCTAATTAAGAATAGACGTAAAAATACCGAAGTCTTTTAAAAAACGCCCATGCCAGTATTGGACTCGTACCCTCTTGATTCATCGGGCGGTCGCGAGAGCCGGGTGCAACTTTTCCCGCTTCGCTGAGGCGGTAAGCGAACAATGGCGATCTGGTTGCTCGCGATAGCGGTTTAACGTTCAACACGTTGTTGACTGATATTCCGCTATCGCGAGCATGCTCGCTCCCACAGGGGGTGGGTGGGGTTAGTGGGAGTGGCGTGGTACCTCGGCGCCGCGGCAGCCGACGAGGAAGTCGAAGTCACAGCCTTGGTCCGCCTGCAGTACGTGGTCTATGTACAGCTGGCGATAGCCGCCGAGGATCATCTGCTGCGGCGGTTGCAGGTCTGCCATGCGCGCCGCGAGCTCGGCGTCCGGGATGTCCAGGTGCAGCCGCCCGCTGGCGCAATCGAGCTCAATGAAATCGCCTTCCTGCACCACCGCCAACGGCCCGCCAGCCGCCGCTTCCGGTGCCACGTGCAACACAACGGTGCCGTACGCCGTGCCACTCATGCGCGCATCGGAAATGCGCACCATGTCCGTCACGCCCTGGGCCAGCAGCTTGGCCGGCAAGCCCATGTTGCCGACTTCGGCCATGCCCGGATAACCCTTCGGCCCGCAGTTTTTCATCACCAGGATCGAGTTCGCATCGACGTCCAGCTCCGGGTCGTTGATCCGTGCCTTGTACATGTCGAAGTTCTCGAACACCACCGCACGGCCGCGATGCTGCATCAGTTCTGCGCTGGCGGCGGAGGGCTTGAGCACGGCGCCGAGTGGCGCAAGATTGCCGCGCAGCACGCAAATGCCGCCGTCGGCGCGGATCGGGTTGTCGAGGGTGCGGATCACTTCGTCCTGGCCGTAGATCGGCGCGTCCCTGGTGTTCTCGCCGAGGGTCTTGCCGTTGACGGTCAGGGCGTTCGGGTGCGGGATCAGGTTGGCCTCCCCGAGGCGGCGTAGCACCGCGGGCAAACCGCCGGCGTAGTAGAACTCTTCCATCAGGAAGCGCCCGGACGGCTGCAGGTCGACGATGGTCGGCATGCCGCGACCGATTCGGGTCCAGTCGTCCAGTTCCAGGTCTACACCGATTCGCCCGGCGATGGCTTTCAAGTGGATGACGGCGTTGGTCGAACCGCCAATCGCGGCGTTGACGCGAATGGCGTTTTCGAAGGCTTCCCGGGTCAGGATCTTCGACAGTTTCAGGTCTTCGCGAACCATCTCGACCGCGCGCATGCCGGACATGTGCGCCAGCACGTAACGCCGCGCATCCACCGCCGGAATCGCCGCGTTGTGCGGCAGGGAAGTGCCGAGTGCTTCGGCCATGCAGGCCATGGTCGAGGCGGTGCCCATGGTGTTGCAGGTGCCGGCCGAGCGGGACATGCCGCCCTCGGCCGCGAGGAAATCGTCGAGGGTAATAGTGCCAGCCTTGACCTGTTCGCTGAGCTGCCACACCACGGTGCCCGAGCCGATGTCCTGGCCCTTGTGCTTGCCGTTGAGCATCGGCCCGCCAGTGACGACGATGGCCGGCACGTCGCAACTGGCCGCACCCATCAGCAGCGCTGGGGTGGTTTTGTCGCAACCGGTCAGCAGGACGACGCCGTCAATCGGGTTGCCGCGAATCGCTTCTTCAACGTCCATGCTGGTCAGGTTACGGGTGAACATGGCGGTCGGGCGCAGG
This sequence comes from Pseudomonas sp. Y24-6, assembly GCF_020295325.1. Classification (NCBI taxonomy): domain Bacteria; kingdom Pseudomonadati; phylum Pseudomonadota; class Gammaproteobacteria; order Pseudomonadales; family Pseudomonadaceae; genus Pseudomonas; species Pseudomonas sp. Y24-6. The sequence goes on along the minus strand of NZ_JACBXG010000007.1, from coordinate 257,001 downwards.
TTCGATTCACCATTGGAGAACACCGGAAACTCAACCGGCCAGCCGCCAGCCTCGATCACCCCGCGTTTGACGTGCTCCGCGATCTGGCGGAAATGCGCGTTACACGGGGTCAGTTCCGACCAGGTGTTGCAGATACCGATGATCGGCTTGCCGTGGAACTGGTGGTCGGCGATGCCCTGATTCTTCATCCAGCTGCGGTACATGAAGCCGTTCTTGTCGGCAGTGCCAAACCATTGGGCGGAGCGCAGGGTGGATTTCTTATCAGACATGATCGATTCTCTTATTGTATGACTATAGTGTTCAAGCTTGTGCTTAACATAAGCGTTAATAGCTGCGTTTGGAAGTGTTGTTGATCAAATAGTAATACTATATAGTCGCTCTCAATGGAGGGATGGCCCTGGCGGTTTCTTGCGAGAGGCGTCCCCCGAGGTTCTATAACAACAACAATCGGAGACCGATCTCATGAGCCAGGAACTGCGGCTTATTCGTCGCATCACACTCAAACTGATTCCCTTCCTGATCCTGCTGTACCTGATCGCCTATGTGGATCGCTCCGCCGTGGGCTTTGCCAAGCTGCACATGGGGGCCGATATCAGGATTGGCGATGCCGCCTACGGGTTGGGCGCCGGGCTGTTCTTCATCGGCTATTTCCTCCTGGAAATCCCCAGCAACCTGATGCTCGAGCGCTTTGGTGCGCGGCGATGGTTCGCACGGATCATGCTGACCTGGGGCGCTATCACCATCGGCATGGCATTCGTCCAGGGGCCACACAGCTTCTACGTGATGCGTTTCCTCCTCGGCGCGGCCGAAGCGGGTTTCTTTCCGGGTGTTCTGTACTACATCACCCAATGGTTCCCGGTGCGCCATCGCGGCAAGATTCTCGGCCTGTTCATCCTGTCCCAGCCGATCGCGATGATGATCACCGGCCCGGTGTCCGGTGGCTTGCTTGGCATGGACGGCGTGATGGGGCTGCACGGCTGGCAGTGGCTGTTTATCGTCATCGGCACCCCGGCGATCCTGCTGACCTGGCCGGTGCTGCGCTGGTTGCCGGATGGACCGCAGCAAGTCAAATGGATGGACCAGGCCGAAAAGGACTGGCTCACCGGTGAGTTGCAAAAGGACCTTCAGGCGTAAGGCCAGACCCGCCACGGTAATCCGCTGCACGCCCTGAAGGACAAACGGGTGTTGCTGCTGGCGCTGTTCTATCTGCCGGTAACCCTGAGCATTTACGGCCAGGGGTTGTGGCTGCCGACGCTGATCAAACAATTTGGCGGCAGTGACCTGACCACCGGCTTCGTGTCATCGGTGCCGTACATCTTCGGCATCATCGGCCTGCTGATTATCCCGCGCAGCTCCGACCGCCTGAATGATCGTTATGGTCACCTGGCTGTGCTCTACGTGCTGGGTGCCATTGGCCTGTTTCTCAGCGCCTGGCTGACACTGCCGGTGGCGCAACTGGCAGCGCTATGCCTGGTGGCGTTCGCCCTGTTTTCCTGCACCGCCGTGTTCTGGACCCTGCCGGGGCGGTTCTTCGCTGGAGCCAGTGCGGCGGCCGGGATCGCACTGATCAACTCGGTGGGCAACCTGGGCGGCTACATAGGCCCGTTCGTGATTGGTGCGTTGAAGGAGTACACCGGGAACCTGGCGTCGGGATTGTATTTCCTGTCGGGTGTGATGGTGTTTGGCCTGGTGTTGACGGGCGTGGTTTATCGCTTGCTGGAACGCAAGCATGTGCTGCCGTCGGATCAGTTCGCCGCCAGTGCCCGGGGTGCTACCCGTACCTGACACAAAACACGAAATCACCACTAACCCTGTGGGAGCGGGCTGGCCCGCGATAGCAATCGGACTGACACATCACGGTTGAATGTGCCGCAGCCATCGCGGGCAAGCTCGCTCCCACAGGGAACTGTGGTGTTGTAATAACAGGAGATTTTTCATGCGTTTGGTTCAATTCGAATTGAGTAACGGCGAGCGTCGGGTCGGTGTGGTTGAGGGCGCACAGGTGCGTGAAGTGCAGGACGCGCGTACCGTGCGCGACCTGGCGCTGGCGGCGATCGAAGCCGGGGTCAATCTGGAAAAACAGGTGCAGGCTTTGGGCCTGGGCATCAGCCACGACTACAGCGAACTACTGGCGCAACTGCGCATCCTGCCACCCCTGGATCATCCGGACCCGGCGCACCTGCTGGTCAGCGGTACCGGCCTGACTCACCTCGGCAGCGCCTCGGCACGGGACAAGATGCACCAGCAGGCAGGCGATGAAGCGGCGATGACCGATACCATGCGCATCTTCAAATGGGGCGTGGAGGGCGGTAAGCCGGCAGCGGGGCAGGCTGGTGTGCAACCGGAGTGGTTCTACAAGGGCGATGGCAGCATCGTCGTGCGCCCGGGCCAGGCGTTCGCGCTGCCGCCGTTTGCCGAAGACGCCGGCGAAGAGCCCGAGCTCAGCGGCCTCTATGTGATAGGTTACGACAGCAAGCCTTATCGGCTCGGGTTCGCGATCGGCAACGAATTCTCCGATCATGTGATGGAACGTCAGAATTACCTGTACCTGGCGCACTCCAAATTGCGCAGTTGCAGTTATGGCCCGGAACTTCGGGTCGGACCATTGCCTCAACACCTGGCGGGTACCAGCCGCATCCTGCGCAATGGCGAGGTGGTGTGGCAGAACGAGTTTCTCAGCGGCGAGGCCAACATGTGCCACAGCCTGGAAAACCTCGAGTACCACCATTTCAAGTACAGCCAGTTCCTGCGCCCCGGGGATGTGCACATCCACTTTTTCGGTACCGCGACCTTGTCGTTTGCCGACGGTATTCGCACTCAGCCAGGCGACGTATTCGAGATCAGCCAGGCCGAGTTTGGCGCACCGCTGATCAACGGCATTGAGCCAGTCGAAGCGGCATTTACGCCCGGCACTATTGGCACTCTTTAAGGAGATCTTCATGAGCAGCATTCTTGGCCACAACTACATCGGCGGCCAACGCAGCGCCGCCGGCACCCTGAAACTGCAGAGCGTTGACGCGACCACCGGTGAGGCGTTGCCCCATGAGTTTTACCAGGCCACGCCCGCAGAAGTGGATGCCGCCGCCCAGGCTGCCGCTGCCGCATACCCGGCCTATCGCAGCCTGAGCGCCGAACGGCGGGCGCAATTTCTCGAGGCCATCGCCGATGAACTGGATGCATTGGGCGACCACTTCGTCGCCGTGGTCTGCCGTGAAACGGCGCTGCCTGCGGGGCGAATCCAGGGCGAGCGCGCACGCACCAGTGGGCAGATGCGCTTGTTCGCCAAGGTCTTGCGTCGCGGTGACTTCTACGGCGCGCGAATCGATCAGGCGTTGCCGGATCGCCAGCCGTTGTCACGCCCCGACCTGCGTCAATACCGCATTGGCCTGGGACCGGTTGCCGTGTTCGGCGCGAGCAATTTTCCCTTGGCGTTTTCCACGGCCGGCGGCGACACCGCGTCGGCCCTGGCTGCCGGTTGCACCGTCGTGTTCAAGGCCCACAGCGGCCACATGGCAACCGCCGAGCTGGTGGCCTGCGCGCTGATTCGCGCGGCAGAGAAAACCGCCATGCCCGCTGGTGTTTTCAACATGATTTACGGTGGCGGCGTGGGTGAGGCGCTGGTCAAGCATCCGGCGATCCAGGCGGTGGGCTTCACCGGTTCGCTCAAAGGCGGGCGAGCATTGTGCGACATGGCGGCGGCGCGTCCACAGCCGATTCCGGTATTTGCCGAGATGTCGAGCATCAACCCGGTGATCGTCCTGCCCCAGGCCTTGCAAGTGCGCGCAGACAACGTCGCCCGTGAGCTGACCGCTTCAGTGGTCCAGGGCTGTGGTCAGTTCTGCACCAACCCTGGCCTGGTGATTGGCATCAAATCGCCGCCATTCACTGCCTTCATGCAACAGGTCGGCGGTTTGATCGCTGACCAACCGGCACAGACCATGCTCAACAGCGGCACCTTGAGCAGCTATGGTAAAGGCTTGCAGAAACTCCTCGCGCACCCGGGCGTGACGCACCTGGCGGGCCAGGCGCAGCAGGGCAACCAGGCGCGGCCGCAATTGTTCAAGGCCGATGCCAGCCTGCTTGTCGACGGTGATGAAGTCTTGCAGGAAGAAGTCTTCGGCCCGACCACGGTGTTTGTCGAAGTGGCGGACCAGGCGCAACTCGGTGCCGCACTCAGTGGGCTGCGTGGACAATTGACGGCAACGATCATCGGCGAACCTGCTGACTTTGAGCAGTTTGGCGAGCTGACGGCGTTGCTGGAACAGAAGGTCGGACGGATCCTGCTCAACGGCTACCCGACGGGTGTCGAGGTCTGCGATTCGATGGTGCATGGCGGGCCATACCCGGCGACTTCCGACGCCCGGGGTACTTCGGTCGGTACGCTGGCAATCGACCGCTTCCTGCGGCCGGTGTGTTTCCAGAACTACCCGGACAGCCTGCTGCCGGATGCGCTGAAAAATGCCAACCCATTGGGCATTCAACGCCTGGTGGATGGCCAGCCTTCCCGCGACGCCCTCTGACATTCCCCCGTAGGAGCTGCCGCAGGCTGCGATCTTTTGATCTTTCGATCTTTTGATCTTTCGATCTTTTGATCTTTTGATCTTTTGATCTTTTGATCTTTTGATCTTCTAATCTTTTGATTTTGAATGCTTTGAGGTTGCGACAAAGCAGATCAAAAGATCGCAGCCTGCGGCAGCTCCTACGGGGAGGGTGTGTGATATAGGGGTGGCGGGTAGGGATAATCCCGACCACCGCATTGAGCTATCATTGCGTCTTTCTTTTGAAGATTGACTGCCATGACCGATACCTTGCTCAACGCCCTCGAACATTGCGACATGCTGGAAATCGACGGGCTGCATGCCTTCGATTTCTCTCTCGATGACGACGATAACCTGCATATCGAGTGCATGGACGGCCGGGCGCTCAAGCGGTGGGCGTTCAGTATGGCGCAAATCCAGGCGGCGACGTTTGATGCGGCCTTGAAGAGCTGGATCATCACCGGCGACTCCGGCGAGCACCGCCTGGTGCCGATGGAAGCCATCGGCGGTGACAACGAGGAGGACGACGAGCATGCGGATGCGTAATTTCTGGCCGTTGCTGATGGCTGGCAGTGTGGGCGCCATGGGTGTGCAGGCGGCACCCACGGCGGATTACCAGTTGCTGGTTGGCACTTACACCGCCGGCGCGAGTCAGGGCATCTACCGCCTGAACTTCGACAGCGCCACCGGCCAGATCGACGCGAAGCCGCTGCAGGTGGTTGAGAGTGAAAATCCTTCCTGGCTGACCTTGTCCCGAGACCAGCGTCACCTGTTCGTGGTCAACGAAAACGGCCCCGGCCAGAAAGACCCGGTCGGGCGCGTCAGCAGCTACTCAATCGACCCGAAAACCCATGCCCTGAGCCTGATCAATCAGGTGCAGAGCCTGGGCAACGAGCCGACTCATTCAAGCCTCAGCGGCGACGCCAGTCACTTGTTCGTCAGCAATTATTCCGTGGTCGAAGACCCGGGCGGCACTCTGGCGGTGTTGCCGGTGGGCGCGGATGGCACACTGAAAACCGTGGTGCAGTTGAGCAGCCATGCCTCCAGTCGGGTCAACCCCGAGCGGCAGATGTCGGCGCACGTGCATTCGACCGTCTCCTCGCCAGACGGCAACTACGTCTTTTCCAACGACCTGGGCGCCGACAAGGTGTTTGTCTATCGCTTCGACCCCAAGGCCAATCCGGATCTGCCGCTGGTGGCAGCCAGCCCCGCGTCCGTCCAGTTACCACCCGGTAGTGGGCCGCGGCACTTGCTGTTCAGCGGCAATGGCAAGCATGCCTGGCTGACCATGGAAATGAGCGCGCAAGTCGCCGTCTTTGACTATCAGGACGGCCAGCTTGCGCAGACGCAAATGGTCGAGCTGGCCGCAGGGCAGCCGGCGTCGGACAAAGCCGCGGCTGCGCTGCATGCGTCGGCGGATGGCAAGTTCCTGTACGTCAGCAACCGGGGTACCGCTAACGAGCTGCTGGTGTTCGCCATCGATCCTGCCACTGGCCAGCTCAAGGAGCTGCAGCGGCGCTCGGTGGAAGGCGACCACCCGCGCGAGTTTGCCCTCGACCCAAGCGGCAAGTTCCTGCTGATTGCCAACCAGAAGAGCAACCAGATTGTCGTGGTCGAGCGGGATGCCCAAAGCGGTCTGCTGGGTAAAACCGTGCAGAAGCTGCCGATGGATGCCCCCAGCGACCTCAAGTTCCTGGTGCGTCAATAGGCCGCAGCCCCCAGTTGATGGGGCTCACGCTGTTCTATCAATGAGGCTGATATCTGGAAGTGCTACAAAGCATTTCAGGACGCTAACCCTCGGAGGTTAAGTTTGCTTCACGGCCCGACCGGGCAAGCAAGCCAACTGACTCCGAGGATTACCGCCATGAACTTCAATCTCTTCTCCGTAATCGCCGCATCTGCCATTTCCGCTACCGTTGTGTTGCCAACCAGCGCCAGCGTGGAAATCAGCAACAAAAAATCCCACACCCAGAGCTACACCCAGAAATACCTGCAGCAGAGCGCCAACTTCTACGCTGCCCTGGATCACAAAACCCAAGCCTGAAATCCACGAATTTCTTCGCACTCCCTTGTAGGAGCTGCCGAAGGCTGCGATCTTTTGATCTTGCTTTTTAAAGATCAAAGTCAAAAGATCGCAGCCTTCGGCAGCTCCTACGCGTGTGTGTATTTTCAATGCTCATTGGTTTTATCAAGCATCGCGATAGACGGCTTTAATGATCAAGCAAGCTGATGATCACTATGGAAAACCCTGAGTGGTTAGTCCGGGTTTTCTGATTGATCCTGTGGGCTCTGAAACATGCCCACGGGAGAACACCATGGCCAGCGCAATTCTTACCTCCGCCAAACACGGCGCCTACCGGGCCATCGGTCTCTACGTGGTCCTGGTGTCGTTTGTCAGTATCTCGGCGCACATGCAGCACGATTTCGAAGCACCGATTCAGGTCGCTTATCCCGCTATCCAGTTTGAACACCGCGTGCAGAACGCCGTGATCGATCACCAGGACGTGGCGGGAGTGGCAGGGTCATGAAAGGCAGCAAACTCGGAGTCGTGGCTTTGTTGGCATTCATGACCAATGGCACGTCATTGGCAGGCGTGGGGCACGGCTCGGCTGGCGGTGTAGCACGGTCAATCGAAGCCAATCACAATATGGCTCACAATATTCAGACCGCCAAGTCCTTGGGGCTGATGGCTGGAAACCCTCCGGCCAAGCGCGCTGGTGATTTTTTCGGGCCATTCCAGGTGGATTGCTCGGCGCTGCGGATGTGCGAAGTGTTGGCCTGATTCACCGAACCCGCGTAGGAGCTGCCGAAGGCTGCGATCTTTATCTTGAAAAGCAAGATCAAAAGATCGCAGCCTTCGGCAGCTCCTACACGGGTACACGGGTACACGGGCATACCGGCATACGGGCATACCGGCATACGGGCATACCGGCATACGGGCATACGGGCATACGGGCATACGGGTACACGGGCATACCGGCACACGGGGGGTCATTTTTGCATGATCGAGGTGAACAACGCTGATTCGATGAAGCGCTGCAACCAGGCCTGCAACCGGACATACGGCGTCTGCGCAAACCACTCCCTGTCCACGTGCGCGAACTGCCGCACGAATGGCATCAATGCCACATCCGCCAGACATGGATGATCGGCCAGCAAGTATTCATTACGCGCCAGCATCTCATCCAGTTTGCTCAAGAATTTCTCACCCTCGGCCCGGTAAAACGCCATCGGCTGTTCGGGATAACGCTCGGCGTACTTGTAGTGATTGAGGTGCACCTTGAACACCTGGTCGTTCTCCTCGATCAACGCACAGGTCTGCGCCTGGCCGGCAGGATCATCCTTGAGCGACCAGTCCGCCGGATCGCCCTGTTCCAGTGCCCAGCGCATGATCGCCAGGCTCTCATCGATCACCGCGCCGTCGATGCTCAGCACCGGCACCGTGCCCTTGGGTGACAGTGCCAGCATCTGCGGTGGCTTGGCTTTCAGGCTGACCTCGACGATGTCCACGGCAACCGCCGAGTAGCGCAGGGCCATGCGTGCCCGCATGGCGTAGGGGCAGCGGCGGAAGGAGTAGAGCGTGGTCATTTCACCTCCAGTGTACTCAGGCCATTGCCCTAGCGGCGGACCTGGATCTGCACCGGAATCCGCTCATGCATTTCCTGCACGTGGGAAATCACCGCGACCTTGCGACCTTGGGCCTGCAGGCCGTCGAGGGCGTCCATGGCCAGTTGCAGGGATTCCGGATCGAGGCTGCCGAAGCCTTCGTCGATGAACAGCGATTCGATCTTCAGGGTGCTTGAGGCCATCGATGCCAGGCCCAGGGCCAGGGCCAGTGACACCAGGAAGGTTTCGCCGCCGGACAGCGAATGCACGGACCGCAGCTCGTCGCCCATCTCGGTGTCCAACACCAGCAAACCGAGCATGCTGCCACCGCGCTTCAAGCGATAGCGCCGCACCAGCTGGCGCAATTGCACGTTGGCGTGGTGCACCAGCAAGTCGAGGTTGTAGGCCTGGGCGATCTTGCGGAAGGTGTCGCCGGTGGCCGAGCCGATCAGGGCGCTGAGCCGCGCCCAGCGCTGGTACTCGGCATAGGCGTCGGCCATTCGTTGCGCCAGTGCCTGATTGGCGGTCTGCCGGCGTTGGTCCTCCGCCTGTTCGGCGCGCAATTCAGCGCAAAGGTGTTCGCTGGCGGCAAGCTGGCCCTGCAGCTCGGCGAGCGCAGTCGCCAGTTGCTCAGCGTCCAGGTTGCCGTTGTGCTGCGCCTGATGACTGGCCAGGCGCTTGTCGCGCTCATGCAGCAGCACCCTGGCTTGCTCCAGGGCTTTTTCATTGAGCTGCAAGCGTTGACGTAACTGGGCGAGCTGCTGGTCGTCGACCCCAAGTAGCTGTTCAAGCCCACCGTCATCCAGCTCCGGGTGCAAGGCGCGCCAGTCGACGATCTTCGCACTCAGCTCGCGCTCTTCGGTTTCCAGGGCGATCAGGTGTTCCTGCTGCGCCTTGAGCTCGGCGGCCAACTGCACCAGGCCCGTACGCACCGATTGCAGCGCCTGGCTCACTGCCGCTTGGGCATTGCGCGCCTGCTCAACCGCCTGATCCAGTTGCTGCTGCCAGTGTTCGGCGCTGTCATGGGCACCCAACAACTGTGCCAGCTGCTGCTCGCAGGCCTGTTGCTGTTCGGCGAGGGCGTTGAACTGCTGCAGCGCCGCTTCCAGCTGCTGGACGCGCGTCAGTTGGCGATCCTGTTCCTTCTCCAGCGTCTGCTGGCGTTGTTGCTGCTCACTGAGTTCGTCGCGTTGCTGATCAAGCTGTTCCAGGCGCTGGGTGATCTGCCGGTCCAGCTGCATGAAGGTCGCGGCCGGCTCATTGCGCAAGGCGTCCAGTGTATCGGCAGGGAGCAGGCTGCTGAAGGCGCTCAGTTCCTCATCCAGGCGCTGGCGGTCGTTGCCCAGCTCGCGTTGCTGGTTGGCCAGGTGCTGGGTCGCCTGCTGGCTCGCGGTCTCGGCGTTGCGCAGCTGCTGTTGCAGGCGCGCGGCGTCCTGTTGCAGGGTGAGCAGGGCGGTTTGCCGCTGCTCGTCCTGGCTGATGCTCTGGTTCAACTGGCTGTTTTGCTGGGCCAGCCAGGCATCGCGCCGACCTCTGTCCTGGTTGAACAGCTGGGTCGACAGCGGGTGCGCTTCGAGGCTCGGCGCCAGGCTGCCTTGTTGCGCGACCAGTTGCTCCTGCTGTTGCAGCAACTCCTTTTGCTGGGCGATGACGGCGCCGACCTCGGTGCGCAGGTCCGTGAGTTTTTCCTTGAGCGCATCGACCGCTTGCTGTGCGTTGGCCTGTTCACTCTCATCGTGGCGACCCAGGCTTTGCAACAACGCCTCGGGCTGATGATAGGGGTGGTCGGGGCTGCCGCAGACCGGGCAGGGTTGATCGTCCTGCAATTGCTCGCGCAGCTCTTCGACACTGGCGCTGCGGGCCAGGCGCTGGCGCTCGAGCAGTTCACGGGTGACGGTCAGGGTCTGTTCGGCGACAGCCAGTTCGTTCCTGGTCCTGACCCCGTCCTGGGTCAGCCGCTCGCGTTCCTGCTGGGCTGCGCCCTGGCGCTGCTGCAGTTCGGCGACGCGTTGGTCGAGCGCCTGCTGGCTGGCCCACAGTCGCGTCAGTTCTTCGAAGGCACGCAGTTGCTTGCGGTTGTCCTGCAACAGGTTGCCGAGCAACTGGATCTGTTCGGCCACCGCCTCCGGCTCGGCGCCAGCCTCTTTGTAGAGCACTTCCAGATTGTGTTTTTGCCCGTCCCATTGCGCAGCGGCCTGGCTGGCTTGTTGCTCCAGGGACGCCAGCTCCGCCTGGCCCTTGTTCAGGCGATTACCGATCAGCATCAATTGCTGCAAGCGGTCGCGGTAGGCATTCCAGGCATCGCTCAGGGGTGCCAGGTGAGTGCTTTGCTCAAGCTCGGCGCCAATGCGCTCCAGGCGTTCGACCACTCGTTGCTGCTGATCGAGCAGCCCTTGGAGGGTGTGTTGACCTTCGCTGCAGGCCTGTTCGGCTTGCTGCTTGCGTTCGGCGCTGAGGCCGGTGTCCCTGATCAGGCGGGCGAGGCTGCTTTGCGCTTCGAAGGCCTGGCGCAGCAACGGCGCGCCAGATGTGTGCCGAGCCTGTGCTTCGCTTAGCGCTGCCTGTGCATTGCCCAGGCTCTGTTCGAGTTCCGCCTGCCGCGCCTGCAGATCCTGTTGTTGCCGGGTCTGCTGCTGAATCTGCGCAGCCAACGGCGCAAGCCGCGGCTTGAGTTCGCTCTGGCGGGCGAACTGGTGCCTTTGTGGCGCCAATTGCTCCAGGCGGGTCAACTTCAAACGATCGCCGGCCAGGTGCTGCCAATCCTGTTGGGCGCTGGTCAATTGTTCGGTGGCGCCCCGTTGTTCGTCCTGCAACTGGCGCAGTTCCTTGAGCCAGGTGTGCTGCAACTCAAGCTGCTTGAGTTGCGCCTGCTGGTGCTTGAGTTGCTGCTGCGCCTGGTTGAAACGTTCATCGAGTTCGGCGCGAGCTTCGGGCGGCAGCGGCGTCACGCCGGTGGCCTGGTCCTGCAGCAACTTGTGGGCCTCACGGGCGTCCCTGGTCTTGTCGAACGCGCGACGACCGAGGCGGGTGTACAAGGCGGTGTCGGTGAGTTTCTCCAGCAGTTCGCTGCGTTCGTTGTCGTTGGCCTTGAGGAAGGCGCTGAACTCGCTCTGGGCGAGCAGGACGGCACGGGTGAACTGCTCGAAATTCAGGCCCAGAACGGCTTCAAGCTGGACCTTGAATTCGACTTTCTGACTGGCCAGCAATTGATCCTGGTCGAGGTCGCGCAGGCTCTGGCGGCTGGCCTGCAGCTTGCCACCGGCTTTCTCCCGGGCGCGATTGGCCTCCCAGCGCGCGCGGTAGCGGCGGCCGTCGATGCCGACGAAGTCGACTTCGGCATAGCCTTCGCCAGTACCGCGACGCAGCAGGGTGCGTGGGTCGCCGGTACTTATTTCGCCGTCGGCGTCGGGGGCCTTGGCGGATACCTGGGCATTGCTCAGCCGTGGCACGGCGCCGAACAACGCCAGGCACAGGGCATCGAGCAAGGTACTTTTGCCGGCACCGGTAGGCCCGGTGATGGCGAATAGCCCCGCGCTGGCCAACGGCTCGGCGGTGAAGTCGATTTCAAATGGCCCGGCCAGGGAGGCGAGGTTTTTCAGGCGGATCGCGAGGATCTTCATGGCTGTTCGCTCTCGGTCTGAACGTCCTGCAATAACTCGGCGAAGTCGTTGAGCGTCTGCTCATCGACCTCACTCCCGTAGTTGTCCTGCCAGGCGCGGCTGAACAGTTCCTGCGGCGTGAGCTGGTCCAGCTCGATCAGTGCCATGGCGCCATCGGCACCGTCGCGCCCGCCATTGCCGGCGTACTCGGCGGCGATGCGTACCAGGCGCACGGCCTTGCCTTGCAGGGCGGTCTCCACCTGATGGCGCAAGTCGGGCTGCGGTTCATCGAGGCGCACGCGCACCTCCAGCCAGGGCTGGCGCTGGACGTCGGCCAGCAGGTCGATGTTCGCCAAGTCGGCCAGTTGCAGGAGAATGTCCGCCAGTGGCGCGGGGCCGATGCGCTGCAGGTTGACCGCCCGGGGGATGAGTTTGGGTTCGACGCTGACCAGGGTCTCGCCATCCAGCGTGATGTCGAGGATCTGGTGCCGATAACCGATTTCGGAAAACGACAAGGGGATCGGCGAGCCGCTGTAGCGGATCCGTTCTTCGCCGTTGACCTTTTGCGGCTTGTGCAGGTGACCCAGTGCCACGTAGCTGATGCTTGGGCCGAACAGGCTGGCGGGCAGCGCTTCGGCATTGCCGATGATCAGGCTGCGCTCGGAGTCTTCGGACACCGAGCCGCCGGCCATGTGGGCATGGCTGATGGCGATCAGCGCCTGCCCGGGCTTGCGCTTGGCATTGGCGGCGGCGATCAGCCATTCGTGCACCTGGCCGATCCCGCGCAGGTAGTTGTCGCCCAGCTGCGCACCGGTGACTTCCGCCGGGCGCAGGAACGGCAGCGCCAGGCACCAGCCTACGACCTTGCCTTTGGCATTGGGCAGCGGCAGCAGCAGACGCTCGGCGTCGAGCTGCCCGTCGTCGAGCCACAGCACCCGGCCCAGGGCATGCGTGCGCAAGCGGCGCATCAAGGGGGCGGGCAGTTCGATACGTGAACCGGAATCGTGGTTGCCGGCGATCATCACAATAGTCAGCTTGGGTTGCTGCTCATGGGCGCTGACGATGAAGTCGTAGAGGCGTTCCTGGGCCTTGACCGGCGGGTTGACGGTGTCGAACACGTCGCCGGCGATCAGCAGCACATCAGGCTGATCGAGTTTCAGTTGGCGCAGCAGCCAGTCAAGAAAGCAGCCGTGTTCGAAATCGCGTTCCTGCCCGTGCAGGTTTTGCCCAAGGTGCCAGTCGGAGGTGTGGAACAGACGCAAGGCAAACTCCGTTGGAGATGAGGTGATGGCCGCGTGAACAATGAAAGCGGCGAAAGGGGGAGAGTTTACTGGCAAAAAGTCAGGAATGGCCAAAGGCAGAAAAGATCGCAGCCTGCGGCAGCTCCTGCAAAGAGACGGCGTACATCTGCAGGAGCTGCTGCGGGCTGCGATCTTCTGACCTTATTTGGGATACAACGGCGGCAGGCCACTGTCGCCCACCGGGTCCTGGACCCGCTCGGCAATCGGGATCGCCTTGATCGCCCGCCACAGGTCATCGCCTTGCCAATACTGGCCGGTTTCGCTGTACAGGGCGCCATTGAGGCCGTCCAGGGCATCGGACAGCGGGACGAAGCGCGCGGCCATGTCGGCCAGGGTTTCCGGTTGTTGTCGAGCCCAGGCATCCAGGGCCTGGCGGGTGGCGTGGGAATCGTTGGCCTGGCAGGCGCGCTTGAGCTCGTCGAGCACGGTACGCGGGCTCGGGCCTGCCTGCGCAGCCCGCAGGATCGCCGGTTGCCAGCGGGCACGCCACCACAGGCCGAACCCCAGCAATGTGGTGCAGGCCAGAAGCAATGTGCTGAGTTTCCACCACCACAGGGTTTCGCTGTCGGCGCTGCTCATGGCTTGCGGGGTGCTCGCGGGGGTGTCCACCACCAGGCTGGGGTTGTTGGCCACCTGCAGGGTTTGTGCGGCCAGGCTGGTGTGCTCCAGGTGATCTTCGAAGGTGTTCCACCAGACCACCTCGACGACAGGCAACTCGATCGCACCGCTGCGGGTCGGTACCAGGGCCTCGCGTTCCTCGCGGCTGCCGACCAGGCCGCGTTCACCGTTGTGGTTGGCCAGTACCGGTTGATCGGGATAGCGGCGTAGCCCATTGATCTCGGTGGCCGGCAACGGTGGCAGCTGCGAACTGGCCAGGCCCTCGGCCTTCAGGGTCAGGCTGCGGGTCAGTGAGTTGCCCACTTGAGCCTGGTCTGCAGGTGGGTTCCAGCTTTCGCTCAGGCTGATACTGCGCGCTGGCAGCCAGGGTACGTCGGCCGGCCAGGTGGCGGGCTTGGCCTTGACGTCGAGCAGAATGGCCGGGGAGCCAACGCGCATCAGTTTTCCGGATTTCGGCGCCTGGGCGTCGTCGTCCTGGGCCGGTTGCGTATCGACCAGGGTGGCGCTGAAGACCTGCGCCGGAATGGTCAATTCGCCGCTGTGCTGCGGGTAGATGGCATAGCGCATCTCGATCACGCCGTGGCGCACTTCGTTGATGACTTTCTCGTAGGTCCGCGACTCGCCCAATTGCTCAATGCGCGCATCGGGGATTTGCAAGGGCGTCAGGCTGCTGTCGTCGTACAGCGACACCGAGTGATAAATGCGCAAGGTCAGGATCGCCTGGGCCTGCACGTACACGCTGGGCTGATCCAGGCTGACTTCGAGGAATACCGGCTGCAGCTTTTTCGCGCCGTCCTGGGTTTCGCTCTCGACCACTTGCACGGTAAGTGGCTCGCTGTGCGCATCGCCCAGCTGCAACGAGGGAATGACCACGCTGCCGTTCTGCCGGGGCAGCAGGGTGACGATCCAGCGGGTGGTGGCCTGGTTATCACCGTTGAGGGTATTGAGCTCGTTGACCTGGCGGGTACCGCGTACTTCGAAGAAGGGCTCCAGTGGTGCCAGGTCCGGTTTGCCGAATTGGGTCACATCGTCCGATTCCAGGGTCAGCTCCACGGTCTCGCCGGAGTTCAGGCGGCCGCGATCGACGCTGGCGACCAGGCCCGCCGCCTGGGCTTGAACGGTGCAGCACAGCAGTGCGAGTAAGGAGGCGGTGAAGCGGTTCATCGAGTGGTTCCCTGATCCTGATGTTGTTGCTGTTCGTACCAGAATTTGCGTCTGAGCAACTCTCCCGGGTCATCCGGGATCTTGCGTAGCCATTGCTCCAGGGCCTGGCGCTGCTCGCCGTCAATCGCCTCGTCGGCCGGACGCTGCGGCGGCGTGGTGTGCTGTTCATCGCCCAGCTCGCTGCCGGGCACTTCATTGGCCCCGGGTTTTGGCGGGGTGGTCGGCTCATCTTCGCCGGGCTCCGTGCTGGCCTGCGGTGCATCGCTGGCGGACTCGCCTTCGCTGGCAGGCTGGGTCGCGGCGCCAGGGGCCGGCTCGGGCTCGGAAGCCGGTGACGGCTCGTCGGGTTCCTGCTGCGGCTCGACCGCCGGTGGGGTGGTCTTGTGTTTGAGCAGGTCTTCCACCAGCGCCTTGTTGGTCAGCGCCGGACGCAGATCCGGCTGGCGTTCCAGTGCCTGGTCGTAGGCGTCCAGCGCCGCTTCGAGTTCACCGCTGCGAGCCAGGGCATTGCCACGATTGTAGTGGGCATGCGCGTCGTCGCCCCGGGCAAACCGCTGGGCGGCGCCACTGTAGTCGCCTGCTTCATAAAGCGCGACACCTTGCCACTGTGGATCCTGGAAGTGCTGGGCGGCCTCGGCCGGGCGTTTCTGCTTGAGCAGGTGCAGCCCTTGCTGGTCGGGGCGCAACCACAGGTCTTCGAACTCGAAGGCATCACTTTTCTGGGGCATCAGCAACAGCAGCGGCAGGCAGAACAGCCAGCCACGTCGACCGGCGCAGGCCGCCAGCAACAGCAGCGGCAACAACAGCCAGTAACCCTGATCCGCCCAGGTGTCGAGGCGCAGCGTCTGGCCGTCGTTGCGCATTGCCCGTGGCCCGTCAAACAGTCCGAGGGCACGCAGGTCGGTGTCCTCCAGGCGAGCGTGGCGGTAGCGGCCGTCCAGGGCGTTGGCGAACGCTTTGAGGCCGGGTTCATCGAGGCGAGGCACCAGGATCGCGCCCTGGTCGTCCTTGAGGAAGCTGCCATCCTCCTGGGTGATCGGCGCGCCCTCGGCGGTGCCAACACCGAGCATCAGCAATTGCGTGGATTGGCCCCCCAACGCCTGGCGAATGCCCTGGCGCTCCTGCTCGGTGAGGGTTGAGCCAATCAGCAGGATGCGTCCGTCGCCAAGCGACGCCTGCTTGAGCAGCGCAAGTGCCTTGATCACTGCCAGGTCAGCGCGATGGCCCGGTTGCGGCATCAGCGATGGCTTGAGTGCGTCCAGAAGATTGCGGCTGGTGGCCAGGTCGTCGGTCAGGGGCACCAGTGTATGGGCGCTGCCGGCATAGACAACGATTGCCGTTTGCGCATCGCTGCGATGCTGCAGCAGGTCGAACAGCTTGCGTCGCGCTTGCTCCAGGCGGTTTGGCGGCACATCGGTGGCGAGCATTTCCGGGGTCAGCTCCAGCACCACCACCAGTGGGTCGGCAGGTTTCTGGCTGGTTTGTTCGACGCGCTCCCAACCCGGGCCAAGCAGGGCCACAAGCCCCAGCGTCCAGGCCAGGCCGAGGGCCACCCAAGGCAGCTTGCTATCGCGTCCACTGCCGCCACTGAGCAGCGCCGCATGGAAGGCCGGCGGCAAGATCATCTGCCAGCGACCCGCACGTTTTTGCCGGTGCCACAGCTGCCACAGCAACCAGGCCAGCAGCGGTAATACCAGAAGCCAGGCAGGACGGAACCAGAAGGGCCAGAGCGCGCTCATCGGCGTCTCCGCAGGCGCAGGCGCTCAAGTCGTCTGCGCCAGTCGGGCAGTTGCGATTGCAAGAACAGTTCCTTGGTGAACAGGCGTTGCAGCAGGTTGTTTGGCCAGCGTTCGCGGGCCACCAGCAACATGCTCAACACCAGTGCCAGTGCCAGCGGCCAGTGGTAAAGCGATTGGGCCGGGCGCGCCTGGGTCGGCTGCTGAGTCACCGGCTCCAGTTGATCGAGTGTGTCCTTGATCGACTCCAGTTCCTTGCCATCGCGTGCGCGGAAGTAGCGGCCGCCGGTGACTTCGGCGATCGCCTTGAGCGATGGCTCGTCCAGGTCCAGGCTCGGGTTGACGCCGAGAAAACCTGCAGTGCCACTTTCCTCGGGATCGGCGCCGATGCCGATCGGGTAGATCTTCACGCCCTCATTGGCAGCCAGGCGCGCGGCCGTCAGCGGATCGATCTCGCCACCATTGTTGGCGCCGTCCGTGACCAGGATCAGCACGCGGCTGTGGGTCGGGCGCAATCGCAGGCGTTTCAGGGTCAGGCCAATGGCATCGCCGATGGCGGTGTTTTTGCCGGCGATGCCGATGCGCGCCTCGTCGAGCCATACCCGTACGGTGCGCCGGTCAAAGGTCAGCGGGGCTTGCAGGTAGGCCTGGCTGCCGAAAAGGATCAGGCCGACCCGATCGCCCTCGCGACCCTCGAGGAAATCCCCCAGCAGGTGCTGGACCAGATTCAGACGGCTGACGTCTTCGTCCTGCCAGCGCATGTCGGGGAAATCCATGGAGCCGGAGACGTCCACGGCCACCAGCAGGTCGCGGCCACTGGCGGCGATGGGCAGCGGCTCGCCGAGCCATTGCGGGCGTGCAGCAGCCATCAGTAACAACAGCCACAGCAAAATGTACGGTGCCTGCTGGCGCCAGGCCGGGAGATTGGCGCGGGCACGACGTCGAGCCAGGCCTTCAAGATCATTGAGAAAGCTGACTTTCAGTGCGGGCTCGCCACTGTCGGCCACGGGCAGCAGCACCCGCATCAACCAGGGCAGCGGCAGCAGGGCGAAGATCCACGGCCAGGCGAACTCAAACATGTTTGCGAATCCAGGTGTCGATGGCCTGGGTCAGGCCGGCGATGGCCTTGTCATCGAGTTTGCACTCGGGCTTGTAGGCACCTTCGACCAGCACCATCCAGCGCGTCAGACCGGCAGCCGGGCAGCGGTTATCGAGGAACGCCAGCCATTTGCGTCCGTTGAGCGTGTGGCTCTGGCTGTAGGGGTAGTGGTTTCGGCACAGGCGTTTGAGCAGCCCGTTGAGTTGCTGCAACCAGGCGCCTGCCGGGGCGCCATCGTAGGGTTTGGGCATCATGGCCAGTTCCGCCAGGGCGGCGACCCGTACCGGGTCCAGCGGTTGCTCGGCGCGCACGATCGGGCGCTTGTCCGGAATCAGCCGGCGCAGTTGCCACAGGCCGAAGCCGAGCAGTGGCAGCAGCAACAGCAGCAGCCACCAGCCGGGCGCGGGTGGCCAGAAACCGATCGGGGAGGGGGTGATCAGCGGTTGCAATTGATCGAGGCTGCTCATCGACCTTTCCCCGGTTTTTGCGGGTTGAGGTACTCGCGCAGCTGCTCGACCATTTCACTTTGGGTGCTCAGGGGCATCAGCAGCACACGCAACTTCTGCGCCAGCAGTTCCCAGCGGGCGACGCGCGCTTCAGCCTGGGCGCGATAGGCCTGGCGCAGCTCGAAATTGAGGGTGTCGAGTTCCAGTTGCGCACCGCGCTCGGCAAAGCGCAACAGCCCCGCAGCGGGCAAAGCATGATCGAGGGGATCGGACACCGGCAGCAGCAGCAGGTCGCAGTGGCGGGATAACAGGCTCAGCTGTTGCTCGGAGCCTTCCGTCAGGGCGCGCTCATCGCAGATCACGATCACCAGGCTGCCTGGACGCAACACTTCCCGGGCGCGGCGCAGGGCCAGGTTGAGGGCGTCGCGATGGGTCTCGCCCTCGGTGTGCAGGGACTGGTTGACCCGCACCAGGCGGTTGAGCAGTTGCAGCAGGCTCTGTTTGCTGCGGCGCGGCTTGATCTCGTAATGCTCATTGTCGCCGAACACCAGGCCGCCCACGCGGTCGTTATGGCCCAACGCTGCCCAGCCGATCAGGCTCGCTGCCTGGGCAGCCAGCACCGACTTGAACATCAGCCCGGAGCCGAAAAACAGCCGGCGGCTCTGTTCGACCATGATAAAGATCGGCCGCTCGCGCTCTTCATGGAACAACTTGGTGTGGGGTTCCTGGGTGCGCGCGGTGACGCGCCAATCGATGGTACGCACATCGTCGCCGGCCTGGTAGACCCGTACCTGATCGAAATCCACGCCCCGGCCGCGGAGCTTGGAGTGATGCAGGCCAATCAACGGGCTGCGCTGGCTCGGCGTGGAAAACAACTGCACTTCGCGTACGCGATGGCGCATTTCGATCAACTCGGCGAGGCTGACACGAATGCCCGGCTCGGGCAGCGGGAGACTGTTCATCGAGGTCAAGCGACGGCTACGACGTCGAGAATCCGCTGGACCACCCGGTCCTGGTCGATGCCTGCGGCTTCGGCTTCGAAGGACAGAATGATGCGGTGACGCAACACGTCGAACAACACCGCCTGGATGTCTTCCGGGCTGACAAAGTCTCGACCCGCGAGCCAGGCATGGGCCCTGGCGCATCGGTCCAGGGCGATCGAGCCCCGCGGGCTTGCACCATAAGCGATCCACTCGGCCATCTCCGGATCGAACTTGCCCGGGGTGCGGGTGGCCATGACCAGTTGCACCAGGTACTCCTCCACGGCGTCAGCCATGTACAGCCCGAGGATTTCCTTGCGCGCGGCGAAGATCGCCTGCTGGCTGACGCGGCGCTCGGGTTTGGTTTCACCGTTAAGTGCTTCGCCGCGGGCCTGCTGCAGGATCCGGCGCTCGACCGCAGCATCCGGAAAGCCGATCTTCACGTGCATCAGGAAGCGGTCAAGCTGGGCCTCGGGCAGGGGATAGGTGCCTTCCTGTTCGATGGGGTTTTGCGTCGCCATCACCAGGAACAGCGGCGACAGGTCATAAGTACTGCGCCCAACGCTGACCTGGCGCTCCGCCATGGCCTCCAGCAACGCCGACTGCACCTTGGCCGGAGCGCGGTTGATCTCGTCAGCCAGCACCAGGTTATGGAAGATCGGCCCTTGCTGGAACACAAAGCTGCCGGTTTCCGGCCGATAGATTTCCGTGCCGGTGATGTCGGCGGGCAACAGGTCGGGGGTGAACTGGATTCGATGGAACTGCGCTTCGATGCCCTCGGCGAGCTCCTTGATGGCCTTGGTTTTAGCCAGCCCGGGAGCGCCCTCGACCAGCATATGGCCGTCGGCGAGCAAGGCGATGAGCAAGCGCTCGATGAGTTTTTCCTGGCCGAGAATCTGCGTTGAAAGAAAGGTTCGCAGCGCGAGCAGCGCTTCACGATGTTCCATCGATGACTGTTCCTGGAAAGGGTGACCGCAGACGTTGCGATAACGCCGAGGGCTGGGGGCGTTACTTTAATGCATGGTGGGGGGTGGCGACTAACGGCTTTTTGCGTGAAATGGGGGAATTGAATGGCGGTTGCTCATGCGCAGCGTGTCTTTTCTATGGCTGAAGGTCGCTCAACAAGGATGTCACCGTCCCCCGGTTGACTAACTCACACCATGGCCCATCTTCAACGACTGCTCCGTTGTGCATGACGATCACGCGATCAAAACGGTGCAAGTGGCCGACATCGTGTGTCACACAAATCAATCCCCGCCCGGCGAAGGTGTCGAAAAGCAAATCCCACACCGGGCCGGCCAGTTTCGGCTCGATCGACGCACTGGGCTCGTCGAACAGATTAAAACGCCCTGGCCGGTTGATCAGCCGGAGCAGAGACAGGCGTTTAGCTTCGCCGCCAGAAACATTGGAGGCGTTTTCAGTGAGGTGGCGCTGGGAAACGATATCTTCAAGGTCGAGTCGCTGTATTGCCTGATTCAACGCTGGAGAGGGGGCGATTCCAAATAGCACTGATCTGTCAAAGGAACCCTCCAGGAACTGCGGTGATTGAGGGCAATACCTCAGGAGTTGCAAGTGTGCCTGGGCGTTCAACCTGGAAACGCACGCGCCGTCCAGGCTCAGCGAATTTCTTGCCGACACATTCAGACCGACCAGCGCTTCCAGAAACGTCGATTTACCCGCGCCGCTGGGGCCCGTGATGGCGACGGACTGGCCTTGTGTGAAAATAAAAGCTTCCTCGATCCTCAACCGGACGCTGCCGCCGTCGGTGATCACGCAGGGTGCGAGCACCAATTTAGATTGCTCACCGGAGGTTTTTTCGGCGCGGCGACTGTCGTCGTCAAAGTCTGGCAATGCCAGTAACTGCTGGAGGCGACGCTGGTCCGCGAGAAACTGATCCAGCACCCGATAGCCTTCGCTCAGCGCGGTGATATTAAGTAAAAAGCTACCTGCAATTGAGAATATGGCGACCAGTTGCCCAACGCTGATGCCTGGCTCTCCCGACAACTGATCGAAGACGCCCCATCCGAGAAGGCCTCCCGTTGAAAGACTGACAAACAGTACTTTTGCCCCAGTGAGGAAACCATCTGAGCTTGCTACGGTGACCGCCGCTTTGGCGTAGTTATTGAAGGCGCGGTTCAGTCGTTCAGTTGCGCAGAATTCAGCACCTTCCAGTTTGATACATTTGCCGGAGCTCAAGGTGTTGTACAGAAGTGCGCTGACTTCATCCTCTTGCTCATTGACGGCATCAATGTGCTTTCTGCGCCAGCGGATGATTCGATGGGTGACGAACAGGTAAACGATGCCAAGGCCGGTCATCGCCAAGAATACTTTAGCGCCACCCATATAATAAAATGCACCGCCTACGATAAGGAATTCCAGGCACAGCGGAAGTCCAGTGGTAACGAAAAACGTTAATAATTGCTCGTGCGCTGTAATTCCCCGCTCTACTGATTTTATGAATTGCCCGATGCGCCACGAGCTGAACTGGAGGAACTCTTTACGCATTAATTTTGCAGTCCAGTCGATGGAGGCGTTCATTGTCACTTGCTGCACAAGTTTGGATAAAAAGAATATTTGTAGAGGGTTTATAATCGCTTGAAGGCATCCCGCCAGTGTATAGCCGGCGGTTAGCAGCAGAAGTATATTGAGGTCTGCGTGATTGTCAGTGTGTAGCGCGTCGACAATTTTTCCAAGCAACAAAGGTGGCGCTAGAGCTATAAGCTTTAGCGCGATGATTGTGGTGATGGTTGAGGTCAGCAGCCCTGCATGCTTCTGGCAAGTTGTTCTGATAAGAGTTTGCATGAGGTGCCTGTTTTTTAAGGGCTGCGTATTTAGGTGCTTGTAGAATACAGTTGAAGGTGCTCGTCAGTGTGCGACTCACTTGCGAAGTTTTTCCCAAGTGATTATTAACATCAGAGGTTTTTCTGTTGTTCAATGATATAGGGTGGTGGAGCATGATTTTTAGTTGTAGGTTTTTTCTTGTTGTTTTGTAGGATGAATCTTCGGTGGGCAGTTGATTGGTTGAAATGTTCTATTATTTAATGCGTAAGCCCGACCCCTCGCGGCGTTCTCGGGCTTTTCGCGAGCAAGCTTGCTCATTCATCATTATTGCCCGCGAATACGGTCTGTCAGCCAATCTGGCTGATATAAGTCCCGGTCCCTTTGAGAATATTCTGCAAAGTCTCCTCCACCTCCGGCAGATCACCCGCCTCAGTGTTGTGAATGATCTCCAGGCAATCATCCCCATTCAGCGCATCGACATCCCCTGGAGCGATTTCGATCAGCAGGCGGGTAGGGCTCAGGGTCACTTTTACGCCTTCCAGGGTCGAAGGTTCACCGTCCAGGGTGATGTCCAGCGCGTCTTCGTCCGGGTAGCGGGTCATCAGGAACATCTCGCCCTGCTCGCTGTGGCAGGCGAGCATGGCCATGTTGTCCTCTTCGTCATCGCATGGGTTGACGATCAACAGGGCGGTGGTCATTTGCATGGGTAAATCCTGGCTCGAGGAGCGTTGTGGAGGTGAAGAAAGGACGATTCTGCCAGCCGCCGGGAATTTCTGCTCGCCTGAGTGTCAGAGGATGTGTCGTGAACATCCGAGGCGTTACTGGTCACTTCCAGCACGAATGCGCCGCAAAACAGGGCTCAAGCCGGCCTTTTTGCCCCGCGACTGCTAGTGTTGTTCGATGCGCAGGCTACAACCTGCGTGCGGATGACCGAATATGTCGCAGCACCGCAAGCAGGCACATTGTCGCACTCGTTAAGCTGCGCATCGAATGGATACCCGTAAAGACAGTGCGCAATCCATCGCGCAGTGGTTTTTGCAGATGCCCATTCATGGAAGGTGAATGTGACCCGAGTGTCTCGTCCAGCTTCACCCACCTGTGACCCTGTTTCCTCTGCCCGAGAATCAGGAACAGGGTGACGGATCGCCCCGCGAGGGGTTTTGCACGCGACGCTTCCATCAATAACAAGCCCAAGCGGAGTACCACAGATGGCGTTCTTCACCGCAGCCAGCAAAGCCGACTTCCAGCACCAACTGCAAGCGGCACTGGCGCAGCACATCAGTGAACAGGCACTGCCACAAGTGGCGCTGTTTGCTGAACAATTTTTCGGCATCATTTCCCTCGACGAGCTGACTCAACGTCGGTTGTCCGACCTCGCCGGGTGCACCCTATCTGCGTGGCGCCTGCTTGAGCGCTTCGATCACGCGCAGCCGCAAGTGCGCGTCTACAACCCTGATTACGAACGCCACGGCTGGCAGTCGACCCATACTGCGGTCGAAGTGCTGCACCACGACCTGCCGTTCCTGGTGGACTCGGTGCGTACCGAGCTGAACCGTCGCGGCTACAGCATTCATACCCTGCAAACCACTGTGCTGAGCGTGCGTCGCGGCAGCAAGGGCGAGTTGCTGGAAATCCTGCCAAAAGGCACCCAGGGCGAGGGGATCCTGCAAGAATCCCTGATGTACCTGGAAATCGACCGCTGCGCCAACGCGGCCGAACTGAACGTATTGAGCAAAGAGCTGGAGCAGGTGCTCGGTGAGGTCCGCGTGGCGGTCGCCGATTTCGAGCCGATGAAAGCCAAGGTCCAGGAAATCCTGACCGGCCTCGATAACAGCCGGTTTGCTGTCGACGCTGAAGAAAAGAACGAAATCAAAAGCTTCCTGGAATGGCTGGTGGGCAACCACTTCACCTTCCTCGGCTACGAAGAATTCGTGGTAAGCGATGAAGCCGATGGCGGCCACATCGTCTACGACCAGGATTCTTTCCTTGGCCTGACCAAGTTGCTGCGTACCGGCCTGACCTACGACGACCTGCGCATCGAAGACTATGCCGTGAAGTACCTGCGTGAACCGACCCTGCTGTCGTTCGCCAAGGCCGCGCACCCAAGCCGTGTGCACCGTCCGGCTTACCCTGACTACGTGTCGATCCGTGAGATCGATGCCGACGGCAAGGTCATCAAGGAATGCCGTTTCATGGGCCTGTACACCTCTTCGGTGTATGGCGAGAGCGTGCGGGTCATTCCGTACATCCGCCGCAAGGTCGAGGAAATCGAACGCCGCTCCGGCTTCCAGGCCAAGGCTCACCTGGGCAAGGAACTGGCGCAGGTGGTCGAAGTACTGCCACGTGACGACCTGTTCCAGACCCCGGTCGACGAGCTGTTCGCCACCGTGATGTCGATCGTGCAGATCCAGGAACGCAACAAGATCCGCGTGTTCCTGCGCAAAGACCCGTACGGTCGTTTCTGCTACTGCCTGGCCTATGTGCCGCGCGACATCTACTCCACCGAAGTGCGCCAGAAGATCCAGCAAGTGCTGATGGATCGCCTGAAGGCCTCGGACTGCGAGTTCTGGACCTTCTTCTCCGAGTCCGTGCTGGCCCGTGTGCAACTGATTCTGCGGGTTGATCCAAAGAACCGCCTGGACATCGACCCGGTCCTGCTGGAAAAAGAAGTGGTGCAGGCCTGCCGCAGCTGGCAGGACGACTACGCCAGCCTCACCGTTGAGAGCTTCGGCGAAGCCAGTGGCACCAACGTGCTGGCAGACTTCCCCAAAGGCTTCCCGGCCGGCTATCGCGAGCGTTTCGCGGCGCATTCGGCTGTGGTCGACATGCAGCACCTGTTGAGCCTGAGCGAAAAAAATCCGCTGGTGATGAGCTTCTACCAGCCGCTGGGCCAGGTCTCCGGCAAGCGCGAGCTGCACTGCAAGCTGTATCACGCCGATACCCCGCTGGCCCTGTCCGACGTGTTGCCGATCCTGGAAAACCTCGGGCTGCGTGTGCTCGGTGAATTCCCGTACCGCCTGCGCCACAACAATGGCCGCGAGTTCTGGATTCACGATTTCGCCTTCACCGCCGCCGAAGGCCTGGACCTCGATATCCAGCAACTCAACGACACCTTGCAGGACGCGTTCGTCCACATCGTGCGTGGCGATGCCGAGAACGATGCGTTCAACCGCCTGGTACTGACCGCCGGCCTGCCATGGCGCGACGTGGCGCTGCTGCGTGCCTACGCACGCTACATGAAGCAGATCCGTCTGGGCTTCGACCTGGGCTACATCGCCAGCACCCTGAACAACCACACCGACATCGCTCGTGAGCTGACCCGGTTGTTCAAGACCCGTTTCTACCTGGCGCGCAAGCTCACCAGCGACGATCTGGAAGACAAGCAGCAACGTCTGGAGCAAGCCATCGTCACCGCACTGGACGACGTCCAGGTGTTGAACGAAGACCGCATCCTGCGTCGCTACCTGGACCTGATCAAGGCCACGCTGCGCACCAACTTCTACCAGACTGATGCCAACGGCCATAACAAGTCGTACTTCAGCTTCAAGTTCAACCCGCACCAGATTCCCGAGCTGCCAAAGCCAGTACCGAAGTTCGAAATCTTCGTCTACTCGCCTCGTGTCGAAGGCGTGCACCTGCGCTTCGGTAATGTCGCTCGTGGCGGTCTGCGCTGGTCTGATCGTGAAGAAGACTTCCGTACCGAAGTCCTGGGCCTGGTGAAAGCCCAGCAAGTGAAGAACTCGGTCATCGTGCCGGTGGGTGCGAAGGGTGGCTTCCTGCCACGGCGCCTGCCATTGGGCGGCAGCCGTGACGAGATCGCGGCAGAGGGCATCGCCTGCTATCGCATCTTCATTTCCGGCCTGCTGGACATCACCGACAACCTCAAAGACGGTGCGCTGGTACCGCCGGTCAACGTCGTGCGCCATGATGACGATGACCCGTACCTGGTGGTGGCTGCGGACAAGGGCACTGCAACCTTCTCCGACATCGCCAACGGCATTGCCATCGACTATGGTTTCTGGCTCGGTGACGCGTTCGCGTCCGGTGGTTCCGCCGGTTACGACCACAAGAAAATGGGCATCACCGCCAAAGGCGCGTGGGTTGGCGTACAACGCCATTTCCGCGAGCGCGGCATCAACGTCCAGGAAGACAGCATCACCGTGGTGGGCGTCGGCGACATGGCCGGCGACGTGTTCGGTAACGGCTTGCTGATGTCCGACAAGCTGCAACTGGTCGCAGCGTTCAACCACCTGCACATCTTCATCGACCCGAACCCGCAGCCGGCCAACAGCTTCGCTGAGCGTCAGCGCCTGTTCGACCTGCCGCGTTCGGCCTGGTCGGACTACGACACCAGCATCATGTCCGAGGGTGGCGGGATCTTCTCCCGTAGCGCCAAAAGCATCGCGATTTCCCCGCAGATGAAAGAGCGCTTCGACATCAAGGCAGAGAAGCTGACCCCGACCGAACTGCTGAACGCCTTGCTCAAGGCGCCGGTGGACCTGTTGTGGAACGGCGGCATCGGCACCTACGTCAAGGCCAGCAGCGAAAGCCACGCCGACGTTGGCGACAAGGCTAACGATGCACTGCGCGTGAACGGCAACGAGCTGCGCTGCAAGGTCGTGGGCGAGGGCGGTAACCTGGGCATGACCCAACTCGGTCGCGTGGAATTCGGCCTCAATGGTGGCGGTTCCAACACCGACTTCATCGACAACGCCGGTGGCGTGGACTGCTCCGACCACGAAGTGAACATCAAGATCCTGCTGAACGAAGTGGTTCAGGCCGGCGACATGACCGACAAGCAACGCAACCTGTTGCTGGCGAGCATGACCGACGAAGTGGGCAACCTGGTGCTCGGCAACAACTACAAGCAGACGCAGGCGCTGTCCCTGGCAGCTCGCCGTGCCTTGCCGCGGATTGCCGAATACAAGCGCCTGATGAACGACCTGGAAAGCCGCGGCAAGCTGGACCGCGCCATCGAGTTCCTGCCGTCCGAGGAAGCGATCAACGAACGCATCGCCGAGGGCCATGGCCTGACGCGTGCCGAGCTGTCGGTGCTGATCTCCTACAGCAAGATCGACCTCAAGGAGCAGTTGCTGGGCTCCCTGGTGCCGGACGACGACTACCTGACCCGCGACATGGAAACCGCTTTCCCGCCAAGCCTGGTGAGCAAGTTCTCTGCGGCCATGCGCCGTCACCGTCTGAAGCGCGAAATCGTCAGCACCCAGATCGCCAATGACCTGGTCAACCACATGGGCATCACCTTCGTTCAACGACTCAAAGAGTCGACCGGCATGAGCCCGGCGAACGTGGCCGGCGCCTATGTGATCGTGCGCGACATTTTCCACCTCCCGCACTGGTTCCGTCAGATCGAAGCCCTGGACTACCAGGTGTCGGCAGACGTGCAGCTGGAGCTGATGGACGAGCTGATGCGCCTGGGTCGCCGCGCTACGCGCTGGTTCCTGCGTGCCCGTCGCAACGAGCAGAATGCTGCCCGTGACGTCGCCCACTTCGGTCCGCACCTCAAGGAGCTGGGTCTCAAGCTCGACGAACTGCTCAGTGGCGAGATCCACGAGAACTGGCAGGCGCGCTACGAGGCGTATGTCGAAGCCGGTGTGCCGGAACTGCTCGCACGCATGGTGGCTGGTACTTCGCACCTGTACACGTTGCTGCCGATCATCGAGGCCTCCGACGTGACCGGCCAGAATGCTGCGGACGTGGCCAAGGCCTACTTCGCCGTGGGCAGCGCGCTGGACATCACCTGGTACCTGCAGCAGATCAGTGCCTTGCCGGTTGAAAACAACTGGCAGGCCCTGGCCCGTGAAGCGTTCCGCGACGACGTCGACTGGCAACAACGTGCGATCACCATCTCGGTCCTGCAACAGGGCGACGGTTCCCAGGACGTGGAAACACGCCTGGCACTGTGGATGGCAGAGCACGCGAGCATGATCGAACGCTGGCGCGCAATGCTGGTGGAAATCCGCGCCGCCAGTGGCACGGACTACGCCATGTACGCCGTAGCCAACCGGGAGTTGCTGGACCTGGCCTTGAGTGGGCAAGCCGTAGTGCCTGCTCCTGCAACGGTCAGCGCAGAGCTGGAACCGGCGGCTTAATCAGTCGCTGAATGAAAAAACCCGCATTGAGAGATGCGGGTTTTTTTTGTTGGGGTGTATCTGCAAGGGCCCCTTCGCGGGCAAGCCCGCTCCCACAGAGTTTTGTGTTGGGCACATAATCTCCACACTACACCGAACCCTGTGGGAGCGGGCTTGCCCGCGAAGGGGCCATTAGACTCAATACAACTTACCGCTTGTATTATCATCAATCATCGAGACACTACTTGTCGGTCCGGTCAATAAATTACTGAGCGACTGGTCAAACTTCTGCAATGCCCGAACCTGCACTTCCTGCTGCTCGTTGATATCCGCAACTATCTCTTCGCTGCGCTTGTAATCGGCCCATAAAGGGCTCAATGACTTGGTGTCGTACCCGCGAGCGGTGCCGATGTAGTTAAGGTCGCGGTCATAGAAGTGCGCACTGACATCCGCTTCCACATCCGAACTGCGCGAGGTAATCAACTGGCTGCGGGCATCAACGACTGCTGCCACATCAGGCTTCGCCGCGCGCAGGCTCTGCATGTCCGGGTATTGCGTCACCGAGCCAAACTGGCGCTGTAACGAAGCCTTGACCCAGTCCACAGCCCTGTCCGGTGTGGAACTGGCCACATAGGCGTCATGAATTGACTGCACCAACAGGCTCTGGCCGAAGCCCGTCCCCGCGCTGGCGCGGTAATCATCGAGGTAAGCGCGGTTGGTCTGGGTATTGCGACTGTAGACAATGCCTACGGATTTGTCGGGTCCGCTGGGCACCTTGGTGGAAGCGCTGCGGCCTACCGGTTGGGAGAATATCCCATGCAGGGAAGCAACCGATTCGGGTGCAGTTGGAACGGAGCAGCCCGTCAGGGTAACCGTCATTGCCAGTGTACTGATCAGCACTGATTTCATGGTCTTACTCCAGTGAAACAGCTTGATTCATGAAGTTTATCGCCGACGTCCGGCAATCATTCAAAGATTAGTCATGTCAGCATTTAATGAAATAGCGCCGGTGATGCCACGGCTGCAGTCATTAGTTTCGTTCGGCGCAAAGATTGGCGACTCATCGCTCGGAGAAATAAAAAGGCCCAAATAATTAAAATGGGCCTGATTATTTATGCATCGTCGCTCAGCTATCAGTTTTTCAACGGGATCAACACTTTCTCGTCCGGAGACAGCACCATGAATACCAACAGTTTCGCAGGTTGGGTTGCGCTGGCGTTTTTCGAGACCAGGTGTTCCGAGCCGGCGGGCTCGTACCAGTACTCACCGGCCTTGTACGACACTGCTTGTTCGCCTTTGACCTGCGAGATGATCTCGCCGGACAGCACGTAGGCCATGGCGGTGCCTTCATGCTTGTGAGCTATGGAGGCCTGGCCGGGCTGGTAATCGACCTCGATCATCAAGGCTTTTTTGCCGGGCGCGTTTTTCAGCATCTGGTCTTGCAGCACCGTGACCTTTTCCGATGGCGCAGCTTCGTGGGCCAGTGCAGCAGCGGAAACGGTCAGGGCCAGTGCCGCAAGGGGAGCAGCGATCAAGCGCAGGGTCTTCATGTTTATCACCTGGAAGAATGGGGTTGTCCGGACCCACATTAGTGCGCAGGTGAGGCCAGGCAAACAGCCAATTCCCCGGAAGGTCAGGTGACCAATCTCAGCGGATGGGGAAACTGTTGAAGTCCACCGCGTTGGCCAGTTGGTTGTCGATCAGGCCGATAAAGCCCTGTACTTCAGGGCAGTTGAAATGCATCTGCATGGCCGCTTCCGATTGCCAGCGGGCGCTGACGTTCCAGCGGTTGCTGTCCTCGGGGCAGCGGTCGACCATGTACGACTCGCAGCCTGGTTGCTGGCGCAGGGTTTCAACAATTCTCTGCAGTTGCTTGCCAAGCTCTTCGGAGCGGCCGGCAACAGCCTGCACCTGTACGGTATTGATGACTTTGGTGGACATTGCTCACACTCCTGAATCAGGCCGGACGAATCCTGCTCACTGAGGGATAAACGCCTTGGCAGGATAGGCCTGTACCCCGGGACCACCAATAGCCAATCACCTGATAAACCCCTACGCCAATCGATCAGGCGACCTGCTGCAGAATGTCGCGCAAACGGTTCAGGGCCAGGTCGATGTCCAGGGTTTCGATGGCACCAAACCCCATGAGCAGTCCGTCTCTTGGCGCCTGCTGGTAGTAGAAACCCTCGATCGGATACAGCCCGACTTCGACTTTTTTCGCCAATTCCACCAGCAATGGCATATCGATAGGCACCTTGAACATCAGCACCATGTGAAAGCCTGCCGTGGAAGGCACCGCTTCGAGCCAGGGGGCAAGGTCCGTGGCTGCGCGTTCGAGAATACGCTCGCGTCGACCGGCATAGATCGTGTGGCAACGCCTGATGTGCTTGAGCAGGCACCCCTCGGCGATGAACTTGGCAAGCGCCCACTGGGGCAGGGTCGAGGTGTGCAGGTCGGTGAGCTGCTTGGCGCGAATCACCGCTTCGAGGATCGCCGGGGGCAAGATCGCATAACCCAGGCGCAACTCCGGCAACAGGGTTTTGGAAAAGGTACCGACGTAAGCCACGATGCCGCGCTCGTCCATGCTTTGCAGCGAGTCTGTCGGCCGGGCCTCATAGCGGAATTCGCTGTCGTAATCGTCCTCGATGATGATCGCCCCCAGCTCATAAGCGCGCTCCAGCAGCGCCAGCCGACGTTGCGTACTCATGGGGATGCCGAGCGGGAATTGATGGGAGGGTGTGACGTAGATCAGCCGCGTGCCCACGGGGATCTTGTCGACTTGAATGCCTTCGCTATCCACTGGCACGCCGATCACCGTCGCACCGTGGCTGCCAAACAGCAGGCGCGCCGGTGGATAGCCGGGATCCTCCATGGCCACCAGGCTGCCGGGACGGGTCAGCACCCGGGAGATCAGGTCCAGTGCCTGTTGTGCGCCGTTGCACACCACCACATCGTCATCCTGGCAATTGACCCCGCGGGAAAAAGCGATATGCCGGGCAATGGCATTGCGCAGCGCCGGCAGGCCTTCGGGCTGGCTGTAGAAACCTTTGGAGCCGGACATCTGGCGCAAGGCGTGGGCCGTGCACCTGCGCCAGTCGTCCTGGGGAAATTGCCCCTTGCTGGTGGCGCCACCAATAAAGTCGTAGCGCAGTGAACCGTCCAGCGTCGGGTGGCGCAAGAACACTGGCAAGCTGCGCCAGGATTCGATGATTTGCGCACTGGCCAGGTCCGAATGGCTCTGTTTCCGAGTGATTTTGGCCGGGCGGGCGTTGACGTACGTACCTTTGCCGATGACGCCGGTAAGGAAGTTCTCGTAGGTCAGCTGGGCATAGGTATCGGAAATGGTCTTGCGCGAGATGCCCAGTTGCTCTGCCAGCAAGCGGCTGGGCGGCAACTGGGTGCCAGCCGCCAGGCGACCGGATTCGATGGCGCTGCGCAGTTGCTTGTACAACTGGCCGGCCAGGTCCTTGCGGCCGTTGATGACGACATGAAGTTCCATACCGGCGGGGCTCCGGGGGCGATTCAGGGGCGTGTGCGATCGCGCAAGATTACCCGCATGAGCGAACCTGCAGTAGTTGTGCGGGTAAAAAACCGCAGATTGGCCTGGCGCCGCAGTGGTCAACGGTTAATTCGCCGGATTGGAGCTGTAACGATCCACGATGCGCGCCTACCGTAGGCTGACTCTATCGGCCCGCGAGGCTCGCCATGAATTCCCGCCTGGATTACTACAGCGCATCGCCCAAGGCGATGAAAGCCATGATCGCCATGGAGGCTCTTACCAGCCATCTCAGTATCGAACCGCAGTTGTTGCACCTGATCAAGATCCGCGCTTCACAGCTCAACGGCTGCGCGTTCTGCACTGACATGCACTCGGTGGATGCGCGACGCCTGGGCGAGACCGATCGGCGGCTGTATTCGATCGTGGTGTGGCGCGACAGTGACTTCTTCAACCCCCGTGAGCGCGCCGCACTGGCCTGGGCGGAGGCGGTCACGCTGCTCGCTGAAAGCCATGTTCCGGATGACGTCTACGCGCAGGCCCGGGAGCAATTCAGTGAGGCTGAAATGGTCGACCTGACCATTGCCGTCACGACCATCAACAGTTGGAATCGCCTGGCCGTGAGTTTCCGTCAAACGCCCAGTTGTTGATGGGCGCAGGATCGTAATAGAGTGGGAGACCATGTCTGTATCAAGGATGAATCACCCATGTCTGGCACCGATCCCGTCATCAGCCTCGAACGTTTCAACGAATCCCATCTCGAAGGCGTCGCCGCGCTCTACAACGAAACGGCGGTCACGCGCCAGGTGCTGCAGATGCCTTATCAGTCCGTAGAGGTCTGGCGCTCGCGCATTGAAGCAGGCAACGAGCGCGCACTGAAACTGGCGGCCCTGCATCAGGGTGCGGTCATCGGCCACCTGGGGCTTGAACAGTATTCGCGAGTGCGTCGCAGCCATGCGGGCAGCTTTGGCATGGGCGTCGCGTCAGCGTGGCAGGGCAAGGGCGTGGGCTCGAGATTGCTCAGCGCCGCCCTGGACATCGCCGACAACTGGATGAACCTGCAGCGGGTCGAGCTTTCGGTGTATGCCGACAACGAAGCGGCTATTGGCCTGTACCGCAAATTCGGTTTCGAGACCGAAGGCCTGTTTCGTGACTACGCCGTGCGTGACGGGGTGTTGGTGGATACCTTGAGCATGGCGCGCCTGCGTCGCACGCTCGCCTACCGCTGATTGGCCGGCAGCGCAAAAAAACACCGCTGGCGCGTTTAGTCGTACGCCGGCGGCTCGCTTCTGCCATGCTCAATGTCCGCAGTACTGCTTCAACCAAAGGACACCGCAATGGACGACGTACAGCAATTGGGTCAGATGCTTCGCCAATACGCAGATAGCGAAGCGCACAAGAAGCAACTGTTTGAGGCGCAATCGGCCGTGTGGGCGACGCGTATAGGCGAGTTGTTCGACCAGATCCAGCTGTGGCTGGAACCGGTCAAGACGCCCAACCTGCTGGAAGTCAGTCGCGAGCCTTATGTCGCATTTGGGCCGAGTGTTCCGGTGGAAACGTCGAACTTCAAAACCGAGAAACTGAGCATCGTGATCGCTGGAAAACCGGTGGAGTTTGTTCCCGATGTGATGGGTACGGGCGGGCAGATTTCCCTGGCGGTAATGGGCCTGACGGCTGCCCGTTATGGCAGCGTTTCGCTGGTCTGCCTGCCGCCCTCCAACAGCTGGCAGTGGCGCAAGACCAACGGCCTGAAGGACCCGGATACCTTTGCCTTCGATGCGAATTTCCTCGCGCAGCAACTGCAGAGCCTGATCCCCCGCGAGCGCGGCTGAAAGACAGATCACACGAGCTGATCTTGTGGGATCTGACTCTGGGGGAGTGAACCTGCCCGCCGTTATTTCAACGCCGGGTCCCCCATGTTCATTTTCTTCCAGCCTTGCAGCAGCACCTGGGCCTTGGGTTCCTGACCGTTCTCCAGGTAATCCACGCCACACCCAACGCCTGCAGACGACCCTCACCGACTTCTATCAGGTATTGCTGCAAAGGCGCGATGTTGCGACTGCCTTCAGGCGCGCGTGCAACATCGGTGCAGCTTTGCCGGGTGCCCGGCCCCGTGTCAATTAACAGTTGTGAAGCCGCCCGCAGTCTTGATGAACTTTCTGATTTTTCAACGCATTATCCCAGGCTTTGGCTATACCTGTAGCACTGCTTCCATAATGTTCGTTGGTCACTTACAGGAGTTTGCGCATGAAGTTAGTGTTAATGATGAGCACGCTGTGCATTGCCTCGATTGGCGTGGTGGGTTGTGCCAGCAAAGTCGTGGAGCCGGACCAGTATTCGGGGTTTCTCAAGGACTACAGCCAGCTGCGCGAGGCGCAATCGCCGTCGGGTGCCACGGTGATGCGCTGGGTTGACCCCAAGCTGGATATCAGCAAGTACACCAGCGTGTACGTGGAACCGACCCAGCTCTATCCGAAGCCGCAGCCGACGGTGAAAATCCCCCAGGCCACCCTCAATGGCATCACCGGTTACTACGACCAGGCGCTCAAACGCGAAATTGGCAAGTCCTTGCCACTGGCCGCAGGGCCTGGCCCGGGTGTGATCGTGGTGCGCGCCGCCATTACCGCCGTCAGCAGCAAGACTGAAGGCCTGAAGCCTTATGAAGTGATCCCGATTGCCCTGGTGGCGGCTGCGGTGAGCACGGCCAGCGGTATTCGCGACCAGGAAACCGACCTGGCGACTGAAGCGGTGTTTCTCGATGGCGGCAACAACCATGTGCTGGCACAAGTGGTGCGCAAGGGCAGCGGCAAGCCACTGGAAAACGATAGCCAGGTGATGAAAGCCGATGACGTCAAAGGCGTGATCGATGGCTGGGCGGCGGATCTGCATCAGTCTTATTTGAAGCTCAAATCGAAGTGATGTGGGGAGGGGCCTTCCTTGATTGCATGGATGTCCGTTGCTGCAGCAATGGTAACTGTGTGCGAGCCCGTGTAGGAGCCAGCTTGCTGGCGATGGACGCGAACGATAACGCGTCCATCCTGAATACACGCAATGCCCTCCGTAAAGGGCTCAGTGCTGTCCGTCCGGGCCCGCAGTCTTACCTCCTGCTCGGGTAATTCAGTGGTGGCTTCAGTGCCGAAATCTTCTGCGGCATGCACCCGACGAATCTCGATTGCGGTGTCAGCGCCTGGCATGATGCCGGTTTCGAATCCCGGCTCACCCGTAGGAGCTGCCGAGTGAAACGAGGCGGCGATCTTTTGATCTTGTTTTTTATAATCAAGATCAAAAGATCGCAGCCTTCGGCAGCTCCTACTGGGATTTGGTGACAAGCACCATCTGTCCCGACAGCTGCTACACAGCTCCTGCGCAGCTTGTGCAGGCGCTCGACGTCAACGATTACGAGACACTGGTTGATACACCACAATTTGTATCCGGGCATAGGTCGCCAGCCCATTTCGTGGTTAACTTCGGCCTCTTCAAAAATCTCCACATCAACGTTCAGAAGGACTCAGTTCATGGCTCAAGTCACTCTTAAAGGCTCTCCGGTTCAAGTCAACGGCCAACTGCCACAAGCCGGTTCCAAGGCGCCAGCCTTTTCCCTGGTTGCCGGCAATCTGTCCGACGTGACCCTGGCAAGCTTCGCCGGCAAACGCAAAGTGCTGAACATTTTCCCAAGTGTCGACACCCCGACCTGCGCCACCTCCGTGCGCAAGTTCAACGCCCAGGCCAACGACGTGGCCAACACCGTGGTGTTGTGCATCTCCGCTGACCTGCCGTTCGCCCAGGCGCGTTTCTGCGGTTCCGAAGGCCTGGAAAACGTGCAGAACCTGTCGACCCTGCGCGGTGCCGAGTTCATCGAGAACTACGGCGTGGCGATTGCCGACGGTCCGCTCAAAGGCCTGACCGCCCGTGCGGTGGTGGTCCTGGACGAAAACGACAACGTCCTGCACAGCGAGCTGGTCAAGGAAATTGCTGAAGAGCCGAATTACGAAGCGGCGCTTGCTGTATTGAAATAAGTTCGGGCTTACAATGGTTAACGGCCTGGCACTGTCCAGGCCGTTTTCATTTGTGTATCTGTATCAGTGTCTTGGACAAACATCCTGTTACGTAAGCCGAAAGTAAATTGCCGGTAAAGCCGCTTTGCTTAATACCCGCCAGTGCTTATCGTTCAGCCTCCCGTAGAAGAAGCCCACGCGCCCAATGGTTGATCATTCAATGCAATCCTCCTCCCGTAGTCCCCGTCGCTGGCTGTTCGGCCTGCTAGTTCTGTTGGTCGTCGCTGGCGTCTGCTGGAAATTCTGGCCCGCAGGCGACCAGAAAGAGCCTGCAGGGCAGAAAGCTGCGGCCGGGCATACCGGCAAATCCGGGGGGATGCGGCCGGGGTTCGGCGGCGCGACCGGGCCGATTCCGGTGCGGGTGGCGCCGGCGGTGAAGGGGGATTTCCCCCTTTACTACAAGGCGCTGGGTACCGTTACCGCGCTCAACACCATCAATGTGCGGAGCCGGGTCGGCGGCGAGCTGGTGAAGATCGCCTTCGAGGAAGGCCAGATGGTCAAGGCCGGCGACCTGCTGGCGGAGATCGACCCGCGTCCATACCAGAATGCCTTGCTTCAGGCCGAGGGCACTCTGCTGCAGAACCAGGCGCAGTTGAAAAATGCCCAGGTGGATGTCGAACGCTACCGTGGCCTGTATCGCGAAGACAGCATCGCCAAGCAAACCCTGGACACTGCCGAGGCGCTGGTGGGCCAGTATCAGGGCACGGTCAAGACCAATCAGGCAGCAGTCAACGACGCCAAGCTCAATCTTGAATTCACCAAAATTCGTGCACCGATCGCCGGCCGTGTAGGTTTGCGTCAACTGGACGTCGGCAACCTGGTGGCCGCCAATGACACCACGGCCTTGGCCATCATCACCCAAACCCAACCGATCAGCGTCGCCTTCACCTTGCCGGAAAACAACCTGAGCGTGGTGCTGGAGCGTTATCGTTCGGGGGCCAAATTACCTGCTGAAGCCTGGGACCGGGGGGACACCAAACTGCAGGCGACCGGCGTGCTGCAGAGCCTCGACAACCAGATCGACGTGACCACCGGCACCCTGAAATTCAAGGCCCGCTACGACAACCGCGACCAGTCGCTGTTTCCCAACCAGTTCGTCAACGTCCACCTGTTGGCCGACACCCTGAAAAATGTCGTGCTGGCACCTTCGGCGGCGATTCAGTTTGGCACCAATGGCACCTTCGTCTACGCACTCGATGGCGACAAGAAGGTCACCATTCGCCAGTTGAAAGTCGGTGCCAGTGACGGTGACAACACCGTGATCACCGAAGGCCTGGCGGCTGGCGACCGTGTGGTGCTCGAGGGTACCGACCGCCTCAAGGAAGGCAGTGAAGTGGAAGTGGTCAATGACAGCAAGGACGTGCCGACCGCGCCGACCGAACACCTTCAGGGCAAGTCGGCGGCGTCGACGCCTGATAGCACTGCGACCGACAAGGCGAAAAAGGGCGGCGCATGAACATCTCGCGGCTGTTTATCCTTCGCCCGGTAGCCACTACGCTCAGCATGCTGGCCATTATCCTGGCCGGCATTATCGCCTACCGCTTGCTGCCGGTGTCGGCGCTGCCTCAGGTCGATTACCCGACCATTCGCGTGATGACGCTGTATCCCGGCGCCAGCCCGGATGTCATGACCAGCGCCGTGACCGCGCCGCTTGAACGCCAGTTCGGGCAGATGCCCGGCCTTACGCAGATGGCTTCGACCAGTTCCGGCGGCGCCTCCGTGCTGACCCTGCGCTTCAGCCTCGATATCAACATGGACGTCGCCGAGCAACAGGTCCAGGCCGCGATCAACGCCGCTACCAACCTGCTGCCCAGCGATCTGCCGGCACCACCGGTGTACAACAAGGTCAACCCGGCGGACACCCCGGTGCTGACCCTGGCGATCACCTCCAAGACCATGTTGCTGCCCAAGCTCAATGACCTGGTCGATACGCGCATGGCGCAGAAAATCGCCCAGATCAGCGGGGTCGGCATGGTCAGCATCGCCGGCGGCCAGCGCCAGGCGGTGCGGATCAAGGTCAACCCGGAGGCCCTGGCGGCCAACGGCCTGAACCTGGCCGACGTACGCACCCTGATCGGCGCGTCCAACGTCAACCAGCCCAAAGGCAACTTCGACGGCCCGACCCGGGTGTCGATGCTCGATGCCAACGACCAGCTGACGTCGCCCGCGGACTACGCCAACCTGATCCTCGCGTACGCCAACGGCGCGCCGTTGCGGCTCAAGGACGTGGCAGAGATCGTCGACGGTGCCGAGAACGAACGGCTGGCCGCGTGGGCCAATGAAAACCAGGCGGTGCTGCTTAATATCCAGCGCCAGCCCGGGGCCAACGTCATCGAAGTAGTGGACCGGATCAAGGCGCTGCTGCCGAGCATCACCGACAACCTGCCGGCCGGCCTCGAGGTTACAGTGCTCACCGACCGCACCCAGACCATCCGCGCCTCGGTGACGGACGTGCAGCACGAACTGCTGATCGCCATTGCCCTGGTAGTCATGGTCACGTTCCTGTTCCTGCGTCGTGCCAGCGCCACCATCATCCCCTCGGTGGCCGTGCCGCTGTCGCTGATCGGCACCTTTGGCGTGATGTACCTCGCCGGGTTCTCGGTCAACAACCTGACCCTGATGGCCCTGACCATCGCCACCGGGTTTGTGGTGGACGATGCGATCGTGATGCTGGAAAACATTTCCCGCTATATCGAAGAAGGCGAAACCCCGTTGAACGCCGCGCTCAAGGGCGCCAGGCAGATCGGTTTCACCCTGATTTCCCTGACGCTGTCGCTGATTGCCGTACTGATTCCGTTGTTGTTCATGGCCGACGTGGTAGGGCGCCTGTTCCGCGAGTTCGCCATCACCCTGGCGGTGGCCATCCTGATTTCTCTGGTCGTGTCCCTGACCCTGACGCCGATGATGTGCGCGCGGCTGCTCAAGCGCGAGCCCGAAGAAAAAGAGCAGGGGCGTTTCTATCGTGCCAGTGGCGCCGTCATCGACTGGATGATCGCCGCTTATGGACGCAAGTTGCAGTGGGTGCTCAAGCATCAGCCGCTGACGCTGCTGGTGGCGATCGGCACTCTGGCGCTGACGGTGTTCCTGTACATGATCGTGCCCAAGGGTTTTTTTCCGGTGCAGGACACCGGGGTGATCCAGGGCATCTCCGAGGCCCCGCAGTCGATTTCCTTTGCGGCCATGAGCCAGCGTCAGCAGGACCTGGCGAAAATCATCCTGGCTGACCCGGCGGTGGAAAGCCTGTCGTCCTACATTGGCGTCGATGGCGACAACTCGACGCTCAACAGCGGGCGCCTGCTGATCAACCTCAAGCCTCACAGCGCCCGGGACCTGAGCGCCAGCGAAATCATCGCCCGCCTGCAACCCGAAGTAGACAAACTGGTCGGTATTCGCCTGTTCATGCAGCCGGTGCAGGACCTGACCATCGAGGATCGGGTCAGCCGCACGCAGTACCAGTTCAGCATGTCGTCCCCGGACTCGGAGTTGCTCAGCCTGTGGAGCGGCCGTCTGGTCGAGGCCCTGGCCCAGCGACCCGAGCTGACGGACGTGGCCAGCGACTTGCAGGACAAGGGCCTGCAGGTCTACCTGGTGATCGACCGCGACGCGGCGTCCCGGGTAGGGGTCTCGGTAGCGAATATCACCGACGCCCTGTATGACGCGTTCGGCCAGCGACAGATCTCTACCATCTATACCCAGGCCAGCCAGTACCGCGTGGTGCTGCAGGCGCAGTCGGGAGAGAAAATCGGCCCGGATGCCTTGAACCAGATCCACGTCAAGACCACCGATGGCGGCCAGGTGCGCCTGTCCAGCCTGGCCCACATCGAGCAACGTCAGGCTCAGCTGGCAATCACCCACATTGGCCAGTTCCCGGCGGTGATGATGTCGTTCAACCTGGCTCCCGGCGTGGCGCTGGGCCATGCGGTGGACATCATCGAACAGGTGCAGCAGGACATTGGCATGCCGCTGGGCGTGCAGACCCAGTTCCAGGGCGCGGCCGAAGCGTTCCAGGCGTCGTTGTCGAGCACGTTGCTGCTGATCCTCGCGGCGGTGGTGACCATGTACATCGTGCTGGGCGTGCTTTACGAGAGCTACATCCACCCGATCACCATCCTCTCTACCTTACCCTCGGCCGCAGTGGGCGCCTTGCTGGCGTTGCTGTTGAGTGGCAATGACCTGGGCATGATCGCGATCATCGGCATCATCCTGCTGATCGGTATCGTCAAGAAGAACGCGATCATGATGATCGACTTCGCCCTCGACGCCGAACGTAATCAGGGGCTGGACCCGGAAACGGCGATCTACCAGGCGGCCTTGCTGCGCTTTCGGCCGATCCTGATGACCACCCTGGCAGCCTTGTTCGGTGCGGTACCGCTGATGCTGGCCACCGGCTCCGGCGCGGAACTGCGCCAGCCCCTGGGACTGGTGATGGTGGGCGGGTTGCTGGTGAGCCAGGTACTGACCTTGTTTACCACCCCGGTCATCTACCTCTATTTTGATCGTCTGGGTCGTCGTTGGGACCATAAATCCGAACCCGTGGAAGCGGTAGAGCAGCCATGAACCTGTCCGGACCTTTCATCAAGCGGCCGGTCGCCACCATGCTGTTGAGCCTGGCGATCATGTTGCTGGGCGGCGTGAGCTTCGGCCTGTTGCCGGTATCGCCGCTGCCGCAAATGGATTTCCCGGTGATCGTGGTCCAGGCCAGCCTTCCAGGTGCCAGTCCCGAGGTCATGGCGTCGACCGTGGCCACGCCGCTGGAACGTTCGTTCGGGGCGATTGCCGGGGTCAACACCATGAGCAGCCGATCCAGCCAGGGCTCGACACGGGTGATCCTGCAATTTGACCTCGACCGCGATATCAACGGCGCCGCGCGGGAAGTGCAGGCGGCGATCAACGCGTCGCGCAACTTGTTGCCCAGCGGCATGCGCAGTATGCCGACCTACAAGAAGGTCAACCCGTCCCAGGCGCCGATCATGGTGCTTTCCCTGACCTCGGATGTGCTGGAGAAGGGCCAGCTGTACGACCTGGCCTCGACCATTCTGTCCCAGAGCCTGTCGCAGGTGCAGGGCGTGGGCGAAGTGCAGATCGGCGGCAGTTCCCTGCCTGCGGTGCGCATCGAGCTCGAACCCCAGGCGCTCAACCAGTACGGCGTGGCCCTCGATGATGTGCGCACGGCCATTGCCAATGCCAACGTGCGCCGGCCCAAGGGCGCGGTCGAGGACGGCGAGCGGCTGTGGCAGATCCAGGCCAACGACCAGCTGGAAAAGGCCAAGGACTACGAGTCGCTGATCATTCACTACGCCGACGGCGCGGCATTGCGCCTCAAGGATGTGGCCAAGGTCAGCGATGGTGTCGAAGACCGCTACAACAGCGGCTTTTTCAACGACGACGCCGCAGTGCTGCTGGTCATCAACCGCCAGGCCGGCGCCAACATCATCGAGACCGTCAACGAAATCAAGGCCCAGCTGCCCGCGTTGCAGGCCGTGCTGCCGGCCAGCGTCAAGCTGAACCTGGCCATGGACCGTTCGCCGGTGATCAAGGCCACCCTGCATGAAGCGGAAATGACCCTGCTGATCGCCGTGGCGCTGGTGATCCTGGTGGTGTTCCTGTTTCTCGGCAACTTCCGTGCCTCGCTGATTCCGACCCTGGCAGTGCCGGTGTCGCTGGTCGGTACGTTTGCGGTGATGTACCTCTACGGGTTCTCCCTGAACAACCTGTCGCTGATGGCGCTGATCCTGGCGACCGGGCTGGTGGTGGACGACGCCATCGTGGTGCTGGAGAACATTTCCCGGCACATCGACGAGGGTGTGCCGCCGATGAAGGCCGCTTATCTGGGGGCCGAAGAGGTCGGTTTCACTTTGTTATCGATGAACGTCTCGCTGGTGGCAGTGTTCCTGTCGATCCTGTTCATGGGCGGCATCATTGAAAGCCTGTTCCGCGAATTTTCCATCACCCTGGCGGCGTCCATCGTGGTCTCGCTGGTGGTTTCGCTGACCCTCACGCCAATGCTCTGCGCCCGCTGGCTCAAGCCCCATACGCCGGGCCAGGAGAACCGCCTGCAGCGCGTCAGCCGCCGGACCAACGACTGGATGGTCGCCAAGTACGCCACCAGCCTCGACTGGGTGCTGCGCCATCGGCGCCTGACACTGCTCAGTCTGTTCGTGACAATCGGCGTTAACATTGCGCTTTATATTGTTGTTCCTAAAACGTTTATGCCGCAGCAGGATACCGGTCAGCTGATCGGATTCGTGCGCGGGGATGACGGGCTGTCATTCACCGTGATGCAGCCCAAGATGGAGGTTTTCCGTCGTGCAGTATTGAAAGACCCCGCCGTTGAGAGCGTTGCCGGCTTCATCGGCGGCACCAACGGCACCAACAACGCCTTCATGCTGGTGCGCCTCAAACCGATCAAGGAGCGCAACATCTCTGCCCAGAAGGTCATCGAGCGCCTGCGCAAGGAGATGCCCAAGGTTCCCGGTGCGCAACTGATGCTGATGGCGGACCAGGATTTGCAATTCGGCGGTGGCCGCGAGCAGACCACCTCACAATACTCCTACATCCTGCAAAGCGCGGACCTGGGCTCATTGCGTGAGTGGTACCCGAAGGTCGTGACCGCGCTGAAGGCTTTGCCCGAACTGACGGCCATCGACGCCCGTGAAGGCCGCGGCGCTCAGCAAGTCACGCTGATTGTCGACCGCGATCAGGCCAAACGCCTGGGCATCGACATGAATATGGTCACTTCGGTGCTCAACAACGCCTACAGCCAGCGGCAGATCTCGACCATCTACGACAGCCTGAACCAGTATCAGGTGGTGATGGAGGTCAACCAGAAGTACGCCCAGGACCCGATTACCCTCAAGCAGGTGCAGGTCATTACTGCCGACGGTGCACGGGTTCCGCTGTCGACCATTGCCCATTACGAAAACAGCCTGGAAGACGACCGGGTCAGCCACGAGGGCCAGTTCGCCTCCGAGAGCATCTCCTTCGACATGGCCGAAGGCGTGACGGTGGAGCAGGGGACCGCCGCCATCGAGCGGGCGATTGCGCGGCTGGGCATGCCGGAAGACGTGATCGTCAAAGTCGCCGGGACTGCTGACGCGTTCGCTGCCACGCAGAAGAGCCAGCCATGGATGATCCTTGGCGCGCTGGTCGCGGTGTACCTGGTGCTGGGCGTGCTCTATGAAAGCTACATACATCCACTGACCATCCTCTCGACCTTGCCGTCTGCCGGGGTCGGCGCGTTGCTGTCGATCTATGTGCTGGGCGGCGAATTCAGCCTGATCTCGCTGTTGGGGCTGTTCCTGCTGATTGGTGTGGTGAAGAAGAACGCCATCCTGATGATCGACCTGGCCTTGCAGCTCGAGCGGCATCAGGGCCTGGCGCCGCTGGAATCGATTCGCAGCGCCTGCCTGCAGCGTCTGCGGCCCATCCTGATGACCACCCTGGCCGCGATTCTCGGGGCATTGCCCTTGCTGCTGAGTCGCGCCGAAGGGGCCGAAATGCGCCAGCCGTTGGGCCTGACGATTATTGGCGGGCTGATCTTCAGCCAGGTGCTGACCCTTTACACCACCCCGGTGGTCTACCTCTATCTCGACAAACTGCGCCATCGCTTCAACCACTGGCGTGGGGTGCGTACCGATGCTGCTCTGGAAACTCCGCTATGACTGACCGTTCGCTTTTCACCCTGGCCGCCCCCCTGGTCCCGGCTCGTGGCTCGCGCCTGCTGAGCCTGGCACTGTGCGTGTCATTGCTCAGTGCTTGCGCCATCGGCCCGGATTACCAGCGCCCGCAAGCGGCGGCCCCGGTGCAGTACAAGGAAGCGGCCGGCTGGCGTCAGGCCAACCCCAGCGATTCGCTGGCGCGCGGAGCCTGGTGGGAGTTGTATGGCGATCAGCAGCTCAACGGCCTGATCGACAAACTCAACAGCGCCAACCAGACCGTCGCCCAGTCCGAAGCCCAGTACCGCCAGGCCCAGGCCCTGGTGCGCAGCGCCCGTGGCGCATTTTTTCCGACGGTGGACCTGACCGTGGGCAAGAACCGCTCCAGCCAGGGCACCGGCAGCAGCAGTTCCAGCCTGAGCAGTTCTTCCAGTGGCATCCGTGACACTTACACGGCGCAGGCCGGGGTGAGCTGGGAGGCTGACGTCTGGGGCAAGCTACGCCGCGGCCTGGAAGCCGACACCGCCAATGCCCAGGCGAGTTATGCCGACCTGGCGGCCATGCGCCTGAGCCAGCAATCGGAACTGGTGCAGAACTACCTGCAGTTGCGGGTCATCGACGAACAAAAACGCCTGCTGCAAGCGACGGTGGAAGCCTACGAGCGCTCGCTGAAGATGACACAAAACCAGTACCGCGCCGGAGTCTCCGGCAAGGATGCAGTGGCCCAGGCGCAGACCCAGCTCAAGAGCACCCAGG
This sequence comes from Pseudomonas sp. Y24-6, assembly GCF_020295325.1. Taxonomy (NCBI): domain Bacteria; kingdom Pseudomonadati; phylum Pseudomonadota; class Gammaproteobacteria; order Pseudomonadales; family Pseudomonadaceae; genus Pseudomonas; species Pseudomonas sp. Y24-6. Next base: position 213,082 of record NZ_JACBXG010000007.1, on the reverse strand, counting down.
CCGACATGGTCGACCTGATCTGGCAGCGCGCGCAGTTCGAAAATGCCATTGCAGTGCTGGTCGGCTTGCCGCCAGCACAGTTCAACCTGGCCGAATCCCGTGATATCCCGACCTTGCCCGAGGTGCCGCTGAACCTGCCTTCACAACTGCTGGAACGGCGGCCGGACATTGCCTCGGCCGAGCGCTCGGTGATGGCGGCCAATGCCAACATCGGCGTGGCCAAGGCGGCGTATTACCCGGACCTGACACTGAGCCTCAACGGCGGCTACAGCAGCAGCACCTCTTCCAACTGGATAAGCGTGCCGAATCGCTTCTGGTCCGTCGGCCCCCAACTGGCCATGACCCTGTTCGACGGCGGCCAACGCTCGGCTGAAGTGGACCGCAGCGAAGCCGCCTACGATGAAACCGTGGCCAATTATCGCCAGACCGTACTCGACGGCTTCCGTGAAGTGGAGAACTATCTGGTCCAGTTGAAGGTGCTGGAAGACGAATCCGAAGTGCGCCAGCAGGCGCTGGATGCGGCCCGGGATTCCCTGCGCCTGACCCAGAACCAGTACAAGGCGGGGTTGATTGCCTATATTGACGTGGTGGTTGTGCAGGCGACGGCACTGAGCAATGAACGCAGCATGCTCAGCCTGTTGCAGAGCCGGTTGATCGCCAGCGTGCAGTTGATTGCAGCGCTGGGCGGTGGTTGGGATGGGCAGCTGGAGCAGAATGCACAATAGCGCCCCTCCTGCAGGAGCGAGATTGCTCGCGATGGACCTCAGAACACCGCGTTATTCCAGGCAAAACGCGTCGCCGTTAGCGTCCATCGCGAGCAAGCTCGCTCCTACAGATAAGGGTATTACCCCACCGTTTAACTGTTCAAACAAGCGTTTCATCGGCTTGATGGCCTTTTGCTAATTTTCTCAGTGCGTTCCTCTTGAGAACCCGTACAATCGCCGACTTCAACACCGCCGAGCAGGGAAGCAATACGGGTCATTTCGAGAACTCCGATGCTTATTGGTAGCTATTCCCCCACGCTGGTTATCATTTCCCTGTTCGTCGCGATTCTCGCTTCCTACACTGCGCTCAACCTCACCGAACGTATTGCCACGGCCAAGGGCCATGCGGTTGCGTTGTGGACGGCTGGCGGCGCCTTTGCCATGGGTGTAGGCGTATGGTCGATGCATTTTATCGGCATGCTGGCGTTCACCCTGCCCATAGACCTGGGCTACGACGTCACGCTGACCCTGCTGTCGTTGCTGATTGCGATGCTGTCCTGTGGCTTCGCCCTGTGGCTGGTCAGCCAGCCCCGACTACCGGCCTGGCAGCTGCTGTTCGGCGCGCTGGCCATGGGCAGCGGGATCAGCGCCATGCACTACACCGGCATGGCGGCCATGCGCATGCAACCGGGCATCGATTACGATCCCGCGCTGTTCAGTGCCTCGCTGTTGATCGCGGTAGGTGCCTCGGGCGCGGCTTTATGGATCGCTTTCCGGCTGCGTCAACACACGCCCCACGTTGCACTGATGCGCGCCGGTGCGGCAGTGATCATGGGCATCGCGATTGTCGGCATGCACTATACCGGGATGGCTGCGGCGCGCTTTCCCGACGGCAGCTTTTGCGGTGCTGCGTCCAGCGGCCTGAGCGGGAGCGGGCTGGACAACCTGGTGCTGATTACCACCCTGGCGGTGCTGACCATCGCCTTGCTGACTTCGATTCTCGACGCGCGGATGGAAGCGCGAACGGCGCATCTGGCCCAATCACTGACCGAGGCCAATCGAGAACTGACCCAACTGGCCCTGCATGATCCATTGACCGGGTTGCCGAACAGGGTGCTGCTCGCCGATCGCATCGACCAGGCGATGCTGGTGGTGCGCGAACAGGGCGGCTGTTTTGCGCTGATGTTCATCGATCTGGACGGTTTTAAACCGGTCAATGATGCATTCGGTCACCATATGGGCGATCAGTTGTTGCGGGAAGTCGCCCAGCGCCTGCGGGTGGATCTGCGCAGTCAGGACACCCTGGCGCGAATCGGCGGTGACGAGTTCGTCTTGCTGGTGCAACTGGCCGAGCAGGATGACGCGCTGAATCTGGCCGCGCGCCAGGTCGGCTTGATTGCGCGCTCTTTCCGCGTCGCCGAACATGACCTGCAGATATCCGCCAGCGTCGGCATTGCGGTGTATCCGGGCAATGGTGAAACCGCCCAGGAATTGCTGATGAACGCCGATGCCGCGATGTATCACGCCAAGGGCACCGGCAAGAATGGCTACAGCTTCTTTGACGCTTCAATGAACAGTAACGCGCGAAAGCAACTGCAGCTGTTGCAGGACCTGCGCGCGGCACTGGAGCAACAGCAATTCAGTCTTTATTACCAACCCAAGTTCGATGCCGCCAATGGCCGTCCGGTCGGTGCCGAGGCGTTGTTGCGCTGGGTGCATCCGACCCAGGGCATGCTCCTGCCGGACAAGTTCATCGAGCTGGCGGAAAAGACGGGACTGATCATTCCGATCGGCGAATGGGTGCTCAATGAAGCCTGCCGGCAGATGCGCGAGTGGTATGTGCTGGGGTACACCGACTGGCGCATTGCGGTGAATCTTTCGGCGTTGCAGTTCTGCCATACCGGCCTGGTCCAGAGTGTCGCCAAGGCCCTGGCGACTCACCATCTGCCGGCCAACAGCCTGACGCTGGAAATCACCGAAACCACGGCCATGAGCGACGCCGATGCGAGCATGACGGTACTGCAGGCGCTGTCGGACATGGGCGTGGACCTGTCTATCGATGACTTCGGTACCGGCTATTCCAGCCTGATGTACCTCAAGCGCCTGCCCGCCAACGAGTTGAAGATCGACCGCGGATTCGTTCGTGATCTGGAGCGCGACAGTGATGACGCCGCCATCGTTTCGGCCATCGTCGCCCTGGGACAGGCACTGGGCCTGCGGATAGTGGCGGAGGGGGTGGAGACTGACGTGCAGCAGGACTTCCTGACGCAGTTGGGCTGTGACTCGTTGCAAGGGTATCTGCTCGGCCATCCGCTGCCGGCCGAGCGCTTCATGATGGATATTGTTCGTGGGGAGCAGATAGCGGCGGTCTGATGGACCGCGTCATCGTTCATCGCGAGCAAGCCTTGCTCCCACAGCTAATGGCATGGGATAGCAGGCCTTGCTTCCACAAGGGTTGAATTGCCTGTGGGAGCAAGGCTTGCCCGCGATGGCGTCAGTAATGACACCCCTGATCATGCAAAAACCGCCGATGGCGGTTATTCTTGACCCCGACTGCTTACGCAAAAAATGGGGAAAGTCAGCATGGACAAAGTCATCGTCATCACCGGTGGGGGCCGAGGCATCGGCGCCGCGACAGCGCTCCTGGCGGCTGAACGGGGCTATCGGATCTGCATCAATTATCAGGCTGACGAAGAAGCTGCACACGCGGTGCTCGAACAAGTGCGCGCAATGGGGGCCCAGGCGATCGCGGTACGCGCCGATGTGAGCATCGAGGATGAAGTGGTCGGGCTGTTCAACCGCGTGGACGCCGAACTGGGCCGTGTGACCGCTCTGGTGAACAACGCCGGCACCGTCGGGCACAAATCCCGGGTGGACGAAATGTCCGAGTTCCGCATTCTCAAAATCCTCAAGACCAACGTCCTGGCGCCCATTCTCTGCGCCAAGCACGCGATCCTGCGCATGTCGCCCAAGCACGGCGGCCAGGGGGGCAGCATCGTCAACGTGTCGTCGGTGGCGTCGCGCCTGGGATCGCCCAACGAATACGTCGACTACGCGGCTTCCAAAGGAGCGCTGGACAGCTTCACCATCGGCTTGTCCAAGGAAGTGGCGGGCGAGGGGATTCGGGTCAATGCGGTGCGGCCAGGATTCATCTACACCGATTTCCATGCGCTCAGTGGCGACCCGGATCGGGTGAGCAAGCTGGAGTCAGCGATCCCGATGGCCCGGGGTGGGCGGCCGGATGAGGTAGCCGAGGCGATTGTCTGGCTGCTGTCGGACAAGGCGTCGTATGCGACGGGGACCTTTGTTGATCTGGGCGGCGGACGCTAAGAGCTCAAGCTCAAGATCGCAGCCTTCGGCAGCTCCTACAAGGAATTGCGTACCCCTGTAGCAGCAGCCGGAGGCTCGGGCCGCTTTCGGACGATCTTTTGACTTTAAAAAGACCGGACAATCCGCCCAAGCGTCTCCATCGCCTTCTCCGCCGTCTCATCCCAGGGACTGCCATAATTCAGCCGGATACAATTCCTGAACCGTCGGGTCGGTGAAAAAATCGGCCCCGGCGCGATGCTGATGCCTTGGGCAAGCGCCATCTGGAACAGCTTCAAGGAGTCCATCTGCTCCGGCAACTCAAGCCACAGGAAGTACCCGCCAGCGGGCTGGCTGACCCGCGTCTGTGCCGGGAAATACCGGGCAATGGCCGCGAGCATCGCGCTTTGCTGCTCCTCCAGCGCATAGCGCAATTTGCGCAAATGTCGATCGTAGCCGCCGTGCTGCAGGTAGTCGGCAATTGCTGCCTGGGCTGGCATCGATGCGCACAGTGAAGTCATCAGCTTCAGGCGTTCGATCTTCTGCGCGAACCGCCCGGCAGCTACCCAGCCAATGCGGTAACCGGGGGCCAGGCTCTTGGCGAACGAGCCGCAGTGCATCACCAGGCCCTCGGTATCGAAGGCCTTGGCCGGTTTGGGGGCCTGTTGGCCGTAGTACAGTTCGGCGTAGACATCGTCTTCGATCAGCGGTACCTGATGGCGACGCAACAACTCGACCAGTTGCTGTTTCTTCGCCTCGGGCATGGTCGCGCCCATGGGGTTCTGGAAGCTGGTCATGCACCAGCAGGCCTTGATCGGATGGCGCTCCAGGGTTTGTGCGAGCACGGCCAGGTCAATGCCTTCGCGTGGGTGCACGGGGATTTCCACCGCCTTGAGCTTGAGCCGCTCGAGAATCTGCAAGCAGGCGTAGAAGGCCGGCGCCTCGATGGCGACCAGGTCGCCGGGTTCGGTCACGGCCTGGAGGCACAGGTTCAGTGCCTCCAGGGCGCCGTTGGTGATCAACAGCTCCTCCATCGGCAACATCAGCCCGCCCACCATATAACGCAGGGCGATCTGCCGGCGCAGTTGCGGATTGCCCGGCGACATGTCGGTGACCACCATGCGCGGATCCATGTCACGGGTGGCGCTGGCCAGGGAACGTGACAGGCGCTGCAGGGGAAACAGCGTCGGACTGGGGAACGCCGAGCCAAAGGGCACGGTGTTCGGGTCCTTGATCGAATCGAGCACCGAGAACACCAGTTCGCTCACGTCGACCTCGGTTGATTCGTTCACCTGACTGCTGATCTCCGGCTCGGAAAAAGGGCTCGGGGCGTGGGTGTTGACGAAGTAGCCCGAGCGCGGCCTGGCGCGGATCAAACCGCGCCGCTCCAGCAGGTAATAAGCCTGGAACACGGTCGATGGGCTGACCCCGTAGGTCTGGCTGGCGTAGCGCACCGACGGTACCCGCTGACCGGGGCCGAGGACGCCGGAGCGGATCAGTTCAGCGATGTCGTCGGCAAATTTTTCGTAGCGTTTCATTTAAAGCCTGGTCGGGTTGTTCTGTGAAATCGGGGGGACTTCTTCGCGGGCAAGCCTGCTCCCACAGGTTTTGCAGTGCGCTTGTGGCAGCACTGCAGTCTAAGGGATCAACGGTTCATCGGCGCAACAAACCGGCTCTTGGCTTCGCTGTAGATCCCGGGCTCATCCGTATCGACGATCTTGAACACTATGCTTTGCGAGCTGCTGCTCGGGCGCTGCGTGGTCATCGCCACGGACACCGGTACGTCGACGATTTCCCCTGGCGCCAGGCTCAGCTCGGTCTTGCCTTGCAACTGGAAGTCGTCACCCTCCACCAGCATCAGGCGATAGTCCTGGTGCTCCTGGGTCTTGTTGATGACCTTCAAGCTGTAGATGTTTTCGATCTGCCCCTGGCTGTTCTCGCGGAACAGCCCGCGGTCCTTGCTGACATCCAGCGAGACCATTGGCCGTTCCACCAGCGCAAGGGCGAGGGCGCCGATCATCGCCAGCAGCACGGCGGTGTAACCGATCAGTCGCGGTCGCAAGAGACGGGTCTTGCCACCCTGCAGTTCGTGCTCGGAGGTATAGCTGATCAATCCAGGGGCGTAGCCCATCTTGTCCATGATCGAGTCACAGGCATCGATGCACGCTGCGCAGCCAATGCACTCCATCTGCAAGCCGTCGCGGATGTCTATGCCGGTCGGGCACACCTGTACGCACAGCTGACAGTCGATGCAGTCGCCCAGGCCGACAGCGGCCGGTGCTACGTCACGCTTGCGCGGGCCACGGTGTTCCCCGCGAGCGAAGTCGTAGGAAATGGTCAGCGTGTCCTTGTCGAACATCACGCTCTGGAATCGCGCATAGGGGCACATGTGCATGCACACCGCTTCACGCAACCAGCCGGCATTGATGTAGGTGGCACCGGTAAAGAACAGGACCCAGAACAGGCTGACACCGGCCATTTGCAGGGTCAGCAGTTCTTCGGCGAGGGGCCGGATCGGGGTGAAGTAGCCGACGAAGGTCAGACCGGTGAGCAGGCTGATCGCCAGCCACAGCGTGTGCTTGGCCGAACGCCGCAGGAGCTTGTTGAAGGTCCAGGGGGCCGCTTGCAGTTTGATCCGCTGATTGCGTTCGCCTTCGGTGATTTTCTCGCACCACATGAAAATCCAGGTCCAGGAGCTCTGGGGGCAGGTGTAGCCACACCAGACCCTCCCGGCGAATACGGTGATCGCAAACAGCCCGAATGCGGCGATGATCAGCAGCGCCGAGAGCAGGATGAAATCCTGTGGCCAGAAGGTTGCACCAAAGATATGGAATTTGCTTTCGGACAGGTCCCAGAGCACGGCCTGGCGCCCACCCCAATTGAGCCACACCGTGCCGAAGAACAGCAGGAACAGAAACCCTGCACCGCTCATGCGCAACGTACGAAACAGGCCGGTAAAACTGCGGGTGTGAATCAGATTGTCGCTGGACCCGGTCTTCGTCTTTGCACGCGAAGGCTCAAAAGTCTGGACGGACGGGGCACTCTCAAGGGTTCGGACGGGAATTCTTTCGCTCATGGTCTTTCGCTCATCAGCCTCCATCAGGCCGGAGCACTATGAGCGTCGATCTGTTTGCATAACAGACTCAGGTATCGCAATAAAAAGCGGATCAGATGGGCTCTGATCCGCTGTCTGCGACACTTTGAAGCAGCTGTCAGCCCGGTCCCTGTGCACCTGTCGCAAGCACTCGCCGGCCTGGTTGATCTGCGTCGGTCAAATCACCGAATCACTGTCGGTGGCTTTCAAATGCTTACGCCCATCTACAGCGCCTGCTACGGTCAATGCATCAGCTTCTGCTTCGGTGATGTAGACGCGCTGACCATCGAGTTCGACTGCCGACATGGCTTTGTCCGAATCGGTGATTACGGTGACGTCGGGACACAGGCGGATTTCTTCGCCGTTCTCGGTAGTGAAGAAGCAAGTCTGGTTTTCGATGCGAACGGTCATGGCGGAATCCTTATTTCTGCGGGTTCTTCAGCATTAGGCTATGGCCGGCCAGCATCGTTCGGTGCAACCGATTAATGGTTGGCGTGGTCCATCTTCCAGATCAATCACAAGGACAGCAGCATGAAAGCCTGGTGGCATGAAGTATGGGAAACCCTGCAAGCGGAATTCGCCGACATCGGCGATGCTGCACAATTGACACGAATCACTGTGAGACTGGTTATCGCCGCGATCCTGGGCGGCATTTTGGGGTTCGAACGGGAGAACAAAGGCAAAGCCGCCGGGGTGCGTACCCACATGCTGGTGGCATTGGGAGCCGCATTATTTGTGCTGGTGCCGCAGATGTCCGGGTCCCAGGCAGATGCCATGAGCCGGGTGGTGCAGGGGGTAATTGCCGGCATCGGTTTTCTTGGCGCCGGGACCATTCTGAAAAATCCCGGAGGCGAAGAGGGCCACGTGAAGGGATTGACCACCGCAGCCGGGTTGTGGATGACCGCTGCGATCGGAGTGTCGGCAGGCATGGGGCGGGAGTCTACTGCAGTGCTGAGTACGTTGCTGGCACTGGCGATTTTCAACGTGATGCCGAGGATTGTGAAGTTGCTGGATAAAGATCGGGGGGATGCGCCGTAACCATTGCCGAAGCAGCAGGCTCGGCCGCCTGTTGTAACGGCTCACTGCCCGGCCATCGACGACAATGACGGCCTACTGCTCTGCCATCGTCCGATCGCGCGTTTACGATCGCTGCCAACTGTAGGAGCGAGCTTGCTCGCGAAGAACCTGAGAGCGCCGTTGAGTGTCAGGCTACCCTCGTCATCGTTAGCGCCCATCGCGAGCAAGCTCGCTCCTACAGGGTTCGCGGTTAAGGGTTACACAACCACCGGCGGCATGGTATCTGGCGGGTCTTCCCGAGGTGGTGGCACCGTTCCAGGCGGCTCTTGCTCTGGCACCGGCTGCGGATCGGTTGGCGGGATAACGGGATTGTCGATATTCGGATCCGGCGTTTCAACAGGGTTGGGAATCGTCATCGCTGCATCTCCTGTGGCACATGGCTTGAGTCGTGCTTAAGTCTGTTGACCCTTGCTCTCATGAAATGATTCCCGTGCTCGAACTGAGCAATCAGCGTGAACTTTACCCGCGCCGGTCGCTCGGAACCTAAGTGAGTTCATTCCGGGGCCGAGCGCTTTGCGATTGTCGGCCCAGTACAAGAGCGTCCATGGGGCGTAAAGGAGAGATGCTCGATGACGACTGAAAAGCCTACAGAGTTGAGCTACAACCCTCATATACCGTTGTCGCAGGCACTTTTGCTGCCTCGAATCGCGATCGAAGACACCATGCCGATCCTCGATGGCGGGCAGTTCGCTGTCAAAGCCGTGGTGGGTCAGGACGTCGTGGTCACCAGCAAGGTGTTTGCCGACGGCCATGACAAGCTGGCGGTGCGGGTGCGTTGGCGCTCCGAGGGCGATGAGAGCTGGCACAGCGCGGTGATGGGCGAACTGGGCAACAACGGCTTTCAGGGCCAGTTTCGCGTCGAGCGTCAGGGCCGATACGTGTTCTGCGTGGAAGCCTGGATCGATCAGTTCGCCAGCTTCTGTTATGAACTGGAGAAAAAGCACAGCGCACGGGTGCCAGTCAGCCTGGAACTGCAGGAAGGTCGTACTCAGGTCCAGCACGCCGCCGAGCGTGCCGAAGGGCCTCTGAGCGAAGCACTGGCGGCTTTGCACCATGAGCTGTCCGGGCTGCTCGAAACCGAGCAGGTTGCACTGTTTCTGCACCAACGTAGCGCCGACCTGATGGCCCAGGCCGACCATCGGGCCTTTGTCAGTTTCAGCCCCGAGTATCCGGTGGACGTTGAGCGTGAGCTGTCGCAGTTTGCCAGCTGGTACGAACTGTTTCCCCGTTCGGTCACCGACGACCCAGCCCGGCACGGCACGTTCAACGACGTACACTCGCGTTTGCCGATGATCCAGGACATGGGCTTCGACGTCCTTTATTTCCCGCCGATTCATCCCATCGGTCGCAGCCATCGCAAAGGCCCGAACAATTCCCTGACCGCCGGTCCCGATGACCCGGGCAGCCCCTATGCCATTGGCAGTGCCGAGGGGGGGCATGAGGCCATTCACTCGCAGCTGGGCACCCGCGAGGACTTCCGTCGCCTGGTGGCGGCAGCGGCCGATCATGGCCTGGAGATCGCCCTGGATTTCGCGATCCAGTGTTCCCAGGACCATCCATGGCTGCAACAGCATCCGGGCTGGTTCAACTGGCGTCCGGACGGCACGATCAAATACGCCGAAAACCCGCCGAAGAAATACCAGGACATCGTTAACGTCGACTTCTATGCCGTGGATGCGATTCCGAGTCTCTGGGTCGAACTGCGCGACATCGTGGTGGGCTGGGTCGAGGAGGGCGTGAAGATCTTCCGCGTCGATAACCCGCACACCAAGCCCCTGCCTTTCTGGCAGTGGCTGATCGCCGACGTACGCGCTCTGTATCCGGAAGTGATCTTTCTTGCGGAAGCCTTCACCACGCCCGCGATGATGGCGCGCCTGGGCAAGGTCGGTTACTCCCAGAGCTACACCTACTTCACCTGGCGCAACACCAAGTACGAGCTGTCGACTTATCTGGCCGAACTCAACGAATCGCCATGGCGGGAATGTTATCGCCCGAATTTCTTCGTCAATACACCGGACATCAACCCGGCGTTCCTGCACGAGTCCGGGCGTGCCGGGTTCCTGATCCGCGCGGCCCTGGCAACCATGGGCTCAGGCTTGTGGGGCATGTATTCGGGCTTTGAGTTGTGCGAAGCGGCGCCAGTGCCGGGCAAGGAGGAATACCTCAACTCGGAGAAGTACGAGATCCGCCCGAGGGATTACAACGCGCCGGGCAACATCATCGCCGAGATCGCCCAGCTCAACCGCATTCGCCGGCAGAACCCGGCGTTGCATTCGCACCTTGGCTTGAAGATCTACAACGCCTGGAACGACAACATCCTGTATTTCGGTAAGCGTAGCGTCGATGGCAGCAACTTTATTCTGGTAGCGGTCAACCTCGATCCGCACAACCCCCAGGAAGCGAATTTCGAGCTGCCGCTGTGGGAAATGGGTTTGCCGGACGACGCGCACACCCAGGGCGAGGACTTGATGAACGGGCACCGCTGGACCTGGCACGGCAAGTACCAGTTCATGCGCCTGGACCCGGCTCAGCAATCGTTCGGCATCTGGCGCATTTCCGTGTCCTGACCAACCGAGCCTGACGCCGACCCCGTAGGAGCTGCCGAAGGCTGCGATCTTTTGATCTTGAGTTTTTGTTGACGCGAAGTTTCTTGTAATCAACAGCAGGATCAAAAGATCGCAGCCTTCGGCAGATCCTAAGGGGGTGATTTGCGAGATGGATCGCTTTATCGAATTCAACAGGAGTTTCAAATGGCGAAGAAACCCAAGGCTGCCACCTTTATCAAAGACCCGCTCTGGTACAAGGACGCGGTGATCTATCAGGTTCACGTCAAGTCATTTTTTGACTCCAACAACGACGGGATCGGCGACTTTCCCGGCCTGATCGCCAAACTCGATTACATTGCCGACCTCGGCGTCAACACCATCTGGCTGCTGCCGTTCTATCCGTCGCCGCGTCGCGACGACGGTTACGACATTGCCGAGTACCGCGGTGTACACCCTGACTACGGGACCATGGCCGATGCCAGGCGGTTCATCTCCGAGGCCCATGATCGTGGTCTGCGGGTGATCACCGAGCTCGTTATCAACCACACCTCCGACCAGCACGCCTGGTTCCAGCGAGCGCGCAAGGCCAAGAAAGGCTCGGCCGCCCGGGACTTTTACGTGTGGTCCGATGATGACCAGAAATACGACGGCACGCGCATTATCTTTCTCGATACCGAGAAGTCCAACTGGACCTGGGATCCGGTAGCCGGGCAGTACTTCTGGCACCGCTTCTACTCGCACCAGCCGGATCTCAATTTCGACAACCCGCAAGTCATGAAAGCCGTACTGTCGGTGATGCGTTACTGGCTGGACATGGGCATCGACGGCCTGCGCCTGGACGCTATTCCGTACCTGATCGAACGCGACGGCACCAACAACGAGAACCTGCCGCAGACGCACGACGTCCTCAAGCAGATCCGTGCCGAGATCGATGCCAACTACCCAGACCGCATGCTGCTCGCCGAAGCCAATCAATGGCCTGAAGACACTCAACTGTATTTTGGCGACACCGATGCCCAGGGCCAAAATGGCGATGAATGCCACATGGCGTTCCATTTTCCGCTGATGCCGCGCATGTACATGGCGCTGGCCCAGGAAGACCGCTTCCCGATCACCGACATCCTGCGGCAGACCCCGGAGATTCCCGCCAACTGCCAGTGGGCGATTTTCCTGCGCAACCATGATGAGCTGACGCTGGAGATGGTCACCGACAAGGAGCGCGACTACCTGTGGAACTACTACGCCGCTGATCGCCGCGCACGCATCAACCTGGGCATCCGCCGGCGTCTGGCACCCTTGATGGAGCGTGACCGCCGCCGCGTGGAACTGCTCAACAGCCTGCTGTTGTCGATGCCCGGCACGCCGACCCTGTACTACGGTGACGAAATCGGCATGGGCGACAACATCTACCTGGGTGACCGGGATGGCGTGCGTACGCCCATGCAGTGGTCGATTGACCGCAATGGCGGCTTCTCGCGCGCCGACCCGGCCAGCCTGGTATTGCCGCCGATCATGGACCCGCAATACGGTTACCTGTCGGTGAACGTCGAGACCCAGGCCGGCGACCCGCACTCGCTGCTCAACTGGACCCGGCGCATGCTCGCCGTGCGCAAGCAGTCCAAGGCATTCGGGCGCGGCACCCTGAAAATGCTCTCGCCAAGCAATCGCCGAATCCTGGCCTACACCCGTGAATTCACCGGCGAAGACGGCAAGCACGAGATCATTCTGTGCGTGGCCAACGTATCGCGCAGTGCCCAAGCGGCCGAGCTCGACTTGTCGGCCTATACCGGCATGGTGCCGGTGGAAATGCTCGGCGGTAACGCGTTCCCGCCGATCGGCCAGCTTAACTTCCTCCTGACCCTGGCGCCGTACGGCTTCTACTGGTTTGGCCTGGCGGCGGAGAACCAGATGCCCAGCTGGCACGTGGAGCCGGCGCAAAGTCTGCCGGACTTCACCACCCTGGTGCTCAAGCACCGCTTGGAGGAACTGCTCGAAGCGCCATCTCGCGAAACGATGGAACAGGGCATCCTGCCAAACTGGCTGCAGAATCGCCGCTGGTTTGCCGGCAAGGACGCCACCATCGAACAGGTAAAACTGGCCTATGGGGTGCGCTTTGGCGACGCCGAGCACCCGGTGTTGCTGAGCGAAATCGACGTCACCAGCAATGGCCAGACCAGTCGGTATCAGCTGCCTTTCGGCTTTATCGCCGAGGATCAGGTCGGCCCCGCGCTGCCGCAGCAACTGGCACTGTCCCGGGTTCGCCGCGGTCGTCAGGTCGGCATCATCACCGATGCATTTGCCTTGGAAAACTTCATTCGCGCGGTGTTGGAGGGTATGCACAACAACACCGTGTTGGCGTCTGACGAAGGCGAGATCCGCTTTGAACCGACCGCCGCGCTGGCTCAACTGGGTCTCAACGCAGAGTCGGAGGTGCGCTATCTGTCGGCCGAGCAGTCCAACAGTTCGGTCGTGGTGGGCAAAAGCCTGGTGCTGAAGCTGATCCGCAAGATCGCCTCCGGGGTCCACCCTGAACTGGAAATGAGTGCGTACCTGACCAACGCCGGGTTCGCCAATATTTCCCCATTGCTGGGCTCGGTGATTCGTCGTGACGCCGAAGGCGAGGACACGCTGCTGATGATCGCCCAAGGTTTCCTGAGCAATCAGGGCGATGCCTGGGAATGGACCCAGAACAACCTCGAACGCGCATTACGTGACGAACTGGCGCAAGCCATTTCGGAACAGGAGCAGCACTACAACGCTTTGGGCGAGCTGAAGGATTTTGCCGGCATGCTCGGCCAGCGCCTCGGTGAAATGCATCAGGTGCTCGCCGCGCCCACCGATGATCCGGACTTCGCGCCGCAGGTCACTACGCAAAAAGAAGCCCTGGCCTCGGCCAGGGACGTCGCCGCACAAGTGGAACATGCGTTGAAGTTGCTCAAGCAGCATCAAACCGAACTGAACCCTGCCGACCAGGCGCTGGTCAGTCGCTTGGTGGACAACAAAAAGGCGATCCTGAGCCATGTTCAGGAGCTGGGCAAAAAGGCGGCAGGTGGCCTGCGGATTCGTGTCCACGGCGACTTGCACCTGGGCCAGGTGCTGGTGATCAAGGGCGATGCCTATCTGATTGACTTTGAAGGTGAACCGGCGCGGCCACTGCATGAGCGACGGGGCAAGCACAGTCCGTACAAGGATGTGAGCGGGGTATTGCGCTCGTTTGATTACGCGGCAGCCATGACCATCAATGTGCACAATGTCGATAACACCGAAGCGGCACAGGCGGCGCGAGTCAGGGTCGCCGAGCGCTATTTAAATGAGGCTCGCCAGGCATTTGTCGACGCTTATCGGCTGGCGGCAGCTAGTCTTGGACATGCGTGGCAAGATCCGGCAGGTGAGGACGCTGCGCTGGCGTTGTTCGGTCTGGAAAAGGCCGCGTACGAGGTGGCCTACGAGGCTGAGAATCGCCCAACCTGGCTGCCCGTGCCGTTACATGGTTTGTATGGATTATTGAGTGGGCTTAAACCCTTTTCCGATCTTGGTGGAGAGTAGTCATGAGTTTCCAGAACAAGGAACTGGGTCACGCTAAAGAAGCGCTGCTGCCCGGATCGCAGGACATCGACGCGCTGGTGCGCGCCGCACATCCCGACCCTTTTGCAATTCTCGGCCCCCATGCCGATAACGCCGGCGGGCAATTCATTCGGGCTTATCTGCCGGATGCCCTGAGCGTGCAAGTACTGGCGAAGGATTCCGGTGAAGAACTGGGCAATCTCGAGGCCACCCAGACCCCGGGTTTGTTCGTCGGGCATTTCGATCGCGCCCAGCCTTACCTGTTGCGCACCCGCTGGGCCGGTGGCGAGCAGGTTTCCGAGGACCCCTACAGCTTCGGTCCCTTGTTGGGCGAGATGGACCTGTACCTGTTTGCCGAGGGCAACCATCGGGATTTGAGCAGTTGCCTCGGTGCACAGTTGAAAACGGTAGACGGGGTCGATGGCGTGCGGTTTGCCGTCTGGGCGCCGAATGCCAAGCGGGTTTCGGTGGTGGGTGATTTCAATAACTGGGACGGCCGCCGTCATCCCATGCGCCTGCGGCATCCGACAGGTGTCTGGGAGCTGTTCATCCCGCGCATGCAGGCGGGGGAAACCTACAAATATGAAATCCTCGGCGCCAACGGTATCTTGCCGCTGAAGGCCGACCCGATGGCCTTGGCGACTACCTTGCCGCCAGACACGGCGTCCAAGGTCGCCTCGCCCCTGAGTATCGAATGGCAGGACCAGGCGTGGATGCAGTCGCGCATCGAGCGCCAGCACCCCAGTGCGCCGCTATCGATCTACGAACTGCACGCCGGCTCCTGGCAATGTGAGCTGGATGACCTGGGCGAAGTCGCACGCCAGTACACCTGGCACGAGCTGGGTGAGCGGTTGATTCCTTACGTGAAGGAACTGGGTTTCACCCACATCGAGCTGATGCCGATCATGGAGCACCCGTTCGGGGGGTCATGGGGTTATCAGCTGCTGTCGCAGTTCGCTCCAAGTGCCCGCTACGGTTCGCCGGATGATTTTGCCGCCTTCGTCAACGCCTGCCACCTGGCGGATATTGGTGTGATCCTTGATTGGGTGCCGGCGCATTTCCCGACCGACACCCACGGCCTGGCGCAATTCGACGGCACCGCGTTGTACGAATATGGCAACCCGCAGGAAGGTTTTCACCAGGATTGGGACACGCTGATCTACAACCTCGGCCGCACCGAAGTGCACGGCTACATGCTGGCCTCGGGTTTGCATTGGCTCAAGCATTTCCACGTCGACGGCCTGCGCGTCGATGCGGTGGCCTCGATGCTCTATCGCGACTACTCGCGCAAGGCCGGCGAGTGGGTGCCCAACCGCCACGGCGGGCGGGAGAACCTGGAAGCGATCGACTTCCTGCGCCACCTCAATGACGTGGTCAACCTTGAGGCCCCTGGTGCCCTGGTGATCGCCGAGGAATCCACCGCGTGGCCCGGCGTCAGCCAGAGCACGCAACAGGGCGGCCTGGGTTTCGACTACAAGTGGAACATGGGTTGGATGCATGATTCGTTGCACTACATCCAGCAGGACCCGGTGTACCGTGGGCATCATCACAACGAGCTGAGCTTTGGCCTGGTGTATGCCTGGTCCGAGCGCTTCATCCTGCCGATTTCCCATGACGAAGTGGTGCATGGCAAGCATTCCCTAATCGACAAGATGCCCGGCGACCGCTGGCAGAAATTTGCCAACCTGCGGGCTTACCTGAGCTTCATGTGGTCGCACCCGGGCAAGAAACTGCTGTTCATGGGCTGCGAGTTCGGCCAGTGGCGAGAGTGGAATCACGACCAGCAACTGGATTGGTACCTGCTGCAGTACTCGGAGCACAAGGGTGTGCAGAAGCTGGTGGGCGACCTCAACCGGTTGTACCGCGAAGAACCGGCGATGCACGACCAGGACGACGCGCCACAGGGCTTCCAGTGGTTGATTGGCGACGATGCAATCAACAGCGTCTATGCCTTCCTGCGCTGGAGCAAGGATGGCAGCCCGGTTCTGGTGGTTGCCAACTTCACGCCTGTGCCGCGCCAGGGTTATCGAGTGGGCGTGCCGTTTGCCGGTCGCTGGACCGAGGTCATCAACAGCGACGCGGCTATGTACGCCGGGTCCAATTATGGCAATGGGGGCGGGGCGTTTACCGAGGAAGAACCCAGCCACGGACAGCCGCTGTCACTGTCGCTGAATTTGCCGCCGTTGGCGGTGTTGATCCTGCGGCCTGAAGCGTAAGAAAAAAGGTGGATCAAAAGATCGTCAGATCGCGGCCCGAGCCTGCGCAGCTCCTACAAGCAATACCGTGTAGGCGCTGCCGCAGGCTCGGGCCGCGATCGGACGATCGTTTGCTGCTAAGACACCTCACCAACGCATCCGCACGCCCAGACTGCCGATCAACCCGTTCAAATCGTTGTCATCCACATCACTGCTGTAATCGGCACTGACATACAGGCTCACCGCCGGTGTCACCTTCGCCACCAATCCCAGCCCCAAATCCACGGTTGACGATTTGCGGCTGCTGCTGATCTTGTCGACCTGATCCAGCGATACGGTATTGCCGGTATAAACCGTGTGCCACAAGTTGGTCCGCACATACGGCTCGACGCCCAGGCCATTGATGTCGTAACTCCCTTTCAACCGCGCTCCGACCCGGCCGCTCCATGAGTTGAGGTCGCTGGCCGAAGCATTGCCCGAACCCGAGTAGGGCGTGTCGAGGGTGATACGTTGATTGATCAGTTGCGCCTGGGGTTCAACCACCCAGTTATCGCTTAACCCAATGGGGAATCCGCCTTCCACCGAGAGTGTCAACGCGCTGCCTTCAGTCACTTGCCTCACGCCCTGTTCGTTGCGGCTGAAGCCGTTGACCCGTCCACCGCTGGCCGTCAGGTCGACGTGCCAGCCTTGCGCTCCGGTGAGGCTCCAGTAGGCGCCAAGGCTCTGGCCTTGCAGATTGAAGGTGTCCGTGGCGGGGTCGGCCTGGGCGCGACTGGTCAGCAGGCCATTGCCGTTACTCTGGAACTGGCTGACGCCGCCGATCAGCCCAACGCGCTGGGTATGCCCGCCGGCACTTTGCAACGTCAGTATCGCCGGACCCCAGGACTCGCTGGCACCGGGCCCGGAAAACCCTAGCGCCAGCACGTCGGCCTCGGCCTGGCGCGAAGGCTTGCCGTAGAGCTGGTCCCAGGTCGAGGGTGCGGCGTCTTCGATGGTCAGCCGTGAACTGCGGGCGTCAGATGCTGCGCTGACATGCCCGGGGTAGGGGGCCGTGATATTGATTGCAGGTAGTGACATCGTAGGGACGTCCTGGCGATACCAGGGCAACGTCTCATCTTCCGCGGGCCCGGCTTGTGCTCCCACCGATGAGCACAACAGCAGCGAACTCGAAAGGGTGTAGAAAGTGGCTTTGATCTCAAGCGGGGGGAGTGATGTTCTCATGGTGGTCTACCTTGCAATCGCATGCGCTGTCTCGCTTTGGCGTCTCTCCTACCCCGAATGAGGGGCGACCGAATTGAGTAGGCCAAACCTGCACCGGCCCCTGCATGAGCGGTGCGAAGGCTTGTTCCTGGTAGTGTTCCGGGGGTAGTAACCTGTAGCTAAGAAGACCCTTGACATTGCGTCAAGAAAATGGCCGATAAGTGGTAGGGTTAATTTAATCCCCATAAGTGACTGATTTCCGGCGCGCTTGCAAGTGGTTGTTTGTACGAGGCATCGTCAAAAAACCGCGCGCCAGAGCCTTTATATGACGGCTACCAGCTGATTCTGACGCCGACGTTTCCAAACAGTCCGCGCAAGTTTTGGCTGTCGATATTGGTGCTGTAATCGGCACCGGCGTAGACGCTGACGGATGAGGCCAGGCTCACATTCACGCCCACACCGATGTCGGCGGAGGAGGCTTTCTGTTCAGTGGTGACCTTGTCGACGTCGTCAAATGTCACGGTGTCTGTCCCGGACAACGTATGCCACAGGTTCGCCCGCAGGTAGGGTTCGAGCGGGCGACCGCTGACCTGATAGCTGCCTTTGAGCCTTGCCCCCAGGCGCCCGGTCCATGCGCCGTCCGAGTCGAAGGATACCCGGGAAATCCCGTCGTCCTGGCTGTCCAGAGAGATCTTCTGATGAATGATTTGCGCCTGGGGCTCGAGCACCCAGGTGTCATTGAGGGCAATGGGATAACCGGCTTCACTGGACACTGTGAGCCCGTGGCCACGAGTATCCAGTTTCAGGCCACGCTCTGAGCGGTTGTCGCCATCAAAGCGGGTCGACATGATCACGTTATCGAGGTACCAGCCGCGGTTGCCCACCAGTGTCCAGTACAAGCCGACATGGTCGCCACGCAGGTCGATCTTGCCGGCGCGTTTGTCTTCAAAGCCCTCGTTGAAGCCGTCGACATCGCCCTTCATGCCGGTATGACCCACGAAGAAACCGATTCGCTGCGTGTGCCCGCCCGAGGTTTGGGAGCCGTAAAGGTCATTGCCCACTTGAAAGCCCTTGAGCGAACCATCGAAGCGCGGCGTCACGGTGCCTGACCAGGTCTGGTCGAGATTCTTGCCGTAAGCCCGGCCCCAGCCCGCACCAAACGCACCGGTTTCGGTGAGCAGGCGTTGATCGCCCTGGCGATCGTGGAAAGTGCCGAGCGCTGTCAGGGTCAACTGGGCCGCAGCAGGGGGCAGCACTGACCAGGTGGCGACTTCGGGACGGTAAAGGGGAATCGGCGCGGCACCCGCAACGGCTTCGGGCAACGGCGGCAGCGGTGCCGGTGCTGGTAGCGGCGGGCTTCCCGGTTCAGGAGTGGGGGCCGGAGGGGCGGGCGCGGCGACCGGTATCGCAACGACGGGTACCGTAATAGGCGGCAACGCCGGATCCGGATTGGGGATGGTCGTCACCGCAGGGGCGACCACTGCCGAGCGCAGGTACCAGCTGTTTTCCGTACCGGCGGTGACCCCGCCCTTGAACAGACGGTAATCGAAAGCGCCTGCGGAAATCAGGCCGCCGTTAAGGGCGAAGGCTCCGTTGCTGGCCACGGCCGAGCCTTGCGCCTCGACCAGCTGGATACCGTTCTGTTGAGTGACCCCGCCGACTCCGCCCAGGTTCTGCACGGTAATGACGGTATTGCCGGTCAGGGTGCCGTTACTGACCACCAGTTTATCGCTGGGAGAGCTGTCATCGCCCAGCACGCTTTGCAGCAGCAGTTTGCCGCCGTTGCCGGCGTAGTTGCCCTGTACCGTCAGTGTGTCGTTGCTGCGCGAATTGGCACCGGTGAGGTCGATGGTCCCGGCATTGTTCAAGGTCGCGAGCTGGCCCGCAGTGAACGGCGCGATGCTGCCTTGCACCGAGGTGAGGGTGCTGCTGGCGTCGACGTTGATCACGCCGGTGCCACTGGTACTGTCACCCAGGATCAGCGAATCGCTCGCCAGGTCAAGGCGCGAATTATTACCCAGGTTCAACGCCTCCCAGTTGATGTAGCGGGAGGCGCCGGCTGTGGTGGTCTGATTGAAATTCAGGGTGTCGGTGCCGGGACCACCGTCCAGGCCCGGCGTCAGTGCCAGGGTGGTTTCAGTGAGGTTGGAAAGGGTGGCGAGGTCATTGCCTTCGCCCATCAGGATTGCCGAACGGATGATCCCGCCGCCGTTCCAGTTGAGGATGTCATCACCGACGCTGGCGCGGATTTCGCCGACGATTTCGCCGCCAGTAACGGTGATGCTGTCATTGCCACCGCTGACGCTGACGTTGCCGCCGATTCTGCCGCCGGAGACGATGATGGTGTCGAGGCCGAAGCCGGTCACCAGATTGCCGGTGATCTCGCCGCCAGACATGTCGAAGAGGTTGTTGTCGAGCTTCATGTCGACTCGACCGATAGTGCCGCCGGACATCCTCGCTATGTCCCCGTCCTCGAAGGCCCCGACTATGGTGCCATTGGTCATCAGGAAGGTGTCGCGGCCGTCGCCTTGGGCCAGGGACTGGATGCGCCCGCCACTCATGACGAAGTCATCGATCTGATTGCCCTGATTCACCGCGCCGGTGATCACGCCGTTGGTGATCAACACCGTGTCTGAACCATCACCCTGATTCAGGGTGCCAGTCAATGTCCCGGAATTCATGACCAGGCCATCATTGCCCGCACCAAAATTTACGTTGCCGATGATTTGGCCCGTGCCGCTGGTGGGAAAGCTCAGGGTGTTGTTGCCGTTGAGATCGGTCAGTGCGCCGCCGATGCCGCTGTCGCAGACATGGTTATCGTTACTGGCGGTGGGCGTGAATGTACAGCTGGCCTGAGCGAATTGTGGCGATCCAAGGCTTAGACACATGGAAACCGCGAGGGCATTGAAACGGTAGTCACTGATACGGTACTTAGGCAAACCTGTAGCAATGTCCATGCCTATCTCCAGTGTGTAAAGGCGTGCCACGCTTCAATTGATACCGTACCAACAGAATTCGCCGACAACCACTGACACAAATGACAGCAGGTCGGATTTATTTATAGCTTACAAATGGACTTCCACCGCCAACGGCAAGTGATCAGAAAGGTGCGTCCAGGGCTTGTTTCCCAGTATTCGCGGATCATGGCTGCTGGCATTGCGCAGGTAAATGCGGTCCAGGCGCAACAGGGGAAACCGCGCCGGGTAGGTCTTGGCGGGACGACCGTGATGGCGTTCAAAGGCTTCATGCAGATAGTCGCGCCGGGCGAGGGCGGCGTTGCCTTGCAGCTGCCAGTCGTTGAAGTCCCCGGCGATAATGACCGGTGCATCGTCGGGGAGGGACTCAAGCAGTTGGCAAAGCAACTGGAGCTGCAGCTGGCGATGACTTTCCAGCAGGCTCAGGTGGACGCAGATCGCATGGACTTCGGCATGCCCCGGAACATCGAGTACGCAGTGCAACAGGCCCCGGCGCTCGGGGCCGGTTATCGACACGTCGAGGTTGCGGTATTCGCGAATGGGGTACTTGGACAGCAATGCGTTGCCATGATGACCATCGGGGTAAACGGCATTGCGACCGTAGGCGAAATCACTCCACATGCTATCGGCGAGGAATTCGTACTGGGAAGTCTGTGGCCAGTTGTTGAGGCGTGAGGAATGCCGCTCGTGTTCGCCGACCACTTCCTGGAGAAATACCAGATCGGCCGAAGTACTGCGTACCGCTTCGCGCAATTCCGGAAGGATGAAGCGCCGATTGAGTGCGGTGAAACCCTTGTGGGTGTTGACCGTCAGCACTCTGAGGCGGTGGATGGCCGGTGGCGCATTCAGCGGCATGTCTTCAAGTGCCTGCTGCGTTGGATCACTGGTCACGTTAACTCCTGGTAGGCGGTTCCATATCTATGCGACTGATGGGGGCGCGCGCAGTTCAGCGCAAATCGGTGATCGGCAGTAGCCAGACATCGAATCTCCCACAGGGATTGGTCTCCCCAGGGATTGCTGTCAGACGAAGACGATTTCGTAAGGCAGGCGCATCCGTTCCAGCAGTACCCGGGGTAGCAGGGGTGCGAGGCCCAAGGCGGGCTCGCCATCGAGCTGGCTGGCATAGGCATGGGTGGCGTGGCTCTTGCGCGCCACGGTCCAGGTGTCGAGACGCAGCTTGCGCGCACGGTGCCAGGGGATTTGCTCGCGGTCGCGGATCGGTCGGTGCCAGGCGCGAATGGGTACTTCGTTGAAGGCCGCGCCGACTTTTTTCGCGGCCTTGGCCGCCGCACGGCCCACGGCATCGTGATCCAGGTGGCGGTCCTCGCTCCAGGTGCTGAATACCACGTCGCCGGGGCGCAGGTAGCGGGCGATGAAATCGGCCAGCTGGGCTTCGTGTTCTGCCAGGGCGTTGTCGGTAAAGCCGCCACGAATCCATTTCAGGCTGTGCATCGGCATGCCCAGGCGGCGCAAGGCCTCGACGCTTTCCTGGGAGCGAAACACGCTCAGGCGTTTTTCCGACCACTGTTGCGAGCCCGGATAACTGGCACTGCCGTCGGTCATGGAAATTAATTGCAGGGGATGGCCCAGGGCGCTGAGCAGCTGCAGCAGGCCGCCGCACATCATCACTTCATCGCCAGGATGGGGCGAGATGACCACTGCGCGAGCGCCCGGTGGAACGAGGGTGTGGGTGTTGATGACGGGAATATTGTCCAGTTGCGCCGCGCTGTTCCAGATCTGCGCAGGGAGGCTGCTTTCGCTGAAGGAAACGGGTTTCATCGGGCTACGTCCTTGTTCCGGGTGTATGAGCATGGGTGCGCACGCTCCAAACCATGGATTGCCGGGCAGGGAGTATTGCTCATGTATTGCGATTCGTCGCGTGTATGTTCTATCTGGTACGTTTTTTTGCCGATGTCGATCTCCCATGCAGGCGCTCACCTGGTTGCGAATAACCTGAGAGCGCCGCGCGGCATCAGGTTGCCCGCGTTATCGTTCAAGACCATCGCGAGCGAGCTCGCTCCTACAGGGGGCGTCGTCAGGTGCTGCTTCGCAGGCCTTCCAGGGTGGCCACCGAACGCGGTTCGCGACTCCATATTTCCAGCAGGAAGTCGGCTTCCTGGTGCAACACCAGGCGCGGCAAGTGCAGGTGTTCGTGCAGCAGGTCATGTACCTGGCGGGCATTCAGGGGACAACCGTCGATGGGCGGGCGCCAGTGGCATGCCAACAGTTGACCGTCGGCGGTGAGGGACTGCGAGGCTTGTTCGATCAGGCGCTTGAGGTCTTCGGCATCGAGGTAGTAGCCAAGCTCACTGATCACGATCAGGTCGAATTTCTCACTCGGCCATTGCTCGGGCAAACGTGCCTGATGCACCTGCGCATGGCTGAACGGGCTCAAACGCGTACGCGCGAGGGCGACGGCGGCACTGGCGGTATCGCAACACAGCAGGCGGTCGCAGCGGGTGGCGAGGTCGGCGCTCAATTCGCCGTTGGCGCACCCCGGTTCGAAAATGGCGCGGTAGCGCGGACGGGGCAGCGCAGCCAGGGTAATGGCCCGTTTGCGTTGTTCGTACCAGCGCTGGCGGAATGCCCATGGATCGTCACTGTTAGCAAACAAACCGTCAAAATATCGATCATCGACGCTCATACGAACACCACCTCAAAGGGTTGTAGCAGACGCTCCAGCACGAAGGGCGCGAGCACCGGTGGCAAACCGATCTGAGGGTCGCCCTCAAGCTGACTGGCGAAGGCATGGATTGCGTGGCGTTTGCGTGCGATCAACATCGGCGACAACAGGATCTTGCGCGCTCTATGCCAGGGAACACTGTGGTCTTCGGGCGTTGCCCAATGCCAGGTCCACACCGGCAGTTCATGCAAAGTCGCCCCGACACGCTGAGCCGCTTCAGCACTGGCACGCCCCACCGCTTCGTGATCGCAGTGCCCGTCTTCGCGCCAGGTGGTGAACACCACATCACTGGCGCGCAGATGACGCTCGATAAATGTGCTCAATTCGTCCTCCCTGGCTGCCACCTGGCTGTCGGCAAAACCACCACGCAACCACCTCAGGCTGTGCAATGGCAGCCCGAGCCGTCGTAGCGCTTCCACCGACTCCTGGGGGCGGACAGTGCTCAGGCGTTCCACCGGCCAGCGTTGTGAACCCGGATGACTGGCGCTGCCATCGGTCACCGAAATCAATTGCAGGTCACGGCCAGCCTCGGCCAGCAGCTGCAGGAAACCGCCGCAGCCGAGGATCTCGTCGTCGGGGTGTGGGGCAATGATCACCGCGCGAGCGCCCTTAGGGACCAGTTGCAGAATATCGATCACCGGCAGCTGCGCCAGTTGGCTGGAGGCTTGCCACTGATACAGCGGCGTGCCCTGGCCGACAATCGGATTGGTTTTCATAACGTCCATGTCCCTTCACGAATAATCTGCCCCAGGCCCGCGAGATCGCGCTCGGCGTGACTCTGGCGCAGAAAAACCGGCAGGTCGGCGCTCAGTTGCGCGAACTGTCGGTCTTTGCAATAAGGGCCGGCGCCCAGCGCGCGGCCGACATGATGAATGACTTGCTCGGCGGCGTTTTCAACCACTGCACGGGCGCGTCGGGCAAGCAATTCGGCGTCTTTCAGAGGGGCCGCATCTATCGCCAGGGCGCTGGCACGCAACACCGCGGCAGCGCCTTGCAGGGCACTGTCAACGGCGCCCAGATGGGCCAGGGCGTGGGGTTCGTCGCGCTGCGCACAATGCTCGCGTAACCGCTCGGCAATGCTGCAGGCCGCGCCATACCAGCAGGCGGCAATGCCGATTCCGCCTTGCCAGAAACCGGGGCGTTGCAGGTAATCGCCGGGGTTGCCGATGGCGGTCGCCTGGGCGTTGTCAAAGAGGACCTCGACGCTGCCGGTTGCGCCCATGCCGACCGCTTGCCAGCCCACATCGGTCACCGTGACTCCTGGCTGATCAAGGGCGACTGCCACCAGTTGTTGACGGTCCTGCTCGTCCCAGGCAGTCAGTAGCGCATGACTGAGCACTGCGGCGCCGGAGCACCAGGCCTTGCGACCATTGAGCGCGACGGCCTGCGCTGAATGGGTCAGCCGAACCCGGGCATTCGGCGGTTCGGCCGCCCACATGCCCCAGGTACTGCCAGGCGGCGGCGCAAACGCACCGAGTTGCTGGAAAATCGCCAGCGCGTCGGTGTGCCCTTCATACAATTTACACAACCGCAGATCATGCCCGCCCACCTCGGCCAACCGCTGGAATCGCTCCAGCGTGTGGCCTTGCCCCGGTAGCGGCAGTCGATCCAGACCTGCCTCCACCAGTTGCTCCAGGCACTGTCCTAGTGCCCGGGTGCCGTCGTAGTCCGTCGACTGGCGATCAAGACAGGTCTTGAGCTTCATTTCACTCGTCTTCCTCACGCTGCAGTTCGAACAACAGGAGCGAGCGGCCAGTCACGGAATACTCATGGCCAAACTCGAAACGTTCCTGACCACGGATCGAAGGTTGATTGGTGTCGACCATGCACGTCCAGAACACGCCCTCAGGGACTTCCGGCAAGGTGAAGTTGACGATGTCGTGATGCGCATTCACCACCAGGAGCAGGGTGGCATCTGCGCCCTTGCGACGAATCCCGGTTTCCTGGGCGCGACCGTCCAGCAGCATGCCGAGGCAGCGCCCATGGGCGTCTTCCCACTGCTCGATGGACATCTCGCTGCCATCCGGGGCCAGCCAGGTGACGTCTTTGACGCCGATATCCTCGTTGTAGTTGCCCACCAGGAAGCGTCCGCGACGCAGGATCGGGTAGGCCAGGCGCAACTTGATCAAGCGCTTGACGAATTTCAGCAGGGCCTTGCCGTCTTCGCTCAGGTCCCAGTTGACCCAGCCGATTTCGCTGTCCTGGCAATAGGCGTTGTTGTTGCCGTCCTGGGTGCGCGCGAACTCGTCACCGGCAACCAGCATCGGCGTGCCTTGTGACAGCAGGAGGGTGGCGAAGAAGTTACGCATCTGCCGCTGGCGCAGCGCGTTGATTTCCGGATCGTCGGTGGGTCCTTCGACGCCGTGGTTCCATGACAGGTTATTGTTGCTGCCGTCCTGGTTGTTCTCGTCGTTGGCCTCGTTGTGCTTGTCGTTGTACGACACCAGGTCATTGAGGGTGAAGCCGTCGTGGGCGGTGATGAAGTTCACCGACGAATACGGGCGTCTCCCGCGCTGGTTGAACATTTCGCCGGATGCCGTCATGCGACTGGCGAAATCCGCCAGCTGGCCGTCATCCCCTTTCCAGAACGAGCGCACCGTGTCGCGGAATTTGTCGTTCCACTCCACCCAGCCCGGCGGGAAGCCGCCGACCTGATAACCGCCGGGGCCGCAATCCCATGGCTCGGCGATCATTTTCACCTGGCGCAGTACCGGGTCCTGGCGGCAGGCGACAAGGAAGCTGTGGCGCTCGTCGAAACCGTCGTGGTAGCGCCCGAGGATGGTCGCCAGGTCGAAGCGGAAACCGTCCACGTGCATTTCCGTGGCCCAGTAACGCAAAGAGTCAGTGACCATCTGCAGGACGCAGGGATGGCTCAGGTCCAGGGTGTTACCGGTGCCGGAGTCGTTGATGTAGTAGCGCTTGTCGTCGGGCATCAGGCGATAGTACGACGCGTTGTCGATGCCGCGCATGGACAGGGTCGGGCCTTGCTCGTTGCCCTCGGCGGTGTGGTTGTAGACCACGTCGAGTATGACTTCCAGATTGGCTTCGTGCAGGTGCGCAACCATCTCCTTGAACTCGGCGATTTTGCCGCTGGCCAGGTAGCGCGGGTCCGGGGCGAAAAACGCAATACTGTTGTAGCCCCAGTAGTTGGTCATGCCCTTGTGCAGCAGATGCTGATCGTTGACGAAGGCGTGAATCGGCAGCAGTTCGACCGACGACACACCCAGTTTGCGGATGTGCTCCAGCACGTCGTCCACCATCAGGCCGGCAAAGGTGCCACGCACGTTTTCCGGAACCGAAGGGTGACGCATGCTGATGCCGCGGACGTGGGTCTCATAGATGATCGTCTTGTCCCACGGCACGCTGACGCGGTGGTCGTGGCCCCAGGTGTGCGCCGGATCGATGACCTTGCACTTGGGTACGAAGGGCGCGCTGTCGCGTTCGTCGAAGCTGAGGTCGGCGTCGGGGTGGCCGATGGTGTAGCCGAACAACGCCTCGGACCATTTCAGCTCGCCGACCAGCTGCTTGGCGTAGGGGTCGATCAGCAATTTGTTGTGGTTGAAGCGGTGACCATTGGCCGGGTCGTAGGCGCCATACACACGGTAGCCGTAGATCAGCCCGGGATGGGCGTCGGGCAAGTAGCCGTGGTAGATCTCGTCGGTGTATTCGGGCAATTCGATGCGTTCGAGTTCGACCTCGCCCGAATCATCGAAAATACACAGTTCAACCTTGGTCGCGTTGGCGGAAAACAACGCGAAGTTGACACCTAGGCCGTCCCAGGTAGCACCGAGCGGGAAGGGCAGGCCCTCACGAATTCGCGAGGCCTCGGTGTGAGGTTCTGTCGCGGGTTTTTTTGGACTGCTCATAAATGCTCCTGCAAATGGGGTCGAATGCGGTGTGGCGATAGTTTTTTCAGGGCGAACGACCCCGACATGGCGAGCAAGCTCGCCATGAATCCAGTCAAATCAGAAAGTCTGTCGTCAGACCGAAGGTTTTTTAGTCGATCGCGGCTTTTTCTCGGGAGCCTTTTCGCCTGGCGGTATCACCGAGGAAGCGGCTGCAGGCTTGGCCTTGGCGGCGGCCTTGGGCTTGGCAGCAGGCTTGTCTTCAAGCTTGCCGTTGGGCTTGGCAGCCTTGCCCGCGACACCCTTGCTGCCAGCCGCCTTGGGCGACTTGCTGGGGGCCAGCGCTTCAGCTTCCGCCAGTTTGCGGGCCATCTCCCAATGACGGGCTTCCTGGCCCTCGGGCTGTCCTTCCGACTCCCAGATCTGATAGGCAAATTCGCGAACGCGTTTATCGTCGGTACTCATCGCTATGCTCCTGAACTGAACTCAAGCTTGTGTAGAAAATTGGATAAAAAGATTGACCGGGAATTCGCCCAGCGCGGTGCTGATGTTCAGCTCCTTGTGATTTGTGACTGTGGCGCCAGGAAAAAGTCCCTTCAGATTTTCTGCGGATGCCTCGAACGGTAATTTGACCCGGGTATCGCCCCACTGCAGCGCATCGACCAAGGGCTGGGCACTGTTTTTCAGCAGTTCGGCGCAACGAATCGGGACGATCACTACAGCCCTGCTGCCTGCATGTTCACGCATGAAGGCGAGCACTCTGTGGGCCTGGCTGCCGATCACCTCCAGTGGCTGATAGCTGCCACGGGCGAACAGTTGGGCATGCTCGGCCCGCAGGTTGAGGGTGCGGCGAATCAGCGTCTGCTTGATTCTCCCATCGCGCCAGGCCGCCAACTGCTCGGCCAGCTCCCGGGGTTGTGCCATGGCTTGCTGCCGGCTGTGGTAATCCACGGGCCTGCGGTTGTCCGGATCCACCAGCGAAAAGTCCCAGTAATCGTTACCCTGATACAAGTCCGGCACCCCAGGCACCGTCATGCGCAGCAAGGTTTGCGCCAGACTGTTCAAGGCACCGGGTGCCGCAAGTGCCTGAGCGGCCTTGGCCAGGGCCGAGCGCAACAGTTCACCCTCGGCACTCAGGAGCAAGCGCTCGATGAAGACCTGGACCGCTCGCTCGTAGGCGTCATTGGGCGCACTCCAGCTGCTTTGCAATTTGGCTTCGCGCAAGGCTTTCTGTTGCCATTGCCAAAGGCGCTTGGCGTACTCCTCGAGGCCCGCCTGATCGTCACTGCGCAGGTCCAGCGGCCAGCTGCCGAGGATGGCCTGGTAGAGGATCAACTCGTCGCCGGCAGACGGCATCTGCTCGTCGTCACGCAAGGGCCGGGCGAGGGTTTGCCACAGCGGCACCTGTTCGGCATACCAGGCGCTGCGCTCGCTCAATATGGCCAGTCGCGCGCGGGTGTCTTCACCGCGTTTGTGGTCATGGGTGGCCGTGGCCAGCAGATTGTCCGGGAAGGCTTCGAAGCGCTGCAGGCAAGCCTGGTGAAAATCAGCGACGGGCGCGCTGAACTGTTCGGTGCTGAAGCCCACGTCGTTGCGCGACAGCAATACTGCCGAACGATAGAACGCCGTGTCCTCGACCGCCTTGGCGGCCGCCGGTGACGTCAGTTGCTGGAAGCGTACGCAGGCATGCTTGAGAATCTTGCGCGAGCGCCCGATGGGGCGCTCACGCCATTGCTTGCCACCCAGCCAACCGGCCAGGCAGTCGAGCACCGGCCAGTCGGCCTCGCCGAGGGTCTGCCGCGCTCCTGCCAGGGCCTGCTGGAAGAACACATCGTCTTCGTTGCAACGTCCAAGCGGGCTGATGTAGGTGCGGTACACCGGAAAATGCACGATCAATTCCTGCAGCGCGCGGCGGATCGCGCCCAGAGTCAGGTCGCGGGTCATCAGGTCATCCCGGGCCACTTGCAGCAGTGCCTGGGCCACGCTTTCGAAATCGCCGGCCAATGAACCGTTGAGGATCTGCTGGCGGGCCAGTTGGGCTTCCTGGCGAAAGTCGGCAGGCCGTTCGCTGTACTTGCTCCACAGTTCCCCCAAAGGTTGGGCGCCCTCGGGATCGTGTTGCAACAGCGACAATTGGTTCATGAACTCGTAGCCCGTGGTGCCGTCCACCGACCAGTCGCGATGCAGCGCTTCGCCTTCACCGAGGATCTTCTCGACGTAGATTGGCAGGTGGCGTTCGGGCGACAGCGAGTCGACCCGACGCCGCAGTTTGCGACAATAGCCACGCGGATCGGCCAGGCCGTCAATATGGTCGATTCGCAGCCCGTCGATCAGGCCTTCGGCGACCAGCTCGAAAATCTTCGCGTGGGTCGCCTCGAAGACGGCAGGGCGCTCCACGCGCAGGCCACCCAGTTCGTTGACGTCGAAAAAGCGCCGCCAGTTGATGTCATCGCCCGCCGTTCGCCAACTGGCGAGGCGGTAGCTCTGGCGCTCGAGCAGCAGGTGCAGGCGCTCAAAACCCTCAGGCGTCTGCGAGTCATAACCTTGCAGATTCTGCTCGATACGCTGCCGGATGGCCGGGTCCCTGGCCAGTTCGCGCAGCTCTTCCTTGAGCGGTACTGCCAGGCTGTGGGCGTCGGTCTGGTAGCTCAGGGCAGAGAAGCGATCGGCGAGGAATTTGAGCGGCTCATCATCGCTCCTGAGCAACTCGCCGTAGCTGTTCGGGCAGATCGGGAAGTGATGATCGTAGTGCTCGACATGGAACGAGCCGCGCTGGGGATCGAAACGCAGGGGCAAGGTGCCTTCCTGCAATGCCACGCCGTAGTCGCTGCCTAGAAACGGCAGCAGCAACTGGCCTTCCATCAAGGGGTCGGGGGAATGCCACTGGATATCGAAGAACTCGCCGTGGGGGCTCAGGCGTCCCCATTCGAGCAAGTCCAGCCACCAGGGATTGTCACTGCCGCCGACGGCCATGTGATTGGAAACAATGTCGAGGATCAGCCCCATGTTCTGTTCACGCAAGGCCGCTACCAGGCGGCGCAACGCAGGTTCGCCGCCCAGTTCCGGGTTAACCTGGGTCGGGTCCACCACATCGTAGCCATGCATGGACCCGGCGCGCGCTGCGAGCAGGGGCGAGGCGTACACGTGGCTGATGCCCAGACTGGCGAAATACGGCACCAGGGGCACCGCCTGATCCAGGGTGAAGTCTTTATGGAACTGCAAGCGCAAAGTCGCGCGCAACGGTTGGATTAATGGTTGGTTCATTGGTCACGCTCACCGGCTTGAAGTCGCGCGCAGGCGAGCAGTTCCAGACGCCGGGCGGCGTCGGGGTCGTCGAGTAATGCCTCGCTGTAGCCCGGCAAACGCCGGCTCCAGTTTGGATGGGTATTGATGGTGCCGGGCAGGTTGGCCTGCTGCTCGATGCCCAAGGCATCTTCCAGCGGCAACAGCACCAATGGCGCGCGCGTATGGCCCAGGAAGCGCACACTGGCGTCGAGCACCTGGTCGGTTTCATGGGACTCTTCGCGAAAGTTCTGCGGGTCTTCGCCCAGCACTCGGCGCAAGCCTTCACGCTCACGCTCGCGGTGCCGGCGCCATTCGATTTCACTGCTGGCGTCGGTCATGCCGAGGCGGGCATTCCAGTCGATATCGCGGCCGTGCCACCAGCCGTTGAGCGTCGGCAGGTCATGGGTGCTGGTGGTGGCCAGGGCATTGTCCGGCCAATCGAGGATCGACTTGAACTGCGCGTTATCCTGTTCAAACAGCAGCACCCGCATGCCGAGTATCGAGCGGGCGATGAGTTTTTCCTGCAGACCCTCAGGCACTGTGCCGAGATCTTCACCTAGGACGATGGCCTGGTGCCGATGGGATTCCAGGGTCAGCAGGCGCAGCAGGTCATCCACCGGATAGTAGAGGTAGGCACCATCGGCAGGCGACGCGCCATTGGGGATCACCCATAACCGTTGCAGGCCCATCACGTGATCGATGCGCAGGCCGCCGGCGTGGGCGAAGTTGGCCCGCAGCATTTCAATGAATGCGCGAAAGCCGTTGCGCACCAGACCTTCCGGCGAGAACGCGGAAATGCCCCAGCCCTGGCCGGTGCGATTCAAAATGTCCGGTGGCGCGCCCACTGTCAGGGACGCGAGCAACTCATCCTGGCGACTCCAGGCCTGGCTGCCACCGCCATCGGCGCCGACAGCAAGGTCGGCGATCAGGCCGATGCTCATGCCGCTGCCGCGGGCCGCTGTTTGCGCGCGTTCCAGGCAACGGGTAATCAGCCATTGGCAGAAAGCGAAAAAGCCGATGCGTCCGGCATTTTCTTCGGCAAATTCGGCCAGCGCAGCGCTGCGCGGGTCTTGCCATTGCTCGGGCCACTCGCGCCAGTCGAGCGCTTCACCCTTGGCTGCGCGAGCCTCCTGGATGGCTTCGAAACGGCAATGATTTTCCAGCGCCTCGCCGCCGGCGTGGCGAAAGCTGCTGAAGTCGGGATGCAAGGGATGCTCACCCTGCACAAACCCTTCGTACAATGCCTGCAACAGTCGATGCTTGGCCTCGGCGGCAACCGGCCAGTCGATCAGCGCCAGTTCTTCGAGGTGCTTGAACTCGGCGGCCAGGCCGGTGGCGTCGATGGCGGCGCGCACCGCCCGCTCACCCAGAATGGCGCCGGGCGCGGCGTACAGGCTGTTCAGGAACAGGCGGCTGGACGGCGAATACGGGCTGTAGCGTTGGGTGTCACTGCTGAACATGGCGTGCAGCGGACTGATCGCCAAGGCGTCGCTACCCCGTTCCCCGGCCACTCGGGCCAGGTCTTCGAGGGCCTGGGTATCACCGAAACCGCCATCGCCCGGGCGGCGCAGGGAGTACAACTGCACGCTCAAGCCCCAGGCGCGGGGAATCGGGTTGTCTACCGCATCGCCGACGCTGTAACAGCGGGCTGGCGCGACGGCCAGGGTAAATTGCTGGCCATCGATGCTGACGTGTTGATAACCGACCGGTATCAGGCCTGGCAATACTGAATTGGCATCCAGCTTCAGGTTGAGCCGCGAGCCGTCCTCAAGGTGGATTTCACACGGGGTCTCGGGCTCGAAGTAGCGCGCCAGATCGACCCCGACACCCACATCCGCCGTGAGCATCGGCGGCAGGTGGCGGGTTTGCTGGACTTCCTGCAACTGCAGCAGGCTGGCGTCAATTTCCAGGGCGGTGCCGGCGGGGTGGCCGAGACCGGTCAGGACATTGCGTAGTACTGCAGGGGCAACTTTTTGCGGGCGGCCGTTGGCGTCGATCCAGTCGACTGCCAGACCGGCGCGGCTGGCAAGTATTTCCAGTTGCGCATCACTCATTGGCGCTCTCCATCCGGGGGTAGCAAAGGGGCTGCGGCCTTGAGGCTGACTAGCGCGCTATACGGGGCGAGTTGCCCCTGATCCAACAGGCTGGTCGCGTGTGCCGGGTGTTCGAACAACACCTGGGCACCGGCCTGAGAAGTGTGGACCACGGGCGTGTTGC
Organism: Pseudomonas sp. Y24-6; assembly: GCF_020295325.1. Taxonomy (NCBI): domain Bacteria; kingdom Pseudomonadati; phylum Pseudomonadota; class Gammaproteobacteria; order Pseudomonadales; family Pseudomonadaceae; genus Pseudomonas; species Pseudomonas sp. Y24-6. The sequence continues at coordinate 180,391 of NZ_JACBXG010000007.1, read as the reverse complement.
CGAGGTTCAGGTCAATGCGCAGCTCACTGCCATCGCCCATGCGCCAGCGTGCACTCACTGCTGCGTGGGCCAGCACCTTGGCGCCCAGGGAGCGCGCGCCAGGCAGCCGCGCAACGATATGCGCGTGGCGCAGGCTCAGCAGGCGCCGGTACAACGCATGGATGGCCGGGGTTTCAGCGGGTGCCAGGTCTGGAATCGATGCTTCGAATGTCTGCGGCGCATTAGGGTCGGGGATGCGCTCGCGTTTTTCCGGGTCAGCGAATGCACTGAAGGCTGCGAACTCGTTACGCCGGCCTTCGCGTACCAGCTCTGCCAGTTCGCCGTGGTGATCGGTGAAGAACAGAAATGGCTCTTCGGCACCGAACTCGTCGCCCATGAACATCAGCGGAATCATCGGCGACAACAGCAGCAACGCGGTAGCAGCGTGCAGGGCATCCGGGTGTGCGAGCTGGTGCAGGCGTTCGCCGAAGGCACGATTGCCGATCTGGTCGTGGTTCTGCAGGAACAGCACGAACGCAGTGGGCTCCAGGTGGCCGCTGGGTTCACCGCGGGTTTGGCCGTGGCGGTTGACATGGCCCTGGAACACAAAACCTTCGCTCAGGCAGCGCGCCAATTGCCGGGTCGGCTGTTCGGCGTAGTCGGCGTAATACGCATCGGTTTCACCGGTGATCAACACGTGCAGGGCGTTATGGCCATCGTCGTTCCACTGGGCATCGAACCCTTCCTCGAGGAGGCTGGCCTGATTGTGTTCGTTCTCCAGCATCAGCCACACGTGCCTTCCGGGAGCCGTCTGCTGGCGGATGCGTTTTGCCAGTTCCTGCAGGAAATCCGGGCTTTCGATGGCGTGCACGGCGTCGAGCCGCAAGCCGTCGAAGCGGTACTCCATCACCCACATCAGGGCGTTGTCGATGAAGAAGTCGCGCACTTGACGGCGACGGAAGTCGATGGCGGCCCCCCAGGGCGTGTGTTTGTCTTCGTTGAAGAAGCCCTTGGCGTAACGATGCAGGTAATTGCCATCCGGGCCGAAGTGGTTGTAGACCACGTCGAGAATCACCGCCAGGCCAAGGCCGTGGGCGGTATCGATCAAGTGCTTGAGTTGTTCCGGAGTGCCGTAGGAGGCTTGGGGTGCGTAGGGCAAGACCCCGTCGTAGCCCCAGTTACGCTCCCCGGGGAACTGCGCCAGGGGCATCAGCTCAATTGCAGTGATACCCATGTCGACCAGCCGCGCCAGGTGCTGCTCGACGCCACTGAAGCCACCGAGTGCACCCACGTGCAGCTCGTAGATCACCGCCTCGTGCCACGGCCGACCTTGCCAACGGGTGTGCTGCCACTGATAGGCTGCGGGATCGACCACCACGCTGTGCAGGTGCAGGTCACCGGCCTGCGCCCGGGACGCCGGGTCGGGCACTTGCAACTCGCCGTCGATGTTGTAGCGGTAACGCGTGCCGGCAGGGCAGCGCGTCTCGATCACGAACCAGCCATTGGCCTGGGGCAGCAGCGGTAAGGATTGTCCATCTTCCAGTTCGACGCTGACGTCAAACGCATCTGGCGCCCACAAGGCAAAACGCGTGTGTTGTGCGTCCAGCATAATTGCGCCGTGGGGCCAGGTTTCAAGGGTCCGTAACGGCATCTGGTAAAAACCTCTTATTGTCGGTGCGATTTTCCCAGCGCCTTGGCGACCAGTTGTTCGTAAAGTTCGGCGTAGGGTTCAACGGCCTTGCACCAGTTGAAGGGTGCAGCCATGGCTCGGCAGCGCATGGCGTTGAGCAGGTCAGGGTAGGCAAATACCTTGAACGCGCGGCTCAGGGCCTCCTGATAGCTTTCTGCGGTGGATTCGTCGAAGAGGAAACCGGTGACGCCGTTTTCAATGGTGTCGGCCAGTCCGCCGGTGTTGCGTGCCACCGGCAAGGAGCCGAAGCGTTGGGCGTACATCTGGCTCAGGCCGCAGGGTTCGTAGCGCGAAGGCATCAGCAGGAAATCGCTGCCGGCAAACATGCGCCGGGCGTCGGTTTCATTGAAGCCGATGCGCACGCCGATCTGGCCGGGGAAGCGCAGGGCCAGCTCGCGCATGGCTTGCTCTTCTTCCGGTTCGCCACGACCGATGATGGCGATCTGGCCGCCGGATTTGACGATGTATTCGGAGACGGCTTCGGTCAGGTCCAGGCCTTTCTGGTAGACCAGCCGAGAAACCACCGCAAACAGCGGGCCTTCGGAATCGTCCAGGCCAAACAGCTCGCGTACATGGGCGGCGTTCACCGCCTTGCCGTCCCAGTCGCCGATGGTAAACGGGCAGAACAGATGGGGATCGGTCGCCGCGTCCCAGCTCTCGTCGATGCCGTTTGGAATGCCGCTGAGCAGGCCTTGCTGGGTCTTGGCGGCAAGGAAGCCGTCGAGTCCACAGCCGAAGTCCGGCGTGGTGATTTCCTGGGCGTAGGTCGCGCTGACCGTGGTGATGTGGCTGGCGTAGGCCATGCCGGCCTTGAGGAACGACATCTTGCCATAGAACTCCATGCCTTCCTGTTGCAGGGCATGGGTGGGAATCCCCAGTTCAGGGCACGAGCCCAGGCTGGTGACGCCTTGATAGGCCAGGTTGTGGATGGTGAACAGCGTCGGGGTCCGCTGTCCACGCCAATGCATGTAGGCCGGCGCCAGGCCGGCTGGCCAGTCGTGGGCATGCACCAGGTCCGGGCACCAGTGAATCTGCGCCAGGTTGGCCGCGATATCTGCAGCGGCCAGGCCCAGGCGGGCAAAGCGAATATGGTTGTCCGGCCAGTCGCGACCGTTGTTGGCGCCGTAGGGCGACCCTTCGCGCTCGTAGAGCTCGGGGCAGATCAGTACGTAGATGACCAGGCCATCAGGCATGTCCATGCGCCCGATCTTGCAGGGCGGCAGGGCAGCGTGGCCGCCCAGCTCACCGATGATGTGAATCGGGTTTTCGCTGTGGAGCACCTGCGGGTACCCGGGGATCAGCACACGCACGTCGTGCAGATGCGCCATCGCCCGCGGCAGCGCGGCGGAAACGTCTCCCAGGCCGCCAGTCTTGACCAGATCGGCGATCTCGGAGGTCACGAACAAGACGCGTTTCTTGTTCGGATTCTGACTGGTTACCGGTGGCAGTTTGCGTGTACTGGTCACATTAACCGGTGCAGCGGATTGCGCATTGACTACGGTGCTCGACTCGCCGACCTGCTGATGAGCACGTTCTCCCTGAATATCTAAAGCCGCACTGATCATATGAATCTCCCGTGTTGTTGATCTAATTCTCGGTCTGGCACCAACGATGTTCGATGGCCTGTCCCTATGGCCGGGCGCAAACGCGCTACGCATCGGTGAGCAAACGCTGCCAACGCGTTAAAGCACAGTGGCTGGAGAGGGCTGTTGCAAAGATCGAACCAGTCGCAACACACCCACCTTTAAGCTGACCTTGCGCCAGCGGCAAAAGTTTCTTCTAATTTTCCCGGTTGTGACTGACCGGTTTTAACCGGCAAAAAGGAGTCTAGGCCAGAACCTAGAGCGGGCCAGTCCATTTGGGAAAATTGTTCGACAATCCTTTTCAAAGGGTAACGGCTGAGCCTGACGAAGGGTGATCGCACCGACGAAGGGCAGTTTTATTTTGCGTGACGCCTCACAATGTGACCGGCAAGTCACAATAATGGACCAGGTGTGACAGTTTCGTTGCACTGATGTGGTGCGGGTTGGCCAGTCCCGCATTTGGCTGAACCGCTGCCTTACTGCAGCACCGGATGCCTTGTTATAGTTCGGGCCTCTTTTTTGCCAGGTCAAGGATCACTGCCATGTCCCAGTACACCGCGTTCACCGTCGAACTGGCGGATAAAGTCGCCCATGTGCAGATCAATCGTCCGGAAAAGATCAACTCGATGAACGCGGCGTTCTGGAGCGAGATCATTGAGATCTTCCACTGGATCGACGACACCGACGAAGTGCGCGCAGTGGTGATCAGTGGTGCAGGCAAGCACTTTTCTTCGGGCATCGACCTGATGATGCTGGCTGGCGTCGCCAACGAGTTGGGCAAGGACATCGGACGCAATGCGCGCCTGCTGCGACGCAAGATACTGGCGCTGCAAGCCTCATTCACGGCTGTCGATAACTGCCGCAAACCGGTGCTCGCGGCCATCCAGGGTTATTGCCTGGGCGGCGCGATCGACTTGATTGCCGCCTGTGACATGCGCTACGCCGCGCAGGACGCACAGTTTTCGATCAAGGAAATCGACATCGGCATGGCGGCCGACGTGGGCACCCTGCAACGCTTGCCGCGCATCATCGGTGACGGCATGCTGCGTGAACTGGCTTACACTGGCCGCTCATTTGGTGCCGAGGAAGCGCGCGACATCGGCCTGGTCAATCGCATCTACAGCGACAAGGAAAGCCTGCTCGACGGCGTGCTGGGCATTGCTCGCGAAATCGCCAGCAAGTCGCCGATCGCCATCACCGGCACTAAGGAGATGATCAGCTACATGCGTGACCACCGTATCGATGACGGCCTGGAATATGTCGCCACCTGGAACGCCGCAATGCTGCAATCCACCGACTTGCGCGTGGCCATGGCGGCCCACATGAGCAAACAGAAACCCGAATTTCTGGATTGAGTTAACCATGACTTCACGCTGGACCACTGCAGTACTGGACACCGACAAACCCGGGGGCTGGGCCGTGGCTCGCAGCCCCGAAGGCTTTCTGTATGACGATAATGGCGAGCTCTTCCCTCGGGAATGGCTCAAGCGCCAGGACCTGGCGATCCTCGCCGAGCATGGGATCGGCCATCTCGACGGCGAGCCGGTCTATCTGCTGGAGCTGCGTAGCACCAGTGAGGTGCCTGGCTGCAGCTGGAAGGGCTTGCGCGCCTTCATGCTCGAAGGCGATCACACGCTCTACAAGGTGCTGGGCTACGCCGCGCAAATTGGCACCTGGGCACGCGAGCACCGTTTCTGTGGCAATTGCGGGCAGGCGATGGTGCAGGTGCCTCGGGAACGCGCGATGTATTGCCAGCCCTGCGATTTGCGCAGCTACCCGCGTATCTCCCCCAGCATGATCGTACTGATCACCCGCGGCGATGAAATCCTGCTGGCGCGCTCACCGCGTTTTGTTACCGGGGTCTACAGCACGCTGGCGGGGTTTGCCGAGCCCGGGGAGTCGGCCGAAGAGTGCCTGGTGCGCGAGGTTCGCGAGGAAGTGCAGATCGAAGTGAAGAACATCCAGTATCTGGGCAGCCAGTGCTGGCCGTTCCCCCATTCGATGATGCTGGGCTTCCACGCGGAATACGCCGGGGGCGAAATTGTCTGCCAGGAGGACGAGATCGAAGACGCCCAGTGGTTCAACGTGCACGAGCTGCCGCCGTTGCCAGCGTCACGCTCGATTGCCCGTTACCTGATCGACGTTTATGTGGCGCGGCGTTTAGGCCACGCTGAACCAGTGCTGCCAGGCTAACCGCACGGTCAAGCCCAGCACCACGGTGATGAACACCGGGCGAATGAACTTCGCGCCGCCGCTGATGGCGGTGCGAGCACCGAAGAACGCCCCGACCATCACCGACAGGCCCATGCTCAGGCCGATGATCCAGTCCACCTGCCCGGAAAACACGAACACCGACAGCGCCGCAATATTGCTGACGAAGTTCATGCTGCGCGCCACGCCACTGGCCTTCACCAGGTCGATGGGGTACATGAGCAAACTGCTCACGGTCCAGAACGCGCCCGTGCCTGGCCCGGCCACGCCGTCGTAGAAACCGAGGGTGAAGCCCTGGGTCGACTGCCACTTTTTCCTGATCGGCGCGTTGCTGTCCAGCGGCGCCTTGGGCGTGCCCCCGAACAACAGGTACAGGCCGCAGGCAAACACGATCACCGGGAGCATCTTGTTCAGCCATTCGGCCGGCAGGTAGTGCGCAACCACGGCGCCGGTCAGCGCGCCGATCAGTGTGCCGACAATCGCGTGCACCCATTGGCGCGGGTGGAACAGCTTGCGCCGGTAGAAAGTGAAACTGGCCGTGGCCGAGCCGAAGGTCGAGCTGAGCTTGTTGGTGCCCAGTACCAGGTGCGGCGGCAACCCGGCCGTGAGCAGGGCCGGGGTGGTCAACAGCCCGCCACCGCCGGCAATGGCGTCGATGAAACCGGCAATAAAGGCTACGACGGCGAGAATGGCCAGGGTGGTGAGGTCAACGCTGAGTTCGAAAGGCATGGAGTCGGCTTATTCGGCGGGTGCAGAGCAGGGCTGCAGGGAAGGGGCGACATATTACCCAATTATCTGGCCGGTTGGGCACCTGCCGGGATTCTGTGGTGGAGGTCCAGCACTAGGCGAGGTTCTGCAGGGTGGAGGGCCAGCAGCTGGCGAGATTCTGTGGGAGCAAAGCTTGCTCCCACAGTTGATCAGTTGATCAAGTGTTGAGGCTGCGCTCCATCCGGGCAATACCTTCTTCGAGCAACGAACGCGGGCAGCCGAAGTTGAGGCGCACGAACTGTTGGTGGTCGTCGCCAAAGTCCAGGCCTGCACTCAACCCGACCTTGGCCTGCTGCAGGAAAAACTGCTGCGGATTGGCCAGGCCCAGCGCCGAGCAATCGAGCCAGGCCAGGTAGGTGCTTTGCGGCACGTTCATGCTGATACCCGGCAGGCGCGTGCGAATCGCGTCCACCAGCCAGTCGCGGTTGGCCTGCAGGTAAGTCTTGAGCTCGGCCAGCCAGGGTGCGGCTTCGCTGTAGGCGACGCGCGTGGCTTCCAGCCCCAGCGGGTTGACGCTGTCGACCATGCCACAGCGCGCGTGATTGACCTGGGCACGCACGGCCGCGTCCTCAATGATCATGAACGAGGTCTTGAGGCCGGCGATGTTGTAGGCCTTGCTCGCCGACATCAGGGTGATGGTGCGCCGGGAGATGGCCTCGCTCAGGGACGCCGTGGGCACGTGCACCCGACCATCAAAGCACAGTTCGGCGTGGATCTCGTCGGAGATGATCCAGGCGTCCTGCTCCACGCAGATGTCCGCAATCGCTTGCAGTTCATCGCGTGGAAAAGCTTTGCCCAGCGGGTTATGCGGGTTGCTCAACAGCAGGGCGCCGCCACCTTGCAGTGACTGGCGCAAGCTGTCCAGGGGCGTGGTGAAGGTGCCATCGGCCTGCAAGTCGAATCCCAGTTCAACCTTGTTCAGCCCCCAGTGGCCCGGTGCATGGCGCAGCGGCGGGTAATTGGGCACCTGCACCACGACATTCTGCTGCGCCTGGACCAGCGCTTTTAATGCCATGTTGAAACCCGACTCCACGCCCGGCAGGAACACCAGGACCTGAGGATCGACGCGCCAGGCATATTTGTGCCACAGATCGGCAACGATGGCCTGGCGCAGATTGTCCTGGCACACGCTATAGCCCAGCAGCGGATGCTCAAGGCGCTTTTGCAGCGCCTGGATGATCACCGGCGGCGCGGCAAAGTCCATGTCGGCGACCCACATCGGCAATACATCGTCGGGGTAGCGGCTCCATTTGGTACTGCCGGTCGCGTGGCGGTCGTGGACCTGATCGAAATCGCAAGTCATGCAGGTGCTCATAAAAGGCAGGGGTGGTAAGGCGCCCATGATAGACGCCCGACCCTCATGCAGGCGAGCCCGGGACGCCTTTGCCTGCCATCACTGCATCACATAGCGCCCCGGGGCCGGCTCCAGTGGCGGGTATCGGGTATTACCCATCTGCTGCATCGCCGGCTCGCGCTCGGCGGATTGATCAGCCAGCCAGGCAAACCAGTCGTTCCACCAGCTTCCGGGTTGCTGCTGCGCATTGTCGAACCAGACGTCAGGGTCGCTGGTGATCTGCTCGTGAGTCCAGTAGTGGCGTTTTTCACGGGCCGGTGGGTTGATCACGCCCGCAATATGGCCGGATGCCCCCAACACGAATCGGGTGGGGCCGCTGAGCAATTGGGTGCTGGCGTAGGCGCTGCGCCACGGCACGATGTGATCGTCGTGGGTCGCAAGGATGTAGGCGGGCGCGTCAATCGCGCGCAGGTCCAGCTTAACCCCGCAGCAGTCCAGTTCGCCGGACTTGAGGTCGTTTTGCAGATAGGTATGCCGCAAGTACCAGCAGTACATGGGGCCAGGCAGATTGGTGCTGTCGTTGTTCCAGAACAGCAGGTCCAGGGCATTGGGTTTCTGGCCCTTGAGGTATTTGTCGACGTTGTAGTTCCACCACAGGTCGTTGGGGCGCAGCAGCGAGAAGGTGTTGCCCATGTCTTCGCCCTTGAACAGGCCGATCGGGCCGTTGCTGCCGCCAATGGTGCGCTCGCGGTAAGCCACCAGTTGCTCGTCGACGAATATGTCGATGGGGCCGGTGTCCAGGTAGTCGAGGAAGGTGGTGAGCAGGCTCACGCTGGCGATCTCCTTGTCGCCGCGCGCCGCCAGCACCGCCAGCGCCGTGCTCAGCAAGGTGCCACCGATGCAAAAACCCACGCAATGGGGCCGCTGCTCGCCGCTGATCTCACGGGTGACCTGCAGCGCCTTGATGATGCCGGTGTCGATCAGGTCGTCCCAGGTAGTGCCGGCCTGCGCCTGGTCGAAGTTGCGCCAGGACATCAGGAACACCGGATGGCCTTGCTGCAGCAGGTGACCGACCATGGAGTTGTCTGGGCGCAGGTCGAGGATGTAGAACTTGTTGATCGACGGCGGGACGATGAAGACGGGGCGGCGGTAGCCGGTTTGTGCTTGCGGGTAGTACTGGATCAGCTGGAACAACTCGTTCTCGAACACCACCTCACCCGGCGTGTTGGCCAGGTCGACGCCTACCTGGAATGCATCGCGGTCGCACTGGCGCATCTTGCCTTCCTGCAAATCACTTGCGAGATGCAGCAAACCTGTCAGCAGGCTGCTGCCCCCGGTCTCGACCACCCGTTGCAGCGCGTCGGGGTTGCTTGCCAGGCAATTGCTCGGCGCACCCGCTGCGATGGCTTGCTCCACCAGATAGAGCAGGCGCTGGCGCGGCTTCCTGGTTTCGATCGGCAATTGTTCAAGCAGCTTGAGCAGGAAGCCGGCGTTGAGCAGGTAAAACGCTGCGAGGGAGCCATACAGCGGCTGGCTCCAATTGTCGCTGGCGAAACGCCGGTCCTCGAAACTGAAGGGCTGCCCGCTCAGCACCCGCTGGCCGAGTTCGGCCCATTGCTGCTGGTAGTCGGATTGGAGGGTGTCCAGCGTTGCCCGAGGCAGGTCGAACCAGGCGTGGTAATCCTGCCCGGTGAACCAGGGATTGGTGCTGACCCACAGGCGCAACTGTTGCAGTGCAAAATTGGCGATAAAGGGCACCTGGCCGGACCAGTAACTGTTGAAGGTTTGCGCTTTGCTGTCCATTAATTTCCACCCATGACAGTCGTGAACAACGCAATACGACCAAGCGACTTCCTGACGTCCGTTGCTTTTATTGTTTTGCGCTGCAAGATGGAGGATTGTTGGTGATGGGCGGGGCGTGCGGAAGTGTTGCGAGGTGACTGTCTGGTGTCCAACGATGCCAAGCAGCCAAGTGGTGTTGCCGGCGTTAGCGGCCAGGCCCGCGAGGTTGCGGTCAAGGATCAATGGTTCGCAGAAACCGACGTAGATCAATACCTCCAACCAGGCCGCCGCTTATCATCCCTTGAAAGCGGCCAGTACTTACGTCATCGAGAATGCCATGTACAGAATGAGCTCGGGCTATGCCAATGTGCTGGTCAATACGCTCTCGGCCGAGGGACTCGACGTTGCCAGCCTGTGCCAGGTCGCCGGGCTGGACATGACCCTCGCCAGTGTCCCTGGAGCGCTGTGCGAGCGCCGGGTGATTTATCGCCTGTGGCAACTGGCGGCCCAGGCTGCTGCGGACCCGGACATCGGCCTCAAGGCCTACGGGCATTTTCATCCCGGCAGCTTCCAGATAGTCGGCTACACCATGATGTCCAGCCTTAACCTGAAACGCGCCCTTGAGCGCCTGGTGCGATTCAGCCCATTGATCGGTACGGGCTTCAGTCTGTTTTTCGTCCCGGAGCAGGGGCACTACCGCCTGGCTTCCCTCGATCATCAACAGTCCGGCTCGATCAAGCCCCGGCAGTACGCCGATGCCGGTCTGGCATCATTGCTCGGCATTTGCCGCTGGCTGGGTGATGGCAAATTACCGCAACCGCTGAGCGTGGAGTTCAGCTATCCCGAACCCGAGGACACCCGCGAACATAAGCGCCTGTTTGGCTGCGACCTGCAGTTTGGCTCGGCTTACGACAGCATCCTGTTCGACGGCCAGGAGCTGCTGCGGCCATTGAGCATGGCCAACGAAGCGTTGGCGGTGTTGCACGACAGTTTTGCCGAGGCGCAACTGGACCTGCTGTTCGGCTTCACCATCGTCGGCAGGATTCGCGCGCTGATCACCGAGCGTTTGAGTCAGGGGCAGGGGCTTTGCGACATGGAATCCATTGCGGCAGTGCTGAATGTCAGCAAGCGCACCCTGCAACGGGTCCTGGAAAAGGATGGTACGCAATTCAAGGATGTGCAGAATGCAGTGCGCCGACAATTGGCGGATTTCTACCTGCGTCACTCCCACTTCAATATGAAGCGTGTGGCCTATCTGCTGGGTTTTCATGATCACAGCAGCTTCAACAAGGCTTGCAGCCGCTGGTTTGGCATGACACCGGGGCAGTACCGCGCCGATGAATCGTTCGAGATCGAGCAAGCCGCGCCGGTCTGACGCGGCCCTGGTGCGTCAACGATTGCCGAGCAGGCCATTAAGGGCGCCATACACCCCGTAGAAGCTCATTTCCTGGGCAGCATCACGCTGGTCGCGATAGCCGTTCAGGGCATCCTGCAGTTGATCCGAATACAAATCCTGCCACGCCAGCAACGGGTTGTTCGCACGGACACACTGGCGATCCCGGCGGGCCTTGGCCGCGCCTGCCGCCACCCACCACAGGGCAGGGTTGAGGCTGCTCCAGAGCAATTGCTGCTGATGGAAAGGATGGGCCCGGCGGATGAGTTCGGCGCCGGGTTCGTTGATCAACTGGCGCAGCCACGGACGAACGCAGGCATCGTAGAGGCTGTTGTTGAAGGTCGAGGCGCGTTCGACCAGGGCGAATTCGCGATCGTCAGCCTGCGGTGTTTCAACATCGCCATGAATGTCGGCGATCCTGCGCGGTTCGAAGCTGACGCGATAGGGACTCGGCGCATCGTCTGGCAGGTCCTCGATCAACATTTCATACAGCCCAGGGGGCAGGGCATTGATGGTATCGACCGCTCCCAGCAGTTCGCGGTGCTCGCGCCGGGCCACTTCGCCGGAAACAAAAATGCCCAGGTGCCCGATGCTGGCATGGCGCAGGTAAACGATAGTGCGCCCGGCGTCGTCCAGGGCAAGATCGCTGGGATAGAGGTCGGTGATCCAGTCCAGTGCCTGTTGCGGCGAAGTGATGTTGTCGCCACAGGAGCAGAAGACCACCACCGGCACTTCGATGCGCTTGAGGTCCAGGCCATTGCTTTTGCGCCCGACGCCACCGGACAGCTGATTGCCGATGAACAGTTGGTCAACGATCATCTCGATTTCTTCGCCGTTGAGCAGGGTCGGGCTGCCCCACCAGCGTTCAAAGTCGAGGAAGCGCTCGGCCTCGCCATCGACTTCGCTGAACAGGTGATAATACTTGCCCCACCAGGCATTGGCCGGGTCCAGGCTTTCGAAATTGCTCACCAGCCAGGCGCCGTCGAAACGCGAGTTGCCCAGGTCACTGCCCAGGCGCGCCATCCAGCCACCGCCCAGTAGCCCGCCGCAGTAACGCAGCGGATTGCGCCCATGGGTGCCAGCCCAATAGGACAGCGGCGCGCCATTGATGATGATCAAGCCCGGGAGCTCCGGCCTGGAGGCCGCGAGGCTCATTAAGGCCCAGCCCGCCTGGCAGTTGCCGATGACCACCGGCTTGGCACTCTCGGGGTGTCTGGCGCTGACCAGCTCGATGAATTGCGCTTCGGCCTGAACGATGTCTGCCAGGGTTTGCCCGGGGCTTGGCGCATGACTGAACGAGATGAAGTAGGTGGGGTGACCGGCGCGCAGGCTCTCGCCGATCAGCGAATCCTGTTTGAAGCCGCCAATGCCCGAGCCATGGCCGCCCCGCGGATCGATAATCACCACTGGCTGCTGGTCAGGGTCGCTTGCTGGTGCCGATGCATCGACGATTTTGAGCAGCGAATAGTTGACCGGGCGGGGCAGTTGCTCGCCGGCCTGTAGTACTTCGTACTCGAACTTGAGCAGCAGTGGATGCCCGGCGCGTTCGTGAGCCAGGGTGTTGTCGCCGCGCTGGCGCAAGGTATCCCAGAACAACAGGCTGCGTTGGCCAAGGTCGGTCAGGTAGTCATGCCAGTCGGCGGCCGAGGGCTGCCTGAGTTGTTCCAGCCGTGAGGACGCCAGGGTGCTGGCCTGGCGCGCGTTCACGGCGCCCAGCACATTGTGCAGGTTGAGCTGCTGCAGTTGACTCAGGTGATCAAACAGACCGGGCGCTGCTGCAAGGTCTTTATCGTGCACTGCAATATTTCCTGTTTGGTTCATGGTGTGCTCCTGCCGACCTGCATGAAGAGCGCCCCGAAAACATTGCTGTGATTATTGCGGGCTTATGAGAAGCGCTCAGTGGCTGGAGTCTATCGTCAAAACACTCAAGGTCACCACGATTTATTGTGCGCTGCACAAAATACTCATTGCCAAACAGATTTGTGCACTGCAATATCGCCTCTATCGCGATGACTGGCAGGATCGCCGTCGCGCCCTTGGCCCTCTCAGGGCTTTCAGTACCAGGAGATTCCAGCATGTCTTTTTTCAACCCGGAAAAACTGCAAACCGTCCAGAAAGCCAACCTCGACCTTTTGCAGCAGATCAGCGGCAAAGTCTTCGCCAGCGTCGAGCAGCTGAGCCAGTTGCAGTTCAAGGCCCTGCGCGACTCCACCGAGGAACACTTCGAAGGCGTTCGCAAGTTGCTGGCCGTGCGTGATCCTCAGGGTTTTGCCGAGCTGCAGGCTTCGATGACCCAACCAAGTGCCCAGGGCGAACGCCTGGCCGAGTTCAACCGTCAGGTCCAGGCGCTGATCGTCGACACCCAGTCGGACATCGCCAAACTGACCTCCAGCCAGGTCGAATCCGGCACCCGGCAGGTTGAAGAGTTCGTGGAAACCTTGAGCAAGAACGCGCCAGCGGGTTCGGAACCGGTAGTTGCCGCATTCAAGTCGGGCCTGGCGAACGCCGGTACGGTCTTTGAAAGCGCACAAAAAGCCGCAAAGCAGGCGGCCGATGTGGCTCAGAGTGGTTTCGAGGCCGCGAGCGCAGCGCCGGGAAAAGCCACACCAGAAGCCGGCGGCAAGGCTACCAGCGGTAACAAGTAAGTCAGTTCAGGCCAGCTGCACCGATGGCGACGGGTTTATTCCCCGTCGCCATTTTTTTTCGGGCCGCCTTTGGCATCCGGCGTTGCGCCAAACATGCCAAACAGATTCTGGGTATTGAGGTACAGCGCCTTGGACTGATCGACATACTGGCGCATCAAGTCCTGCATCACCGGAGCCTGCTGGTGCATGAAGGTGCTCCAGGCTTCGGAAGACTGCGCGCCGGTCTGGGACTGGATGTCGATAACGGTCTGGATGCTCTTGTCCAGGTAACTGCCGAGCACACCCTGATAGGGCCCGTAGAACTGGATAATGCCCATCAGCATCTCGCTGGTGAAGATCGGCTCGCCACCGCTTTCAGCTTCCAGGATCACCTGCAGCAGGATGCTGCGCGTCAGGTCTTCGCCGCTTTTGGCGTCGACGACCTGGAACGGCACCTTGTCGACGACCAGTTGACGAATGTCCGCCAGCGTCAGGTGACTGCTGGTGTGGGTGTCATAGAGTCGGCGGTTGGGGTACTTCTTGATCAGGCGGGGGGTGATATCGGTCATGCGGGGCGTCTCGCGGCGAGCCTGGTTTGCAGGCATCTTATCCTACTCTCATCGCCCGTGCCCTCGAGCGCGCCTTTAGCAGCCGGTGCGCCTCCGGTAAATCGTCCCCACAGGGTGGGGACGAGGCATTGCTTACCAGATCGGCAGGGTATAACTGACAATCAGACGGTTTTCATCCAGGTCACTGCCAAAGTTGGTCGAGCGCACTGTCGCGTTGCGCCATTTCAGCCCGACATTCTTCAGTGGCCCACTCTGCACCACGTAGCCGATATCGGTATCGCGCTCCCATTCCTTGCCTTCAGGCCGGTTGTTGCCCAGGTCGATGTCCGAGCCGGTGAGGTAGCGGGTCATGAAGGTCAGGCCGGGAATACCCATGGCCGCAAAGTTGTAGTCGTAGCGCGCCTGCCAGGATTTTTCGTCCTTGCTGGCGAAATCGCCGATTTGCACGAAATTCACCAGGAACGCGTCGGTGCCGTTGATGTAGGCATAACCGGTGTCGCCGCTCATGCTCTGGTAGCCGAGGCCAAAGGCATTTCCGCCCAGGGTGTAGGTGAACATCGCGCCCAGGGCATTGTTGTCGACATTGCTGCCGCCGTCGTCGGTGGAGCGGGCGAAGCGCAGGTCGGTTTTTAACGACTGGCCCACGGTGATCGGCAGGACGTACGTCAGGTTGACCAGATGCTGGCTGTAGAAATTATCCAGATGACCGTAGCTGTAGCCGGTGGCCAGATCAGGCGTCCATTTGTAGTTGAGGCTGGCGAAGTCGAAGCTGTCGCTGGCCAGGTGGCGAGTAATGATGCCCTTGGCGCCCGTACGGGTGATGCCCATGTCCTCGTAGTTCGAGGAATCACGTTGATTGACCTGGGTCAGGCGCCCGGCGTCTGCGGTCAGGCCCTGGATGTCCAGCGAACTCAACTGGCCGCCCTGGAAGGTCTGCGGCAACAGGCGTGAATCGTTCGCCAGCACGGTTGGCAACTTGGGCAACAGTGTCCCCAGTTTCAGTACACTTTTTGCCGCGCGAACCTTGGCCGTCAGGCCCACTTCAGCGTACTCGTCATGGGCGCCCTGGCGGGTATCGGCATGGCGCTTGAGCAAGCCGGAGCCGGCACGATCAGGGCTGGAATCGAGCTTGATACCGAGCAGGCCGATGGCGTCGAACCCGACGCCAATGGTCCCGGCAGTGAAGCCCGATTCGAAGCGCATCAGGAAACCCTGGGCCCATTCCTCTTGTTTAGATTGCGCTGCATTGTCCTGGCGAAAGTCGCGGTTGAAGTAAAAATTGCGCAATTCCACGCTGGCTTTGCTGTCCTTGATGAAATCAGCGGAAGCGGGGGCCGAGAGGCTGATGACGCCACCGGCCAGCAGCAGTCGGGTCGCGAGATTGCAGGTGTGACGATCCATGGTGAAGCCCCTTTGTTTTTATTATGAGAAATCGGATCTGGCGACCCTCGCCGAGCTGGCGAGGGCTGCTGAATAAAAAACGCGACGCCTGAAAGAGAGGAGCAAGGCGCCGCGCGCGGTTCAATCGTTAGAACTGCTCAGCCGTCAGGCCGTAGAGCGAGGCGCTGCCGGCGCGTATGGACTGCTCAAGGCTCAGGATGCGCGGCAGCAGGCGGTGGATGTAGAAGTCGGCGGTGGCGATCTTCGCGCCGTAGAACGCCTCATCGGTGTTGCGCTGCTTGCCGGCCACGTGCGCCATGCGCGCCCACAGCCAGGCATAGGCGACGTAACCGAACAGGTGCAGGTACTCCACCGACGCGGCGCCGACTTCGTTGCGGTTGGTCTCGGCCCGGTCCTGCACCCAATCACTGAGGTTTTCCAGGCGCCGTACCGCATCCAGCAGTTGTGTCGCGTAGGGCGCGTCGGACTGGTCCGCGAAGCGGCGGATCTCGTCAGTGAACTGGCGCAGCACCACGCCATGATTGGCCACCACTTTGCGCCCGAGCAGGTCAAGCGCCTGGATGCCATTGGTGCCCTCATAGATCTGCGCGATGCGCACGTCGCGAACCAATTGCTCCTGACCCCACTCGCGGACGTAGCCGTGGCCCCCGAAAACCTGTTGTCCGTGAATGCAGCTTTCCAGGCCGCTGTCGGTGAAAAACGCCTTGGCCACTGGCGTCAGCAAGGCCACCAGGTTTTGCGCACTGTCGCGCTCGCTGGCATCGTCGGAGAACTTTGCCAGGTCCAGTTGCTGTCCCACGTAACTGGCGAACGCCCGGCCACCTTCGGTCATGGCTTTCATGGTCAACAGCATGCGACGCACATCCGGGTGGACGATGATCGGGTCGGCCACCTGGGTGGGGGCCATGGCGCCGGTAGGGGCACGGCTTTGCACGCGCTCGCGGGCGTAGGTCACCGCGCTCTGGTAGGACGCTTCAGCGCAACCGATGCCCTGGATGCCGATCGACAGCCGTTCGTAGTTCATCATCGTGAACATGGCTGCCAGGCCTTTGTTGGCCTCGCCCACCAGCCAGCCGCTGGCGCCGTCGAAGTTGATCACGCAGGTGGCCGAAGCCTTGATGCCCATCTTGTGTTCGATCGAGCCGCAACTGACGGCGTTGGCGGCGCCGAGGGAGCCGTCGGCGTTGACGCGAATCTTAGGCACCACAAACAGCGAGATGCCTTTTGGCCCGGCGGGTGCGTCTGGCAGCTTGGCCAGCACCAGGTGGATGATGTTTTCGGTCAGGTCCTGGTCGCCGCCGGTAATGAAGATCTTGCTGCCGGTGATCTGGAAACTGCCGTCGGCCTGCGGTTCGGCGCGGGTGCGGATCAGGCCCAGGTCGGTGCCGGCGTGGGCTTCGGTCAGGCACATGGAGCCGGCCCAGCGACCTTCGTACATGGGCGGCAGGTAAAGGTTTTTCAAGGTGGCGCTGGCGTGTGCATCCAGCGCCAGGCAGGCTCCGGAACTCAGTGCCGAGTACAGGGCGAAGCTTGAGTTGGCACCGTAGAGCATTTCCTCGAATTGCACGGCGAGCATCTTCGGCATGCCCATGCCGCCGAACTCGGTGTTTCCCGACAGGCCCACCCAGCTCCCTTCGATATAGGTGGCGTACGCCTGTTTGAAACCGATCGGCGTGCTTACCTGGCCATCCTGCCACTGGGCGCCTTCTTCGTCGCCGCTGCGATTAAGCGGTGCAATCAGATGCGAGGTGACCTTGGCCGCTTCCTCGAGAATGGCATCGGCGGTGGCGGCGTCGACGTTATCGGCCAGGACTGGCAGGCGCGCCCACAAGGCCGGGGCTTCGAACACTTCATGCAGCACAAAGCGCATATCGCGCAGCGGAGCTTTGAATTCGGGCATTACGTGAACCTCACAGGGTTAGGCGATGGGCGCTTCCCGTCATGGACGGGCGCGCCCGGTCAATCAGTGGCTGGACGCGCTGGCGGCACCCAGGCCGGTCTGGGCCCGGACAAACTGGTCGGCGTAGGCATCACGCTCTTTGCCGGCCCGCACGCTGCGGTCGAGTTTCGACACCACGACGATCACCAGGAACGCCAGCGGCATGGAGAACAGGGCAGGGTGGTCGTAGGGGAAGATGGCGTGGGCATGGCCCAGCACGGTCACCCAAACGGCAGGCGACAGGATCACCAGTACCAAGGCGCAAATCAGACCGGCAAACCCGCCGATGATCGCGCCTTTGGTGGTCAGGTCTTTCCAGTACATGGCCATGATCAGCACCGGGAAGTTGGTCGACGCGGCGATGCCGAACGTCAGGCCCACCAGGAACGCGACGTTCATCTTCTCGAACAGGATGCCCAGCAGGATTGCGATGATGCCAAGGCCGACGGTGGCCATGCGGGTAACGCGCATTTCCTGTTTCTCGGTCGCCTTGCCTTTCTTGAAGACCGTGGCGTACAGGTCGTGGGAGATTGCCGAAGCACCGGCCAGTGCCAGGCCGGACACCACCGCCAGGATGGTGGCGAAGGCCACCGCCGAGAGGAAACCGAAGAACAGGTTGCCGCCCACTGCCTTGGCCAGGTGCATGGCAACCATGTTGCCGCCACCTATCAGGGTGCCGCCGACTTCGCCGTTGACGTAGTACTGCGGATCGGTGCCGATGATCACCATCGCGGCGAAACCCAGGGTGCAGACCACCAGGAAGAAGAAGCCGATGAAGCCCGTTGCGTAGAACACCGACTTGCGTGCTTCCTTGGCATTGGGCACGGTGAAAAAGCGCATCAGAATGTGCGGCAGGCCGGCAATGCCAAACACCAGGCCAAGGGACATGGAGGCGGTGTTGATCGGGTCGGCGAGCATCGAGCCTGGGCCCATGATGTTCCAGCCGCTGGCATGTGCCTCGACCGCCCGTGTTGCCAGGGCTTCATAGCTGAAGCCGAACTGCGACATGGCCATCACCGCCAGGGTCGTTCCGCCTGCGAGCAGCAACACGGCCTTGATGATCTGTACCCAGGTGGTGGCGATCATGCCGCCGAAGATCACGTACACCAGCATCAATGCACCGACGATCACCACGGCCACCGGGTAGTCGAGACCGAACAGCAACTTGATCAATTGACCGGCACCGACCATTTGCACGATCAGGTAGCAGCACACCACGGTCAGCGAACCGAACGCGGCAAAGATCCGTACTTTGTTCTGGTCCAGCCGATAGGAAACGATGTCGGCGAAGGTGTAGCGCCCCAGGTTGCGCAAGCGCTCGGCCATCAGGAAAGTAATGATCGGCCAGCCGACAAAAAAGCCGATGGTGTAGATGAAGCCATCATAGCCCTTGGCAAATACCAGGCTCGACAGCCCCAGCAGCGTGGCCGCAGACATGTAATCGCCGGCAATCGCCAGGCCGTTCTGGAAGCCGGTGATGCCACCGCCTGCGGTATAGAAGTCAGAGGTGGATTTAGTCTGGCGTGCGGCCCACCAGGTGATCGCCAGCGTGCCCAGGACGAACACGAAGAACATGCCGATCGCATGCAGGTTCAGTGGTTGCTTTTCGGCGACGCCGGTCAGTGGCGCGGCCAGTGCCAGGCTCGCAGGCAAAAGGCCGGCGGCGGCAATCAGGAAGTTACGCAGGATGCTCATTACTTGCTCTCCTCGAGAATGGCTGCGCCCAGCGCATCGAAGCGGGTGTTGGCGCGGTACACGTACCATCCCGTCAGCAACCAGGAAAACACGATGATTGCTGCGCCTACCGGCATGCCCAGCGTCATCATGCGGTGCTCGGCGAGCGGGGCGTGCAACCACTGCGGGAAGAACGCCACCACCGCCATGAACACGTAGTAGGTGCCCAGTACCGCCGCACTGAGCGACCAGGCCAGGCGTGAACGGCTGTTGACCAGCTGCAGGAATTTCGGGTTGCCGCGAATGCGTTCACAGCGCTGGGTATCGGTTGAATGGATGTCGATCATGGGAAGCTCCACCTTGTCTTGTTGTTATCGGTGTGGAAGGCCAAATTCGGCCTGCACGAGCCCGAGGCGGCAGGAAATCGACCTGCCGCCTGAGGGGTAGTGCTGGTTCGGGTTAGAGTGCCTTGGCCCTGTCGCGCAGGACGTACTTCTGGACCTTCCCGGTCGAGGTCTTGGGCAGCAGGGTGAAGATCACCGTGCGCGGGACTTTGAAACCGGCGAGGTGTTCGCGGCAGAAACTGATGATGTCGGCCTCGCGCACATCCTGGTAATCGGCCTTGAGCGTGATGAAGGCGCAGGGGGTCTCACCCCATTTCTCATCAGGACGCGCAACGACTGCTGCTTCCATTACGCCCGGATGGCGATACAACACGCCTTCCAGCTCGATGGTGGAAATGTTCTCGCCACCGGAAATAATGATGTCCTTGAGCCTGTCCTTGATCTCGACGTAGCCGTCGGGATGACACACCGCCAGGTCGCCGGTGTGAAACCATCCACCTTCAAATGCCTCGGCCGTGGCCGTCGGGTTTTTCAGGTAACCCTTCATCACGGTGTTGCCGCGCATGAACACCTCGCCGATAGTCTGGCCGTCGCGCGGAGTCGGTTCGAGCGTTTTCGAGTCGCCGACCATGACCCCTTCCAGCGTCGGGTAGCGCACGCCTTGGCGGGACTTGATCTGCGCCCGTTCGTCCAGGGGCAGTTCATCCCATTCGGCGTGCCAGGCGCAGAGCGTTACCGGGCCGTAGGTTTCGGTCAGGCCGTAGACGTGTGTGACCTTGATGCCCATCTGTTCCACTGCACCGATGACCTTGGCCGGCGGTGCCGCGCCGGCGACCATCGCATTGACCGGATGATCAATCGCGGCCTTGGCCGACTCTGGCATGTTCACCAGTGCGTTGAGCACGATCGGCGCACCGCACAGGTGAGTGACCTGATGTTCGCGGATCAGGGTGAGGATTCGTTGCGGGTCGACCCGACGCAGGAACACGTGCACCCCGGCCAGGGCGGTGATGGTCCAGGGATAGCACCAGCCGTTGCAATGGAACATCGGCAGGGTCCAGAGGTACACCGGGTGATTGCCCATGGCCCAGGTCATCTGGTTGCCCAAGGCGTTGAGATAAGCCCCGCGATGGTGGTAGACCACCCCCTTGGGGTTGCCGGTGGTGCCGGAGGTGTAGTTCAGCGAGATGGCTTGCCACTCATTGACCGGCCATTTCCAGTCGAACGCCGGATCGCCTTCGGCCAGCAGCGCCTCGTAGTCCAGGTCGCTGACGGCCTGACCTTCGCCGTATTCCGGGTCGTTGACGTCGATGACCAGCGGCGGATGGTCGAGCATGCCGATGGCGGCGTGGATCACGTCATGGAATTCCCGGTCGGTGATCAGCACTTTCGCTTCACCGTGCTGGAGCATGAACGCGATGGCTTCGGCGTCCAGGCGCACGTTGAGGGGGTTGAGCACAGCACCGATCATCGGCACCCCGAAGTGCACTTCAAGCATCTCGGGGATGTTTGGCAGCATCACCGCCACCGTGTCGCCCTTGCCGATACCGCGCCCGGCCAATGCCGACGCCAGGCGCCGGCAGCGGGTGTAGGTCTGCGCCCAGGTGCGGCGGATCGAACCGTGGATCACGGCAGGGTAGTGGGGATAGATGTTGGCAGTGCGCTCGAGAAAGCTGAGCGGAGACAAAGCGATGTGATTGACCGCCGAAGGGCCTAGCCCTTGTTCATAGATCGACATGTTCGGGTACTCGGTGGCTGATTGTTAGCTCTACAGATGGCTCGTCGGCGTCGCCGCCGCGTGCATCTTTTATGTCTGGTTTGCTTTATATAACATTCAGCCATCGGTATGGAAGTACAACCTATAGCGTATAGTATATGTACTATACGCTATTCATCCTGCTCCAAATGAATGCCGCCGGGTCGCCAGTGCCGGTATATCCTTGGACGCCACCCCAATGCGGACCCGCGATGACCCCGACTCCTGTTCGACTGCACAGCTGGTTGCGCCTGCAACGCGAGGGCGTGCCGATGGCTGCCCGCGCCGACGCCTTGTGTCGGGCCCTGCAAGACTGTCCCGAAGTGCGGCGTGCGGTGTACCTGAGCTGGCAACCGCTGGCCGGCATTTACAGCCATGAGGGCGGCGCCCAGCATTTCCCGCCGGGGCAGGGCGATCCGGTGCTGGCCAGTGACCGGCTGCTGTTCGAGAACTTGACGGCTGCAGGGCGCCTGGACCTGGCGCAAGTGCGTCGGCTCGATTGCTGGCTGGCCGGTCGCCTGCGCCGCGCTGCCATCAGCCACGGCCAGGTGTTCGACCTGGCATTACAGCCGGGGCAGGCCGGGTTGCTGCTGGTGGAAGTCTGCGAAGGGGTGAGTTTTGACTGGCTGGGTTGGGTTCGCGACTTGCTGACGACCCTGCTCAGTAGCGTCAACGGCATGTTGCGTGGCTCGCCGCTATTGGGCCACGACCCACAACCGGGCCTGCTGCTCGATGCCCAGGGCCGTCCGCAGGAATTTAATGCGGCGCTGCTGGCCCTGCTGGCGGAAAAACCCCTGACCGACGTGCTGGGTTTTCTGCCGGTCAACCATCGGGTGCTGGTGCGCGCCTGTCTCGACCAGCAGCGCGCCATCGAAGGCGTCGAAGCCCAGTTCGAGGACCAGGTGCTGATCTGGACCTTTATTCCAGACCCTCAGGACAACCGCGTGCTCGCCCGTTGTCGCGACGCCACCGTGCAGGTGCTGGCTGAGCGAGAGGCCGCCACGGCGCGCCGCCTGTACCGGCTGATCATCGAAAACACCACCGACCTGATTTCCCGGCACTCCCCGGACGGACGCTTTCTGGATGCCTCGCCCGCGTCCTGGACCCTGCTCGGCTACTGGCCCGAAGAACTGCGCGGGCAAATGGCCCAGGGTCTGTTCCACGGCCAGGACCTGGCGAGCCTGGTGCAACGGGCGCGTGACGCGCTGGAGCAGGACGGTTATCACACCATGACCTATCGGATTCGTCATCGAGACGGCCACTACCTGTGGTTCGAAACCGCGAGCCGGGCCATCCGCGAGACCTACACCGGCACCGTCGTCGAAGTGGTCAGCGTCTCCCGTGACATCACCGCCCGGGTCCAGGCCGAAGAAAACAATCGCCGCCTGGCCGAAGTGGTCGAAGCCAATACTGACCCGGTGCTGTTCATCGACCCCGATGGGCACGTCACCTACCTCAATCCCGCTGCGCGTCGCATCCTGGGCATCAACCCGCCACAACCGATGCCGTCCATGGAGGACCTGTTTGCCAGCGCCGACCTGCTGCGCCTGCAACGCCAGGGCTGGGCCGCTGCCGAGCGTGATGGCGTGTGGAGCACCGATGCCCGGCTGCTGCCCCCGGCCGGGGGCGCGGGTGTTCCGGTATCCCTGGTGTTGCTGGCCCATCGCGCGGCGGGGGGGGAGCGTTATTACTCACTGGTGGCGCGGGACATGACCGAACGCGAACTGCGCGAGACCCAGCAGCGCCGCCACCAGGACGAACTGGCGCACACGGCGCGGCTGGTCACCCTGGGTGAACTGGCCTCTGGCATCGCCCATGAAATCAACCAGCCTCTGGCCGCGGTGGTCAACTATGCCAACGCCAGCCAACGTTATCTGCAGTCCCTGGGCTCCAATCCCCAGGCTGCCGAACGCGTCGCCCAGGGGCTGGAGCGCATCACCCACCACGCCACCCATGCCTCCGAGGTGATCCGTCGCCTGCGGGCCTTCCTGCGTAAGGGCCAGCGCCGCATGCAAGCCCTGGACATCGCCGATGTCGCCCGCGAGGCGGTGCGCTTGTGCGCCTGGGAAGCGAGCAATTGCCAAGTGACAATCGAGGATCGGCTGCCGGATAATCTGCCGCCAATTTATGCCGACCGCGTATTGCTCGAACAGGTCCTGCTCAACATTCTGCGCAATGCCATCGATGCCAATCGCGAACAACATCCCGGCCAGCCTTCGCTGATCGTCATGGCCGCGGGACTGTGCGGCAGTGCGACTGTGGAATTCAGTGTGCAGGACCAGGGCCCGGGGGTGAGCGAGGCACAGCTTGAGCAGATATTCACGCCGTTCTACACCAGCAAGGCCGATGGCCTGGGTCTGGGCTTGTCCATGAGCCGCAGCATCATCGAAGGCTTCGGTGGGGCGCTGCAGGCCAGGCGCCAACCCCGCGGGCTGCTGATGATGTGCCGCTTGCCGCTTGCCGGCCCGACCAAACAACAACAGGAATAACGCAATGGCAGCTGTGATGGAGCACGTGGTGTACGTGGTCGACGATGACCAGGGGATGCTCGATTCCACGGTGTGGCTACTTGAATCCGTTGGCCTCAAGGCCTTGGCATTTACCAGCGGGGTTGCCTTTCTTGACGCCTGCGATGCCAGCCTCGACGCCTGCGTGCTGCTTGACGTGCGCATGCCGGGGATGGGCGGCCTGAACGTGCAGGAAGAAATGCGCACCCGAGGCCTGAACCTGCCCGTGATCTTTGTCAGCGGCCACGCCGACGTGCCGATCGTGGTGCGCGCCTTCAAGGCCGGCGCGCACGATTTCATCGAAAAGCCCTACAACGAGCAGTTACTGCTGGACAGCGTGCAACAAGCGCTCAGCAACAGCGCCGTGAACCGTTCCGGGGTCCAGGGCCATGATGCCCTCAAGGCGCGACTGCTCACGCTCACCCCACGCGAGCGCGACGTGCTGGTGCCACTGGTGCAAGGCTATACCACCCGGGAAATAGCCGAGCAACTGGGGGTCAGCGCCAAGACCGTCGACCTCTACCGATCCCGCGTGATGAAACGCATGCAGGCCACCACCTTGCCTGACCTGGTCGGGATGGCCATCGCGGCCGGGCTGGTCGATCCCCTGAAACTACGCTGACCTCTCACACCGCCCACTGTGGGTCTATGCTGAGCGAACCCTATTCGCCACCAGCATGGAGCCATCAATGGTGCCCACCCCGATAAACGAGAAGGCGCTGACCCGCACCCTGCTCGACGTGCTGATTCGTGCAGGGTTGATTACCGTCCTGGTGCTGTTCTGCTTCGAGATCTTCAGGCCGTTCCGCGACCTGATGCTGTGGTCGCTGATCCTGGCGATCACTCTCTACCCGCTGCAGACGCGGTTGATGAGGCGAGGCGGGCACAAGCCGGGGTACGTCGCGACCCTGCTCGTGCTGGCCGCGATCGTGATCCTGATGGTGCCGATCTACCTGTTGGGCACCTCCATTGCCGACTCAGTCGAGCGAGCGATGGTGCTGGTCAAGGACGGCGCCTTCCATGTGCCGCCGCCGAATGCCGCAGTGGCCGACTGGCCGCTGGTCGGCAAGCCGCTGACGGAACTCTGGCTGCAGGCCTCCACCAACCTGCCTGACCTGACCGCCAAATACCTGCCGCAGATCAAGCATTTCAGCCTCGGTTTATTGAGCAAGCTGGCCGGGGTCGGCATGGGTTTCCTGATGTTCATTTTCGCCCTGATCATCGCCGGAATTTTCATGGCGTACGGCGAAGGCGGCAGCCGCAGCGCGGTGCAGATCGCCGCGCGGGTTAGCGGTCCGGCCAAGGGCCCGAAAATCGCTTTGCTGTGCACGGCGACGATTCGCGCAGTGGCCCTCGGCGTGGTGGGCATCGCTTTTATCCAGATGCTGCTGGTGGGGTTGGGTTTTGTCTTCAAGGGCGTGCCCGGTGCCGGCCTGCTGGCGCTGGCGGTATTGCTGCTGGGCATCATGCAGCTGCCGGTGACCCTGATCACGCTGCCGGTGATTGCCTTTGTGCTCACCACCGAGGGCGCGAGCACCGGGACCATCGTCTTTGCCATCTACGTGTTCGTCGCCGGACTGGTAGACAACGTGCTCAAGCCTTTGCTGCTGGGGCGCGGCGTCGATGTACCGATGCCGGTGATCCTGATCGGCGCCCTGGGCGGCATGGTGTCCAACGGGATCATCGGGTTGTTCGTCGGGCCGGTAGTGCTGGCAGTGGGGTATCAACTGTTCTGGCAGTGGGTGCAGGACCGACCGGACCCAGAGCCGCAACAGGGGCCGCTGCCCTGAGGCTGTACATTCTTTAAACCTTCTGATGACGCGAAGTGTCGATAACTGCAGAGCCCACACTTCGCCCATCCGAGGGAACGCCAATGATCGGTGTTGTCATACCCGCCCACAACGAAGAACAACACATCAGCGCTTGCCTGGCGTCCATCCTTGTAGCGGCACGCCACCCGCAGTTGCAGGGGCGCGAAGTCAGCATCCTGGTGGTGCTGGACGACTGTTCGGATGCCACCGGCACGCGGGTGCGCGCCATGGACGTGCCGACACTCGATGCCTCTTTCAGGAACGTCGGCAAGGCGCGGGCGACAGGGGCCGAGGTACTGCTGGAGGCGGGTGTGCAATGGCTGGCGTTCACGGATGCCGATACGGTTGTACCAGCCGACTGGATCGCCCGCCAACTCGACTGCATGGCTGACGCCGTGTGCGGCACGGTTGAAGTGGACAACTGGGATGAGCACGGAGAGGGCGTTCGCAGCCGCTACCTGGAGCGCTATCAGTTCATCGAGAATCACCGGCATATCCACGGCGCGAACCTGGGGCTGAGCGCTGCCGCTTATAAAAGCGCCGGTGGCTTTCAGCACCTGGCTGCCCATGAAGACGTACACCTGGTGGCCGACCTTGAGCGCATCCGTGCGCGTATCGTCTGGACCGCGTCCAACCCGGTGGTGACCAGCGCGCGCAAGGATTACAAATGCACCGGCGGTTTTGGCGAGTACCTGGCATCGCTGGGCCAAGCCCTGGGTGCGGCGGCCTGCAACCACCCGCCAGCATCGATGCGCAGCCCTGAAATGGATGTGCAAACGCCTCAGTGACACGCGTCGCTGACGGCTTTCGCGGCGCGGCGCAACTCCTGTTTGACGTCCACCGGGATTCGCTGGCGCACCAACCGCTGCTCCAGGAACGCCTGGTCACCCCCTGTCCCCACTTGCGCGTCGATGGCTGCCCCCTTGGCCTCCAGGGCTGCCGCGTGCGCGTCGATCACGGCATCGACCTCGGCATCATTACGGGCTGCATCGAGTCGCTCGATCAGTGCCGCCACTTCATCGGCTTCAGCCTTGGCATAAGCTTCCACGGTCAAGCCGGAGGCGAGCGCCCGTGCGCGGATCTCAAGGTTCTTCATGGTCTGCTTGGCGTCTTCGCAGAGTGCCGCTTGCTTGCGGCTGTCGGCGACTTGCCAATGAATCAACTGAAAGGTCAGGACGCCGACCATGGCAAGCACCAGGCCACTCAGCAGCAACGCGATCTTGAAGTTAGGGTGTGCCGTCATGGCTCGTCCATGGTTGGGTCTTTAGCGGGCGCTGCAAATAGATTAGAGGGGCGATTGAAAGTTTGCATTGAGTTACGCAACTACCGACGACTGACCGCAATCGAGTGGATAGTTGCCGCCGGTCGCCAGCCATCAATCTTTATCAAATTATCCCACGGGCAATTGCTTCAGATATCTGTGGGCGGCGCATTCGGTGAGTCACCGGATGAGTCAACTCAGGTGGCCACCAGTGCCCTTTCTTTTGAGCAGGGAGCGCGGCGCAGCTCAAAACAGTTGCTACCGGTCGCTTCCCGGGCGCCCAATAAGCGGGCCAACCATCGATAGGAGTTTTTATGTCCGATCCCGTCTCGTCGAGCAGCGGCGCTTCGCGCTCCTGGCTTGAATTGGCCCGTGGCAGCAGTTGGTCGGGGGTGCTGTTCTGGTTGACGTTGATCGTCGTGACCTGCCTGCTGCTGTTCAGTGGCTACAGTGCATTGACCGAAGCCGACTCGGACGTTTTGCATTACGCGATGCTGGGCGGCACCGCTGGATTTGCTGCTACGGCACTGGGCGCATTAATGGCACTGGTACTGCGGGACGTCGCGGTCCGTACCCAGGACATCATGCTCGGCTTTGCGGCGGGAATGATGTTGGCGGCCAGCTCCTTTTCGCTGATCCTTCCAGGCATCGCTGCCGCTGAAGCCATCACCGGCAGCAAACTGGTGTCTGCCGCGGTGGTGGTGCTGGGCATGGGGCTGGGCGTGGCCTTGATGGTCGGCCTGGACCGTTTTGTGCCCCACGAGCACCAGAAAAGCGGTCGGCGCGGCCCCGAGGTAGAACGCCTCAACCGGGTCTGGCTGTTTGTCCTGGCCATCACCCTGCACAACTTGCCCGAGGGCATGGCCATCGGCGTCAGTTTCGCGGACGGCGACATGAAGGTGGGTTTGCCCCTGACCACGGCCATCGCCATCCAGGATATTCCCGAAGGGCTTGCCATTGCGCTGGCGCTGCGGGTCACAGGTATCTCGGCTTTGAAGTCGGCCCTGGTGGCGATAGGTTCCGGGCTCATGGAACCGTTGGGCGCGATCATCGGCCTGGGCGTTTCATCGGCATTCGCCCTCGGCTATCCCGTAGCCTTGGGTCTGGCGGCCGGGGCGATGATCTTCGTGGTGTCCCACGAAGTGATTCCCGAAACCCACCGCAACGGCCATGAAACGCCAGCTACGCTTGGGTTGATGATGGGCTTTGGGGTGATGATGTTTCTTGATACCGCGTTGGGGTAAGTCCCGGCAGGCAGGGAGGCTTGATGAACAGTGAGATCAGGTTCGGGATCGAAGAGGAATATTTCATCACTGACCTGGAAACTCGATGCATGGCCGGTCAGCCGCCTGCGGCCGCTATCGAGCAATGCAGCAAGGCGTTGGATGGCTGTTTCGCCTACGAGATGTTCCAGGGGCAAATTGAAGTCGCTTCGCCGATCTTCACGGGCCTGACCCAGGCCGCCGACTATCTTGCAGCGGCCAGAAGTAAGCTGCGCGGCGTTCTGAAGCCTTTTGGCCTGGGACTGGTCAGCGCCGGCAGTCATCCCCTGGCGGATTGGCGGGCGCAACAGGCCACAGTACAGCCGCACTTTTGCCAATTGTTTGAAGACTTTCAATGGGTCGCCAGACGCAGCCTCTGGTCGGGCCTGCATGTGCACGTGGAAGTGCCGGCAGCGGTGGATCGCGTTCAAGTGATGAACGAGGTATTACCCTGGACGCCTCTGTTGCTGGCACTGAGCTGTTCCTCGCCGTTTGTTGAAGGCGCCGACAGCGGCTTCGCCAGTTACCGCCAGACAGCATGCGATGAGTGGCCGCGAATGGGTGTGCCGGAATACTTCGAGGACCAGCAAGCCTATGACGCTTACGTCAATTGGCTGCTGGGCAATGGCTCGATCCGCCAGGCCAGTGAATGCTGGTGGGGCGTGCGCCCGGCCATGTGTTACCCAACGCTGGAGTTGCGCATGACCGACGCCTGTCCACGGCTTGCGGACACCCTGTGTATTGCCGCCTTGTTCCGCCTGTTAGTCGCCTGTGCCATCGAGCAGGCGAGCCCCGGGGCGAGTTACTCGCCAACCTCGCGCCGGGTGGTCCAGGAAAACCGCTGGCGGGCGAAACGCTTTGGTATCCATGGGGCGTTCATCGTGGAGGGCTTTGATCGGGCGTTCTCTGCCAGGCAATGGCTGTTGCGGGCCGAGCAGCTTTACGGCGACGCGGCGCAGCAGCTAATCATGCCCGATGTGTTCGCCCAGGCGCGGAGCATGCTCGACGAAGGCACCAGCGCCGACCGCCAACGTCGTGTTTACGGGCAAACCTTGCAAGTCGGCGCAGATGCCAGTGCAGCGCTGGTAGCCGTGGTCGATCATCTGCTGGCAGACGCCGCCAGATAAGCGCGGGCTCGCTCGGGAAACACTGCATGACGCCGCGGTCATTCAGGATGCGAGACTCACCCACCGCTAACTTTCCAATGCTTGATGTCTTCAGCAAAGACCACCTGGCGCATCTCATGGGCGATGCCATAGGCCAGGGACTCATGGGCTGCGATAACTTTTTCCTCCGCTGACAGGCAATGAAAAATATCCAGCTTGGTATCCGCATTGGCGGTCTCCAGGGCATAGATTTGCACGTAACGCGCCAGGTCGTTATCCAGACTGGACAGGTACTCGCGCAGGCGCTGATGGTCCACCGAGCTTTGACTGAAGTACCAGTTCATCGGGTGAATCAGAAATCGCGAGTGAGGAGAGGTGATTCGTCGGTCTGCCGCCAGGAACATGATGATGCCCATGGATTCAATGTTGCCGGCGTTGATCGCGCACAGCGGTACCGGCAGTGATTTCAGGAAGGTATAAAGCGTGAAGCCGAAGTTGGTGCTGCCGCCGCTGGTCGACAGGTTCAACAGCAGGGAAGTCGCACCCTGTTCAATGGCTTCCAGGCAGCAATCGCGAAAGCGCTCGGTGGTCGACTGATCGATCTGGCAGTGAAAATGAATAATATGTTCGGTCATTGGTTTTCCTCCGGTCGCAAGCCCGTCGAGCCCCCATCGGTTCACCCGGATTAAGAAACTATAGGCCCGGTTCCGTTCGTCGTGAAGCAGGCATATTTATTCAAACTTTCGAATCCCCCTGTCCTCGGAACTATACGAGCCCTGGCGCTCGTAACCCACAATAAGAGGTATGCAGAGATGGCTAACAGCGGAAGTGATAAACCCGGCAACTTCGCAAATGACCGGGAAAAAGCCTCGGAAGCCGGCAAGAAAGGCGGCCAGGCTTCGGGCGGACGCCAGTCCGGTGAGGCCGGTAAGTCGACCGGCGGCGGGCAAGGCAGTGGTCGTGGCGGAAACTTCGCCGACGATCGGCAAAAAGCCTCTGAAGCAGGCAAGAAAGGAGGAGAAGCCAGTCATGGCGGCGGCGGGCGTAAATCCTGATGCCGTTTGAGCCTGATCAAGCCCTGCAGCCATGCGGGGCTTGATTCATTCAATTGTGTTTTTTGCAGGTCATTTCCTTCGCTCCGTAACCCCAGGTCACCCGTGCCTCGCCCTGATGCTCCCAGAAGCTCTCGTTGCGCCCCTGGTAACGTGCCCCGCTGGCCGATTGCTCGACGAGCATCAATGACTGCTCACCCTTGTAAGTTGCCATCATCGAAGCAGGTTCGGTCTGGAAAAACGTCGCGCTGAGTGTACCGTCCCGAGCACATTCAAAAGTCACGGGGCCGATGGCTGGCACCAGTCCATATCCGGCTTGCAGCTCGACCATCCGCTGGCGATAGGCGTCCTGGATGCAGGCCTGTTTGTTATCAGATTTCCAGCATTCGTCACGCCCCTTGATCCAGCCGCGCTGCTCGGCCTTGAGGGTATTGGCGCGGTTGCCGGCTTTCTTCAGCGCCCGGTTATAGGCGGCCGCCAAGTCTCGGTCCCGGGTTGCCAGCTCGGGACTCTTGCAGATCAGGTCTTCCATCGAGCCTGGCGTTATGGCGCTGCACTTGAACGATGGCCCTTCCTGGGCTGACGCCTGATTGGCGACGACTAACATTGTCAAACCGGCGCTGGCCAGCAGCATGGGGTAGCTGAAGATCATGGACGACTGCTCCTGGGCAAAGGTTGTGATGATTGTTTCAAACTCACCGCGAGCATGAAGCTGACTCGGGCGTTGATCATGGACGACTGATTTGAAGTGCCCGGATCGTCAGGTACTGCTAATGTGGCTTCAAACACAACATCTGCATCGACGATAGGCGTCTGGAGTTTATCAGTGGTATCTAGAAACTGCCTGCCAAGTACCACTGGGCATAGGGTGTGTTGGCAACTTTAAAGCGGTTGTAGTCGGGGCTGCCATCATCCCACCAGACCGGGCCACGCTCCCCAAGTGCAACTTTGGCCGAGTTGACATCCGCCCGGGCGGACTGCAACTGTTCGAGATCGCCGCTGGCCTTGGCAGCCTTGACCTGGCGTCGCGCGTTCATCAACTGATTGACCAGAAGTTGGCGCTTGTCAGCGGCCAGCGACGGGTCTGAACATCGCCACAGCTGACCTTTGACGACAAAGTAGCGGCCGTCCGGGGTGGTGGGGTTCATGGGTCCAGCTCCCTGTCGCTTGATGTCGGCGCGCGATCCGCAACATTCCCCACAACATGGCGATAGCTATCGCCATCCAGGAGGCGATCATGCTGAAGATTGTCATTGCAAGGCTCATAAATTCCTCCGCTGCTTTGTCGTCTTCGTGCTCTCCCGATAGATGACCACGGAGTGTCCGGGGGATTCAAATTTTCGTTGAATGACAACTAAGTCATCTGTAACTAATTCAAACTCTATTTTTTGGTGTAATGTTAGGGAACTCATCACGTAGAGATCTCCCATGTCCAAACTCGCAGAATTTCGCCAACTGGAAAAACACCTGGCAGAACAACTCCAGGCGCTGGAAGCATTGAAAGGTGATGCTGGCCTCAAGCAGGAAATTGAATTCGAAACCAAACTGCGCGCGCTCCTTGCTAAGTATGGTTACAGCTTGAAAGACATCGTTAACCTGCTCGACCCGCAAGCCGGTCGCCGTGCACCTGCTGCCGAAGCCAAAACCGGCACGCGCAAGCCGCGTCAGGTCAAAGTCTACAAAAACCCGGAATCGGGTGAAGTTGTGGAAACCAAAGGTGGCAACCACAAGACCCTGAAAGAATGGAAAGCCAAGTACGGCTCCGAAAAAGTCGAGTCGTGGCTGGCCAAGTAATTCCGGTGCGCGCCTGACTGCGTGCAACCGCTTAACTTGCAGCACACACCCACATGAGCCCGCGAAAGCGGGCTTTTGTTATTAGCCGCCTCACCCACGTTTGGCGATTTGTCTCGTTCTGATAACTTCAAGGGCTGCGTGCAGCGCGTCTTTAAAATGTACGCTCATGTACATCGCATGTACGCTATGGATGCGCGGGTGTACAGTGGTCAGGAATTTTCAGTAGAAGGTGCACCCCAATGTCCCAGGCAGGACGAGCGAAAACCAAGGCGCAGGACGCGGGCTGGCGGGGCTCGGTTGATGTCTGGCTGGATGCCGCCTATGACGCGCTGAAGGAATCGGGGGTGGACGCCGTGCGGGTAATGCCGCTGGCCAAGCGCCTGAATTTGTCCCGCACCAGCTTCTATTGGTTCTACGAGGACCGCGAACAACTGCTAGCGGCGCTGCTCGCCCGTTGGCGGGATAAGAACACCGGCGGCATGCTCAGCCAGTGCGAAAGCTACGCAGAGAGTATTTCCGAGGCGATTCTCAACGTTTTCAAGTGCTGGCTGAACCCGGAGCTGTTTGACTCACAATTCGAGTTCGCGGTGCGCAGCTGGGCGCTGCAGTCGGATGAAGTGTCTGGCGAAATTGCCTTGGCCGATGAAGCGCGTATAGGCGCACTGGCGGCGATGTTCCGCCGTTTTGGCTACGACAACGAAGGGGCCGATGTACGCGCCAGGACGATCTACCTCACGCAGATCGGCTACATCTCGATGAAGACCACCGAAGGTATCGTGGTGCGCTTCAGACGCATTCCCCAGTACGTCAGCGTGTTTACCGGCAAGGCGCCCAAGCGGCGTGAGCTTGACCGTTTCTACGGGACCTTTGGCTACGCGCAAACAGAACCCGGCGTGTTCGTGCCCCTGGCTGAAACCTTCGAGGGAACCCCGATCGATGACGAGTAAGACCCTGGGAATCATCGGCGGTACCGGCTGGCTGGGGCGAGCTCTGGCCGAGGCGCTGCTCGACAGTCAGTTCATCGCGCCGCAGCATCTGTTGATCTCCAATCGCTCGGGCGTGACTGCGTTTGAGTCAGGCGTACGGCTGCTCGCTGACAATCAGCAACTGGTGGATCAGAGCGATATCGTCGTGCTGTCGATTCGCCCGGAGCAGTTTCAGGAGCTGCGCATCAACGCTCGGGGCAAGCAGGTGATCTCGCTGATGGCGGGCGTGTCGGCGCAAGCCATCAGTCTGGCGACCGGGGCGCAAGTCGTGGTGCGGGCGATGCCCAATGCGGCGGTGGAAATTCGGCAGTCGTTCACGCCCTGGTGCAGCAACGTCAGCCTGGATGAACAGCAAGCCTTGTGGATTCAAGGTCTGTTCGAATGTGTAGGCAGCGCAGACGCAGTGCCTGATGAAGCCTGTGTCGATTATCTCAGTGCGTTGTCGGGAACCGGCCCGGCATTCCCTGCCATGCTGCAACTGGCGCTGACAAGGCAAGCAGTGGCCGCAGGCATTCCACCGGATATCGCGCAACGAGCTGCTCAAGGCGTTGTCGTGGGTGGCGGGCACATGTTAGCCCGACACGATCCGCAACAGCTGATCGATTCGTTGCTGGCGTACCGGGGCGTGACAGCGGCAGCCCTGCAGTCGATGGTCGATGATGATTTCGAGTCGCTGGTGGGGCGGGCGGTGGACGCCGGCGCGCAGATCGCACGCCGGGGCATGTAGAAGCGGCTAAGGCCTGCGCGCAGGGCTCCGGTCTCAGATGTCCTTCACCAGCCGCAGTGCGTCATAGATGGCCGCGTGGGTGTTGCGCGCCGAGACTGCGTCGCCAATGCGGAACAACTGGAAGCGCCCCTCGGGGTGCGTGACGAGGTGCTGCGCATTACCGGCGATCAAGTCATGCTGCTCGACTGCTCCGCCATTGCTGGAGAGCGGGCGCAGCTCAAAGTACAGGTCATCCAGGGGCAGGGTGCCGTGGTTGACCACCACCTGATCGACGACTCGCTGCTTGTGCACCTGTCCGTAATCACTGCCAAAAGTCGCAACCAGCGTTCCATCGCGCTTGTGCACCTTCTCGACCCGGTAGGTCACGGTAAAGGTGACGTCCAGATCCTGCAGGCTGCGCATGTAGGGCACCAGGTTCATGGCCATGACTTCGGGGGCAAATGAGCGGTCGGGTGTGACGATTTCAAGGGTGGCGCCGCTCCTGGCGATGATTTCGGCGGCTTGCAGTGCGGCGTGATCCCCTGCATCGTCGAAAATCAGTACATTGCGCCCGGGCTTGATGTCACCGGAGATGATGTCCCAGGTCGAGACCACCAGTTCGTTGCCTTCGCGCAGGACTTCGGTGTGCGGCAGGCCTCCGGTGGCGACGATGACCACGTCTGGCTCGAAGGCTTGCACGGTGTCGGCCTCGGCCCATGTGTTGAAATGAAATTTGACCCCCAGGCGTTCGCACTGCGCCATGCGCCAGTCGATGATGCTGATCATCTCGCGCCGGCGTTCGCTCAGGGCCGTCAGGCGTATCTGCCCGCCAGGCTGGTCCGCCGCTTCCAGCACGGTCACGTCATGGCCTCGTTCCCCAGCTACTCGCGCCGCCTCCAGTCCCGCCGGGCCGCTACCCACCACGACCACCCGGCGCTTGACTGCGGCCTTGGGAATATCGTGGGGCATGGTGGTCTCGCGACCGGTCGCCGCGTTGTGGATGCAATAGGCGGCGCCGCCCTGGTAGATGCGGTCCAGGCAGTAGTTGGCGCCTACGCACGGGCGGATGTCTTCTTCGCGCTTCTCGATGATCTTGCGCACGATGTGCGGGTCGGTCATGTGCGCCCGGGTCATGCCCACCATGTCCACCTTGCCTGAGGCAATCGCATGGCGCGCCGTGGCCACATCGGGAATTTTCGCCGCGTGGAAGGTGGGGAAGCCGGTCGACGAGCGGATTTCTCCGGCGAAGTCGAGGTGCGGCGAGTTGCGCATGCCCTGAATAGGAATGACGTCGGTAAGGCCGGCATCGGTGTCGATGTGGCCACGCACGACGTTGAGAAAGTCCACCAGTCCGCTGTCCTTGAGCATGTGCGAGACCTGCATGCCTTCGCTGGCATTGAAGCCGCCGGGCAGCTCTTCGTCACCGGTGTAGCGCACGCCCAGGAGGAAATCTTCACCCACCCGCTGGCGAATGCCGCGCAGGATGTCGAAGGTGAAGCGCATGCGGTTTTCCAGCGAACCGCCGTACGGCCCATCAAGGTCATTGGTCAAGGGCGACCAGAACTGGTCCATGAGATGCCCATAGGCCTGAAGCTCAAGGCCATCCAGACCAGCGGCCTTCATGCGCTCGGCCGCGTCCACGTAATCCTTGATGATGCGCTCTATATCCCATTCTTCCATTTTCTTCGGGAAGGAGCGGTGTGACGCCTCGCGGCGGTGTGACGGTGACACCACCGGCAACCAGTCGGCCTTGTCCCAACGGGTGCGACGGCCCAGGTGGGTCAGCTGAATCATCACCGCTGCGCCGTGCTCATGGCATTCATCGGTCAGGTCTTTCAACCAGCCAACCACTTCGTCCTTGTAGGCCAGCACATTGTTGAACACGGGCGGGCTGTCCCGGGAGACGGCGGCGGAGCCGGCGGTCATGGTCAGTGCCACGCCGGCCCTGGCGCGTTCCACGTGATAGGCGCGATAGAGATCCTTGGGCATGCCGTCGACCGGGTAAGCCGGTTCATGGGAAGTGGTCATGATCCGGTTACGCAGGACCAGGTTCTTGATTCTGTAGGGTTGCAGCAAGGGATCGCTGGACATCGGGGGCGCTCCGGGGTGGGCTTCATCAGGGCTCTCTGGCTGGAAATTAGGATAAATGTACACCAGTGTCAACGTCAGAATACATAGGTGTACATTTTGCTTGCGCAAGGCAAAACCCGTCGATAAGATCTAGCTCGCATGGCGCAGAGGAAGATTCCCGTGGGCCCGGTAACACGGGGCCGCGCCATTCACGACCGCAAGGCCGTTCACACCAAGACAAGCTGCCTATCACCTCTCAATAGGAAGACGCCTGATGAACGCTCACTCACCCGACAGAAGAACCCGCTACGCGGCGCTGCTCAGTCTTGTGCTCGCCGCCAGTACTTCGCTGGCCCAGGCAGCCGACCAGGCGCCGGTGCGCATTGGCTGGGTCAATTGGTCCGATACCGAGATCACCGTCAAGCTGGCGACCACGGCCTTGCAAGACCGCCTCAAGCAACCGGTGAAACTGGTGATGGCTGACATCGGCATCCAGTTCCAGGCACTGGCCAACGGCAACATCGACCTGATCCCTATGGTCTGGCTGCCGAGCACGCACAAGGCGTTCTATGACAAGTACAAAGACCGGCTCGAAGACCTTGGGGTGCTGTATGAGGGGCGTATCGGCATGGCGGTGCCGAGTTCTGTGCCGTTGAGCGAAGTGGCCAGCGTCGAAGACCTGAACAAGCCTGAGGTCCGGGCCAGGCTGGAAGGCAAGATCCTCACCTCGGAAGTGGGTAACGGCCAGTACAAGCTGACGGTCAAGGCCATGGAGGAGTACAAACTTGAGGGCTACAAGCTGGTGGCGTCCTCTGAGACCGGGATGCTCAATGAACTGGATCGCAATCTGAAACGCGATAAATGGTCGCTGGTCAATGCCTGGAGCCCGCACTGGATGTTCTCCAAGTGGCCGTTGCGCTACCTGGATGATCCGAAGCAGATCTTTGGCGGCGCCGAGCAAATCCACGCCGTGGCGCGCAAGGGCTTTAGCGAGCAGTACCCCGAAGTGGCGTATTTCTTCGCCCACTATTCGGTGCCCAAGGCGGACCTGGAGACACTGATGATGGAGGCTCGGCAGAGTTCGTCCGACAAGGTGGTAGCGGCTTATTACGCGGCCAACAAACCGCGCTTCGACGCCATGTTCCAGCAGGGCGCAGAGGCCGTCAGCAGCCGTCAGCCCTGAAGGCTGCGGTGACCAGAGGCAGCCATGGAGTGGCGCCATTCGGTCGCCTACGGGTGCCGGTCCCGCGATAGGCCGCTACAATGCATGCCTCGACCGTGACCAACCTAAAAAAAATCATGTCCTTACCCAAACATCAGCTCGAACTGCTCAGCCCTGCTCGTGATGTGAGCATCGCCCGCGAGGCCATTCTGCATGGCGCCGATGCCGTGTATATCGGCGGCCCGAGCTTCGGCGCCCGTCACAATGCCTGCAACGAAGTCAGCGAAATTGGCCAACTGGTGGAGTTCGCCCGTCGTTATCACGCCCGTGTGTTCACCACCATCAACACCATCCTGCACGACAATGAGCTGGAGCCGGCCCGCAAGCTGATCCACCAGTTGTACGATGCCGGGGTCGATGCCTTGATCGTCCAGGACCTTGGCGTGATGGAACTGGATATCCCGCCGATCGAGCTGCACGCCAGCACCCAGACCGATATCCGCACCCTGGCCCGGGCGAAATTCCTCGACCAGGCGGGTTTCTCGCAATTGGTGCTGGCCCGGGAGTTGAACCTGCAGGAAATTCGCGAAATCGCCGACGAGACTGACGCGGCGATCGAGTTTTTCATTCACGGCGCGCTGTGCGTAGCGTTCTCCGGCCAGTGCAATATCTCCCACGCCCAGAACGGTCGCAGCGCCAACCGTGGCGACTGCTCCCAGGCCTGTCGCTTGCCGTACACCCTCAAGGACGATCAGGGCCGCGTAGTCGCCTACGAAAAACACCTGCTGTCGATGAAGGACAATAACCAGAGTGCCAACATCCGCGCCCTGGTGGAAGCTGGTGTTCGCTCGTTCAAGATCGAGGGGCGCTACAAGGATGTGGGTTATGTGAAAAACATCACCGCCTATTATCGTCAGCGCCTGGACGATGTGCTCGAAGATCGTCCGGACCTGGCCCGGGCATCCAGTGGTCGTACCGCGCATTTCTTCGTGCCTGACCCGGACAAGACCTTTCACCGTGGCAGCACCGATTATTTTGTCACCGACCGCAAGATCGACATCGGCGCCTTCGACTCACCGACCTTCACTGGCTTGCCGGTGGGCGTGGTGGAGAAAGTCGGTAAACGGGATCTGCAGGTGGTCACCACTGATCCGTTGTCCAATGGCGATGGCCTCAACGTGCAAATCAAGCGTGAGGTCGTGGGTTTCCGCGCCAACATCGCCGAGCCCAAGGGCGAATTTGTCGAAGACGGCCAGAAACGTTATCGCTATCGCGTCGAGCCCAACGAAATGCCGGAAGGGATGTACAAGCTGCGCCCCAACCACCCGCTGAGCCGTAACCTGGACCACGACTGGCAGCAAGCCTTGCAGAAAACCTCTGCCGAGCGTCGCATCGGCCTGTCCTGGGCCGCGCGCCTGGATGAACAACGCCTGCAGCTGACCGCCACGAGCGAGGAGGGTATCAGCGCCAGCCTGTCACTGGATGGCCCGTTCGGCCTGGCCAACAAGCCGGAGCAGGCGCTGGAGCAATTGCGCGATCTGCTCGGCCAGTTGGGCACCACCGACTACTACGCCACGGCGATCAAGCTTGATGCGCCCAAGGCATTTTTCATCCCCAACTCGCAACTCAAGACCCTGCGTCGGGGCGTGATTGAGGCGTTGACGGCGGCCCGCCTGCAAGCCCATCCACGGGGTAGCCGCAAAGCCGAAACCAGCCCGCCGCCGGTGTACCCGGAGTCGCACCTGTCGTTCCTGGCCAACGTCTACAACCAGAAGGCCCGCGACTTCTATCACCGCCATGGCGTCAAGCTGATCGACGCGGCCTTTGAGGCCCACGAAGAAACCGGCGAAGTGCCGGTGATGATCACCAAGCACTGCCTGCGGTTTTCCTTCAACCTCTGCCCGAAACAGGCCAAGGGCGTCACGGGTGTTCGCACCAAGGTCGCGCCGATGCAACTGGTGCACGGCGACGAAGTGCTGACGCTGAAGTTCGACTGCAAACCTTGCGAGATGCACGTCATCGGCAAGATCAAGGGCCATATCCTCGACCTGCCGCTGCCGGGCAGTGTCGCGGAACCGGTGGTGGGTTACATCAGCCCTGAAGATTTGCTGAAGACCATCCCCCGGGCACCG
The DNA here is from genome assembly GCF_020295325.1 of Pseudomonas sp. Y24-6. Taxonomy (NCBI): domain Bacteria; kingdom Pseudomonadati; phylum Pseudomonadota; class Gammaproteobacteria; order Pseudomonadales; family Pseudomonadaceae; genus Pseudomonas; species Pseudomonas sp. Y24-6. The sequence goes on along the minus strand of NZ_JACBXG010000007.1, from coordinate 141,535 downwards.
CATTGAGCCATGGGCGACGCAGCCGGGCTCACGGCTGCGTTCGCCTTGGCCAGGGTGTGTCCACAAAAATCTTTATGGCGTTACCTGATAACCACGCTGCTGCATGCAACTGCTATAGGCGGATGATACCGCCGTCGTATTCTGCTCTGCGCTGCGGCGGTCCTGGCGACGATCCTGGCGCTGGCGGGACCCGCCCACCACTGCGCCAGCCACCGCTGCGTCCTTGGCCTTATTCTGGCGATATTGCTGTTTGACGTCGTCGTCCACCCGATCATAGAACTCATCGTGCTGACGACCCCGCGCGCCGGCAACCGCAGCTCCGGCAACGGCGCCAGTCGCAGCTCCGCGCACACGCCCACCGGATTGCGGCGTCGTGCTCGAGCTCGTTGTGCTGCCAGCCTGGGACTGGCAAGCGCTGACGTCCTGCTGGATGATTGCCTGCGTCTGTCCTTTGAGCGGCGTGACGGTCTCGGCTGTTGCGCTTGACGAGACCGCGCAAAGGATCAGGGTTATGCAAGGGGCGAAGACGATTTTCATGGTGAACCCCACTGCGGCGAGTGTGCGTTGGAGTTACGACGCTTGAACCTTTACAGATTAGTTCACCTGTCGCGCTTGGCTCGCACCTCTCATCACATCGCACGTGCCTCGACGCTTTGCGGGTCGGCCAACAGTCCCTCGACTTGCGCACGCTCCCAGGTACTCAGCAGCTCCACGGGATCGGTGCCATAACGATGCCAGTCGGCAAACGTGGCCGAGCGGCTATCCGCGGCGACGCAGGATTCACAGTAGGTGAGGGTGCCCTGGTCCTGGCACAGGTTGAGCACCCAGCCATCGACTTCAACACGGATCTGGCCCGAGTCAATTCCCGGCGGGGCCTGACGGCTGATTCGTTGGATAGACCGCGTACCCAGGGCCAGGTCTCTCAGGATCTGGCAGACCTCACGGGTTGAAAGTGATTCGGTGGTCATTGTTCTGGCAATCTGGGGCAGTCATCAGGTAGGACTACAGCGTATCTGCAGCTCCCGCAAAGATCCATGACCCGTTTGCTGAAGCCAAACTCGCCCGAACTGATGGATGAGAGGTCATGAGCATAAATGTTGTCAAGCATGCGGTCGTCAAAGCCAGTAACTGTTGATCGTTATCAACCTTTCATCGGTCATTGCGGTTCATTCTGCAGGCTGTGCTGAACTTTGGCGCACACGGACAGAGGAGCAATCAGCATGGCGACCATGAAAGCGGCAGTTTTCGTTGAGAAAAACCGGATTGTGCTGGAGGACAAACCCATTCCCGAGGTCGGCCCTCTGGATGCGCTGATCCGTATCACCACCACGACTATTTGTGGCACCGACGTACACATCCTGCGCGGTGAGTACCCGGTGGCCAAAGGGCTGACCGTGGGGCACGAACCGGTTGGTGTGATTGAACGGCTTGGCTCGCAAGTGCGTGGCTTCGTCGAAGGGCAACGGGTCATTGCCGGTGCCATCACCCCCAGCGGGCAAAGTTACGCCTGCCTGTGCGGCTGCGGCTCCCAGGACGGTCCGGATACCCGCCACGGCTTCCGCGCCACAGGGGGCTGGAAATTCGGCAACATCATTGACGGTTGCCAGGCTGAATATGTGCTTGTGCCGGACGCAATCGCCAATTTGTGTCCCATTCCCGACGGCCTCAGCGATGAGCAGGTGCTGATGTGCCCGGACATCATGTCCACCGGCTTTTCCGGCGCCGAGCGCGGCGAAGTGAGCATTGGCGATACGGTTGCCGTGTTTGCCCTCGGCCCGATCGGCCTGTGCGCGGTGGCCGGCGCCCGCCTCAAGGGCGCGACCACAATCATTGGCGTCGACGCCGTACCCGAGCGCATGAGCGTCGCGCGACAGTTGGGCGCGACCCATGTGGTCAATTTCAAGGACGGTAACGTGGTCGATCAGATCATGGCCCTGACCGATGGCCGCGGCGTCGATGTGTCCATCGAGGCATTGGGCACCCAGGGTACTTTCGAGTCTGCCCTGCGGGTGCTGCGTCCCGGCGGTCGCTTGTCCAGCCTGGGGGTTTATTCCAGCGATCTGCACATTCCGCTGGATGCCTTCGCCGCCGGACTGGGGGACTACAGCATCGTCACCACCCTTTGCCCGGGCGGCAAGGAACGCATGCGTCGCCTGATGGCGGTAGTCAACAGCGGGGGGGTGGACCTGTCACCCCTGGTGACGCACCGCTACACACTCGACAATATTGAAGCGGCCTATGACCTGTTTGCCCACCAGCGGGACGGGGTGATGAAGGTGGCGATCACACCGTGAGCATCGCAGGTGCTTTCCCCAGGCGTATGAGCGCCTCATGATCGAGAGCCTGGGCCTCACGGGAGCCGCCGCCGCGCTTGGGATTGGCCTGCTCATCGGTCTTGAGCGCGAACGGCACAAAGGCGAGGGGCAAAGCCGTGCCTGCGCCGGGTTGCGCACTTTCGCGATTACCGCGCTGCTGGGCTATGGGTCGATGCAGGTCGGTGGCGGGCTGCTGGTCGCGGCCCTGGCGATCACCCTTGGTGTGCTGGTGACGGTCGCGTACTGGCGTAGCTTGAGCGACGACCCGGGAGTGACCAGTGAAGTGGCCTTGCTCACCGTATTGGTACTGGGAGCCCTCTGCAGCAGTCAGCCACAATTGGCGGTGGCCATGGCTGTGGTGATGGCCGGATTGCTGGCGTACCGCGAGAAGCTGCACCACTTCGCCCGCAGCCAGTTAACCGAAGGCGAAATGCGCGACGCACTGGTCTTGCTGACGGCCGCCCTGGTGGTACTGCCGCTGACGCCCGATCGCTATATCGGCCCGTATGGGGCGATCAACCTGCGCACCATTTGTACCCTGACCGTCCTGTTGATGGTGGTGGGGGCAGTGGGGCATGTCGCGGTTCGTGCCTTGGGCACCCGCTACGGCTATGCGATCAGCGCCATTGCCTCCGGATTTGCCTCCAGTACCGTGACAATCGCCGCGATGGGCCATATCGCCGCCAGGGAGCCGGCCAACGTCAAGCTCCTGGGCGCCGCCGCGATCTGGTCCAACCTCGCGACCTTCGTTCAAGCGGGCCTGATCCTGGGTGCGGTCGACACCGGTCTGCTGCGGCCGGTTTTCGGTCCACTGGTATGCGGCGCGCTTGCTACCGCCCTGTATGGCCTGTGCCTGATGTTTCCGAAAACCGCGACTAACGCCAGCCAGCCGATCAAGGTCGGCGGTGCGTTCAATCTCAAGCTGGCGCTGGTGGTGACCCTGACCGTGACCGGCATCACTTTCCTGTCCTCGGTGATGCTCAGGTACTACGGGGAAGCGGGGGTGATGGTGACGGCGACCTTCACCGGTTTCGCCGATGCCCATGCTTCGACGGCGTCGATTGCCTCCCTGGCCAAATCGGGTCAGTTGCCATTCGACGCCATTGCCGTGCCTGTACTGATCGCCATCAGCAGTAATTCGCTGAGCAAATGCGCGGTGGCGTGGGTCAGTGGTGGAAGCCGGTTCGCCCTTTACGTAATTCCGGGTCAGGTCCTGCTCACACTGGCAATGTGGGCTGGGATCTGGTTGCTCTAAATGAGGCCTCTACGGAAGCTGATAGAGATCAAGTCGCCCTTCACATAACCCATCAATCCTGATCAAGCGTTGGCCGAAAGATCGCGGGGCGACGGTTCACAGTTGCAGACGATGAATGACCTGGTGGCGGTCATCAGGGTCAGTGTAAGTTTCAAAACCAAGCGATCTGGCGAGGTCACGCATCGGCGCGTTGCTCGCGGAATCGACCGAATACATCTGCCGGTAAACGTTGTGGCGCGCCGCCTTGATCAAATGTTCCATCAGCAGTGTACCCAGTCCCAGGTGATTCCATTCATCGGCGACCGTAATGGCGCATTCACATTGCTGTTCATCCGTGGCCGCATAACGACTGACGCCCACCTCAATCAATTGTCCGTTGTCGTGCACCAGGGCGATGAAGGCCAGGCGCTCGCGATTGTCGGTGTCCATCAACTGATTGAGCAGGGCGCCGCCGGGCTCCTTGATCTGCGCCAGAAAACGCATGTGCCGGGACTCGGGGGACAGCCGTTGAATAAAGGCCAATTCACGCTCGCGGTCTTTCTCTGCCAGCGGTCGGATCAAAACGTGGCGACCGTCCTTGAGCGCCTCGATCCAGTGCTTTCCGGTGACCGCGGCATAGGCGGCCGCGGCCCGGTCATTGTGGTCTTTGACGGTCAGCATGGGGTAAAACTCCATCGGGTTTGAAAGCAGGCGCGTCTTGACCAACCGCGCTGTTCATTCCTTTTTACGCTGCTGTCGGTGGGTGGATCTGATCTGGATCAAAGAGTAGTGAGGCGGCGCATTCATTTGTGCCTGATTGACGTCAATCAACGTCGGGCAGGGCGCTGGTGGCGCAATCTCAAGCATTTACTTGGCGCCCTCGATTTCTGCACCTGACAGGCCAAGCGGAGTCAAGCCGTTGCCCAGGCTGGACCAGGTCAGCGGTTCAGTAGTGCTGAAGGTTGGAATGATTGCCATCAGACACTAGCGCACAAAGCGCTTGGGCAAGATCCGGGTGAGGGTGTTATCGCGCATCCAGTAGTGGTGAAAAATCCCAGCGAAGGCGTGCACGCCAATCAGCCAGTACCCGGCGTTGCCAAGCCATTCATGCCATTCTTTGAATTGCTTCGCCAAATCCGGATCGAGTGCGATAGGCGAGGGCAGGGTAAAAGCAAAGTACGGTATCGGTTTACCGGCGGCACTGAGCATCAGCCAGGCGAGCAGGGGCGTGACGATCATCAGGACATAGAGCGCCAGGTGGGTGAGGTGGGCCAGCGCAGTCTGCCAGGCAGGGGGGCGAGGCGTGATGGGCGGGCGTTTTTGTAAACGGCCGAGTAAGCGAACCCACACCAAGGTAAAAATCGCCAGTCCAAACAGGGCATGGGTACCGAGCAGGGGGCCTTTCAATGGATGCTGGCGCGGCAGCCAGCCTCTGATCTCGATACAGGCATAGACCCCGACAACCAGCACGAGCATCAGCCAGTGCAAGGTGATCGAGAGTTTTGCGTAGCGGTTGTGAGCGAGTAAATCGCGAGTCATGACAGGCCTCTTGAACGGGTGTGGCTGCACAATCATTCGCGCGGCCCGGTTTTTCGGTAAGCGAACCGAATGACGCCAGCCTGCCCATCCAGTCTTAAGGCAATCTGAAGACTGCCCCTGGCGATCTTTTGGCCACCTTCAGACTCCGTTAAGAAATGCCTCGGATACTTCTCCCACACTTTCCCGGGAGGCGTCTTCCAATGCCCGATATTGACTGGAACATCGCTCTGCCCCTGCATTTCGGCCAGGCCGAAACCCCGCAGCTGAGTCTGGCCCGCGCTCTGCCGGACGAGCCCCTGCGCCCCGTTCTGGAAGCCTTTATCCAGCAGCGCTTCCGCAAGGCCCACGGCGCGGACATCCGGCATTTCATGCCGGAGCTATTCGGCATGAACAACCCGTCGGGTGAACTGTGTGCAGTGGCCGGCGTGCGCCTGGCGAGCCGTGAGCCGCTGTTTCTGGAACGCTACCTGGACGAGCCGGTCGACCCGCTGATCAGTGCCGCAGCCGACTGTGCAGTCGACCGCAGGGGCATCGTTGAAGTGGGTAACCTGGCCGCCAGCGACACCGGCAGTGCACGCATGAGCATCATCGCCATCACCTACCTGCTGGCCATGGGTGGCCTGGAATGGGTGGCGTTCACCGGCAACATCGGCCTGGTGAACAGCTTTCACCGCCTGGGCTTGAAGCCCGTGACCCTTTGCGCCGCCGATCCTGCACGGTTAGGCGAGGACCGCCACAGCTGGGGCAGCTACTACGAGAGCAAACCCTGGGTGCACGTTGGCAACATCCGCGCCGGCTTCATTCATTTGCGCAACATAGGGATGTTCAGCCGATTGGGGTTGCCAGCGTCCATTGAGGAATCCAGCCATGTCGCCTGAAATCGAGCGTTTCAAACAGACCCTGCGCTCCCATGCCGAACGCAAGACCAATGCCATTGCCATTTGGGGGGATCACCTGAAGCTGGACTACGCGACGCTGTACGCGGAAGTGATGTACCGCCAGCAGCGTCTACGGGATGAAAGCGTCCAGGTTGTGGCACTGGCCCTGGACAATGGTGTCGACGCCATGCTGTGGGACCTGGCCGTGCTGTTCGAAGGCTTGACCTGCCTGACGTTGCCGCCTTTCTTCACGCCGGCTCAACGTCGACATTGTCTCAAGCAAAGCCAGGCTGCCCTGGTGATTGCCGAGCCGGCTCTGGAAGCAGAACTGCAAACGGCCGGCTACGAAAGGAACGGTGAATTCTGGCGGCGCACGTTCAACGGCCCGCACCGAATGCCCGAGGGCACCGCCAAACTGACCTTCACCTCGGGCACCACCGGTACTCCCAAAGGTGTGTGCCTGAGTGCCGAAAGTATCCTGCGGGTCGTCCGCGAACTCGATCAGGCCAGCAAGCCCACTGATCCACAGCATCACCTCGCACTGTTGCCGCTGGCGATCCTGCTGGAAAACATTGGCTGCTATGCGGCGCTTTACGCCGGCGCGAAGCTGAGCCTGCCCAGCCAGAAAACCCTGGGTATCGAGGGGGCCAGCGGTGTCGATGTGCCGCGACTGCTCGGTTGCCTGGCCACCCGTGCGCCCGAGAGTGTGATTCTGGTGCCGCAGTTGCTGTTGTTACTGGTGAGCGCCGCGGAGCAAAAAGCCTTCAGCCCCTACTCGTTGCGCTTTGCCGCAGTGGGCGGCGCTCGGGTGAGTGAAGATTTGCTGCACCGTGCGCGACGTGCCGGCCTGCCGGTTTACGAAGGCTACGGGCTGTCGGAGTGCGCGTCAGTGGTGTGCCTGAATCGGCCAGAGGCACGCCGCGCGGGCAGCGTCGGCCGGCCTCTGCCCCACGTGGAGATCCTTCTGGCCGAGGACGGCGAAGTGCTGATCAAGGGCTCGACCCTGCTGGGTTACCTCGGCGAGGCTGAGCACGGCGATGAGTGGTGGCCCAGCGGTGATCTTGGTGAATTCGACGCCGAGGGCTTTCTGTATATCAAGGGGCGCAAGAAACACCAGTTCGTCACCAGTTATGGCCGCAACGTGAACCCCGAATGGGTCGAGGCCGAACTGACTCAACGCCGGGATATTGCCCAGGCCTTTGTCTACGGCGAGGCCATGCCGGGCAATCACGCGCTGCTTTGGCCTCATCGCCCCGATTGCACAGACGAAGCGTTGGCCGCCGCCGTGGCTCAGGCCAACGCGGCCTTACCCAATTACGCCCAGGTTCAGCACTGGACCCGTCTGGCTCAACCATTCACCCCCGCCAATGGCTTGCTGACTGCCAATGGCCGACCACGCCGGGACGCCATCGGCGAGCAGTACCGCGCGCAACTGACTAACGCTGTCTTTTCAGAGGAATCTGCGTCATGAGTTTTTTCGACAACCTGCAAGAAGCCACGCAACACGAACGCCACGCGCTGTTCAACCTGCCGGTCATTCGCGATGCCCTGGAGGGCAAGGTCAGCCTGGAAAGCTATCGGGCCTTTCTGACGCAAGCCTATTACCACGTGCGCCACACCGTGCCTTTGATGATGGCCTGTGGTGCACGCCTGCCGTCGCGTCTGGAATGGCTGCGCAAAGCAGTGTGCGAGTACATCGAAGACGAATACGGCCACGAACAGTGGATCCTCAACGATATCGAAACCTGCGGTGGCGACAAGGCCGCGGTGCGCGACGGTCGTCCCTCCTTGCCGATCGAATTGATGGTCAGCTACCTCTACGACCTGATTGCCCGGGGCAATCCGGTGGGCCTGTTTGGCATGGTCAATGTGCTGGAAGGCACCAGTATCGCCCTGGCCACCCACGCCGCCGAGAGCATCCGAGAACGCCTGGACTTGCCGCAAAGCGCGTTCAGTTACCTCAGCTCCCATGGCTCGCTGGATATCGAGCACATGCAGACGTATCGCCGCCTGATGAACACCCTCGATGATCCGGCTGACCAGGCGGCCGTGATTCATGCCTCCAAAGTGGTGTACGCGCTGTACACCGATATGTTCCGCGGCTTGCCGCGCGTCGGGGAGACTCCCCATGCGCCTGTCTGAAGCCCGGGTGGTGCTGACCGGCGCCAGTGGCGGCATCGGCCTGGCAATTGCCACCGCCCTGTGCGCCAGTGGCGCCAGGGTATTGGCCGTGGCTCGGCACCGGGAACCGCTGGTGCCTTTGCTGGAACGCTACCCTCAGCAGTTGTCCTGGGTCGGCGCCGACCTGACGTTCCTCACCGACCGCCGCAAGGTGCTGGCCGCCGCCGAAGGCCTCGGGGGGCTGAACCTGCTGATCAATGCCGCCGGGATCAATCATTTCGCCATGCTTGAGCAGCTCGATGACAGCGACATCAACGCCATGCTGGCGGTGAACGTCAGCGCGCCGATCTGCCTCACCAGGTTGCTGCTGCCGCTGCTCAAGCAGGCTGAAAGCGCCATGGTGGTCAACGTCGGCTCGACTTATGGCTCGATCGGTTACCCCGGCTACGCCAGCTATTGCGCCACCAAGTTTGCCCTGCGAGGGTTTTCCGAAGCCCTGCGTCGTGAGCTCGCTGACACCCGGGTCGGGGTGTTGTACGTCGCACCACGGGCCACCCGCACCAGCATGAACAGCGCGGCAGCGCAGGCGTTGAATGTTGCCCTCAAATCCAACGTAGATGATCCGCAAAAAGTTGCCTCGGCGGTGATGCACGCCATTGCCGGTGACCACCGTGACCTGTACCTGGGCTGGCCGGAACGCTTCTTCGTGGGCCTGAACAGCCTGTTGCCCAACCTGGTGGATCGCGGCCTGCGCAAGCAGCTGCCACTGATCCGTCGTCTGAGTCAGAAACCTGATAACGAGAATTTCAAGCCATGAAAAAAATCTTCGCCTGCCTGCTGATGGGCGCCTTGAGCGCAAACGCCTGGGCGCTTGACGCTGCCGATCAACAACGTCTCAGTGGCATCCAGCAAAGCTGGGCACACATTCAATATGAAATGCCCGCGGATCAACGTACCGCGGCTTTTGAACAGCTGGCAGGGCAGGCCTCGGCGTTTACGCACGAACGCCAGTCCGTGGCCGAAGCCTGGATCTGGTCCGGCATCGTCACCAGCAGTTGGGCCGGCGCCCAGGGCGGGCTCGGAGCTCTGAGCAAGGTCAAGGCGGCAAAAATCGATCTGGAGAAAGCCCTGGCCCTGGACCCCAAAGCCTTGCAAGGCTCGGCCTACACCAGCCTCGGCGCACTGTACGACCGCGTGCCGGGCTGGCCGATCGGCTTCGGTGACGCTGACAAGGCCGATCAGTTGCTCAAGCAGGCCTTGCAACTGAACCCTGACGGCATCGATAGTCTGTACTTCTGGGGCGATCACCTCTACCGTCAAAAACGCTACAGCGAAGCCCGGGGTGCGCTGCAAAAAGCCCTGCAGGCTGCCCCAAGGCCAGGACGGGAACTGGCCGACGCCGGACGGCGCAAAGAGATCGAAGCGCTGCTGGTGGACGTGAACAAGAAAATAGACTGACAGGAGTCCGAGTGCGCTTATTACTGATTGAGGATGACGTGGCGCTGGGTGAAGGCATTCATCAGGCCCTCGGCCGCGAAGGGTACACTGTGGACTGGTTGCAGGACGGTAGCAGTGCCTTGCATGCACTGCTCAGCGAATCCTTTGACCTGGCAGTGCTCGACCTCGGCCTGCCGCGCATGGACGGGCTGGAAGTGCTGCGCCGCCTGCGTGACAGCGGCTCCAACCTGCCGGTGTTGATTCTTACGGCGCGGGACGCCACCGAAGACCGTATCGCCGGGCTGGATGCCGGCGCCGACGATTACCTGATCAAGCCCTTTGATCTGGCCGAACTCAAGGCGCGTCTGCGGGCCTTGCTGCGGCGCAGCGCCGGGCGCGCGCAGATGCTTATCGAACACGCCGGCATCAGCCTCAATCCGGGCACGCAGCAAGTCAGCTACCAGGGTGAACCGGTGGCACTGACGCCCAAGGAATATCAGTTGCTCCACGAGCTACTGTCGCCACCCGGCCGGGTCATGACTCGCGATCACCTGATGCAGTTACTCTACGGCTGGAACGAAGAGGCCGAAAGCAACACCCTGGAAGTGCACATTCATCACCTGCGCAAAAAGTTCTCCACTGACCTGATCCGTACTATTCGCGGAGTCGGTTACCTGGTGGAGGAACGTCGATGACCTCCATCCGGCGTCGCACGCTGACGCTGATCATCGGTCTGATGCTCGCCGGCCTGGCAGTGATCACCGTGTTCAACTGGAACGACAGCAATCACGAAATCGCCGAAGTCTACGACGCCCAGCTCGCGCAGAACGCCCGGCTGCTGCAGGGCGTGATGCGCATGCCGCTGGCCAGCAAGGAACACGCCGAACTGTACCAGGCGTTCAATAAGGCCTTGGGCGAGGCGGTGCCCAAGGTCGATGGCCATCCCTATGAAAGCAAGATTGCCTTTCAGGTCTGGAATCGTCAGGGCCAGGTGCTGGTGCACACCGCCAGTGCGCCGTCTTTTGGCACACCGCCAGTCACTCCAGGCTTCAGTGATGTGGTGGACCTGAACAACCGCCACTGGCGCGCCTTCATGCTGGAGGACAAACAAACGGATCTACGGATCTGGGTGGGTGAACGGGACGATGTGCGTTCGGACCTGGTGGACCGGATCCTGCGCCATACCCTGTTGCCTAATGTGCTGGGCAGCCTGATTCTGGCAGCGATGGTGTGGATGGCCATTGGCTGGGGCCTCAAGCCCCTGGCTGACATGGCGGCCACGCTGCGGGCTCGGCACAGCGGCTCGCTGGAGCCGCTGCAACTGACCCCGCTGCCCAGCGAACTGGAACCGATGCAAGCGGCGCTCAATCGCATGCTCGCGCAGATCCAGGAAGTCATGGGGCGCGAGCGGCGTTTTATTGCTGATGCGGCCCATGAAATGCGTACGCCGTTAGCGGTGCTCAGGGTCCATGCACAGAACCTGATGGAGGCGGGGAGCGAAGAGGATCGCCGTGAGTCCCTGGAACATTTGATCGCCGGCGTCGACCGTACCAGCCGACTGGTCAACCAATTGCTGACCATGGCGCGCCTTGAACCGCAATCAGCGATACCGCCGTCACCGGCCATTGATCTGGCGGCCACCGTGCGCGCCAGCCTGGTTCAGTTGACGCCCTGGTTGTTGAACAAGGGGCTCGAACTGGCCTTCGATGTCAGCGACGATATCGGCCCCGTCAGGGTCGATTCCGCCGCCATCGACATCGCCTTGAACAATTTGGTGACTAACGCCGCCAACTTTTCCCCAAAACACGGGTTGATCACCGTCAGGCTGAATAAACAGGCCGACCACTACCAGTTGTCTGTGGAAGATGAGGGGCCGGGGATCAATGAGGCAGATCGCGACAGGCTGTTCGAACGCTTCTACAGCCGCGGCAATGATCAGGGCGCGGGTCTGGGGCTGAACATCGTCCAGGCGATTGCCGATCGCCTGGGAGGGCAGGTCCGGTTGGAAAACCGCACGCCCACGGGGCTGCGCGCTACGTTGGAGATTTTGCGTTTTTAACGCGGCCATCCATAACCGGCCGGGTGATTGTCAGCCACTAATCAGAAAACAACTCAAACATCAGCTGGCGCAGCCAACGATTGGCGGGATCCTTGTTATAGCGCGCATGCCAGAACAGGTTTATTTCGATGTTGGGCAGTTCCACTGGCGTCGGTAGAACCGCGAGCCCGAAGGGTTGTTCGCAACTGCTGGCAAATCGTTCAGGCACTGTGGCCATCAAGTCGGTGCGTTGAAGTATGTGGCCGACGGCGACGAAATGCGGAACCTCCAGGCGTATGTTGCGCTCGATGCCGGCCCGCGCCAGGAATGTATCTACTTCACCGTGACCGGTGTTCGCCGCGACGACCCGAACGTGGCCATAACTGCAGAAACGCTCAAGCGTCAGCGGCTCCCGGGTCGCGGGGTGGTCCTTGCGGCACACGCAGACATAGCGATGGTGAAACAGGCGCTGCTGAAAAAAACCGGCTTGCAGGTGCGGCAGCAAGCCAACGGCAAGGTCAATGGCGCCGTTCTGCAAGCCTTCGGCCAGGGTATTGGAGGTGTTGCGCAGGGTACTGATCGAGCAACCCGGCGCGCGCTCAGCCAGGGCGTCCATCAGCCGCGGCATGAAGTAGATTTCGCCAATGTCGGTCATCGCCATGGTAAATCGGCGATTGCAGTTGAGCGGGTCGAAGGTGTCCTGACGACTCAGTGCATCGCGCAAGGTCTGGATGGCCATGGCCACCGGCTCCGCCAACTGCCGGGCGTAGGGCGTGGGCTCCATTCCCTGATACGTGCGAACGAACAGCTCGTCGTTCAAAGCCACACGCAAGCGCTTCAACGCGTTGCTCACAGCGGGCTGGGTCAACTCAAGGCTATCGGCCGCCGTTGATACCCGGCGGTCGATGAGCAACTGGTTGAACACCAGCAGCAGATTGAGATCAAGTTCACGTAATTCCATAACGTCTCATGCAGATTGCGTGCTCATAAGGGCCGTAAATCTTTGCCCCACCCTTGGGGTCTGCACCGCTCTGAAAAGGCCGCTGCAAGGGCCAAAGCCTAACAAGTGCCAGAGGGGCGCGTCCATTGGATATCAGAGGGGCTATTGCTTTGTCCGAGGTTTATTCACGTTCGAAATAATGCCTATTCACCTGGCTGCATTTATCACGGGCGCGGGTTTGCCCATCATCGAACCCATGTCCAGTGCTCAATGCTCTGCTTACCACCATTGGACACCGCGCGATTTCCGGGGGGCGACAGATCCTCCGGCTCTATAACAATGACAAGAAGAGCGATGCCATGCGTACGATTGATGTCTCGGCCCTGATTGACGGGGCGCGTTTTAATGCCTTCCATGCCCGCGTGCTGTTCTGGTGCGCACTTATCATCATTTTCGACGGTTATGACCTGGTCATCTATGGGGTCGTGTTGCCCTCACTGATGGCCGAGTGGGGCTTGAGTTCGTTGCAGGCCGGGGCGCTGGGCAGTTGCGCGCTGGTGGGCATGATGCTGGGAGCATTGTTTTTCGGTTCATTGTCGGATCGCATAGGCCGGCGCAAAACCATCATGATGTGTGTTGCCATCTTCAGCGCAGTCACAGCCCTCAACGGCCTGGCCCGCAGCCCCGAGACCTTCGCCTTGTGCCGATTCATCGCGGGCCTGGGGATCGGTGGCGTCATGCCCAACGTGGTCGCGCTGATGAACGAGTACGCACCGAAGAAATCCCGCAGCACCCTGGTGGCGATCATGTTCAGTGGCTACTCGCTAGGGGGGATGCTATCAGCGAGCCTGGGCATGGTGCTGATCCCCCAATGGGGCTGGCAGGCGGTGTTCTATGTCGCGCTGATTCCGCTGTTGGCCTTGCCGTTTCTGATTCGGCAATTGCCTGAGTCGATGGATTTCCTGCTGCGCACCGGGCAGACCGTCGAGGCCCAAAGACTGCTGGCACAAGCTGCGCCGTCATATGCACCCACCACCGGTGACCGGTTGAACCAGATGGTCGCCAAAGGGACAACGGTGTCCATTGCGCAACTGTTCCAGGACGGGCGCAAGTTGAATACCTTCATGTTGTGGCTGGCGTTTTTCTGTTGCTTGCTGATGGTATATGCATTGAGCTCCTGGCTACCAAAACTCATGACTGCCGCCGGTTATGGCCTGAATTCCAGCTTGGCGTTTCTGTTGGCGCTCAACGGCGGCGCGATCATCGGTGCAGTGGCCGGAGGCTGGCTGGGAGACCGGATTGGCATCGCCAAGGTGTTGTTCGCTTTTTTCACTTGCGGGGCGATCGCCCTGAGCCTGCTGGCGCTGAAAGCACCTTTACCCGTCCTGTATTTACTCATCGCCATTGCAGGGGCGTGCACCATTGGCACGCAAATCCTGGCTAACGCCTGCACGGTGCAGTACTACCCTGCGCACATTCGGTCTACAGGGCTGGGTTGGGCGATGGGCATCGGTCGGACCGGCGCCATCATCGGTCCATTGCTGGGGGGTGCACTGCATGCGTCTTCATTGCCGTTACAGGCGAGCTTCCTCATCTTTGCGGTCCCCGGCCTGATTGGTGCCATGGCTATTCTGGTGTTCCTGATCCAGAACTCTGCGAGCCGTCGAACAACTTCATCCAAGCAAGCCGTATCGCACTAGCCAGGGTCGGCCCCAGGGACGGGCGCCCTTACCGCACCTGGCCAAGCGACGCGCCATGGGTGCGCAACGCCAGTCAGGAAGAAATGCTGTCCGCCTTCGATCATTCGGGTGACGCTGCAAACGCGGTGGCTGACGAAATTTTTTTACGTTTTTTTTACAGTCAGCGTTTTTGCCGGACACGATACTGGCGGCGATTTTTTAATCGCCCCATGCCTTTCTTTTCGATAGGCCTGGAACAGAGGCATTGCGCAAGGAAGGCGTGCAGTACTCCCCGATGATTGAGAGAAGCGCCCCTTGAGTGAGACAGTGACCGTTGCAAACGAACATTCCCCATCCAAAACGTCAGGAGTGGGCATGCTCGTCGCCGCTGTCGGCGTGGTTTATGGCGACATTGGCACCAGCCCCCTCTACACGCTTAAAGAAGTGTTTTCCGGCCACTATGGCGTTCAGGTAAACCACGACGGCGTGCTGGGGATCCTGTCGTTGATCTTTTGGTCACTGATCTGGGTCGTCTCGATCAAATACGTGCTGTTCATCCTGCGTGCCAACAACCAGGGCGAAGGCGGCATCATGGCATTGACGGCTTTGGCCCGCCGCGCGGCCAGCCCTTATCCCCACATGAGCAAGGTACTGGTGCTGCTCGGCCTGTTCGGGGCGGCACTTTTTTACGGGGACAGCATGATTACCCCGGCGATTTCGGTGCTGTCGGCGGTTGAAGGGCTACAGCTGGCGTTTGATGGCATAGAACATTGGGTGGTGCCCCTGTCAGTGGTCGTGCTGGTGGCGCTGTTCCTGATACAAAAGCACGGTACCGCCCGCATCGGGATCCTGTTTGGCCCGGTCATGGTGTTGTGGTTTGTGGTATTGGGCGCGCTCGGAGTCCACGGTATTTTGCAGCGCCCCGAAGTGTTGCAGGCGCTCAACCCTGTTTGGGCAGTGCAGTTCTTCGTGGTTCATCCGGGAATGGGTGTGGCGATTTTGGGCGCCGTCGTGTTGGCATTGACCGGTGCTGAGGCGCTGTATGCCGACATGGGCCACTTTGGTCGCAAACCGATTTCCCGCGCCTGGTTCATTCTGGTGTTGCCGGGGCTGGTGCTCAATTATTTTGGCCAGGGTGCCCTGATCCTGGAGAACCCGGAGGCGGTGCGCAATCCGTTCTATCTGCTCGCGCCGAGCTGGGCGCTGCTGCCGATGGTCGCGC
Source organism: Pseudomonas sp. Y24-6 (assembly GCF_020295325.1). Taxonomy (NCBI): domain Bacteria; kingdom Pseudomonadati; phylum Pseudomonadota; class Gammaproteobacteria; order Pseudomonadales; family Pseudomonadaceae; genus Pseudomonas; species Pseudomonas sp. Y24-6. The sequence continues at coordinate 126,132 of NZ_JACBXG010000007.1, read as the reverse complement.
TCTCCACCCTGGCAACCATCATCGCGTCGCAAGCCGTGATCTCCGGCGCTTTCTCCCTGACGCGCCAGGCTATCCAGCTAGGTTACGTCCCTCGCATGTTTATCCAGCACACCTCCAGCCAGGAGCAGGGGCAGATTTACATCGGCACGGTTAACTGGGCGTTGATGGTCGGTGTCGTATTACTGGTAATCGGTTTCGAGTCGTCCAGTGCCTTGGCCGCTGCGTATGGGGTCGCGGTGACGGGCACCATGTTGATCACCACCCTCTTGTCCTCGGCTGTCGTGCTGCTCCTTTGGAAAACGCCTCGGTGGCTGGCGATACCCATGCTGATCGGGTTTTTGCTGGTCGACAGCCTGTACTTCGCGGCCAACGCGCCCAAGATTTTCCAGGGCGGCGCGTTCCCGGTGATCGCCGGTATTGGTCTGTTTATCTTGATGACGACTTGGAAGCGCGGGCGAAAAATCATTGTCGAGCGGCTGGATGAGACCGCACTGCCGTTGCCGCTGTTCATCAGCAGTATCCGTTCACAGCCGCCACATCGTGTGCAGGGGACTGCGGTTTTCCTGACGGCCAGGGCCGATGCGGTTCCCCATGCACTCTTGCACAATCTGCTGCATAACCAGGTACTGCACGAGCAAGTGGTATTGCTCACCGTGGTGTCCGAGGACAGTCCTCGAGTGAGTGCAGATCGGCGGTTTGAAGTTGAAGCCTATGGCGACGGGTTCTTCCGGGTCAGCCTCCACTTCGGTTTCATGGAGGAGCCCGACGTGCCTACGGCCTTGAGTCTTTGTCATTTGAATGAGCTGGATTTCAGCCCGATGCGCACGACCTATTTCCTCAGTCGTGAGACGGTCGTCCCAACCAAGCGCATGGGTATGGCGCGCTGGCGAGAGGGCCTGTTCGCGTTTCTGCTGAAGAACGCCAATAGCAATCTGAAGTACTTCAAATTGCCCCTCAACAGGGTGATCGAACTGGGGACTCAGGTGGAGATGTGAGGACGAGCAAGGCCTTCTGGTGGAGTGAGCCGCGCAACCGTTTAGAGACAGGCGCAAGGTGACGTGCGTCCACAGGTATCCAGGTTTACACTTTTGGCGCGATCTGGTGAAAACTGGGTACCTGGCGAGATCAAAAAGGACTGCACATGAGCAAGTATCTGGCATTGTTGTTTGTTGGCGCCGCAGGTTTTGTCCAGGCGCAATCGCCGTGCTCTGAGGCATGGTACCAGGCGATCGACAAGAAACTGCTGACCGCCGATGCGCAAGGGCACGGGCCGGATATAGGCTCTGAGGAATGGAAATCCGTGATCGAATTCAAGCTGGGGGTGCGGGGCAGGGCAGACGTCCCTGATCGAAGCTCCGAGCAGTGGTGCACGTATATTGACCAGCAATCCAAGGCGGTGCGGTGGCCGGCAGCCGACTCGCGCTCCACTTGAAGGGACTGACATCACATGAAGGATGAAATCAGCCTGATCCCCCTTGTCATCCTTGACGTTCAGGACGCGATCGATCGCCCAAACTGGGATGGAAAAAACAATCCTGGGTACTTGGCAGTGATCCAGCGCCTGCTTGGCCTATGGCGATCGAACGGTTGGCCCGTTTTGCACGTGAAGCACGATGAACAGGCGCCTGCGTCCAGCTATTACGTGCATGGCCCGTGGAATGGCATCAAGAAAGAAGTTGCCCCGATCCAGGGAGAACCGGTCATCACCAAACAGGAAAACTGCGCGTTCATTGGTACCGAACTGGATGCCGTGCTGACGAGGATGCGAGTGAAGCGCTTAGTGCTGACGGGGGTGGTGGTTCATAACAGTATCGACGCCACCGTTCGTGCGGGGAAAGCCCTTGGCTACAGGATCATCCTCCCCTCAGACGCTACGACCGCCGTGCCTGTCGTCGGGGCGCATGGGAAGTGCTGGGACGCGACAACGGTTCAGGCACTGACTTTGGCAATACTGGGTGATGAATATGCCGATGTCATGTCTTCGGACGAATTGCTCGCACAGCTCAGCTTAACCCCCGTGGCCATAACCCGTGCTTGACGCATGGCTCGCGGTCCGCATCAGCAATAGCACCGAGCAAATGACCGGCAGATTCACCAACAGCAGCGCATATCGCAGTGACTCCTGTCCAAACAGCGGAAGCAACATATCGCTGATCAAGCCGGTTGCCAGTGGCCCGATACCGACGCCGAGCAACGTGCTGACGATGGTTTGTAAAGCCATGGCGCTACCGCGTCGACCGGGTGGCACCAGTTGGGTGACAAGGTTGTAGGACGGGGCGACCCACCAGACGGCAAAGAATGCGTAAAGCGCGCACCAGAGCATGGCGGTTGGAATCGGCACATCACCCAGGCGCACCAGCAGGGAGTCGGACCAGAGCAGATAGGGGACCAGCGCACAGATGGCCGCCAGGTGGCCGAAAATCGGAATCGAAACTTGCCAGTGTGGATTGCGCCGGCACAGCCGGTCACTCAACCAGCCACTGAACAAGCCACCGATCCCCGCCGAAACGCCGCAGATCACTCCTGCCAGCAATCCGGCGTGTTGCAGGGACAGGCCGTGTGAGCGTACCAGGAAGCTGGTGTTCCACATGCCAATGGCGTAGGAACTGAGCGTGGTCAACCCACCTGCGAGGATCAGGCACCGATACGCTGGCAGCGCCCACAGCTTGCGTGCTTCAGCGCCCATGCCCAGCAGGGCGGGGGGCGTGTGGGGCTGCGGTGTAACATCCCAACGACCACGTTGAGGGTCGCGTACGAGAAACGCCAGGATGGCGCTGAACGCCAACGCCGGCACCCCCAGGGCAATGAATGCACTGCGCCAGCCGTAGTGCTCCACCACCCAGGCACCAATGCTCAACCCGATGATCGAGGAGAAGGTCGGTGCTGCGGTAAAGCAACTGATGGCAAATGAACGCCGTTGTGGTGGGTACAGGTCTGCGATCAACGACAGCGAGGCTGAAGTTGTCGGCGACTCGCTGACTGCAACCAGCATGCGCGCAAAGGCCAGCGCAAGGAAACTGCCGGCCAGGCCACAAGCCATGGTCGCCACCGCCCAGAGCAAACAGGAGATTGCCAGCAGCCGTACACGTGGCATGCGGTCCACCAGGCGACCTGCTGGCAGTCCCATGAGTGCATAGACTGCCGCGAACGCCAATCCCGAGATCAACCCGATGGCGGTGTCGCTGACGGCAAACTCGGATTTGATCGGTTCGACCATGACCGCCAGTATTTGTCGGCCGACGAAATTGTCGGCAAATACCATCGCCAGCAACAAAAGCAAGCCGTGGCGGCCCCAGCCGACCCTGGCCGGTGACAACAAACCTGCGCGGGCAGTCAACGTGGTGCCCACAGATCCGGCAGGCCGGGGTCACTCACGACGATCAGGCGCTTGAGCAACACCTTCAAAGCTTGAGCGTCGGCCGCGCCGAGCTTGACGGCAAGGTCTTCTTCGACGGCCTTGGCCAAAGCCAGCTGATGCAGCGAAACTTCGCGACCCTGGGCTGTGAGGACAAACCGTAGCGACTCTGCCGAGCCCTCGAACGCCACCAGGCGCTGGCGTTCGAGAAAACGCATGCTGGCCAGCGTGACTTCGCGGCCGGTGTAGTTCACAAAGGTGTTGATTTCCTCAAGGGTCAGGTTGTCGCGGATGCACAAAATGGAAAGGACAAAAAACGTCTGTTCGTCCAGCTGCTGACTGTTCAATAGCTGGCGCAAGACGTTCAGCACTTGATAGTGCCCACGTCCTAACAGGTAACCGAGCAAGTCCTCGGTATAGCTGCACTCTGGCGGCGGCGGGGTGGTCGCCAGTCGCAGTTCGCTGCGTGGCTTACGCGTGGCCAGGGCGTACTGGCCGCTTTGGAACGCCAGCGGCGCGCGGTCGCTGTGATCGAAGGCGAGTACCTCACCGACAAAGATCACATGGTCACCGCCTTCGTACTGGAACGCCGTACGGCACTGGAAACGCGCGGTGCAATCTTGCAATAGCGGTGCCTCGCTGATGCCATTGTCGAGTTCGATCTCGGCGAACTTGTCCTCGCCCTGAGTGGCAAAACGTCCCGACAGTGTCTCCTGCTCCGTGGACAGCACGTGCACATTCCAATGCTTGCCGTTGCTGAAGACCGGCAGACTGCGTGCCTGCTTGGAGAGGCTCCAGAGTACCAACGGCGGGTTAAGCGACACCGAGTTGAAACTGTTGGCGGTGATGCCCACCGGAGAGCCGTCTTCGGTCTGGGTGGTGATGATCGTGACCCCGGTGGTGAACGTGCCGAGCGCGGCACGGAATGCCTGGGGATCAAAGCTGATGTTTTGCATTGCCATGACTGGCCTCATGGAGTGGAGTTTTCGTATGGCCAGTATTGGGCGTTTGCACGTCCCCAACATCGTCTCAACGGACTAACACTATTACGGGGGCTCGTCCGATTGGACGAGGCGGCGCAGATGTCCGCAAGGCTAGGGTGGCGCCAGGCGCATCGGGCGCTTGACGGCCAATGAGCCGACCTGCAAGGGGATAACAATGAGTTCAGCCACGTCTTGCGTCGAAGACCTTTCAAACCTGCTGGCGCGACAGAAGAGCGCCTTCGCCAGTGCCGGGAGTGTCAGCGTCGAAACCCGCCGCCAGCGCCTGCAGCAAGTCATCGACCTGCTGGTCCACAACCACGCCGCATTGACTCAGGCCATCGACCAGGATTTCGGCGGGCGGCCTGCCGGTTTTTCATTGATGAATGATGTGCTGGGCGCCCTGGCCTCGCTTAAACATGCCCGCGATCATCTTCAGGACTGGATGCCGGACGAACCCCGCCAGATGTTCAGTCCTTATGACCAGCTCGGCGCGACCGCCTGGGTCATGTACCAACCCAAGGGCACGGTAGGCATCCTTGGTACCTGGAATGCCCCGCTGTATACCTTGCTCAGCCCGTTGGCATCGGCTCTGGCGGCCGGCAATCGGGCGATCCTGAAGCCTTCGGAGGTGGTGCCACGCACCGCTCGACTGTTGGCGGATCTGTGCGCGGAACACCTCGACCCGTTGGTCGTTGCGGTGGTCAACGGCGGGCCGGAGCTGGGCGAGGCCTTCAGCAGCCAGCCCTTCGACCACCTGGTGTTCACCGGCAGCACGGCGATTGGCCGGCAGGTGATGGGCAATGCTGCGAAAAACCTGGTGCCGGTGACCCTGGAACTGGGTGGCAAGTCGCCAGTAATCGTCTCTGCCAGCGCCGACTTGAACAAGGCGGCTTTCAGCATCGCCGCAGGTAAGGCCAGTAATGGCGGACAGATCTGCATCAACCCCGACCTGGTATATGTACCCAAGGCCCGCCTCGAATCCTTCCTGGATGCCCTGCGCAGCGCATATCGCGATCTCAACCCGACCGTAGCGGGCAACCCGGATGTGGTAGCAGTGGTCAATCAGCGACATCTGCAGCGGGTCGAGGGCCTGGTCGAGGACGCGCAGGCACGCGGTGCGCGCGTCGAATGCCTGTCCGAACCCCTGGCCGTGGACACCCAGGACCGCCGTCGCCCGCTGCGGGTGGTGGTTGATCCGGCCCCGGAGAGCTTGATCATGCAAGAGGAAATCTTTGGTCCGGCCATGGTCGTGCTGGGGTATGACGACCTCGATCAGGTCATCGCGCAAATCAATGCAGGGCCACGTCCGCTGGCGCTTTACTACTTCGGCGAGGATGCGCAGGAGCAGCGCCATGTACTGGAACACACCCTGTCAGGCGGGGTCACCCTCAACGACGTGATGATGCACGCCGCCCTGCACGATGCGCCATTTGGCGGTGTCGGCGCGTCGGGCATGGGCCATTACCATGGTCGCGAAGGATTTCTTGAGTTCAGTCACATGCGCACGGTGTTCAAGGCTTCGGCCCTCGACCCGCGCCGCGAGTGGGGCCTGTTGCCGCCCCACGGTGAACACTACCTGGCGGCCATGCTGGCCGGTGTTACATCCGACTAATAATGATCAATCAGGACGTAATCACTATCATGGCTAATCACGAACACTCACCACTCAATCCTTCGACAGCCGCTGAAGCTGGCTGGCCCCGTCGCAGCGTACTCAAGGCCGGTGCCGTGGCTGTTGGCGTCGGGCTTCTGGGGCGCTATGCAAGCGCCCGCGCGGCGGGAATTTCGGCCAGCGACTACCAGGCCATGGACGCCTGGGCGATGAGCCAGGCGATCCGCAGCGGCGAACTGAGTGCCGAGGACCTGATGGCGGCGGCGCTGGCTCGCTACAACGAAGCCAACCCCAAGGTCAATGCAGTGAACATGCTGCATGAAGGTTACGCTCGCACCTTGCTGGCCCAGCGTCGCGCGGCGGGCACTGAAAATCGCGGCGCCCTGGCCGGAGTGCCGCTGCTGCTCAAGGACCTCAACACTTCCTTGCAGGGCACCATCACCAGCAACGGTTGCCGGATGTTCAAGGACTCGCCACCGGCCAGCCGCACCAGTGCCCTGATCTCCCGTTATGAGCAGGCCGGTGCGGTGCCATTCGGCAAGACCACGTGCCCTGAGTTCGGCTTGACCACCACCACCGAATCCCTGGCCTGGGGTCAGACCCGTAACCCCTGGAACCTGGCCATGAGCGCCGGCGGTTCCTCCGGAGGCGCGGCGTCAGCGGTGGCGGCGGGGATCGTGCCCGTGGCCCATGCGACCGATGGCGGTGGTTCGATCCGCATTCCTGCTTCGTACTGTGGCCTGGTCGGACTCAAGCCCAGCCGGTATCGAACCCCCAGCGGACCGCTGCATTTCGAGGGCTGGTTTGGCGCCAGTGTGGCCAACGTCGTCTCACGCACGGTGCGCGATACCGCACTGTTCCTTGATGTCGGCCAGGGCCATGAGGCCGGCAGTGCGTATTGGTGCCCGCCCTTGGTCCGACCCTACGTAGACGAGTTGCAACGCGAACCGGGCAAGTTGCGCGTGGCTGTCGTGCGCCAATCGTTGACCGGCGCGCCGCTTGAACCGGCGATTGCCGCGACCCTGGAACAGACCATCAAGCAGCTGCTGGCGCTGGGGCATGAGATCGACGAGTTGGAACTGGGGGTTGATCCCCGCCAATTGTTCGGCGCCCATGGCATGGTGATCGGGACGGCCGTGCGAACCTTGATCCACGACCGTGAGCAGGTGCTCGGACGCGCTGCCACGGCGCAGGACTTGGAGAAAATCACCCTGGTGAATCTGGAACGTTCCAAGGGTACCAGTGGCGAGGATCTGTACCGCGCCCGGCAATCGTTCGAGAGCATCGGCGCGACCATGGAACACCATTTCGAACGCTACGACGTGATCCTGTCGCCGGTCACCGGCAGCCTGACACCGAAGCTCGGGCTGCTGTCCCTGAACCAGCCCTGGGACAGTTACGCCCACAACGCTATGGGCAGCGCCGGCTTCACGGTACTCGCCAACGTAAGCGGCCAGCCGGCGATCTCTCTGCCGCTTGGCCAGAGTGACGACGGCCTGCCGGTGGGGATGATGTTCACTGCGCGCCTGGGTGGCGAAGACGTGCTGCTGCGCCTGTCCAGCCAGCTGGAACAAGCCCATCCGTGGGTCGCCAGGCGTGCCACCTTTTAGCGCCACACCCTTGCAGTTCCGCACCTTTGTGGGGGCCAGTCTGCTGGCGATGGGCGCTGAAGTTCAACATCCTGTTGACTGATCCACCGCTAACGCGAGCTGACTCGCATCCACAGGCAACCCTAGTCCAATTTGACGATGAGCCAATCCCCCCGCAGCCCTGATCATGGGCTGCACTCCGCCAGCGCACCCTGCGTGGTCGGCGGTTTCTTCCTGACCTCAGCTAATGGCATAACAACAATGACGGCTCAAGTTCAGTCTCAGACCCACTATGACGTGATCGTCGTCGGTTCGGGCGCAGGTGCGATGACTTCGGCGGTGTTTCTCGCCGACCAGGGTATGCGTGTGCTGGTATTGGAGAAAAGCGACCAGTACGGCGGCACGTCGGCGATCTCCGGCGGCGGTATCTGGATTCCGAACAACCACTATTTCGCACGCATGAACGGCAATGACAGCTACGCAACGGCCCTGACCTATCTGCAAGCGGCGGCGGGCGAGCATGTCGATGAAACGCGCTTGCGCGCATACCTGGACAACGCGCCGAAGATGATTGAACAGCTCACCCGTATAAGCCGGGTGCGCTACGCGGTGGCGGCGAAATACCCTGATTACTATCCACACCTGCCCGGGGCACTGGCCGGTGGACGAACACTGGACCCGGAGTTTTTCGATACCAGCCTGTTGGGCGAAGAACTCGCGAACCTGCGCAAACCGTCGCCTTCAACCCTGCTGATGGGGCGCATCGCCTGGACTGCGCGCGATGCACACAAAGCCATGGCCCGTAGTTTCGGCTGGCGCTTGCTGATCATGAAGCTGATGCTGCGCTACAAGCTGGACTTCAAATGGCGACGCAAAAGCAAGATGGATCGCCGTGCATCCCTGGGAAGTTCGCTGGTGGCCTCCCTGCGCCGCTCGCTGATGGACCGCAATGTTCCGCTTTGGCTCAACACCGATTTCTGTGGCCTGGTCACCGAAAACGGTCGGGTCAGCGGTGTCACGGTGATGCGTGACGGTGCCGAGCTGCAATTGCAGGCGCGCCTGGGGGTGATCCTTGGCTCGGGTGGCTTTGAACAGAATCAGGCGCTGCGCGACAAGTACTTGCCCAAGCCGACCCGCAAGGCCTGGAGCGCGACACCGCCTGGCAACAACACCGGGGCCGCCCTCGAAGCCGGCATGGCGCAAGGCGCCGCCACCGCGTTGATGGATTGGGCCTGGTGGGCACCGACCATTGCCGTGCCGGGAGAGGACAAGCCCCGGGGGATCTTCGCTGAGCGTGCGTTCCCCGGCGCTATCGTGGTCAACGGTCTGGGGCAGCGCTTTGTCAACGAAGCGGCACCGTATCTGGAGTTCGTCGACGCCATGCATCGGGACAACCAGAGTACCGACGGGAGATCGGTGCCGGCCTGGGTGATCTTCGACGCGCACTTCCGTTTCAACTACGCCATGGGGCCATTGATGCCTGGTCAGGTCATGCCCGATAGCCGACTGCGCAAAGAGTGGCTCAACAACCTGTACTGGAAAGCCGACACCCTGAGCGGCCTGGCCCGGCAGATCGGCGTCGACGGTGCTGGCCTGGAAGCCACCGTGGCGAAGGTCAACGGCTACGCAGAAAGCGGTGTGGACATCGACTTTGCCCGTGGCGGCAATGTCTTCGACCGCTATTACGGCGACTGCAACATCAAGCCCAACCCTTGCCTGGCGCCGCTGCGTAAAGGCCCTTACTACGCCATGCGCCTGGACGCCGGTGACATCGGCACCAAGGGCGGTCTGTTGACCAACGAACATGCCCAGGTGGTGCGCGATGACGGTTCGACCATCGCCGGCTTGTACGCCATTGGCAACTGCTCTGCCTCGGTGATGGGCACCAGCTACCCTGGAGCCGGTGGCACCCTGGGGCCGGCGATGACCTTTGGTTATGTCGCCGCCAACCACTTGGCCCGTCAGTTGCCGGAGGCGTGATGTCAATGTCCGATAACGTCCCCAGCACCGAGGTAATGCCACCCTTGCAGGTGGCCGATGGCAACAGCGTAACCTGGGACGAACAATGCGATGTACTGGTCGTTGGCTGGGGTGCTGCCGGTGCCTGCGCGGCGCTTGAAGCTCGGGCCGAGGGTGCCGACGTGCTGATCGCCGACCGCTTCACCGGCGGCGGTGCCAGCGCCAAAAGCGGCGGGGTGGTCTATGCCGGTGGCGGCACGCGCCATCAACAGGCGGCGGGGTTCAACGACAGCCCCCAAGCCATGTTCGACTACCTCAAGCACGAAACCCGTTCCGTAGTCAGCGATGACACACTGCGGCGCTTCTGCGCCGACAGCGTGAGCAACCTCCAGTGGCTGGAAAGCCACGGCGCGCCCTACGCCCACCAGATGCCACCGGGCGGGGGAAAGACTTCGTATCCCCCCGACGGCTACTTCCTCTATTACTCGGGTAACGAATTGGTGCCTGACCACGGCGGCCCCTTGCCGCCTGCACCACGAGGGCATCGCACCGTGGGCAAGGGGCAGGGCGGGGCGGTACTTTTTTCCCACCTGAAAGCAGCGTGCCTGAAGGCCGGAGCGAGAACGCTGTTGCAGGCGGCGGCGCGACGACTGGTGACCGATGCCCAGGGGCAGGTACTGGGTGCCGAGTTTTGGTGCATGCCCAAAGGCAGCAAGCACGCCCACTTGCATGCCCGACTGTCCGCCCGCGCCGAACGTCTGCAGAACTTCGTCCCTGGCTATTGCAACACACTGCGCAAGAAGGTCTGCCAACTGGAACGGGATTTCGCCAAGCCTCGCCGGGTGCGAGCGCTCCACGGGGTGATCCTGAGCACTGGTGGCTTCATCTTCAACCGCCAGTTGCTCGAACAGCACGCGCCGAAGTTCCGGCGCAATTTCAAGGTCGGCGCCACCGGCTGCGATGGCAGCGGCTTGCGCCTGGGTGCCAGTGTCGGTGGTCAGGGGGCTGGGCTTGAGCGGGTATCGGCGTGGCGCTTCATCAACCCGCCGTACAGTTGGCACAAAGGCATCGTGGTCAACCGCGAGGGGCTGCGCTTCTGCAACGAAGAAGTCTACGGCGCCACCCTCGGCCAGCCCTTGATGGAAGAGCAGGGGGGCAAGGCATGGCTGGTGCTGGATGCGCCGTTGCGCAAGAAAGCCATCCGCGAAGCACTGTTCGGCGGCTACTGGTGGTTCCAGAGTTTTCCGGCGCTGGCCCTGATGTTGTTCAAGGTGCGCAAGGGCAAGAGCCTGACTGAGCTGGCCAGTGCGACGTCCATGAACCCCACCGTGCTGCGCGACTCTGTGCTGGCCGCCAACGCCGCCGCCCGTGGCGAGGCGCCGGAGCCTTTCGGCAAGTCCGAGGGTGGGCGCCAGGTGCTTGAACAAGGGCCGTTCTATGCCTGCGATATCTCCGTCACCAATCCGGTATTTCCCTTGGGCGCCCTGACCCTGGGTGGATTGCGCGTGGATGAGCGCAGCGGCGCGGTGCTGGACGAGCAAGGCCAGGTGATCAGCGGCTTGTACGCCGCCGGACGCAGCGCCCTGGGCATACCGTCGCACCTGTACATCAGTGGCCTGTCCCTGGCGGACTGCGTGTTCTCTGGCCGGCGAGCCGGTGCCGCCGTCGCCCGTGCACACAGCCAGCAACCGCGAACCACCCACGCACAGGAGACCCCAGGGCTCACTCTGTAGGAGCTGCCGCAGGCTGCGATCTTTTGATTTTTTAATCTTCGAGCTGACAGAGAACCGGGCGCTGGATCGGATTGCTTGGGCCGAATGAAAGATCAAAAGATCGCAGCCTGCGGCAGCTCCTACGGGGGATCGCAAGCGCTGCAGAAATGAGCCCGGCAGACGAGCGTCTAGTACCCCTCGAACCGGGCCGGACGCTTGTCGATAAATGCCTGCATGCCTTCCTTCTGATCCCGTGACGCAAACAGCAGGGCATTGGCCTTGCGCTCCAGCGCCAGGCCGGCTTCCAGCGGGGCGTCCATGCCGGCGAGGATCACCTCCTTGATCTGCTCGGCGGCCAACGCCGGCATTGCCGCAATGACTCGAGCCAGCTCCAGGGCATGGGCCTGGACCTGGTCATCGTCCACCAGGTCGCTGACCAGCCCGGCCACCCAGGCTTCCTCGGCACTGATCGGTTGCCCGGTGAGTGCCATGCGCATCGCCTTGACCTTGCCTACCGCCCGCACCAGCCGTTGGGTGCCACCGATGCCCGGCATGATGCCGATACGGATTTCCGGTTGGCAGAAGCGCGCGCTGCGCCCGGCGACGATCAGGTCGGCGTGCATCGCCAGTTCGCAACCACCGCCGTAGGCGTAGCCGCAGACGGCCGCAATCACGGGTTTTGGACAGTGCTGGATCGGCCCCCAGACCCGCTCGGTGTGGCGCTTGTAGATATCGATAGGGCCGACCCCGGCCATGCTGGTGATGTCGCCACCGGCAGCGAACACCTTGTCACCGCCCGTAAGGACGATGCACCGCACCTCGGGATCAATTGCCAGCTGGCTGAAATAGCGCGACAGCAGCGCCTGCAATTCCAGGCTCAAGGCGTTGGTCGCCTGGGGGCGGTTGAGCCGCAGCAGGGCGACGCCGGGCAGCGGGCGTTCGAGCAGAACCGGTGCAGCAGATGAGTCGGACATGGGCATTCTCGAAGACCTGAGAGGGTGTCAATGGCGCCAGTGTCCTGTTCACGGCGCTGAATTTTCATCGTCCGTTCAGACGTAGTTTGGCCTGCGGTTCGTCCCTAGAGTGGCTCTTGTCAGTAGAAAAGGAGCACATGATGGAGCTGCATTCGGGTCTTGATTACAGCGGCAAGGTGGTGCTGATCACCGGTGGCACCAAGGGCATCGGCGCTGGTATCGCGCTGGGATTTCTGGCCGCGAACGCACGGGTGATTGTCTGTGCCCGGCGCGAACCTGAGCAGGTGCCGACATCGGGAGGCAAGCACGCGACCTTCATTGCCGTCGATGTACGTGACCAGGATTCCCTGCAACGACTGTTCGCCACCATCGAGCGAGATTTCGGACGCCTCGATGTGGTGGTCAACAACGCCGGCGGCAGTCCTGCCGCCGACGCCGCCACGGCCTCGCCCAGATTTCATGAAAGCATCATCGGGCTGAATCTCATCGCGCCGCTCAACGTCGCCCAGCACGCCAATCGCCTGATGCAGGCACAGGTGCAGGGTGGTTGCATCATTTTTATCGGCAGCATCAGTGCGCTGCGTTCCTCGCCAGGTACGGCCGCTTATGGCGCGGCTAAGGCCGGCGTGCTGGCGTTGGTGCAATCGTTGGCGGTGGAGTGGGGCCCCAAGGTGCGGGTGGTTACAGTCAGCCCGGGGCTGGTGCTGACCGAGCAGGCGCATCTGCACTACGGCACGCAGGCCGGTATCGATGCTGTCTCTGCCGGAATCCCGGCTGCACGCATGGCGGTGGCCGAGGACATTGCCAACGCATGCCTCTACATCGCATCACCGCTGGCCAGTTACGCCAGCGGTTGCAACCTGTTGCTGCATGGCGGTGGTGAACGCCCGGCGTTTCTCGGTGCTGCGCAAGTTCTGCCCACCTGATCGACCTAATGCGGCGACCGGGTTCGGTAGCCGCCTTCAATGTGAAGGAGACGACTTTGGCTGATCCACAACTGCTATCCAATGTGCGCGCCCTGGTGGGGCGCCAGTACGGCCGGGTGTATGCCTGGGACGAGGTCAATGCCCCGATGATTCGCCAGTGGTGCGAAGTCATGGGCGTGGACAACCCGCTGTACACCGACCCGGGCTTCGCCTTGGGTACCGAACATGAGGGCCTGATCGCGCCGCCTGCGATGTTGCAGGTATGGACCATGGAAGGCCTGCACGCCAACAACTATCCGCCTGGTTCCACCACTGAGAACCCTTACGAGGTGCTCAAGGAAATGGAAGCCTACGGCTATGCCTCCACGGTGGCGGTGAACTCCGAGCTGAGCTTCACTCGCCCGCTGCGTCTGGGCGAAAAACTCTACTACACCACGCGCCTGGATTCAGTTGGCGATGAGAAAACCACCGCCTTGGGCACCGGCTTCTTCGTCACTCTGATAATGAGCCACTTCGTGGAAAAAGCCGGCGGCGACGAGCCGGTGGGCGAGTTGCTGTTTCGCGTATTCAAGTTCCGTGCGGCAAACGCCCAGGCTCCAGCCAAGGTGGAAGCGGCACCGGTCAAGGCCAAGCGTCCGTTGCCAGGAATCAGCGACGACACGCGGTTTTTCTGGGAAGGCTGCGAGAAGGGGCAGTTGTTGATCCAGCGCTGCACGGCCTGCCAGACCCTGCGCCATCCACCGGCACCCGTTTGCATCCAGTGTCACAGCTTCGACTGGGACACCCTGCAGGCCAGTGGTCGCGCCAGCTTGTATTCATTCGTGGTGATGCACTACCCCGAAGTGCCTCCGTTCGATTACCCCAACCCGATCGGCCTGATAGAACTCGAAGAGGGTGTGCGCCTGATCGCCGGGCTGGTCGGCATCGAGCGCGAGCAACTGCAGATCGGCCAGCGTTTGCAGGTCGAGTTCCAGTCCTTCGATGACCAACAGACCCTGCCGTTATTCCGGCCGGTAGAGGCATAGGAGCCAACATGGATTTCGAATTGAGCGAAGACCAGCGCGCCATTGCGCAAATGGCCGACGGCCTGTTTGTCGACCATTGCCATGATGACTACATGCGCCAGTGGGACACCAGCGGCGAGGCGATGATGGCGCCGTTGTGGACGTTGTGTGTCGAGACCGGCCTGCATGCCTTGGCCATCCCCGAAGAGCACGGTGGCAGCGGCCTGGGCATGACTGAGTTGATGCTGGTGCTGCAAGCCCAGGGTAAGGCCCTGGCCCAGGTGCCCTTGTGGCGTCATCAATTGGCGGCTGCGACCCTGGCCCGGTTTGACGCCGCCGACAATGGAGGGTGGGTTGCCAGGGCGGCATCCGGCGAGGTGCTGCTGAGTCTGTCTGTCGATGGTTTGAGCAGTGCGCTCGGCATCGAACTGCGAGCCCGTGCTTGCGCCGACGGCTGGTTGATCGACGGCCGGGTTGCAGCCTTGGCGTTGGGTGATCAGTCCCAGGCAGCGCTGGTGTTGGTAGAAGCAGAAAACCAGCCGCGCTTGCTGCTGCTCGACCTTTCGGCGCCCGAGATACAACGGGTGTCGGCGGTGCTGACCCACGGCGAAGCGGTGGCCGACTTACACATCCAGGGTTTGACCGTGAGCGCCACCGCGCTGTTACCGGCTGAAGCTGTCGCCTGGCTTGAACTTCGCTGCACCGCGGCATTGGCGTCCTTGCAGCTGGGTGTCAGCGAAGAGCAGATCCGCCGCACCGTGGCCTACGTCAGCGAGCGTCGGCAGTTCGAACGCGTCATCGGCAGCTTCCAGGCGGTGCAGATGAGCATGGCCGATACCCATATCGCCGTCGAAGCCTTGCGTACGACCTTGTGGCAACTGGTCTACCGCATCGATGCCGATATGCAGGCGCCCAGTGAAGCGCTGGCCACTGCCTGGCTGGCCTGTGAAGCGGGACACCGCATTGGCCACACCGCGCAGCACGTACATGGCGGCATCGGCGTCGACCTGACGTACCCGATCCACCGTTTTCTCTACTGGAGTCGCGGCTTGTCCCTTGCCTTGGGTGGCTCGGCGGCAAACCTGGAACGCCTGGGCGACTGGCTCAACGATAACGACAAGCTGGGATGGAAATATGACCTCGAAGAACACCAAGCGCTTTGAAGACGTGCGCCCCGGCGAAGTACTGCCGCAGCTTGCGGTGCCGATCACGGTGACCCTGATCAACGGTGGTGCGATTGCCACCCGTGACTACTTTCCCGGTCACCACGACGCGGAGGCGGCCCGAGCCCTGGGTTCGCCCCACGTGTTCATGAACATCCTCACCACCAATGGCCTGGTGCAGCGATTCATCGAACAGTGGGCCGGGCCGCTGGCGCAATTCAGCGCACTGAAAATCAAACTCGGCGCACCGAATTATCCCGGCGACTGCATGACGTTCAGTGGCAGCGTCAGCGCAGTCGATGCGGACACCCGCTCGGTGGAAATCACTTTGAGCGGCAAAAATTCCATGGGCAACCACGTGACCGGCACGGTCGCGCTGGTCCTGCCCTGACAGCCGGAGAGACACAGATGACTGATTCATCGATTTCCGGGCGTGCCGCGATCGTTGGTCTGGGCGCGACCGAATTTTCCAAGAACTCCGGACGCACCGAATTGCGCCTGGCCATGGAGGCCACCTTGAGTGCGCTCAAGGATGCCGGCATCGATCCGTCGGAGGTGGACGGCTTCAGCTCCTACTCGGTGGACAAGGTCCCGGAGTACGAAATTGCCCGTCTGCTGGGGTGCAAGGACGTCAAATTCTTCTCTCAGGTGCCCCATGGCGGCGGCGCTGCCTGTGGGCCGGTCATGCACGCGGCGATGGCAGTAGCCACCGGGGTGGCGAAAGTAGTGGTGGTGTACCGGGCCATGAACGAGCGTTCCTGGTACCGCTTCGGTACCGGCAACTACGGCTTTGCAGCTTCGCCGATATTCGACAACGTCAACTACGGCTGGTACATGCCCCACGGCTTCCATACGCCGGCAGCCTGGGTTGGGATGTTTGCCCAGCGCTACATGCACACCTATGGCGCCACCAGCGAAGACTTTGGCCGGATCGCTGTGGCCGCGCGGGATTTTGCGGCGACCAATCCCCAGGCGTTTTTCCACGGCAAGCCGATCACCCTGGAAGAACACCAGGCCTCGCGCTGGATCTGCGAGCCGCTGCACTTGCTCGATTGCTGCCAGGAGTCCGACGGCGCCGTGGCGATGGTGATTACCTCGGCCGAGCGCGCCCGTGACCTTCGGCAGAAACCGGTGACCATCAAGGCTGGCTCCCAAGGCATCAGCCACGGCCAGCAGAGCATGACCTCGTTCTACCGCGACGACATCACCGGGCTGCCGGAAATGGGCGTGGTGGCCCGCGAGTTGTATCGCCAGTCAGGCCTGGGCCCGGAGTCTTTCCAGACGGCGGTGATCTACGACCATTTCACTCCGTTCGTGCTGCCACAGCTGGAGGAGTTCGGCTTCGTCAAACGGGGTGAAGCCAAGGAATTCATCCGCGCCGGGCATCACGCCCGTGGCGGCAAGCTGCCCATCAACACCCACGGCGGGCAACTGGGTGAGGCCTACATCCACGGCATGAACGGGATCGCCGAAGCGGTGCGGCAGGTGCGTGGTACGGCAGTCAACCAGGTGGCGGATGTGCAAAACGTACTAGTCACCGCCGGCACCGGCGTACCCACCAGCGGCCTGATTCTCGGCGCAGCCTAAGGAGCAGCAAATGTTCGTTGACCTCACTCCCGAACAACATGCCCTGCGCCACAAGGTGCGGGACTATTTCCAGGCCCTGATGACCCCGGACATGCGCGACCAGTTGCGGGGCAAGGAAGGCGGTGATCTGTTTCGCCAGACCATCCGCCAGATGGGCCGCGACGGCTGGCTCGCGGTCGGTTGGCCAAAGGCCCACGGCGGCCAGGGTTACGCGGCCACTGAACAGTTGATCTTCTTTGAAGAAGCCAACATCGCCGGCGCGCCACTGCCGTTCGTCACTATCAGCACCGTCGGCCCTTCCTTGATGGCCCATGGCAGCGAGCTGCAGAAGGAACGCTTTCTGCCCGGCATCGCGGCCGGTGAAATCATGTTTGCCATTGGTTATTCCGAACCCGACGCTGGCAGCGATCTGGCCGTGCTCAAAACCACTGCCCGCCAGGACGACGAAGGCTTTTTGGTCAATGGCAACAAACTGTGGACCTCAGGTGCCGAATCGGCCGATTTCGTTTGGCTGGCCGCCCGGACCGATGCGACTCAGGCAAGGCATAAAGGCATATCGCTGCTGATCGTGGACACTACGACGCCGGGTTTCTCTCATACCCTGATCCCCACCACGAGCATTCCGACCACGGCCACCTACTACGACAACGTACGGGTGCCCAACGAAATGCTGGTGGGCCAGTTGCACGGCGGCTGGAAGTTGATCACCTCGCAACTGAACCATGAACGCCTCGGCCTTGGCACCTGGTCGGACAAGGTCGTGGCGCTGTTTCGCCGGGTCTATCTGTGGGCGCGGGCCTGTGACGAACAGGGTCGTCGAGCGATGGACAAGGCCTGGGTGCGCAGCTCGCTGGCCGAGTGTTACGCGCGCCTGGAAGCGATGCGCCTGATCAACATGCGCATTGCTGCCGACCTGGACCGAGATCGGATGGACGTGGCGCTGAGCTCGACCACCAAGGTGTTCGGCTCGGAGTCGGCCATCGAGATCCTGCGCAAGCTGGCGGGGATCCTTGGCGCCAACGGTTCAATGCGCAGTGGCTCGGCAGCGACCCTGCTGCAGGGAGAGCTGGAATTCGAGTTGCGCAGCTCACCGACCCTGACCTTTGGCGGTGGCACCAATGAAATCCAGCGTGAGCTGATCGCCCAGTTTGGCCTCGGCATGCCGCGCACCCAACGCTGACGCTGGTCCATCAACAACAAAAACGTACTCGGCCCGGTTCCGGCGCGGGTCGAAGGGGACTTTCATGAGCACTATCGAGCAATTTCGGCACGACACGCGTGCCTGGCTGGAGGCTAACTGCCCGCTGTCAATGCGCACCGGTATGGCTGAAGGCGATGTCGTGTGGGGCAGCCAGAACCCGCAGTTTCCGTGCGAAGACGCACGACTGTGGTTTGAACGCATGCGCGACAAGCGCTGGTTCTGTCCCGAGTGGCCTGAAGAATACGGCGGCGCGGGCCTGAGTGACGAGCAACTGGCGGTGCTGGAAAGCGAGATGCGCCGCGTCAAGTGCCGGCCGCCACAGATCAACCTTGGTATCTGGATGCTCGGGCCAGTGCTGCTGGCGTTTGGCAGTGAGCAACAGAAACGCGATCTGCTGCCTCCCATTGCCCGTGGTGAAGTGCGCTGGTGCCAGGGGTTCTCCGAACCAAACGCCGGTTCCGACCTGGCCAGCCTGAAAATGGCCGCTCGCGATGCAGGCGACCACTTCATCGTCGACGGCAGCAAGATCTGGACCTCCTACGGCGACAAATCCGACTGGATGTATGCCCTGGTGCGCACCGATTTCAGTGCGCCGAAACACGAAGGCATCAGCCTGATCGTACTGGACATGCGCAGCCCCGGCGTCAAGCCGCAGCCGATCGATTTGATCAGCGGCAAGTCGGCATTTTGCCAGGTGTTCTTCGATGCGGTGAAAGTCCCCAAGAGCCAGTTGATCGGGCCGTTGAACGGCGGCTGGACTCTGGCCAAATACCTGCTGCAGCACGAACGCAAGGCGATGTCGAAGTTCGGTGAGTTCAGCCTGCCGTCGCACTTCGACCTGCTGGCGTTGATGCGCGAGTACGTGCCGGCGCCACAGACCCAGGGCGAGCATGCCCTGCAGGCCCGGGCCACAGCCTGTGCGATGAATGAACAGACCTACAACCTGACTGTGCAGCGCATGGGTGAGGAGGCGCGGGCCGGCGACGACATCGGCGGCCTGATGTCGATCATGAAACTGGTGCACACCGAGCAGGAGCGCGACAAGTTCGAAGTGCTGCTCGATGCCATGGCCGGGCACGCCTTTGGTTGGGAGAGTGTTGCGTTCAGCGAGCAGCAACTGGCGGTGACCCGCTCCTGGTTGAACAGTTATGCGCTGACCATTTCCGGCGGGTCCTCGGAGGTCCAGTTGAACGTTATCGCCAAGCGCGTGCTGGGCTTGCCGGACGCCAAAAAAGGAGTTGCTGCATGAGCCTTCGTTATAGCGATGAACAGCGTTTGCTGGCCGACAGCGCCCGGGACTTTCTCGCCGCCCGCAGTCCGGTCAGTGCCCAGCGCCGATTGCGCGATGAGGCTGTAGCTTTTGGCTTCGAACCGCAGCTGTGGCGTGAAGCCGTGGAGTTGGGTTGGAGCGCGATTCCTTTTCCGGAAGACTTTGGCGGTCTGGATTTCGGTTGCAAGGGGCTCGGACCAATCTTCGAATCCATAGGGCGCAATCTGTCCGCCACGCCGCTGTTATCCAGTGTGGTACTCGGTGGGTCATTGGTTCTTCTGGCGGGCAACCCGGCGCAACAGACACGTTGGCTGCAAGCGGTGATCGGTGGTGAGCAGCGCCTGGCCCTGGCCGTGGACGAACGTTCTCGCCACAACCCGAGCCACATCGCCCTGGCAGCCAAGGCAGATGGACAGGGCTATTGCCTGCACGGCGACAAATTCTGGGTGATCGACGGGCAGGGCGCCGATGCCTATGTAGTGGCGGCCCGCACCAGCGGCCAGCCAGGCGACACTCAAGGTATCAGTCTGTTCCTGGTACCGGCCGATAGCCGGGGGGTGACCGTCAGCGCTTTGGGATTGATCGATTCGCGCAACAGCGCCCGCCTGCGACTGGACGAGGTGCGCGTGGGCAGCGATGCCTTGCTGGGCAACCTGGATGAAGGTTGGGCCGTGCTTGAAACCGCACTGGATCGCGGCCGCACCTGCCTCGCGGCGGAGCTGTTGGGGATGGCCGAGCAACTGTTCGAAACCACCCTGGAGTACCTCAAGACCCGGGTGCAGTTCGATACGCCGATTGGCACCTTTCAGTCGCTGCAACACCGCGCCGCGAAGATGTACGTCGATCTTGCGCTGAGTCGCAGCGCCCTGATGGCCGCCTTGGCGACCCTGGATGACGCCGGTCATGACGCTCGGGCACGTGCTCGACTGGTCAGCCTGGCGAAATGGAAAGCCGGCGACACCGCGCTCAAGGTCGCCAACGAAGCCGTGCAGATGCACGGCGGCATAGGCGTTACCGACGAGCTCGATGTCGGCCTGTACCTCAAGCGCGTTCGCGTGGCGCAGAGCTGCCTGGGGGATCGGGATTTCCATTGCGAACGCTATTGCGCCCACGCCTGAACCCGTGTGGGAGCGGGCTTGCCCGCGAAGACGGAGTGTCAGGCCATCGGCATGTTGAATGTGCCGGCCCCTTCGCGAGCAGGCTCGCTCCCACAAGGATCCCTGGTGTACCCAACTCGTGAGTACGACTCACCACCCTGTGGGAGCGGGCTTGCCCGCGATGACGGAGTGTCAGGCGATGCAGATGTTGAATGTGCCGGCCTCTTCGCGGGCAAGCCCGCTGCCACAGGTCTCTCGGTTGTTCTGGAGATACACAAATGAGCATTGAACGCTGGCAAACCGCGTGGCGACAACTGATCGCCCCCGGTGCGCCGTTTGAGGTGGTGACGTCCGATGACGGCGCTCCACGTTACTTCCGGCACGCCGCGCGCGATTTGACGCAGGTGTTCGACGCCGGTCGGGTCCACGGTGACCGTGAATTCCTGGTCTGGCAATCGCAACGCCTGACCTTCAACCAGTTCTTCGATCAGGTCGATCGACTGGCCGGGCAAATGGTGGCTCGTTTCGGACTGCAGCCCGGCGAGCGCGTGGCCATCGCAATGCGTAACCAGCCAGCGTGGCTCGTGGCGTTCGCCGCGATCGTGCGCTGTGGTGCGGTGTGTGTGCCGCTCAACAGTTGGGGGCTGCGCGACGAACTGCAGTACGCGCTGCAAGACAGCGATTCGCGCCTGCTGGTGTGTGATGAAGCAAGATTAAATACCCTGCATGAAGATTTGGCCCGTGAGCAGCGAGGCACGATAGTCGTCGGGGCGCAGGAAACTGCCTTTCCCGAGTACTGCCTGCGATTCGAAGACTTGATCAACGCCCCGATATTGCCGGCACCCACGCTGGAAATCGATCCTGACGCGCCGGCACTGATCCTCTACACCTCGGGCACCACCAGCCGCGCCAAGGGCGCCGTGTCCAGTCACCGGGCAATCTGCCAGGCGCTGTATGCCCTGGATTTCCAGGGTGCGTTTTGCGCCATGAGCTCACCCGAGCGTGTCGGCGTGGTGATCAACAGTGGCTTTGCCCCCACCACATTGGCGGCAGTACCGCTGTTCCATGTCAGCGGCTTGCATGCGCAGTTCCTGTCGGCACTGCGCGGTGGCCGGCGCTTGATGCTGATGTACAAGTGGGATGTCGAACAAGCCATCGACCTCATTCGCGATGAGCGTTGCACTCAGTTCAACGGGGCACCGGTGATGATGCAGCAACTGCTTGCCTCGCCACGTTTTGGCGGCGAGCACACCGCCAGCCTCTTCGGTCTTGGACTGGGAGGTGCAGCTTCGTCCGCCGGGGTGCTGGACAACATGCTCAAGCTCAAGCCTGACGTGATTGGCGGTGCCGGGTACGGCCTGACCGAAAGCAACGGGATCGGCGCTGCCATCGGTGGTGATCCGTTCGTGTACAAGCCGCAGACCGCTGGCTGGCCGCTGCCGATAGTCGATATTCATATCGGCGAAAGCCCTGGCCAGCCGCAGGTGGCCGGGACTCGTGGGGTGATCTGGTTGCGCTCCCCAACCTTGATGAGCGCCTACTGGAACCTGCCCGAAGCCACTGCGCAAAGTCTGCACGACGGTTGGCTCGACACCGGCGATATCGGTTACCTCGATGAGGAGGGGTTTCTCTACATCACCGGCCGGGTGAAGGATTTGATCAACCGTGGTGGCGAGAAAATTTCTGCCGCAGAGATCGAGACGTGTGTCCTCGATTTGCCCGGGGTCCTCGAAGCGGCGGCATTCGCCATTGCCGACCCGCTGCTGGGGGAAACGGTGGGGTTGGCCGTCCACGGCCAGGCTTCGACGCTACCCCAGGAGGCACAAGTCTGCGCATTCATTGCCGAGCGCCTGGCCGCCTACAAAGTCCCGGCCCAGGTCTATCGGGTACTTGAACCCTTGCCACGCAATGCCACTGGCAAGGTGCTCAAGGCACAGCTGCAAGAAAAGTTGGGCGTCTGATTGCACCTTAGTCTTTCCGGACGATGTCGGTGCCGCCAGAACACGAACAATGGGTCCATCTCACACAGCCTTATCAGCCTAGGAGGCATCACATGAAAATAACAAGAACCGGTCTCATGCTCGCGGTCGCAGTCACAGCCAATAGCGGGCTGATGGTTTATGCGCACGCCGCAGTGTCACCTCAGGAAGCGGCCAAGCTGGGCAAGGAGCTGACCTGTGTCGGCGCCGAGCAAGCCGGTAACGCCGAAGGCACGATTCCACCCTACACCGGCAAGTACCTGGGCGAAGTACCGGGCTGGAACCATGTGAAATTTTCCGGGGACCAGCCAGTTGATCCCTATGCGGCGGAGAAGCCGATCCTGGTGATCACCGCGCAGAACATGAGCCAGTACGAGGCGCACCTGACCGAAGGCCAGAAGGCGCTGCTGAAGAAGTACCCGACCACCTACAGGATGAACATTTACCCAGGCCATCGGGATTTTCGTTATCCCGATTACGTCTGCCGCCGCGCGATGGATAACGCGTTGCACGCCAAGCTGGTCAACGACGGCGACGGTTTCACCGGTGTTGGCCAGGTGCCGTTCCCGATCCCCAAAAGCGGCGTGGAAGTGTTGTGGAACCACCAACTGCCGGCCCGAGCCTACACAGAGGAAAAAACCTCCGACCTGGCCTCGGTCCTGCCCAACGGCAGCATTGGCTGGGGGCGTGCCTACGCGCGCAACCTGTCGTTGGCCAACTCACCCACCACCGATTCCCGCACCGAAGACAAACTCTCGGCCATGAGTAACAACATGACCCTGAAACCGGCCCGGGACAACGGCACCCTCAGCATTGCCCATGAACCCTACAACTATGGCACCGATGCGCGTCAGGCCTGGTCCTACAGCCCATCGACGAGGCGCGTGCGGCAACTGCCCGGTTATGGTTACGATCAGCCGATGATCGGCACCAACGGCACCATGACCGTCGACGAGGACCGTTTGTTCAACGGTTCACCGGAGCGTTTCTCCTGGAAACTGATCGGCAAGCGCGAGATCTATACCCCGGCCAACGCGTTCAAGCCTAATGCCGGGACGGTCAAGTATGCCGACCTCCTGACACCCAATCATCCCAACCCTGACTTCATGCGTTACGAGTTGCGCCGCGTGTGGGTGGTGGAAGCCGACTTGAAGGAAGGCTTCCGTCATGTCTATGGCAAACGCGTGCTGTTCATCGACGAAGACACCTGGAACGCGGTGATGGCCGACAACTACGATGCCCGTGGGCAGCTGTGGAAGCACGCCATGGTCAACTATTACTACCATCCTGACATGAGTGGCTGGCAGGCTGGCTCGCAGTTCTTCATGGACTTGAACTCCGGCCAATACACCGGCTACGGCATGACCAACGAGGCGAAAAAAGGTCCGATCCTCAACGAAGGCAAATTCACGCCGGACCAGTACACTGCGGATGCGGCACGGGCGATCGGGCGGTAACACCCAGGTCGCGGCAATGAAAAAAGCCCTATCGGATTTCGATAGGGCTTTTTTTTGGTTCTTGTTCGTTCCCTGTAGGAGCGAGCTTGCTCGCGAAAAACCCGAGGGCGCCGCGGGCCATCTGGTTTAACGCGATATCGTCCACGACCATCGCGAGCAGGCTAGCCCCTGCAAAGGGAAAGTCAGTTGATCGGCGCAGAGGTGATTGACCATTGCGGATCAAGTGACCCGATCATCTCCAGTAGGCGTTTGTAACCGGTACGGAGAATGCGCCACTCGCTATGGAGCTTGACGCAGTGACCCTCGTAGGTGGCGCTGCCGTTGACGTCGACTTCCGGGGGGTGGCCGTGGTGCATGCTGAAACGGCGGTTATGGAAGTTGTTTGCCTGGTGGCTGCCGGGGAGGCGGACCTTTATCCGCGCCTGGGACGCACCATGGCGTGGGATATCGCGGCGGGGCATGCGGTGCTAGTCGCTGCCGGTGGACAGGTCCGCACCCTTGACGGCGATCCGCTGCGTTATGGCAAGCCCGGCCTGGACAACCCGCATTTCTACGCTGACGGCCTGCAGGCTCTACACGCTGGCGCAAGGGCCTGCTTCCGGGCACGGGAGGCAGGCCCTTTTTGGTTTGAAGGGGGAACTTACTGACAGGGTAAACCGAAAAAAATGCCGCTGGAACCTGGCAAGGTTGCAGCGGCGTGGTGGTGCGCGGAGGGGCTCAGGCCGCCACGGGCCGTACCGCGGTGAGATGCGCCGCAGGGTCCTTCATCTGTTGTCGATAGCGCGGCAGTGCCAGGGTCAGGAACACGCAGGCCAGCACCAGCATCGACACCGACGAAGCCAGGGCATAGCGCAGGGATTCACTGCCCAGGGTCGGCACGAAGAAATCGCTGAGCATGCCTACAAATAGCGGCCCGATACCGACGCCCAGCAGGGTCATGGCCATCACAAAAATGGCCGTGGCCTGTGCCAGCCGTGTGGCCGGGAACAGGTGGGTGATGGCGCTCAGGCACGGTGTTGCCCACCAGACACCAAAAAAAGAGAACGCGCTGTAGAACACAAACGCCTGTGGAACGGCGATGCTGCCGATGTAGAACGCCGTGCCCTGGGGCCAGAGAAAGTACGAAAGAGCAAAGGGAATGCTGATCAGCGTACCTGCCAACGGCACACCGATTTGCCAGCCGACATCGCGCCGCGCCATGCGGTCGGTGAGGATGCCGCAGGCCAGGGTGCCGACAGTCGCACCCGTGCCACCCACCACGCCTACCAGGAATCCGGCCTCTTGCAGGTTGAGCCCGTGGGAACGGATGAGGAAGCTCGGGCTCCAGGTGCCGATGGCGTAGCCAGCAATCGCCGCCGCGCCGCCGGTGAGTACCAGACACAGGAACGAGGGCATGCGAAACAGTTCGACCAGCGTCTTGAGCCAGCCTTCCTGTTGCGCCACGACCTGACCCAGCGGCACAACGCGCTTGGGCGCACGCACGGTCAGCAGCAGAAGCAGACCCAGGAAGATCCCGGGGGCGCCGATCAGCAGGAAAGCGTAGCGCCAGCCGTGGTGTTGGGCTATCCAGCCGCCGAGGCCCAGGCCGACAATCGCGCCCAGGCTGGAACCGAGCATTAACACCGACAGTGCAGTAGATCGGCGGTTCGCCGGGTACAAATCCGAGACCATGGCCACCGACGGCGCCGTGCCTCCGGCCTCGCCGACTGCCACACCGATCCGCGCCAGCACCAGGGTCAGGAAATTACCGGCCATACCGCAGAGCATGGTCATCAGGCTCCAGGCAATGCAGCTGAAGGCGATCACCGGCTTGCGCCCGATGCGGTCCGACAGGCGCCCCAGCGGAAAGCCGAACACGGTATAGAACACCGCGAAGGTCACCCCCGAAAGCAGGCCGATGCCGGTATCGGAAATGCCGAATTCGAGCTTTACCGGTTCGATCAATATCGCCATCAGTTGGCGGTCGATGTAGTTGAACACATAGATGCTGGCGAGCACGAACAGCGCGTAGTGCGTTCGCCATGTCACGGGGGTGGATTGATTCACTGCGGGTGCTCCCGGTTTTGTTCTAGTTGACGCGATGCTCGGCGTGTCACGGGTTTTTCTCATCGTCCATTCAGACCATTTTTGCTCTGCGCACCGTCCTGTTTTGCAGGATCGCCGACCTAGTCTTGTCGGACGATGTTTCGCATGCGCTCACGGTCAATCATTCAGCCCATATTCGCTGGCCTGTCAGGGTTTGCCCACGCTGTGGCAGGCCCTGGAAAAGCCTGAAAACAATAAGAAGCTGAGGAATTGCAATGAGCGTCTTGTTCGAGCCGGTCGCCCTGGGCGAACTGCAACTGGCCAATCGCATCGTCATGGCCCCCATGACGCGCAGCCGCGCCCTTGCCGATGCAGTACCCGGCAGCGATATGGTCGAGTACTACCGCCAGCGGGCCGGCGCCGGGTTGATCGTGGCCGAGGGTACCGCGCCTTCCGCGAGCGGTCTGGGCTATTGTCGCACCCCGGCCATCTATAACGATGAGCAGATCGTCGGCTGGCGGCGTGTCACCGAGGCGGTGCACGCCGAGGGCGGGCGCATCGTCCTGCAGCTGATGCACGTCGGTCGTGCCGCCAGCCGGCACAACAAGCCAGTCGGGGCGGCCACGGTGGCGCCGTCGGCATTGCGTGCGCGCACACAGGTGTTCAGTGACGCCGCCGGCCTGGTGGACACTGACGAGCCGCTGGCGCTGAGCCTGCAAGGCATTGGCGAGGTCATCGAAGACTACCGTCAGGCCGCACTGAATGCGCGCCTGGCGGGCTTCGACGGTGTCGAACTGCACTGCACCAGCGGTTACCTGCCGATGCAGTTCATGGCCTCAGGCAGCAACCAGCGCAACGATGCCTACGGCAGCGACGTGACCGGACGGGTGCGTTTCGCCAAGGAGGTCATCGAGGCCATGGCCAGTGCGATCGGCGCTGGCCGTGTCGGTTTTCGCCTGTGCCCCGGTAATCCCTACAACGACATTGACGACCGCGATCCCGCAGGGACGGCGGCCGCCTTGTGTGAAGCCGTGGCGCCGTTGGGGCTGGCATACCTGCACATCATGCGCTCGCCTCTGGCCGACCTCGATGCCTTCGCCCTGGCGCGTCGCCACAGTCCCCATGCCTTGATTCTCAATGATGGTTTCGACGGCCACTCGGCCAGTGCCGCTCTCGCGTCGGGCGAGGGGGCTGCCGTGTCGTTTGGCCGTCACTTTATTGCCAACCCCGATCTGGTGGAGCGCTTGAAGAATGGCCTGCCTCTGAGTGGCTTCAATCGCAAGACCCTGTATACGCCGGGTCGGGCCGGGTACTCCGATTACCCCACTTATCAAGCGAATGCGCAGGAGGTGGCGCGATGAACCTGAATGACTTCAGCCACCTCCTGCCGACCCGCGCGGTACCACGGGAGCAGACCCAGGCACTGCTTGACCAGCGCTCGGCGGCTGCCGGGCTGATCAAGCCGAGTGATCGGCATACCCTGGCGGACCGCCTGGAGCAACAGGCGCGCGAGCAGGGTGAGCGCACATTTCTGATCTACGGCGAGCAGGTGCTGAGCTACCTGGAAGTCGATGCCCGGGCCAATCAGATGGCCCACACTTTTTACGCCAACGGCCTGCGCGCCGGTGATGTCTGTGCCCTGGCCATGGAAAACCGCCCGGCGTTCTTCTGCACCTGGTTCGGCCTGGTGAAGCTGGGAGTGGTGGTGGCCTTCATCAATACCCAGGTAAACGGCCGTGCGTTGCTGCATGCATTGCACACCACCGACGCCAAGGCGTTGGTGATCGGTGAAGAATGCCTGGCCAATATACAAGCCACCGAAAGCTTTCCGGACTTGCCATGCTGGCTGATACGCGACGCGGAAAACCCCTGGAGCGGACCGCTGCCCAAGGTGATCGACGGGCATTTCGATGCACGCCTGGAAAAAGCGCCGCGCACGCCGTTTCCACGCGATATTCGCGCGCACATCGAAGCGCAGGCGCCGACCCTGCTTATTTTTACCTCGGGCACTACCGGGTTGCCCAAGGCGGCGCGCTACAGCCACATGCGCTGGATGTCCTCGGGCGATGTGATGGAAGTCACCCTGCAAGCCACCTGCGATGATGTGTTCTATTGCTGCCTGCCGCTGTACCACGGCGCCGCAGCCACTTCGGTCACCTCTACCGCGCTGCGCGCCGGTGCAGCCATCGTGGTGCGCCGCAAGTTCAGCGTGCGTGAGTTCTGGAAGGACGTGGCCCGTCATCGGATCAGCATCTTCCAGTACATCGGTGAAATCTGCCGCTATCTGCTCAATCAGCCGGTGCGCGCCGGTGAGCGCGAGCACAGCTTGCGCTGCATGCTCGGCGCCGGGCTGTCGCCGGATTCCTGGCAGCGCTGGCTGGAACGCTTCGGTCCGATCCAGGTGTTCGAGGGCTGGGGCGCCACCGAAGCCAATGCGGCGGTGATCAACGTCGACAACTATTTCGGTTCTTGCGGACGTGTGCCGGACTGGAACAAGACCAATTTGCGGCTGGTGCGTTACGACATTGAAAACGACTGCCATCCGCGGGACGAAAACGGTTTCTATCAAGTCTGCAAAGTGGGTGAGATCGGTGAGGCCATGGGCTTTATCGTCGATCACCCGGACATCGGTGGCGGTCGCTTCGAGGGCTACACCTCGAGCGAGGCAACCGAGAGCAAGATCCGCCGCAATGTGTTGCGCGAAGGCGATGCCTGGTGGAGTTCCGGCGACTTGTTGCGCGAGGACGCTGAGGGCTATTGCTACTTCGTCGACCGCATCGGCGATACCTATCGCTGGAAGAGCGAGAACGTTTCGACCCAGGAAGTGGCGGACGCCCTGGGAGATCTCAAGGGCCTGGAACTGGTGAATATCTATGGGGTGCAGGTGCCGGGCCATGAAGGCCGCGCTGGCATGGCCGCGGTCCAGATGCAGGCGGGCCAGGTGTTTGATCCGGCCGCACTGTATGCCGTGACTGAGGCGCGCCTGCCGCGCTACGCGGCTCCGGTGTTCGTGCGGGTTACCCAAACGGCCGACCTGACGGCCAGCTTCAAGCTGCGCAAGGTTGATCTACAGCGCCAGGGCTACTGCCCGAAGCGTTGCGGCGACCCATTGTTCATCCGCGACGAACAGGCCCGCACCTATGTGCCTTACTCGCAAGCAGCTCTGGAGCGGGCTGGCCTGGCGCCCTTCGCGGTGGCCGACCATGGCTGATCTCGACGCCAACGGTCACGAACTGCGCAGCGGCTTGCGCTATCCCTGGCCACAGCCGCCGGATTCCGGACAGGTGCTTGAAGTGGCGCCGGGTGTGTGGTGGTTGCGCATGCCGCTGCCGTTTCGCCTGGACCACATCAACCTCTATCTGCTGCGCCACACCGACGGCTGGGTAGTGGTGGACACCGGCATGAACACCGCGCAAACCCGAGAAGTCTGGGACCGGGTGCTCGGTGAGGTGTGTGGCGGGCTGCCTCTGCTGGCGGTGGTGTGTACCCACTTCCACTCTGACCATGCCGGTGTGGCCGCATGGCTGTCGGAGCGTTTCCACTGCCCGGTGTATATGACCGCCAGCGAATTCCAGTCACTGCACGTCAGGTTTCCCTCCGAGCAACCGCCGGGCTGGGACCTTCTCGATTTCTACCGCAAGGCCGGCGTCAGCGACGAGCAGAGTGCCGAGATGTTCGCGGTGATGAGCAACGCGCATTTCCTGCCAGCTGCGCTGAACCATTTTCGCCGTTTGCGCGAGGGCAGCTTCCTGCACATCGGCGGTCGTACCTGGCAGGTGGTCATCGGTCGCGGTCACTCGCCGGAGCATGCGTGCCTGTACGCCGCCGATGACGACTTGCTGATCTCTGGCGACCAGGTGTTGCCGCGCATCACCTCCACCGTCGGCGTGCATGCCACAGAGCCGTTGGCCAACCCACTGCGCGAATGGCTCGACTCCATCGAACACCTGCGCAGCCTGCCCGACAGTGTGCTGGTGCTACCTGCACACGAGCGGCCGTTCTTCAATTTGCATCAGCGCCTGGATCAGCTGGAGGACCATCACCGCGGGCATCTGGCACTGATGCTGGCCAACTGTGACGAGCCGCGCACCGTGCTCGAACTGATGGCTTTGCTGTTTCCCAAACTGTCGGGTCGTTTCGACGAACTGATGGCGCTTGGCGAAACGTTGGCCCATGCCAACTACCTGGTGGCCGAAGGGTCGCTGGAGCGGGAAGAGGACCGGGGGCTATATCGCTACCGGCGTGCTGTAAGGGGAGCGTGCGCAGTGACATCGCTCAAGGTGTTTTGAGCGGACGGCACGGCAGCAGTGTTGAACATTCCAGGCAGCCAACCGGTTGCCCTTCAGGAGAGTCAGTGTGATCAACAAAAACAACAATAACTCTACGGTCATCGGTTCAAGCGCGTTTCAGGTCACCAGCCTGGCGGCGGCCATTGCGCTGGTGTCGACACCGGTATGGGCCGGTGAAACCATCGAGTTCGACAACGGCGCGACCATCGACTGGTCGGTGACCACCAGCTACGGCCTCGGTGTGCGTACGGGCAGCCAGAGCGATCGCTTGCTGACGGTCAACGCCGACGATGCCAACCGCAACTTCGACAGTGGCAGCCTGACCACCAACCGCGTAGGGGCGCTGGGTGAAATGATCCTGCGCAAGGACAACTACGGCGCGGTGGTGCGGGGCAGTACCTTCTACGACGATGTCTACCATCGCAAAAATGATAACGACTCGCCCGCCACCGTGAACAAGAACGGCAGCAACGACGAGTTCACCAGTGACACCCGTTACTACAGTGGCGGTCGCAGCAAACTGCTGGATGCCTACGTGTTCAGCGGCTGGCGCTTTGACAACAACACCATGCTTGACGTCAAGGCCGGTCGGCACATCGAATCCTGGGGCGAGAGTTTGTTCTACCCCGGTGTGAACGGTGTACAGAACCCTTCCGACGCGGTCAAAGCATCCCAGCCGGGTGTTGAAGTGAAGGAGATTCTGTTGCCGGTGGGCCAATTCTCCGGCTCTTTCCGCCTCAACCCCAACATCACCCTCGGCGCTTACGTGCAGTACGAATGGAAGGGTACTGAACTGCCGCCGGTGGGCAGCTACTTGTCGAGCGGCGATGTGGTCGGGCCCGGGCGCGAATTCATCTATGCCAACGGCCAGAAGGTCGCCTACCGCGGCACCGACGAACCCCGCGATAGCGGCCAGTGGGGCGTTCAGGTTCGCTACCGCCCGGTACAGGCCATCGAACTGTCGCTGTTCCACGTCAATTACCACGACAAGAATCCTGCCACCGCCCTGGTCGGCTATGACCCGCTGCCAGTGGGCGGAGGCCTCAACGCCTTCGCCATCAATGGCTATCGAATCAAGTACTTCGAAGACATCAAGCTGACCGGCATCAGTGCCTCGACCAAGCTCGGCGATACCCAGATCGGCGCCGAATGGTCGTATCGCGACGGTGCGCCTGTAATGGTCAACACAGGTCTTGGGGCCGTCCCGGCCAGGGGCAAGGGCCAGCAAATGCAATTGTCAGCATTGCGAATCCTGGGGGATCGTCCGTGGGCCAGTCAGACGACGCTGACCGCCGAAGTCATCCGGGTGCAGGTCGACAGCGTCGAAGCCGCTTCGGCCGCGCCGAACCTGCAGGGTGTAAACCTTCTTCCTTCCGTGGCATCTCTCGTGGCGGCTTCCGATGACTACACCTACAGCACCGGTGCAGGCTACCGCACCAAATCTTCCAGCGCCTACACCGTGGGCGCATCGTTCAGTTATCCGGGGGTTTTCCAAGGCTGGGATCTGGAAGTCCCCTTCAGTTTCTCCAATGTCTTCAGCGGCTCCACGCCCATGTCCGGAAGCATCTCCGGGGTGCAGGGCGACCGACGCCTGAGCATGGGCACCACGTTCAAATACTTGAGCAACCTGGAAGTCGGCTTGAAATACATCGCCTATCTGGGCGAGGCGGACCCGATCGACCGTCCGTTCGCTGACCGCGACTACGCCACATTCTCGATGAAATACACCTTCTGATCGACCACAAAAGGTCCGCGGCCGCCTTGCTGCGCCCGGACCTCAACACACTGGAAAAAGCCGCAGCGGAACGCTTCGGCATGGAGGCACTAATGGGGCTCAAAGGGCATGCGGCCATTGTTGGCACCGCACAGTACAAACCGGAGAAGTATTCGACCGCACCCAAGATGTTCCACCTCGAGCAGGTCGCGGACCTGGCAGCGCAGGCCCTGCGCGATGCCGGGCTCAAGGCCTCGGACCTCGACGGGTTGGTGATCAACGGTCCGCACTTTCATGAAGCCTCGGTGTTTGTACCGGCGATGGCTGCCGAGTACCTGGGCTTGCGACTGAACTTTGCCGAAGTGGTGGACCTGGGTGGCTGCACCTCGGTCGGTATGGTCTGGCGTGCTGCCGCCGCGATCGAATTGGGGTTGTGCCAGGCCGTGCTGTGCGTGATCCCTGCACGCATGGCGCCATTGGGGCCCGATGAGGATCCTGGCTGGATGGCCCGGTCCATGCGCTTTGGCGGGCATAGCACGGCATTCGGCGCGCCCGAGGCTGAGTTCGACCTGCCTTACGGGCACATGGGCCAGAACACCGGCTACGCGATGATCGCCCAGCGTTATGCCGCGCACTACGACTACGACCAGCGGGCCATGGCCAAAATTGCCGTGGACCAGCGCACTAACGCCCTGGCCAATCCGCAGGCGATGTTCTATGGCCAGCCGTTGACCATCGAGCAGGTGCTGGCCAGCAAGATGGTGGCCGACCCCTTGCACGTCCTGGAAATCGTCATGCCGGTGGCCGGCGGCGCCGCGATGATTATCACCAACAAGGAAGTGGCCGCGCGGGCCCGCAAGCGCCCGGCCTTTATCACCGGGTTTGGCGAACACCTGGCATTCAAGTCGCCGTCCTATGCCGAGGACATGCTGCACACGCCAATTGGTCCGGCTTCCCAGCGAGCCTTTGCCATGGCTGGGCTCAAGCCTAAAGACGTCGATGCCGCGCAGATCTACGACTGCTACACCATTACCACCCTGCTGACCCTGGAGGATGCCGGTTTCTGCGCCAAGGGCGAGGGCATGGCGTTTGTGCGTGAACACGACCTGACCTGGCGTGGTGATTTCCCGATGAATACCCATGGCGGACAACTGAGTTTCGGCCAGTCGGCCTCGGCCGGTGGCATGAGCCAGGTGATCGAGGCGGTGACGCAAATCGCCGGCACTGCCGGTGAGCGGCAACTGGGGCGCTGCGACAGCGTCTACGTCTCGGGCACCGGTGGGGTAATGAGTGAGCAGGGCGCATTGATACTTCAGGGAGCATAAGCACATGTCCAACAACAAACCGATGCCCGTGGCGACACAGATCTCCGCGCCCTTCTGGGAGGGCCTGAAGGCTCGCCGGCTTTTGATCCAGCAATGCAACGCCTGTGCGCACTGGAACTTCTACCCGCGCCGACATTGCCCTGTGTGCCTGGAGCACGACCTGGCCTGGCGCGAAGTCGACGGCGCAGCAACGCTGTACAGCTATACCGTGACGCGCATCGCGACCTTGCCCGATTTCATGGATGAGATGCCACAGAAACTGGCGGTGGTCGAGCTGGCCGAAGGGGTGCGCATCAACACCAACCTGGTCGGCCTTGAGGAAAACGAAATCAAGATCGGTATGGCCTTGCAGCCGGTGTTCGCCGAAGTCGACGCCAAGGGCAATCGGCTGCTGCGCTTCACCGGCACTGACAAGGATGCGGCGAGCCTTGAGCCGCTGCCCGCAATGGGCAGCGAGCCGGCACCTTCAACGTCGGCACAACCTCCCGCGCGCCAGATCGACCTCAACGACGGGCCGGCCTTGCAGGCGCTGGTCAGTGAGCAATACAGCGACTGGAGCAATGTGGTGATGGTCGACCAGGCGCTGATCGACGACTTTGCGCGGTTGTCGGGGGACGATTACTGGATTCATACCGATCCGCAGCGGGCGCGGCTGCAAAGTCCATTCGGCGGCACCATTGCCCATGGTGCGCTGGTGCAAGTGCTGCAGTCACGGATGAAACTGGCATTGGGCTTCGAAATCAGCGGCTTCACCACTCAGATCAATTATGGCTCCGATCGCCTGCGCTTCCCTGCGCCTGTTCCAGCCGGCTCGCGCATCCATTCGCGGGCCCGGGTGAAAAAAGTCGAAATCCTGGCCCGTGGCACCCAGCTCACCCTGGAACTCAACATTCATGTGGTGGGCCAGGACCGGCCGTCGGTGATCAACGACCTGGTGATCCTGTACATGGCTTGATCGCCACCCAATCCAATGAGCGGTGATCTCCTGTGGGAGCGAGCCTGCTCGCGAAGAGGCCATACCTGTCGGCATCAATGCCCACGGGTCTACCGCCATCGCGAGCAGGCTCGCTCCCACAGTTGCATAAGCCATTTGGACGATGTGCCACCCATTCCTTGCACCGACTATTGATCCAGAGGCAACGCCCATCTCGATTGCCTCGCATGCCTTGGTGCGTGACAAAAACAAGAGGATTGGCCCTATGACTTGCCTTATCCACGCCGTCCCCGAACAGGAGCGTTGCTCATGCGCTCGGTGATCGGCTACGCGGTCTGCCTGGTGGTCGCCTTGACCATTGGCTACACCTTTTCCCCCAAATCCCCTCCGCAAGCAGAACTGTTGGCCACGCGCCCGGACCGGGTGCAGATCAACGGCCTGCTCAATCTTGGCGCCCGAGTGGTGGCCGTGGGCGAACGTGGCAGCATTTTGCTCAGCGATGATCAGGGCGTCAGTTGGCAGCCAGCCAGCGTCGCCACGCAGCGCAATGCCACACTGACTGCAGTGGTGGCGCTTGACGCCAAGCGTTTGCTGACCGTGGGACATGATGGCTGGATCCTGCGTTCCGAGGATGCCGGCAGCAGCTGGCAGGAAATACGTTACGACAGCGATCTGGGCGAGCCGTTACTGGGCATCTGGACCGACGGTGGCGACAGCGTCATGGCGTTCGGTAGCTTCGGCAAGTTTTATCAATCCCTGGATGGCGGACAAACCTGGGCACCGCGGCAGCTGGACATCGACAGCGCGCACCTGAACAGCATGGCAGGTGGCAACGATGGCCGACGCATGCTGGTGGGCGAGCAGGGGCTGGTGTTGCGTACTACCGACAGCGGCCAGCACTGGCAGCCCTTGCCAGCGTTCTACAGCGGTTCGCTGTTCGGCATTGTGCGTTTGAGTGCGAACAACTGGGTGACCTACGGCATGCGCGGGCATGTGTTCGTCAGCCACGACTTCGGCGACAGCTGGACCCAGATCAAGCTCGGTAACCAACTGCCGTTGTACGGCCATGTGTTGCTGCCCGACCACTCCGGCCTGGTGATCGTCGGGGCCGGCAGTTCGGTGGTACGCCTGGATGCACAGGGCGCCCTGGTCGGCGTCGGACGCCTGGCCGGTCTTGGCACGTTGACCTCGGCGACGATGGTGGGCTCGCGATTGCTGGTAGGTGGCGAGCGCGGCGTATTGCAGGGTTCAGGTGGCAGCGTCGCTGCCCTAGTGGCCACACAGGCCACCCAGTAAATGAGAGGCGGTCAATGAATCAAGCTAAACACTGGGTGACGCGCTGCGTCGAAACGTGCGCCGACCACCTGATGGCCTGGCGCAAGGTGCTGCTGGTGTTGTTCGTGCTGGTGACGCTGGGCCTTGGCTACAGCGCCACCCATACGAAACTGGATCCGGGTTTCAACAAACAGATCCCGGTGCGTCACGAGTACATGATCAATTTTCTCCAGTTCAGCCGCTACTTCACGGGTGCCAACCGTTTCCTGGTCAGCGTGCGTTGGAAAGGCGAAGGCGACATCTACAATAACGAGTACCTGGAGACCTTGCGCAAGGTCACCGACGACGTGTTTTTCATTTCCGGGGTCAGTCGCCCCAGCGTGACGTCGCTGTTTACCGCGAATGTGCGCTATATCGAAATCACCGAAGAAGGGTTCTTCGGTGATGTGGTAGTGCCTCCGCGTTTCAGCGGTACGCCAGAAGACCTGGCGCAGGTGCGCAGCAACACGGCGGCCTCGGGGCAGGTCGGTCGTCTGGTGGCCAACGACCTCAAGTCGGCCATGGTCCGCGCCGACTTGCAGGACGTCGATCCCAAGACTGGCCAGCCGGTGTCCTATGTCGAGATCGCCAAGCGTCTGGAAGAGGTCCGCAGCAAGTACAACAGCCCCAATATCGAGATCAACATTGTCGGCTTCGCCAAACTGGTGGGGGATGTGGTTGAAGGGTTGAACACGGTGATCGGTTTCTTTGTGGTGGCCTTCGTCATCACCGGGTTGCTGCTGTGGCTGTATTCGCGGTCCCTGCGCCTCACAGTGGTGGCGTTGCTGGTCGCTTTGCTGCCGGTGGTCTGGTTGCTGGGTGTGCTGCCGCTGCTGGGCCTGGGTATCGATCCGATGTCGATCCTGGTGCCATTCCTGATTTTCTCCATCGGCGTGTCCCATGCGGTGCAGATGACCAACGCCTGGAAACAAGACGTGCTGGCCGGCAGTACTTCGAAGGAAGCGGCGCGCTCGGCGTTCTGCAAGATCTTCATCCCGGGCTCCCTGGCCTTGCTGATGAATGCCCTGGGCTTCGCAGTGATCATGATGATCGACATCCCGATCGTTCACGAATTGGGAGCGACGGCCTGCATCGGCGTAATGTTGATGATCATCACCAACAAACTGATGCTGCCGGTGATCATTTCCTACCTGCGGCTGGAACCTGCGCTGTTGCGTCGGGCGCAATCGCGGCCGGCGGGCAGGCACCCCCTGTGGTGGCGCTTGTCGGCACTGGCCGAGCCTGGGCCTGCCCTTGGGGTATTTGTTGTCAGTCTGTTGCTGCTGGCGGCCGGGGCCTACAAGGCTCGCGACCTGGCAGTGGGTGATATCGGCGCGGGCGCGCCGGAACTGCGCGCTGATTCGCGCTACAACCAGGACAACGCCAGGATCATCAGCAGCTACTCCATCGGGCTGGATGTGATGTCAGTGTTCGTCCAGGTCAAGGGTGTCGAGGAGGGCTGCTTGTCGCCTACGGTGATGCGCGCGGTGGAAGCCTTCGATTTCCGCATGCGTACCGTCTCGGGTGTGCAGTCGATTCAAAGCGTGGCGGACATGGGCAAACGGGTGATTGCTGGCAACAACGAAGGCAATCCGCGCTGGGCGGCGATACCGGGATCGGCCCGCGGCCTGAGTCAGGGCGCTCGGGCATATATACCGGATGATGGCCTGGTCACCGACGGTTGCCAACAGATGCAGATCCTGGTGTTCCTCACCGACCACGAAGGCAGCACTGTCAGCCATGCGATCACTGAAGCGAGGCGGATCATTGCCGAAGTCAGCTCGCCGCAAGTCGAGTTCCTCCTGGCGGGTGGCAACGTGGGGGTTATGGCGGCCTCCAACGAGGCGGTCAAGCGTGCGGAAGTGATCATGCTCGGGGCGTTGTTTGGATCAGTGGCGCTGTTTTGCTGGCTGACTTTCTTATCCATCCGCGCGGTGTTGTGCATTCTGGTGCCGCTGGCGATTGTCGCGATTCTGTGTAACGCACTGATGACCATGCTCGGTATCGGCCTGAAGGTCTCCACCTTGCCTGTCATGGCGCTGGGTGTCGGAGTGGGCGTGGACTACGGCATTTACCTGTACGAACGTATTCAGCACGAAATGCTGCGCGGAGCCAATCTGCGCGAGGCGTTCTACCAGGCCATGTGCCAACGCGGCACGGCGGCGGTATTCACGGCCGTGACCATGTCCATTGGCGTGTGCACCTGGGCGTTCGCACCGCTGAAGTTTCAGGCTGACATGGGTGTGTTGCTGTCGTTCATGTTTCTGGTCAACGTGCTGGGGGCCATTTTCCTCCTTCCGGCGCTGGCCGCGTGGTTCAATCGTGGGCGGCCGTTGGTCGCCGACAGAATGCGCCAGCCGGTGCCGGTACAAGGGCAGTTTCGTCTGAAAAACAGCCCGGCCGCGCGTGATCGAGGAGGCGAAAAATAAACCTGTCCGACCTATTGTGGAGTCCGCACACACTAGGGAAACTGGCTGAGAAGTCGCAGTCGAATGAGGGGGGAGCCCGGGTTCCCCCAGCCGAAATTATAAAAATAACAAGGGAAGGGCGCAGTCCTTACCCGAGCGAGATAAGACTATGCAAAACGCTGACTTGACGCACCAAGCCCTGGCCAGTCTTGGCCTCGATCTCACGCACTACAACCAGTTGGTGGGCGAAATCTACGAAGGCGCCCTGGATCCAAAGCTGATGGCCCACGCCCTTCGAAGCTTTCTCAAACTCTACGGTGCCAACTACGTCACCTTGATCCTGCGGGTGCCGGATCAACCCGAAACCGGCGTGATGATCATCGTCGGTGACATCGAAGGCGCCGGTGATGTCTGCTACATGACCTACCCGCAAATCAACTCGCCTTTCTCCAACCAGCCACTGGACCATGTGTTCACCGTGGACGACCTCATGAGCACAACGCAATGGGAGCAGAACGGCTATTACAAAATGTTCTGCGAACCCTATGACGTGTACCACTTGATGTGTGCCGATATTTCCACACCGGACGGCGGCAAACTGCGCTTGCGCATGACTCGCCCCAAACCGGCTCCCAACTTCTCCGACCACGACCGCGCAGTGTGCGCCAGCTTTCTGCCTCACCTGCGACGGGCCTCCCAACTGCATAACTTGCGAGACCGCAGTGAATCGCTGAGCGAGTTGTACTCCCAGGCCATCAGCCGGTTATCGGTGGCGACCCTGGTGCTCGACGAGAGCGGCAGTGTGTTGCAGATCAATCCCGTGGCCCAGGAAATCCTCGCCCGTTCCGATGGCTTGAAACTGGTGGGCGGACGCCTTGAGGCGACGTATCCCAGCGACAACCGTGAGTTGCAACGCCTGATTCGTGGCGCGTTCTGTCCCGATGCCCCAAAAAGCGCCGAGGCCATGTCGGTGACGCGTCCATCTGGCCTGGTCAACCTCGGCGTGGTCGTCGAATCGATTCCATGCCTGGACTGGGCAGAAGAGAAGGGGCAACCGGCGGCGTTGGTGTACATCCGCGATGCGTCGAGCAAATCCCTGGCCAGTGAAGTGGTGACCAAGCAGCTGTTCAACCTGACCAAGGCCGAAACCGCCCTGGCCATGGAACTCGCCAACGGCTTGTCCCTGGAGGAAGCTGCCGAAGTGCTCAATATCCGGCGCAACACCGCGCGGGCGCACCTGCGCTCCATCTTCTCCAAGACCGGAGTGCGACGCCAGACGGAACTGGTGCGCATCATGCTCAACAGCGTGGTTGCCTTGGGCAAGCCGCAACTCGCGTTGAAGGTGGCCGAAAAAATCAAGGTGCCGCCGCTGCGACTGGCCGTGCCAATCTATCGTCAGGCCTGATCTTGCCCACCCTTCGCCGGGCCATTCGCCGCCCGGCGTAGCTAATATTCACGCAGCACATTTTTAGTCCGCACGGACGATGCCGTCCCGTGATCGCCCTGTCGATACTGGGCGGACCAATCACGGAGAATCACCATGCCAATTACAGCCATCACCGGCAGCGCCTCGGGAATCGGGGCGGCCGTATCTGCGGCCATGCGCGCCGCCGGTCATCAGGTCATCGGGATCGATCGCAGTAACGCCGAAGTGATCGCCGACCTGTCCACTGCGCAAGGGCGTGAGGCCGCCATCGGGCAAGTGCTTGAACTCAGCGGTGGGGTCCTCGATGGGCTGATCTGTTGCGCCGGGGTCGGTGTCACGGCATCCAACTGCGGTTTGATCCTTGCGGTGAATTACTTCGGCGTCAGCCAGTTGCTCGACGGCCTGCAGGGCGCGTTGGCCAATGGCCAACGGCCGGCTGCGCTGGTGATCGGCTCGGTGGCGGCGACTCATTCCGGGCCCGATGGCCAGCCGATGACCGAAGCGATGATCGCCGGTGAAGAGGCCCGGGCGCTGGAGTTGGCCAACGACCTCGGTCAACCGCACGTCGCCTATGCTGCTTCCAAATGTGCCATCAGCCAGCATGCCCGTAGCCTGGCGGTGAGCTGGGGCAAGCAGGGCATGCGTTTGAACGTAGTCGCGCCGGGTGCGGTTGAAACTCCATTGCACCAGGCCTCGCTGGACGATTCGCGTTTTGGCCAGGCCACCCGCGAATTTGTCGCACCTCTGGGTCGCGCCGGACAACCTGCGGAAATTGCCGCAGTAGTTGCCTTCCTGCAATCGCCCCAGGCTTCATTTATTCATGGCAGTGTCGTGTTCGTCGATGGCGGCATGGACGCCATGGTCCGCGCCACGCGCTTCTAAAAAGGAACTTGCATGAACAAAGTGGCATTTATCACCGGCGCCAGCCGGGGCATCGGCCGTGAGGCGGCGCTGGCATTTGCCCGCGCCGGCTTCGACCTGGCGATCAGCGCCCGTACCCTCAACGAGGGGGAACAACATGAACATGCCCTGCGCGACGCCGCCGGGGCGCCCCTGGCCGGCAGCCTCAATGGTACTGCGCAGGCCCTGCGCGATCTCGGGAGCCGGGTGCTCGTCGTGCCGATGGACTTGCTCGACAGCGCCTCGGCCCTGGCCGCCTGCCAGGCGGTGCTGGCCGAGTACGGGCGCATCGACGTGCTGATCAATAACGCGATCTACCAGGGCAGTGACCTTAATGCCGGATTCATGGACCTGCAGGCCCAGACCCTGGAACGGATGTTCCAGGGCTACATACTCACCCCGTTCCTGCTGACCCAGGCGGTGGCCGAACACATGGTGGCGCGCGGGGGCGGGGTGGTGATCAACGTCACTTCCGGTGCCGGCGAGAGCGACCCACCGGTAGCTGCGGGCAAGGGCGGCTGGGGTTATGCGTACGGTGCCGGGAAGGCGGCAGTGTCACGATTGTCCGGGGTGTTGACCATTGAACTGGGCGAGGCTGGCGTGCGCGCCTATACGCTCAATCCTGGCGTGGTCACCACAGAGGCACTCAAGGCGACCATTGGTGACAAAGGCCTGATCGCGCTGCGTGCGGGCAGCGCTCCACCCCACGTGCCGGCGGCGGTGATGCTGTGGCTGGCCACTGCGGAACAGGCACCCGGGTTTCAACGGCGGACCATTGCTGCGCAGCCGTTTGCGCTGGAACACGGCATCGTTGCTGATTGGCGTTGACAGATACTGCTTGAGAAAGCGTTGGGCCAGTCGCCATGGAGGGTGACGGGCATGGCCTCATCGCGGGCAAGCCCGCTCCCACAGTTTCGGTGTCGTACACAAAACCTCCGTACATCACTTAACCTGTGGGAGCGGGCTTGCCCGCGAAAGCGTCGAAGCGGGCTGCGCGATTTTACGCCTGCCGCCGCTGGCGGGCGAGGGTCATGGCGGTGTCTTCGATCATGTCTTCCTGGCCGCCGACCATGCCGCGGCGACCCATTTCGACCAGGATTTCCCTGGCCGACACGCCGTATTTTTTCTCGGCGCGCTTGGCGAATAACAGGAAGGAACCATAGACCCCGGCGTAGCCCATGGTCAGGGCATCACGGTCGCTGCGGATCGGGAAGTCCATGATCGGCACCACCAGGTCTTCGGCCACGTCCTGGATCCCGAATACGCTGACACCCGTGTCGATCCCCATGCGATCACACACTGCCACCAGCACCTCCATCGGCGTGTTACCTGCGCCAGCACCGAGGCCCGCGCAGGCAGCGTCGATGCGGTTGGCCCCGGCGGCAATCGCGGCGATGGAGTTGGACACGCCCATCGACAGATTGTGATGGCCATGAAAACCGATCTCGGTCCCTGGCTTGAGCGCTGCACGCATTGCCGCCACACGTGCACTGACTTCATGGGGCAGCAGGTAGCCCGCCGAGTCGGTCAGGTAGATGCAGTTGGCGCCGTAGCTTTCCATCAGCAAACCTTGCTTGACCAGGCCCTCAGGGCTGTTCATGTGAGCCATCATCAGGAAACCGACGGTGTCCATGCCCAGGCCGCGGGCGTGGGAGATGTGCTGCTCGCTGACATCGGCCTCGGTGCAATGGGTGGCCACCCGGATGGTGTTGACGCCCAGTTCATGGGCCATTTTCAGATGATCGACTGTGCCGATGCCCGGCAGCAGCAGTGCGGAAACCTTGGCCTTTTTCATCAGCGGGATTACCGCCGACAGGTATTCTTCGTCGGTGTGGGCCGGGAAGCCATAGTTCACCGAACTGCCGCCGAGCCCGTCACCGTGGGTGACTTCGATCAGCGGCACGCCGGCCGCGTCAAGGCCGCAAGCGATGTCCTTCATCTGTTGCAGGCTGATCTGGTGACGCTTGGGGTGCATGCCATCGCGCAGGCACATGTCGTGGACGGTAATGCTTTTGCCGCGAAGATCCATGGTCTTTTCCTTATGCGTTGGCGGTTAAGCCGGTGGCTTGCAGAACCAGTTCGCCCTTGAGGATTTCCTCGGCGAACATCTCGGCCGTGCGTGCCGCCGCAGCCGTCATGATGTCGAGGTTGCCGGCGTACTTGGGCAGGTAGTCGCCCAGGCCTTCGACCTCCATGAAAATCGACACCCGATTGCCGTCGAACACCGGGCCATTAACCAGCTTGTAGCCGGGCACATAGCGCTGCACTTGCTCGATCATGGCCTCGATAGCGGCCGTGATCGCCGGCTGGTCGGGTTCAGTGACTGTCAGGCAATGCACGGTATCGCGCATGATCAGCGGCGGCTCGGCGGGGTTGATGATGATGATTGCCTTGCCTTTCTTCGCACCGCCGACTTTCTCCACTGCCCTGGAGGTGGTACGGGTGAACTCGTCGATGTTTTTTCGAGTGCCGGGGCCGACTGATTTGGAGGCGGCGGTGGCGATGATTTCGGCATACTCCACCGGCTGCACGCTGGACACCGCCGCCACCAGCGGAATGGTGGCCTGGCCGCCGCAAGTGACCATGTTGACGTTCATGACGCCCAGGCCCAGTTGAGCCTTGAGGTTGACCGGCGGTACGCAATACGGGCCGATGGCGGCTGGCGTCAGGTCGATCATCAACACGCCCAAGGCATTGAGTTTGCGCGAATTTTGCGCGTGGACGTAGGCCGAAGTGGCATCGAAGGCAATCTGGATCTGGTCTTCCAGTACATGAGGCAGCAAACCGTCGACGCCCTCGGCCGTGGTCTTCAGGCCCAGCTCGCGAGCCCGCGCGAGGCCTTCGGAGGTGGCGTCGATGCCCACCATCCACACCGGTTCCAGCACGTCACTGCGCATCAATTTGTACAACAGGTCGGTTCCGATGTTGCCCGGCCCGATCAGCGCGCATTTGATCTTTTTGTTCATGGTCTTTGGCTCCAGGAAGGGAGAAAGGGAAGGGCGTGCAGGGTGATCAAGGGACAAAGCGCAGGCTGGCTTCGCCCAGGCCACTCATGGACAGACTGATCTGGTCACCGGCGACTACGGGCACCAGCGGCGCCAGGGCACCGGAGAGAATGATCTCGCCGCGGCGGAACGGAATGCCCAGTTCGCCCAGGGTATTGGCCAGCCAGGCCACGGCTGCGCAGGGGTGGCCTTGTACCGCCGAGCCCAGTCCCGAGCCTGCCGGCTGGCCGTTTTTAAGCATTTGCATGTGCACGGCGGCAAGGTCCAGCGAGCGCGGGTCGGTGCGCTGGGCGCCAAGAGCAAACACGCCACAGGAAGCGTTGTCGGCCACGGTGTCCTGGATACGGATCTGCCAGTCATCGATTCTTGAGTCGACAATCTCGAAACACGGCACGACCCATTGACTGGCAGCGAGTACGTCCTCGGCGCTGATGCCGGGGCCTTGTAAATCTTCGCCGAGAATAAAGGCGATCTCGCCCTCGGCCCTCGGCTGGATCAGGTTGTATTGGGCGAGGCTGACTTCGCAGCCATCCTCGACCTGCATGGCATTGGTGAGGAAACCGAAGTCTGGCTGGTGCACGTCCAGCATTTCCTGTACGGCGCGGCTGGTCACCCCGATTTTTTTGCCAATCACCTGCTCGCCAAGTGCCTCGCGACGTTGCAGGAAGTGCAAGGAAATCCGGTAGGCCTGTTCCAGGGTGATCTGAGGGTAGCGCCGGGTCAGGGGCGCCAGGGTCTGACGGCTGCGCAAGGCGTTGAACAATTCGTCGCCCAGCGTGTTGATCAAATGAGCGTCCATGGCAGGGCTCCAGTCATGTGGAAAAAAACC
Source organism: Pseudomonas sp. Y24-6 (assembly GCF_020295325.1). Taxonomy (NCBI): domain Bacteria; kingdom Pseudomonadati; phylum Pseudomonadota; class Gammaproteobacteria; order Pseudomonadales; family Pseudomonadaceae; genus Pseudomonas; species Pseudomonas sp. Y24-6. Next base: position 82,095 of record NZ_JACBXG010000007.1, on the reverse strand, counting down.
CGCCCCGACGTCATCAGGGGCGGGCCAAAAACAGTTGCTTAGCCGGGCCAGACCGACGAGTCTGCGCCGCCATCGACGTCGATAACCTTGCCAGTCACCCAGGCTGAGGCCGGGCTGGCCAGGTACAGCGCGGCGGCAGCAATATCTTGCGGGGTGCCCAGGCACTTGAGTGGAGTGTTGCTTTCCATGACCTGGCGCATGGCACTCGGCATCACGCCATTGAGCGCTTCAGTGAGGGTAGGGCCGGGTGCGACAGCGTTGACCCGGACCTGCGGTGCGAAGTCCTGGGCCAGCAGGCGGGTCAGATGGCTGAGGGCAGCCTTGGCGGTGCCGTAGGCACTGAAATGGCGCTGTGCATAGCGTGCCGCTACCGAGCTGATATTGATGATGTTGCCGCCGCCTGCCTCGCGCATCAGCGGCACACACAATTGGCAGAAGGCGTAGCTGGTGGCGACGTTGAAGTTCAGCACCTGAGCGAACTGCTCGGGCGACATCGCCAGCGGATCATTCGGACCGCCACCGCCGACATTGTTCACCAGGTGAGTGATACGACCCATTTGCTCCACGCTCTGACGCACCAGCGCATGGCGTTGCTCGGCGTCGTTGACGTCACACGCGACCGCCAGGGCGCGTCGTCCAAGGCCGCGAACTTCTTCGGCCACGGCCTGAACTTCGTCCAGTGACCGCGCCGAGCACACCACATCTGCGCCGGCTTCGGCGTACGCCAGGGCAATCGCCCGACCGATTCCCCGGCCGCTGCCGGTGACGATGGCGACGCTGCCGTGCATCTGGAAACGCTGCAAAATACTCATAGCCCTTGCTCCGTGGGGTCGATGGCTGATGGGTTGACTATCGTCGCAACGACCGCAGCCAGCATCGTCTCAATGGACTATCGAGCAGGGTACATACCCCGTAGGAGCTGCCGCAGGCTGCGATCTTTTGATCCTGTTATTTAGAAGCAGGATCAAAAGATCGCAGCCTGCGGCAGCGCCTACCCAGGAAGAACCCGGCTCTGGCAACCGGCGAAAACCGTACGGCCCCCTAGTCCGCTTTGACGATGAATGATCGTGCACTCGATCCGATGATTGATCACAACTCGCGCAGTGGCGCAGTGAGATCGGGAGAGTTGAGTGATGCACAGCATGCGAGAAAAGACCCAGGACGAACGAGATCTGATTGAGCGTGCGCGCAGCCTTGTGCCCGCCCTCAAGGCGCGCACGGCGCAGGCCGACAAGGACTTGAAAGTACCGGTGGAGACCGTGCTCGAGTTGCAGTCCACCGGACTGCTACGGGCCATGCAGCCACGGGCGTTTGGTGGATATGAAGTGGACCCGCGCACCTTCTTCGAAATCCAGACCATCCTTGCCGAAGGCTGCATGTCCACTGCCTGGATATATGGCGTAATGGGGGTTCACCCATGGCAACTGGCCCGTTACCCGATTGAAACCCAGCGCGAAGTCTGGGCGGATGACCACAATGCATTGATCTGCTCGACCTACATGCCAGCGGCCAGGGTCACGGTGGTCGAGGGCGGTTACCGCATCAGCGGGCGCTGGGGGTTCTCCAGCGGCAGTGAGCACTGCCAATGGGTGTTTCTGGGCGGAATACTGCCGCCCGATGGCGAGCAGGCGGCCGAGCACGGCACCTTCCTGTTGCCACGCAAGGACTACCAGATTGAACGCAATTGGGACGTCATGGGCCTGCGCGGCACCGGTAGCCATGACATCACGGTCGAGGATGTATTCGTCCCCGCCCATCGCGTGCAGCGCACCAATAACTGGACGCTCGATGCAACGCCCGGGCGCCAGGTCAACACCAACCCGATCTACGCGATCCCGTTTGCCCAGGTGTTCTCCCGCGCCGTCTCCACATCGGCCATTGGCGCCCTGCAGGGTGCGATCAACGAGTTCCGTGATAATGCCGCCAAACATATCGGCAAGCACGGTGCCCGTACCGCAGACGATCCTGTGGCGCAAACCGCCATTGCCGAAGCGATGATCACCGTTGACAGCCTGCGCCTGGTGCTGGAACGCAACTACGAGCACCTCATGAGCCTGGCCCGCGCCGGCGAATACCCGGATACCGAAACCCGGCTGCTGTATCGCTACCAGTCGGCCTACGTGACCAATATTTGCGCTGAACGGGCCAACGACCTGCTGCGCAGCATGGCCGCTTCAGGCTTGTACAACACCAACCCGGTGGCGCGACTGTTCCGCGACCTGCACCAGGCACGTGGACACATTGCCAACAATTACATGGCTTACGGGCGCAGTTACGGCGCGGTGATGCTGGGCTTGCCCAATCCGGACCCTTACGTCTGAGGCCGTGGCCGTGGCACCCGTTTTGACTCCCTGGGTCTACACCTGCCCGTGATACTTGGGCAGGTGGTCATGAGTAGCTGATCTATGAACAATTATCTTGCCCTGCGTGTGGCACGAGTGATCGAGGAAACCGCCGATGCGCGCTCCCTGGTTTTCGACGTGCCGGAGCATCTGGGTGAACGCTTCCACTATCAACCCGGCCAGTTCCTGACCTTGCGAGTGCCCTTCGAGGACGGTTGGCTGCCCCGTTGCTACTCATTGTCGAGCACGCCATTGCTGGATGAGCCCTTGCGGGTAACGGTGAAACGTGTGCACGAGGGCCGCGCTTCGAACTGGCTGTGCAGCGAGTTGCAGGCCGGCCAAACCCTGGAGGTACTGCCACCTGCCGGGGTATTTGTGCCGCGTAGCCTCGACGGCGATTTACTGCTGTTCGGCGGCGGCAGTGGCGTGACCCCGGTGCTGTCGATCCTGCGTTCGGCGTTGCTCGCCGGAACCGGCCGGGTCCTGCTGATCTACGCCAACCGCGATGAGTCCTCAGTGATTTTCCGCGATGAACTCCGGCACCTGGCCAGCGCCCACCCGCAACGCTTGCAAATCGTCCACTGGCTCGATTCGGTCCAGGGCATCCCAAGTGTCGGACAGCTGGCCGAACTGGCGCGGCCCTTTATAGATGCGCAGGCGTTCATTTGTGGACCGGGCCCGTTCATGGACGCCGCCGTCAATGCGTTAAAGGACCTGGGCATGCCGGAGCGACGAGTGCATGTCGAGCGGTTCGTGTCGCTGCCCGGCGAAGGCGAGCTGCCACAGGTGGCAAGCATCGAGGCTGCCGTGGCCGCCCAACTCGCCGTGCGCCTGGATGGCGAAGACCACCACTTGGCCTGCGACACCGGCGAGACGTTGCTGGCTGCGATGGAACGCGCCGGTCTCAAGCCTCCCAGCGCCTGCCGCGTCGGTGGCTGCGCTTCATGCATGTGCACGCTGGTAAGCGGCGATGTCGAGCTGCTGCATAACGATGCCCTGGATGCGGGTGATCTGGCCGAAGGCTGGATTCTTGCCTGTCAGGCAGTGCCCACCAGCGCGCAATTGCGTATCCGCTTTCCAGAGTGATGCCCCCAATGATGCCAAGCCCGAGCCCACGATGAATCAGAGCCTGAATCTTGCCGCGCCCCTGAGCGCCGCCCCCGTCAACTTTGCCCAGTTAGTCTTCAGTAGCGCCGAACGTCACGCCGGTCGCACTGCCATTGAGGACAACGGCCACTGCATCGACTACGCCCAACTGCCCGAGCGCGTCATGAGCTTTGCCCGGGGCCTGATGGCTGTGGGTATCCAGCCTGGTGACAGGGTCGGTATCTGGGCCCCGAACAGCGGTGACTGGATCCTCGCCGCGCTGGGCATTCAGTGTGCAGGTGCGGTGCTGGTGCCGATTAACACGCGCATGAAGGGGCTTGAGGCCGCCGATGTGCTGGAACGCAGCGGCTGCAGGCTGTTGTTTGTCCAGCAGCAATTTCTCGATGTGGATTATCCGGCGCTCCTCGCCCCCCATCGACCGGCCAGCCTCCAGCATCTGGTGATACTCGATGGCGATACGCCCGAATCGCCTGCGGACCTGACGCTTCAACAGTTTCTGTGTGGTGCGGTAACCGTCGATGCCGACAGCGCCAGGCAACGTGCATTAGCGGTCGACCCCCAGGCCATGTGCGACCTGTTGTTCACGTCCGGCACCACCGGCAAACCCAAAGGTGTGATGAGCGGGCATGGCCAGAACCTGCGGGCTTTTACCGAATACGTCAAGGTCATCGGCCTGGTGCCGGGTGATCGTTACCTGATCGTAAACCCGTTCTTTCATGCCTTTGGCTATAAAGCCGGCTGGCTGACTTGCCTGATTGGCGGAGCGACCATCCTGCCCCATGCGGTGTTTGACGCCGAACAAGTGTTCCAGCGCATCGCCCGTGAGCGCATCAGCGTCTTGCCCGGCGCGCCGACCCTGTACCTCTCGCTGCTTGCGCATCCGCAGCTCAAGCAGACCGACCTGTCGAGCTTGCGCATCGCGGTGACCGGTTCAGCGAGTATTCCGCCGAGCCTGATAGAACGCATGCGCAACGAGTTGGGGTTTGCCGTGGTGACCACTGCCTACGGCCTGACCGAATGCGGGGGGCTTGCGACTATCTGCGACCCACAAGACTCGGCGCAGGTGATCGCCGGCACCAGCGGACGGCCTATTGCCGGCACTGAGGCAAGTATTCGCGATCCGCATAACCAGGCGCTGGATCCAGGGCAAACCGGTGAGATCTGCCTGCGTGGCTTTCACATCATGCAGGGCTATTTCCAGGACCCCGAAGCGACCCGCGAAGTCATCGACGCCGATGGCTGGCTCCACACCGGCGATGTCGGGCGCCTGGATAAAGCGGGCAACCTGATCATCACCGATCGACTGAAAGACATGTTCATCGTCGGTGGCTTCAACTGCTACCCGGCGGAAATCGAAGCGGCATTGATCCGGCATCCGGCGATTGCCCAGGTGGCGGTGATTGGTATTGCCGATGAGCGCATGGGCGAAGTCGGCTGTGCCTGCGTTGTGCTGCGCGAGGGCGCAGAGCTCGACGAGGCACAACTGATCGCCTGGAGTCGTGAGCAAATGGCCAATTACAAGGTGCCGCGCCAGGTGCGTTTTTTCCGCGCCTTGCCGCTCAATCCGTCGAGCAAGGTTGTGAAGAGCGAACTGCGCGCGATGGTGGTCAATGGCGTGCAGGCGTAACAAACGCTCATCTCACCAAACGGACGATGTGCGCGAAAGTGGTTTTTTTCATGCTGTGGGGACACAAGCCAGAACAACAAAAAAGGAGATGAGCATGTTTACCCGAAACCTTGTTGCGCGCCGTCCGGGGAGAATGATCGATGGACGCTGCCTGTTGGCGACAGCCATCACGGTGGCCAGTGCCACGGCCAGCGCCGCGCCGACCATCGAATTGGGGGAAAACACCACCCTGGATTCGTCGCTGACGGTCAACTACACCGCCTCCATGCGTACCGCCAAGCAGGCCAGTCAATACCTCAATGACCCGAACAACGACGACGGCACGCGAAATTTCAAGCGCGGCTCATTGATCAATAACCGCCTGAGTCTGTTCGGCGAACTGCAACTCAAACATGACAACCTCGGTGCGGTAGTGCGCGGGAGTCAGTTCTATGACGATGTCTACAACCAGAAAAACGCTAACGACTCGGCGCAGACGGTGAACAAGACCGGACACAACGATGGCTTCAGTGACGAAACCCGCCGGCTGAGCGGCAGTACCGCGCGGCTGCTCGATGCCTATGTGTATGGCAACTTCGACGTCGGCGAGACCCAGTATCTGTCGCTCAAGGCCGGGCGGCACCTGGTGGCATGGGGCGAGAGCCTGTTCTGGGCCAACATCAGCCAGGGGCAGGCCCCGGTTGATGCCACCAAATTCAATGTGCCGGGTACCGAGGCCAAGGACTCGTACCTGCCGGTGGGGCAGGTGTCCGGGTCGTGGTCGCTGAACGAAGACCTGGCGCTGGTCGGCTATTACCAGTACGAATGGGAAAAAACCCAGCTCAACCCTGTGGGCGATTATTTCGGCAGCGACACCTTCGGACCCGGTGCCGAGTTCTATCGTCTGGGCGCTGGGGTAGTCGACAGCCTGCCAAACGGCCTGGCGGTCGGTTATGCCGGTGAAAAAGACGCCAGAGACAGCGGCCAATGGGGGGTAGGGGTACGCTACCGAATCACCGAAAACACCGAAGTGGGGCTGTTCCACTACCGCTATCACGAGCGGGTAGGCTCATTATTCTTCGACTTTACGGGTAACACCCAATATTCGTCGCTCAAGGGCATCGGTCATGATTCAAGCGCACCGACCTATCGCCTGGGTTACTTCGAAGACGTAGAACTGACCGGCATCAGCTTCAGCTCCAAGGTCGGCGACTCGGTGCAGTACGCCGGTGACCTGAGCTACCGTGATGGTGCCTCGGTCTACCTCAACAACGGTGCGCCGACTACCGGGCAGATCTGGCAGGGCAACCTCAACGCCTCGTACATCCTCGGCCCAAGCATGCTGGCCCAACAGACCACCGTGATGGGCGAGGTGGTGCATCAACACATCGACGGGGTGGACAGCCTGACCATCACCGGCGGCGGAACTGGCGTTGACGGCACATTTGACCAGTTCGAGTCGCAGACCCAGACCCGTGGCTCGACCCTGCTGGGCGTGGGCGTCTACATGGACTACCCGTCCATCGCCAACGGCCTGGACCTGAGCACCAAGGTGGTATGGACACAGAACCTCGACGGTAGCGCCTACCAGGGCCTGGGGCGCGACGAGAAGCGCCTGACTGTGGGGGGGGACTTCAAGTATCTGGGTAACTTCCAGGTCGGCATGACCTATATCGCCTACTTGAGTTCTCCGGATGTCGCCCAGGGGCGGTTGCTGGCTGACCGGGATTACCTGTCGTTGAACGCCAAATACACCTTCTGAAGATCATCGCTGCGTCGCGACGTGGCGACGCAGCGCTTCGTTTCTAGCCTGATAAAAATAAAGAGGCCTGCCATGAACCCTCCTTCAATCCCATCTGCGTTCAGCCCCGTCAAGATCGGACCGTTGATCCTGAAAAACCGGTTTATCAAGGCCGCCACCAATGAGGGCATGAGCGCCCAGGGTGTGCCTTCCAAACAACTGGTCAAGCTGCACTCGTCCCTCGCCGCTGGCGGAATCGCCCTGACCACCGTGGCTTACTGCGCAGTGAGCACTGATGGCCGCACCTTGCCCAACCAGTTGATCCTCGCTCAATCCAGCGTGCCGCACTTCAAGGCCCTGACCGACGCCGTGCACCAGTCCGGTGGCCTGGCCAGCGCGCAGATCACCCATGGTGGCTGCTTCACCTTTATTCGCGAGCGCTCAACCAAACGTCCGCTTTCAGCCAGCGGAGGCTTCAACAAGATAGGCCTGATGAGTGGCATGTTCCTCAAGCAGGCGATGAACGAAGCCGATATGCAGCAAGTGGTGCACGATTTCGTTCAAGGCGCGCGGCTGGCGCGCCAGGCAGGTTTTGACGCAGTGGAAATCCACATGGGTCATGGCTACTTGTTGAGCCAGTTCATTTCGCCAATGTACAACAAGCGCCGCGACCAGTACGGCGGCAGTCTGGAAAACCGCCTGCGCTTTCCGCGACGGGTGCTGCGCGCGGTGCTCGATGCGGTCGGCCAGGAGATGGCGGTGATCTGCAAATACAGCATCACCGAAGGCGTGCGCGCCGGTAACAGTGCCGAAGACGGAGCCCGGATCGCCCGCATGCTGGAGGATGAAGGCGCGCACTTGCTGGTGCTCAGCGCCGGGATGAACGCGGAATCGATCACCACCATGTTTGGCTCTTCCTTTCCCAAGGAAAACCGCGTGCAGCAGAAAAACAAGATCATCGCCCTGGCCATGGCCATTCAGCGCCGTAAAGAGCCGACGGTAGAGTTCCGCGAACTGTATCTGTTGGAACACGCACGCAAAGTACGCGCGGCGGTCAAGATGCCCCTGGCTTACCTGGGCGGAGCCAAGAGCCTGTCGAGCATTGAACAGGTCATGGCCGAGGGCTTTGACCTGGTCGCCATGGGGCGGGTGTTGCTGGCTGAGCAAGACTACGTCAATAAACTCGCCAGCGGCGTCAGTCGCGATTCGATTTGCACGGCCTGCAACCGCTGCGTGGCAATGATGTACACCCCCGGCGGCACGTCCTGCGTACTGGGCAAGCCCGGCGACGCCGAGTTGAACCGTCAGCCAGCAGCGGGGTAACGGATATACGTCAAGGCCTGGCTCCGGGGGAACGAGGCTTGCCGGAGAAGACAGATTACGCGGTGCAGCACGTACACCGCGCCGCCCGGATCAACCGTGTTGCAGGAAGTCGATGCAGCTGCGGTTGAACAATTCCCGGTGTTCCACCTGGACCCAATGCCCGCAACGGTTGAGCACGATAAACCGGGCATTGGCCGCACCGTCAATGATGCGCTGGGCACCACTGACAGGGTTGAAGTGATCGTTGGTACCCCAGAAGCCCAGGATCGGGCATTGGATCTCACCCAGGCGCGCCTGCATGTTCGGAACCATCATGGTGCTGAACAGGTTTTTGGGCTGGGTCACTGCCACCGCTACGCGCTCCTGTAGCAGGCTTTCCGGCAGAATCGAATCGTCGAACAGCTGCAGGCGCATCATGCTGCGCATCTCTTCCATTCCGATGGGGCCAGCGCTGAACAGGCTGACCATGCGTACGATGCCTTCCATCTTGAAGTACGTCTCGCGTTCTTCGACACCGCCCGGAGCCAGCAGGATCAGGCTCTGTGGCAGTTGCGGCAGGCGCAGGGCCAGGCCAAGGGCGATCGCGCCCCCCAATGAATTACCCAGCAGCGTGCAACGCCGCACGCCGATGCACTCCAGGAACGCGGCCACGCAGTCGACGAAAAAATCGAGGTTGTACTGGACGTCCTCGGGCTTGTCCGATCGGCCGAAACCCGGGAGGTCAAGCACGATGTTGCGATAGCCCGCGGCTGCCAATTGCGGGTAGTTGCCTTTGAAGTTGCTGAAGCCACTGGCGCCCGGCCCGCTGCCGTGCAGCCACAGCACCACGGGGCCTGCGCCCTCATCCAGATAGTGCAGACACAGGCCGTTTGGCAGGTTTGCGTAATGGCCGACGGGCAGGGGCAAGTCTACGGATTGGTTCATGGGGTTCTCCATTGTCTGCGGATTCATGACGCGCAGCCACGCCAGGCACTGCAGCCGATTGAATGCAGCGAGTTGAAGGGGAACGCGAAGACTGACGTGGTGCGCGCAATGCTAATGCTGGGGGCTGACAGCGCTGCACACATCGTCCGTTCAGACCACTCAGGCGCTAGTCCCATCGGACGATGTGTGCCCAGGCGCTTACCGCTAATCATGCAGGGGACGGCTCCATTGCAAGGGCAGCGGGCCGCAGCGTATTTGCACATTCGGAGATTGCTATGAAGTTACTCAACAAAGTGGCGTTCGTGACCGGTGCCGCCCAAGGCATGGGCCAGGCCATCGTGCGTGGTTTTGTCGCCGAAGGCGCCAAGGTGGTGGCTGTCGACCTCAATCAGGCGGCCCTGGCCGAGAGCCTGGCAGATCTGGGTGAGCAGGTACTGGCCCTGGCCTGTAACGTCGGTGACGGTGCGTCTGTGGCGGACGCCATGGGCCAGGCGGAGCAGCACTTTGGCGGCCTCGACATCCTGGTCAACAACGCCGGCGTCGGCGCGCTGGACAGCTTCCTCGATACCCCGGACGAGAGCTGGGCGCGGGTGATCGGGGTCAACCTGGGTGGAACCTTCCTGTGCTGCCGTGAAGGCGCCAGGCTGATGGTCAAGGGTGGCCGCAAGGGCGCAATCATCAACCTCTCCAGCACCGCCGCGCTGACCGGTGATGGCCCAAGCCACTACTGTGCCTCGAAAGCCGGGGTGATGGGCCTGACTCGCTCAATTGCCCGTGAACTGGCAGCCAGTGGCATACGCGTCAACACCCTGGTACCGGGGCCCACCAACACCCCAATGATGGCGGGCATCCCCGATGACTACATGCAGGCGCTGCTGAAAAACGTGCCCCTGGGCCGCATGTGCGAAACCGACGAGATCGCCAGGGTCGCGGTGTTCCTGGCCAGCGAAGACGCCAGCTTCATGACCGGGCAGAACATCGCCGTCAACGGTGGCATGGCCTTTATCTAATCAGGGAGACACTCATGAGCAAGCGTTTACAAGGAAAAATCGCCTTCGTTACCGGCGCCGGTTCCGGCATTGGCGAAGCCACCGCGCTGCGATTCGCCGAAGAGGGCGCCACTGTGGTGTTGTGCGGTCGTCGCATCGAACCGTTGCAAGGTGTGCAGGAGAAAATCCGGGCCCAGGGTGGGCAGGCCGACATCGCCGTGGCCGATGTCAGCGATGAGCAGGCCTACGTCGACGCGCTTCAAGCGACTGCACAACGGCACGGGCGTCTGGACATTCTGGTCAACAACGCCATGGCTTACACGTGGGGTGGTATCGACACAATGACCACCGCAGACTGGCATGCCAACTTTGCGACCACCGTGGACGGCACCTTCTGGGGTACCCGTACCGCGATGCAGTTGATGAAAGAGCAGGGTGGTGGTTCGATCGTCAATATCGCGTCTATCTGCGGCCTGTTCGGCACCGCCTGGATGGCCGGCTACTCCGCGGCCAAGGCGGCGGTCATCAACTTCAGCCGTGCGGCGGCCAGCGAAGGCGCACCGCACAACATTCGCTGCAACGTGATCATCCCGGGCGTGGTCGATACCCCGGCCACAGCCGGTATGCTGGGTGACGCCAAGACCCGTACCAACACTGAAAAAGTGATCCCGATGAAACGGGTCGGCCTGCCGGTGGAGCTGGCCAACGCGATTCTGTTTCTGGCCAGCGACGAGGCTTCGTACGTCACCGGCGCCAGCCTGGCGGTCGACGGCGGGCGCGGTTCGGACCTGTACACGGTGCTCGACTGATGAGCCAGGACTCGAGCGCATTGCTTGCGCGCATCGATCGACTGGAGTCGCTGGACGCGATTCGTCAACTGGCCGGCAAATATGCCCTGGCGCTGGACATGCGTGATATGGACGCCATGGCCAACTGCTTCGCGCCGGACGTGCGCGTGGGGCGCGACAAGAGCGGCCGGGCGCACCTGAAGGTGTGGCTGGACGAAACCATGCGCAAGCAATTTCACGGCACTTCACATCACTTGGGCCAACACATCATTGAGTTCAGCGATGCCGATCACGCCACCGGCGTGGTGTATTCGAAGAACGAACATGAGACCGGTCCCGAGTGGGTCATCATGCAGATGCTGTACTGGGACGACTATGAGCGAATCGACGGGCGCTGGTGCTTCCGTCGCCGCTTGCCATGCTACTGGTATGCGACCGACCTGAACAAACCACCCATCGGCGGTTTGAAAATGCGCTGGCCAGGGCGCGAACCGTACGCCGGCTCCTTCCACGAACTTTTCCCTTCCTGGGATGATTTCTGGAGACAGCGCCCGGACAAGGACGCCTTGCCGCAGATCGCCGAGCCGGCACCTCTGGAAGGCTTTCTCAAAGCGCTGCGTCGCGGGGCCGATGCCCCCAGGATTCGTGTGCGCTGAAGGGCCGATCGTTCCCGAGCAGGGAGCGTTACCAGTGAAATCAGAAGGGGGAGCTTGCTCCCCCTTGCTGTGTCTGCATCTCACGCAAGCATCAATCTTTTCAGGCGCTGTTGTTAATGAGGGCCTCGTGGTTCACGTGGCATGCCCAATGCCCTTTCGGCAATCACGTTGCGCTGAATCTCATTGCTGCCGCCATAGATGGTGTCGGAGCGGGTAAACAGGAACAGCGACTGCAGGCGACTGAGCTGGTAAGGCGCGCCGTCGAGGATTTCCCCGTCATCGCCCAGTACGTCCATCGCCAGTTTGCCCAGGTCGCTGTGCCAGGTGGACCAGGCCAGTTTGTAGATCATCGCTTCGCGACTGAGGCTACCGTCTTGAGGGCCTGAGAGCATGCGCAAAGAGTTGTAGCGCAATACCTTGAGCCCGCTCCAGGCCTGGGCGATGCGCTGGCGCAGCAGCGGGTCGCGTGCGGCGCCGTTGGCGCGGGCGATGCGGATGATCTCATCGAGTTCGTTGTGAAACTGCATCTGCTGACCCAGTGTGGATACGCCGCGCTCAAAACCCAGGAGCGCCATGGCGATCTTCCAGCCATCGCCTGGTTGTCCGATCAGGTTATCGGCACTGGTGATGGCCTGGTCGAAGAACACCTCGTTGAATTCACTCGTGCCGGTCAGTTGCTGGATCGGTTGTACGCGGATGCTGTCCTGGGCCATCGGCACCAACAGGAATGACAAGCCGTGATGCCCTTGGCTGCCGGCCTCGGTGCGCGCCAGCACGAAACACCAATCGGCTTCGTGGGCCAGGGAGGTCCAGACCTTCTGCCCGCTGATCAGCCAGTGTTCACCCGTGGCATCCAGTTTCGCCCGGGTCTGTACGTTGGCAAGGTCCGAACCGGCTCCGGGTTCCGAATAGCCCTGGCACCAGAATTGGCGGCCGTCGAGGATCCCGGGCAGCAAGCGCTTTTGCTGCGCCGGGGTACCGAAGGCGGCGAGTGTCGGGCCGACCAGGCCTTCGCCGATATGCCCCATGCGCCCGGGGCCACCGGCGCGGGCATACTCCTCATGGAAGATCACCTGCTGGCTGATGGAAAGTCCTCGTCCGCCGTGCTCCCTGGCCCAGCCGACGCCGATCCAGGCACCTGCGGCAAGCCGGCGCTCCCAGGCCTTGCGCTCCTCAGGAAAGCTGTGTTCATCCCCCGGACCGCCGCGAAAGCGCAGTGGGGCAAATTCCCCGCTCAGGTGCTCGGCCAGCCACCGGGAAACTTCTTCACGGAACATTTCGTCTGCACGACTGAATCCGATTTTCATGGTTGTTCTCCCAACAGGTGCGTGGCCAGGCGCTCGCGGTGCAACGCCGGGCTGCCTAGCAGGTGCTCGCTGGCGCGGGCTCGTTTGAAATACAGGTGTGGGTCGTATTCCCAGGTGAACCCGACGCCGCCATGCAGCTGGATCGACTCGGCGGCGCAGTTGAAAAACGCCTCGCTGGCATGGATTTTTGCCGTGGCGGCGGCCTGCTCAAGCTCCTGGGCCACGGCGGCATCGCCTTGGGGGGCCAGGCATTCCTGGGCCACGCAGGCGGCATAGTAGGCCGCCGACCGGGCGCACTCGACTTGCAGCATCATGTCGGCACAGCGGTGCTTGATTGCCTGAAAGCTGGCGATAGTGCGCTTGAATTGCCGGCGTTCAGCAATGTAGGCCAGGGTCAGGTCCAGGGCCTGCTGCGCGCCCCCGGTTTGTTCGGCGGCAAGGCCGGCAGTGGCAATCAGCAGGGTGCTACGCAGCACCGTCCAGCCTTGGTCTGGACCGCAAAGTTGTTGTGACTCGCTGACCTGCACCTGATGCAGTTCAATGCGGGCAAGGCGACGGGTCTGGTCCAGGGTTGCCAGGGGGGTACGTACGACGCCAGGCGTGTTGCCAGGCAAGACGAACAGGCTGATGCCTCGTTCGCCCTGAGTGCCGGGGGCGCGAGCGGCGACGATCAGCAGGTCGGCGCAGGCGCCGTCGATGACCTGTGCGTAGTGGCCGTCAAGGGTCCAACCTCCAGGGCGCGTTGCGGCCACGGCTTGCACACTGCCAGGCTCCAGTCCCGGAAGGCTGGCGAAGGCCAGGGTGGCACGTGTTTGACCGGCGGCAATCGCCCCCAGCCAGTGCTCCTTTACGGGTTCGTTGTGCCCCAGCAGCAGTGCCGGGGTGGCCAGGCAGGCAGTGGCGAACAGCGGCGAACCCAGCAGATAGCGACCACTTTGTTCCAGCAGAATCGCCAGCTCTACAAAACCCAGGCCCATGCCGCCAAAGCGCTCCGGCACCATCAGCGCCGGCCAGTACAGTTCCTGGCCGATCCGTTGCCAGACCTCGGGATCATGAGCGTCAGGCCGGCTCATGGCGGCGCGCACGGCATGCGAGTCGCTGGCCTGGGCGAGGAAACGCTCGGCGCTATCGCGAATCATCAGGTGTTCTTCGGTAAAAGCGAACTCCATGGGGCGGTCTCTGCAATGCGAATGGATGCGCGAGTCTGTGGCGTTGAGGGAGGTGTTCGAATCACTAAAACGGACTAGTACTGACCCGCTGCGCATCGTTGTGCCGCGCTCTGCTTAGTCTCAACGGACGATGAAGCCTTGGGCGGCGCTTTGCACAATGCCAACCACGAAAGCCCATTCAGCCAACGAGGACCAAGGCATGATCGACATTCGCGGTTTGAGCTATTTCGTCTCGCAGATCGAAAACCTCAGTCATTGGCAACGTTACGCCGAAGACGTGCTGGGCATGCAAGTGCAGGCGGCCCCAGGTGGTGGCCTGTACGTGAAGATGGACGAGCGTCCGTTTCGTATGCTGATCGTCGAAGGGAGCGAGGCGCGTTATCTGGCTTCCGGATGGGAGTTGGCCAACGAGTCGGCCTTCAAGTCTGCACTCGAGCACCTGAGCGCCGCCGGCATCGAATGGCAGCCGGGCTCTGCGATCGAAGTCGAGCAGCGCGGTGTACAGGCGCTGATCAAGGTCACCGACCCATCGGGTAACTGTCATGAGCTGAGCTGGGGCCATCGCTCCGATTGCCTGCCGTTTGTGTCGCCCCAAGGGGTGCCGCGGTTCATCACCGGTGACATGGGCCTGGGTCATACGGTCCTGCCAGCACCAAACTTCGACGCCACCCTGGCGTTCGCCAAGGATGTGCTGGGTTTTGAGCTCTCGGATATTTTCAATTTTCGTCCCGACCCATCGGTGCCGGCGGTTCGCATTCACTTTCTGCATTGTCAAAACGCCCGCCACCACAGCCTGGCACTTGCCGAGTACCCGGTGCCGTCAGGTTGCGTGCATGTGATGGTCGAGGTCGATTCGATGACCGAGGTCGGCCGGGCGCACGATCGTCTGCACGCCCATGACGTGTCCCTGTCCGCGACTCTCGGCCAGCACCTCAACGATCGCATGACCAGTTTCTACATGAAGACGCCGTCCGGTTTTGATCTGGAGTACGGCTTTGGCGGTTTGCAAGTCGACTGGGCCGAGCATTCGGCGTTCGAGTTCACCCGTGTGAGCATTTGGGGGCACGACTTTTCGGTCGGCCATCAGTAAGGAATGATCCTGATGAACAAACAACTGACAGCGGCCGATGCGGTCGCTCAATTACGCGATGGCATGACCATCGGTTTCGGTGGCTGGGGCCCGCGGCGCAAGCCGATGGCTATCGTGCGCGAGATCCTGCGCTCACCGGTCAAGGATCTCACCGTGGTTGCCTATGGCGGCCCGGAAGTGGGCATGCTATGCGCTGCCGGCAAGGTGAAGAAGCTGGTGTTCGGCTTCGCTACCCTCGACGCCATTCCGCTGGAACCCTACTACCGCAAAGCTCGCGAAGCTGGCGAGCTGGAACTGATGGAGTTGGACGAAGGTATGTTCCAGTGGGGGCTGCGCGCCGCTGGCATGCGCTTGCCATTCCTGCCGACCCGCTGCGGCCTGGCCACCGACGTCACACGCTTGAATTCGCAGCTCAAAACGATCCAGTCGCCTTATGCCGATGGCGAGGTGTTGCTGGCGATGCCGGCGCTCAACCTCGACGTGGCGTTCCTGCACGTCAATGTCGCCGACCGCTTGGGTAACTGCCTGGTGACAGGTCCGGACCCGTATTTCGATCACCTGTTCGCCCGCGCTGCCAGGCAGTGTTTCGTATCGTGCGAACGCTTGGAAGAGCGCCTGGAGCTGAGCGCCGATCAAGCCCGTTTTAACACCTTCGAGCGTTACCTGGTGAGCGGTGTGGTGCATGCACCTCTGGGTGCGCACCCGACGCTGTGCGCCCCTGATTACGGATGGGACCTCAAACACCTCAAGGGTTATGTCGCCAGCAGCCAGGCGGAGAACGGCTGGCGGGACTATGTGCAGACCTACATTGCCGGTGGCGAGCTGGCTTATCAGGCACAGAACGGCGGTGCCGACTCCATGGGCGTCTTGCCCCTTCCCGTGTTCTGAGGATTAGCGACCATGTCTGCAACCTGTGATTTTACCCTCGCTGAACTGATGATCGTCGCGGCCTCCGAGGCCTGGCGCGGTAATGGCGAGGTGATTGCCTCTGGCCTGGGCGTGATTCCGCGCCTGGGCGCGAGCCTGGCCAAACTGACTCACAGCCCCGAGCTGCTGATGACCGACAGCGAGGCGTTTCTGGTAGAAGAACCGATCCCGCTGGGCCCACGAGGTGACTACGTGCCACGGTACTCGGGTTACATGTCGTTCGAGCGGGTTTTCGAATGCGTGTGGGGTGGACGCCGCCACGCGATGATCGGGCCGACCCAGATCGACCGCTGGGGCCAGACCAACCTGTCCTGCGTCGGCGACTATCAAAAGCCCAAGACCGCGATCCTCGGCGTGCGCGGCTTGCCAGGTAACAGCATCAACCACCTGAATTCGTTCTTCGTACCCAGTCATAACACCCGGGTGTTCGTCAGTGGCGAAGTCGACATGGTTTCCGGCGTGGGCTTCAAGGCCGAGCGCTGGCCCGAAGGTGCGCGTCGCGACTTGATGGACATCGACTGCGTAGTCAGCGACTTGTGCGTGTTGGATTTCAATGGACCGCAGCGTGCAGTGCAGGTCCGCTCGCTGCACCCCGGCGTGAGTTTCGATCAGGTCCAGGAGAACACCGGCTTCCCGTTGCTCAAGTCGGCGCAGTTGCACGAAACCGTGCATCCCACCCCTGAGCAGTTGGCCGTGATCCGTCGACTCGACCCCCACGATTACCGCGCTACGGCGATCAAGGGCAATCCGCCCGGCATCCGTACGGCCTGAGGCAAGGACACGACCATGCACAGCAGCGACAGTGAATTCATCGTCCGCCAGGACAACGCCGTCTACGAGACGGACACCCCGGTGCTGTACAGCGTGGCCGAGGGCATCGCCACGCTGACGCTGAACCGGCCGACCTTCAACAACGCCCAAAACTCGCAGATGACTTATGCCCTGGATGCCTGCTTTCGCCAGGCGGTGAACGACGACAGCGTCAAGGTCATCGTCCTGCGCGGCAACGGCAAACACTTTTCCGCAGGCCACGATATCGGCTCGCCCGGTCGGGATATCGACAAACCGTTCGAGCGCGCGCACCTGTGGTGGGACCACACCAACAAACCCGGTGGCGAGCAACTGTATGCCCGCGAGCAGGAAGTGTACCTGGGCATGTGCCGGCGCTGGCGCGAACTGCCCAAGCCGACCATCGCCATGGTCCAGGGCGCGTGTGTGGCAGGTGGGTTGATGCTGGCCTGGGTCTGCGATCTGATCGTTGCCAGCGACGACGCATTCTTCCAGGACCCGGTGGTGCGTATGGGCATTCCGGGGGTGGAGTATTTTGCTCACCCCTACGAAATGAATCCGCGTATCGCCAAGGAATTCCTCTTCACCGGTGACCGTATGAGCGCCACCAGGGCCTGGCAGGTGGGCATGGTCAATCGCCTGGTGCCGCGTGAAGAGCTTGAACAGGCGACCTACGCCCTGGCTGCAGGCATCGCCCGCCAGCCACGCATGGGCCTGGCCCTGACCAAACAGGCGGTCAACCACGTCGAAGACCTGCAAGGTAAGCGCACGGCGATGGATGCGGTATTTGCCTGGCACCACTTTGCCCATGCCCATAACGAATTGCTATCCGGCGACAAGCTGGGCGGTTTCGATGCCAAGGGGATGGCCCGCGCCAACAAGCAGGCCGAGGACGAAAACCAATGAACCGCTGGTTGGAAACACCGCTGACCGAAGCCCTTGGGTGCCGTTACCCGATCGTGCAGACCGCCATGGGCTGGGTCGCGGATGCCAACCTGGTGATCGCCACGACCCAGGCCGGGGGCTTCGGTTTCCTGGCCGGGGCGACCATCCCGGCTGATGAGCTGGAAGGCGAAATCCGCAAGGTGATCGACGCCACCGGCGGCAGCAATTTTGGGCTCAATTTCCATATGTTCCAGGACAACGCTGCGCAGTGTGTCGACCTGGCGATTCAGTACCGCTTGCGCGCCGTGAGCTACGGGCGTGGTCCGGACAAACAGACCATCGCTCGCTTCAAGGCGGCCAAGGTGCTGTGTATTCCCACCGTGGGCGCGCTGAAACATGCGCTCAAGGCCGTGGAACTGGGGGCCGACCTGATCACTGTCCAGGGCGGCGAGGGCGGCGGCCATACCGGCGGCGTACCCAGTTCGATCCTGCTGCCCCAGGTATTGGCGGCCGTCGGGGTGCCGGTCATCGCGGCCGGCGGGTTCGCCACTGGTCGTGGCCTGGCTTCGGTACTGGCTGCCGGTGGAGCGGGAATCGCCATGGGCACACGGTTTCTCATGACCCGCGAATCGCCGACTCCGGCCGCGACACTTGAGCGCTACCTGAAGGTCAAGGATCCGCAGCAGGTGCGTGTGACCACTGCGGTCGATGGCATGCGCCACCGGATGATCGAAAACCGCTTTATCAATCACCTCGAAAAGGCGGGCCCCTTCGGTCGCCTGCGCATCGCCCTGGGCAGTGCGTGGCAGTGGAAGCAGCAAACCGGCATGAGCCTGGCGCACATGGCCTCAGTGTTCGTGCGTGCACTACGCGAAGACCCATCGCAGCTGTCGCAGGTGGTGATGGCTGCCAACCAGCCGGTGCTGTTGCAGCGCTCCATGGTCGATGGCGCACCGGACGAGGGCATCCTGCCCAGTGGCCAGGTCGCCGCTGCGATTGGTGAATTGCTCAGTTGCCGCGAGGTGATCGAAGGCATCGCCGGTGAGGCACAGCACTGCCTGGATACGCTCCTGGCACGCAGCCAGCACCTCCCATCGAATCGTCCCGCCAGTATCGGAGAACACCTGTGACCCAGGCATTTACCACACAACTCAATCAGGGCATCGCTGAACTGGTGATCGCCAAGCCCCCGGTCAACGCCCTCGACAGCCAGGAGTGGCAGGCCCTGGCGCAGCAGATCGAAGCCCTTGGGGCCAATCCCGAAGTGCGGGTGATCGTGATTCGCGCCGAGGGCCGGGGCTTTTGCGCCGGAGTCGACATCAAGGAGCTGGACAAGTACCCGGAGCGGATCGTCGAGGTCAATGCCGGTAACTACGCCACCTTCAAGGCCGTGCATCGCAACCCGGTGCCGGTGATTGTCGCGGTCCATGGTTTTGTCCTGGGCGGCGGCATTGGCATCACTGGTGCGGCGGACATTGTTGTCGCCTCCGAATGCGCGACCTTTGCCTTACCGGAAGTCGACCGCGGTGCCATGGGCGGCGGTGCGCATCTGCAGCGCCTGTTCCCGGTGCAAAAAGTCCGTTACCTGTTTTTCACCGGCGACAGCATCAGTGCCCCCGAAGCCCTGCAATACGGCTTCATCGAGCGAATTGTCAGCAAGGATCAATTACGCGAAACCGCCCTGGGCATTGCGGCAAAAATTGCCGAGAAAAGCCCGGGCATGATCCGCATCGCCAAGGAAGCCTTGAACGGTATCGAGGACGGCAACCTGGAAGACAAATACCGCTGGGAACAGGGCTTCACCATGCAGGCCTATAGCAGCCCGGACTCCGCGGAAACGCGCCGGGCCTTCGTTGAAAAACGCGACGCCAAGTTCTGAGATAACGCCATGGACCTGACTTATACCCCAAAGCAAATCGCTTTCCGCGCCGAAGTGCGGGCCTGGCTGGCAGCCAACCTGCCACGCGAGCCGCTGGCCAGCTACGACACTCGCGAAGGTTTTGAACAGCACCGCGCGTGGGAGGCCAAGCTGTTCGAGAGCCGCTGGTCGATGGTGATGTGGCCAGCCAATCTGGGCGGACGCGGTAGCGACCTGATCGAGTGGCTGATCTTCGAGGAAGAGTATTACGGCGCCGGAGCCCCCATGCGTGTCAATCAGAACGGCCAGCTGTTGCTGGGGCCGACCCTGATGGAATTCGGCACGCCGGAGCAGAAGCAGCGTTTCCTGCCGCGTATGGCCGCCAGCCTGGACATGTGGGCGCAAGGCTGGTCGGAACCCAATGCGGGGTCCGACATGGCGGCAATCACCAGCAAGGCCCTGATCGACGGCGACCACTACGTCATCAATGGGCAGAAAACCTGGTCAACCCGGGCGATCTACGCCGACTGGCTGTTCGGGCTGTTCCGCAGCGAGCCAGGATCGAGCCGGCACCACGGGCTTTCGTTCATCATGGTGCCGCTGGACGCACCGGGAGTGAGCATTCGCCCGATCAAGGCGCTCAACGGCAAGGACGCCTTCGCCGAGGTGTTTTTCGATGACGTGCGGGTGCCGGTGGCTAACCGTATCGGTACCGAGGGGCAGGGCTGGCACGTGGCAATGGCCACCGCCGGTTTCGAGCGCGGCCTGTTACTGCGCTCGCCCGCGCGCTTCCAGGCCACGGCACGCAAGCTCGTGGCCCTGTACAAGGCACACCGCGCCAGCGCCGACCGCGACCCAAGCCTGCGCGATGTCGTGCTGGAGACCTGGATGGGCGCTGAAGCCTACGCGCTGTCGGCCTATCACACCGTGGGCCGCCTGAGCCGAGGCGAGCAGATCGGCGCCGAGTCGAGCATCAACAAGATCATCTGGTCAGAGCTGGATCTGAAGATGCACGAGACTGCCATGCGCATTCTCGGTGGGCGCGGCGAGCTGGTGGGCAAGGCCTCCCAGGACGGCGATGCGGCCGGCTGGCTGGAGGGTTTCCTGTTCGCCCAGTCGGGGCCGATCTACGCCGGTACCAACGAAATCCAGCGCAACATCATTGCCGAGCGCATGCTCGGCTTGCCGAAATAAGGAACCGCCATGGACTTCACTTTTAACGATGACCAGTTGGCGTTTCACGAGGCCATCAGTCGATTCCTGATGACCGAAGCCGCCCCGGAAATGCTTCGGGAAATCTGGGAAACCGATGCCGGCCGCTCGCGGGACCTGCGCAACAAGATCGCCGGCCAGGGCCTGACTGCCTTGTCAGTGCCCGAGGCCGAGGGCGGCCTGGGCATGGATGATGTGACCTGGGCACTGATGACCCAGGAGCTGGGTTACTACGCCATTCCCGATTCATTGGCCGACACCGCTTATGTTGCCAGTGGCTTACTTGCGGGCCTGCCCGCAGGTCACCCGGCCCGCGCCGAACTGCTGCCCCGGATCGCCGATGGGAGCTTGCGCATGGCGATCAGTCATCCGGTCAATTTGCTGGTCAGCGATGCGCAATTGGCAGAAGTACTGCTGCTCACCCATGGCGATGAGATCCACGTGGTGCCGCGCTCCCAGGTTGAAGTAGAAAACCATCCGAGCATCGACGCTTCGCGCCGCCTGGGTGAGGTGAAGTGGATCCCAACGCCGGCGACCTGTGTGGCCAGTGGCGAGCAGGGGCGTGCTTTGCAGGACCGTCTGCTGGACCGTGGCGCGCTGTCGGTGGCCGGGCAACTGCTGGGATTGGCGCAACGCATGCTGGACCTGTCCGTGGACTACGTGGCCCAGCGTAAACAGTTCGGCAAGCCGATCGGCAGCTTCCAGGCAGTCAAGCATCACCTGGCCGATGTCGCCCGCTACATCGAACAGGCCAAACCCGTGCTGTACCGCGCCGCACATGCCCTGGCCCGGTGCGACGTCAATGCGGGCGTATGGGTCTCCCAGGCCCGCCTGGCGGCGAATGAGGCGAGCTGGATCGCTGCCCGCAAAGGCATCCAGGTTCACGGCGCAATGGGATACACCTGGGAAGTCGACTTGCAGATGTTCATGAAGCGCGCCTGGGCCCTGGATGCATCCTGGGGCGACCGCGGCTTTCACAAAAACCGCGTCAGCGACTACTTGTTCGCCGACACTACTGGCCTGGGGCCTGGACACACTTTCGAGGAATGAGTCATGCCACAGGCTTACATTGTAGATGCACTGCGCAGCCCCACCGGCAAGCGCAAGGGCTCGTTGAGCGAGATCCACGCGATTGACCTGGGCGCCCATGTGCTCAAGGCACTGGTGGAGCGTAACGTGATCCCCGCGCAAGACTACGACGACGTGATATTCGGGTGCGTCGACACCATCGGCTCCCAGGCCGGCGATATAGCCCGCACCAGCTGGCTGGCCGCAGGCTTGCCTATGACGGTTCCCGGCACCACTGTGGATCGTCAATGCGGTTCATCGCAACAGGCGCTGCATTTTGCCGCGCAGGCGGTGATGAGCGGCACCCAGGATGTGGTCGCAGTGGGCGGCGTGCAAACCATGACCCAAATCCCGATTTCCTCCGCGATGCTGGCCGGCCAGCCCCTGGGCTTTGCCGATCCATTCTCGGGCAGCGTTGGCTGGCGTGCTCGCTTTGGTCAGCAACCGGTGAACCAGTTCTACGCCGCGCAACGGATTGCCGATCATTGGCAGATCAGTCGCGAGCAAATGGAAGCCTTTGCCCTGCAAAGCCACGAACGTGCATTGGCGGCCATTGCCAGCGGGCGATTTGCTCGGGAAATCGTCGCCTGCCAGGGCCTCGCGGTGGATGAAACCCCGCGGCACAGCAGCCTGGTAAAGATGGCTGAACTGCAGCCGGTGGACCCTCAGTACCCATCGATCACCGCCGCCGTGTCCAGCCAGACCTGCGACGCCTCAGCTGCGCTTTTGGTGGTGTCGGAGGCGGCGCTCAAACGCTACGACTTGACGCCACGGGCGCGGATTCATCACCTGACGGTGCTGGGTGACGATCCAATCTGGCATCTCACCGCACCGATTGCGGCGACACGCCGGGCTTTGGCCAAAAGCGGGCTGAGCATGGCTGACATCGACCGGGTAGAGATCAACGAGGCCTTTGCTTCTGTGGTCATGGCCTGGGCCAAAGAGCTGGATTACGACCCGGCACGCACCAATGTCAATGGCGGGGCAATTGCCTTGGGGCATCCGCTGGGCGCAACCGGAGCAAGGCTGATGACCACGCTGCTCAACGAACTGGAATGCAGCGGTGGGCGCTATGGTTTGCAAACCATGTGTGAAGGCGGTGGCCAGGCCAACGTGACCATCATCGAACGGCTGTAATTCTTTTACGTGGGCCGCCGCTTCGGATGCGTGTCCACCCAAATCCAGAGGAGTAAAACATGGCTATTTGTGCAGACCGTACCGTGATCATCACCGGGGCCGGAGGCGGGCTCGGTCGCGCCTATGCCCTGGCGTTCGCCGCGCAAGGGGCCAATGTCGTGGTCAACGATATTCGCGCCGATGCCGCAGAAGATGTGGCAGGTGAAATTCGCGCGAGCGGCGGCCAGGCCATTGCCAGCAGCGACGACATCACCACACTGGCCACTGCGCAGCGCATCGTCGATGCGGCGTTGGCCGCGTTTGGTGAAGTACATGTGCTGATCAATAACGCTGGCGTCTTGCGCGACCGCATGTTCATCAGCCTCAGTGAAGAAGACTGGGACATGGTTATGCGCGTCCACCTCAAGGGTCATTATTGCCTGGCCAACATTCTCGGTCGGCGCTGGCGCGACCTTGCCAAGGCCGGCACCCCTGTCGACGCCCGTATCATCAACACCAGCTCCGGCGCCGGCCTGCAAGGCTCGGTGGGACAGTCCAATTATTCGGCGGCCAAGGGCGGCATCGCTTCGCTGACCCTGGTGCAAGCGGCGGAGCTGGCGCGCTACGGTGTCACCGCCAACGCGTTGGCCCCGGCGGCACGTACCTCGATGACCGAGAGTGCCATGCCCGACGTGGTGAAAAAGCCTGAGGACGACAGCTTCGATGCCTGGGCGCCGGAAAATGTCGCGCCGCTGGTGGTGTGGCTTGGCAGCCCGGCGTCGGCCCATGTCAGCGGCCAGGTCTTCGAAAGCCAGGGCGGGAGGATCTCCCTGGGAGACGGCTGGCGCACGGGCGTCACCCGCGATAAAGGCGCGTTGTGGCAGGTCGAAGAGATTGGTGCGGCCGTGGACTCGATTCTCGCTGAAGCGCCCAAGGCACAGAAAGTCTGGGGCAGCTGAAGCCCCGACCCTTTGTTCACGTCAACGTTCTCGACCTTCATACCCCATTTTGACGATGTGCCCGCTTGGCCCGCTCCGTAAAACTGCAGCGTATTGATTTCTTCGGAGGTAGACGCTGTGAAACAAGCCCCCCCTTATGTTCCCGGTCATCAATTACTGGCCGGCAAGTCGGTATTGATCACCGCCGCGGCCGGTGCCGGTATCGGTTACTCAGCGGCCCGACGCAGTGCCGAGGAAGGTTGTCGGGCGCTGATGATTTCCGACGTTCACCCGCGGCGCCTGGAAGAGGCGGTAGCGCGCCTCAAGGGCGAGACCGGCCTGCAGGCGATCTACGGCCAGCTGTGCAATGTCACGATAGAAGACGAAGTCCAGGCCTTGGTGGCGGCGGCCGAAGAGGCTCTGGGCGGGGTCGATGTGCTGATCAACAACGCGGGGCTGGGTGGCCAGAAGCGTGTGGTAGAGATGAGCGACGAAGAGTGGTTGCGGGTGCTGGACGTGACATTGACGGGCACCTTCCGCATGACTCGGGCGATGTTGCCGCACATGCAGCGCCGCGGCGCAGGAGCCATCGTCAATAACGCCTCGGTGCTCGGTTGGCGGGCCCAAAAGGAACAGGCGCATTACGCTGCGGCCAAGGCCGGCGTAATGGCCCTGACCCGCTGCAGCGCCCTGGAAGCCGCTGAGTTTGGCGTGCGCATCAATGCGGTATCGCCGTCGATTGCCCTGCACGATTTTCTCAAGAAAGCCTCCAGCGAAGAATTGCTTGCCAGCCTGGCAGGGCGCGAAGCGTTCGGTCGTGCCGCCGAAGTATGGGAGGTGGCCAACGTGATGATGTTCCTGGCCAGCGACTACGCCTCCTACATGGTCGGTGAAGTGCTGTCAGTCAGTTCACAACAAGCTTGAGGGCACGCTCATGAGTCACCTTTTCAGTAGCGCCCAGGCTCTGCTTGCGGCCGAAGGCCTGGACCTGGGCCACACCGCCTGGCTGACCATCAACCAGGAACGCATCGATCTGTTCGCCGAGGCCACGGGTGACCACCAGTGGATTCATGTCGATCCGATACGCGCCGCCAACGGGCCGTTCGGCACCTGCATTGCCCACGGCTACCTGACCCAGTCCCTGGCCAACCTCTTCATGCCGCAGTTGTTGACCCTTTCAAACATGACCATGGGCGTCAACTACGGCAGCGATCGGGTGCGCTTCCCGGCCCCGGTCAAGGTCGACTCGCGGGTGCGCGGCAGCGGCCAGATTATCCGCGCCGAGCCAGTGGGCGATGCCGTGCAACTGGTGGTGCGCATCACCGTGGAAGTCGAAGGCCAGGCGCGCCCGGGCTGCGTAATCGACACCATCAGCCGCTATACCTTCAACCCAATTTGCGAGTGAGTTTCCATGGACCTGAATGAAGTCGTCATCGTCGCCACCGCCCGTACAGCGCTGGCCAAATCGTTTCGTGGATCGTTCAACGATACCGAGGCGCCAGTGCTGGGTGGGCATGTGGTACGCGCGGTGGTCGAACGTGCCGGCATTGAGCCTGGGGACGTAGAAGATGTAATCATGGGTGCGGCGGTTCAACAGGGCACCCAGGCCTATAACATCGGTCGGCTCTGTGCCTACACCGGTGGCTTGCCGGACAGTGTGCCGGGGATGGCGCTGGACCGCATGTGCGCCTCGGGGCTGATGAGTATCGGCGTAGCTGCCAAGAGCATCATGAGTGGCGAGATGAATATTGCCATTGGCGGCGGCGTCGAGTCCTTGTCGCTGACCCAGACCAAACACAAAAACAGCTTCCGCGCCCAATCCGAAGCGGTGCTGCAGGTGATGCCCAGCGCCTATATCCCGATGATTGAAACCGCCGAGATCGTCTCCCGTCGTTATGGCATCAGTCGCGCCGCCCAGGATGAGTATTCATTGCAAAGCCAGCTGCGCACGGCTGCTGCTCAACGAGACGGGCTCTTTGATGAGGAAATCGTGGGCCTGAGCGTGGACAAGCTGCTGTTCGCCGCTGATGGCCAGCCCAATGGTCATGAGCGCGTGCAGGTCCTGCGTGACGAATGCAACCGACCGAGTACGCGCCTTGAAGACCTGGCAAACCTGAAGCCGGTGTGGAAGGACGGTAAATGGATCGAGCAGGGGACGTTCGTCACCGCCGGCAACGCCTCGCAGTTCTCTGACGGTGCTGCGGCCAGTCTGTTGATGAGTCGTACCGAGGCCAAGCGTCGCGGATTGACGCCTTTGGGCATCTACCGTGGCATTGCCGTGGGTGGATGCGCGCCCGAGGAAATGGGCATCGGTCCGGTGATCGCCATACCCAAGCTGCTCAAGCGTTTCGGCCTGGCGGTGGGGGATATTGGCCTGTGGGAGATCAACGAGGCTTTTGCCTGCCAGGTGTTGCATTGTCGCGATGCGCTGCAGATCCCGGCAGAGCGCCTGAACGTCAACGGCGGGGCGATTGCCATCGGTCACCCATTCGGTATGTCCGGCGCGCGGATGGTGGGCCATGCCTTGCTCGAAGGGCGGCGGCGCGGTGCGCGTTATGTGGTGATTGCCATGTGCATCGGTGGCGGAATGGGCGCCGCCGGCCTGTTCGAACTGCCGTGAAGCGAGCGGGACGCGGCCGCACGTTCGATTAAAGCCATGGGGGCCCGCGGGTCGGGCCCGCTGCTGGGGAATGGATATGCAAAGTTGTATGCCCAATGCACAGGTCCTCGCGCAAATGGGCCTGGAGTTGGCCGAGTACGAACGGATCATTGGCAACATCTACGATTCGTCGATGAACACGGCCTCCTTGAGTGACTCGTTGCGCGAGATACGCGCGCTGTTCAAGGCTAATTTCGTGACCTTGATCCTGCGGGTTCAGGATGAGCCGTTGCTGTCACCGATGGTGGTTGCCGGTGATGTCGAATTGGGCCAGGGCGGCATCAACCATTACGCCTATTACGCCAAATCTACCCTGTTCGAGGGTTTGCCCACCGACACGGTATTCACCATCGATGAGCTGATGAGCGATGCCGAATGGGCCAGTTCGGCGTTTTACCTGCTGTACTGCCAACCTTACGATTGTTACCACATGCTGGGTGCCGATATACGCATGCCGGATGGCGGCATCGTGCGTTTTCGGATCAATCGACCACAGGGCCACCCACCATTCAGTGAGACCGAGCGGGCCTTGTGCGCCATGTTGCTGCCCCATTTGCGTCGGGCCTTGCATATGTATTCGCTGCTGGACCGCAGCGAGTCTCTGGGCAGCCTGTATTCGCAAACGATCAGCCGCCTCGCAGTGGCGACCTTCGTGCTCGACGAGAACGGCTGCGTAGTGCAACTCAACCCCGTGGCCAGGGAAATCCTTGACAGTCAGGACGGCCTTAAAGTGGTGGGAGGTCGACTGGAGGCTACCTATCCCAGTGACAATCGGGAGCTGGCGCGCCTGGTGCGCAATGCCTTCCAGCGTGCCAGGCAAGGCGCCGCCAAGGGCGTGCAGGTGGCCGAGGCGACGTCGATTTCCCGTCCTTCGGGACAGGTCAGCCTCGGCGTAGTAGTGGAATTGATTCCTTCACGGGAACTGCTCGAAGGCCACGGTAAACCTACAGTGGTGGTGTATGTGCGGGACGCGGTGAGCAAATCGCTGGTGAGCACGGTGCTGACTTCGCAGCTGTACAACCTGACCCCGGCAGAAACCGCGCTCGCCCTGGAATTGGCCAACGGCCTGTCGCTTGAGGACGCCTCGGAAATTCTGAATATCCGGCGCAATACCGCACGCGCGCACCTGCGTTCGATATTTTCCAAGACGGGTGTCCGACGCCAGACCGAGCTGGTGCGGATCATGCTCAACAGCGTGGTAGCGCTAGGTGCGCCCCAGCCGGCCGGGTCTCGGCTGTGACTTGGGGCCAGGCCACAATGCGTTAGTCCGTGCGGACGATGCTCTCGGTTTCCTTGCCTGTCGATACTGGGCAACCGTTGTCGAACCCAAGGAGAATAAAAATGACCGGCAGTAATAAGTCCCCTGGCTGGGCCTTGACGTTGTTATTTGGATGCTGTGCCATCGGCACCGCAAACGCAGCACCGGAGGACATCCCGCGCCTTGGCAAAGACTTGACGTGCCTGGGCGCGGAACAGGCCGGCAATGCCGATGGCAGTATCCCGGCGTTCAGTGGCAAGTGGTTGGGCGCGCCGCCCCATGTTGATTTCAAAGGTACGGGGCACCACCCCGTGGATCCGTACCCGGACGAAAAACCGTTGTTTGTGATCACCGCGCAGAACATCGCGCAGTACAGTGACTCCCTGTCTGACGGGCAAAAAGCCCTGTTCAAATTGTACCCGGCCACCTACAAAATGCCGGTGTATCCCTCGCACAGGGATTTTCGCGTCAGTGACTCGGTATGCCAGGCCACTCGGGAAAATGCCAGCGTGGCGCGTCTGGTGGATGACGGCGAAGGGGTCGTTGGCAAGACCGGCGGCACACCATTCCCGGTGCCGCGCAGCGGGCTGGAGCTGTTGAAGAATGCCTCGACCTTCACCTTGCGGGCCTGGACCGAAGAGTACACCTCCGATAACGCCTACGTGCTCAAGGACGGCAATATCAACTGGGGCAGGGTGCATTCGCGCAACCTGGCCCCATCATTGGAACCAGGCAAGATCGGCGATACCACCGGCAACTCGTCGTTCTATCTCAACGAAACCCTGCTACCGCAACGGGACAAGGGTGAGATCAACACCGGCACCGAATTCTGGAACGACAAAACCGAACCGCGCCAGGCCTGGCGTTACGATCCAGGCACCCGGCGCGTGCGTCAATCGCCGGGCTATGGTTTCGACATGTCATTCCCCGGCAGTGGCGGCTCGATCACTGTGGATGAAGTGCGCCTGTTCAACGGGTCCGGCCAGCGCTACGACTGGAAGATCGTTGGCAAACGGGAAATGTACATTCCGTACAACACCTATCGTCTGCACGACGCCAAGCTCACCTACGCCAGCCTGTTGACTCCCGGTCATATCAACCCCGATGCCATGCGTTATGAGCGTCACAGGGTCTGGGAACTGGAAGGCACTCTCAAACCTGGCTATCGCCACCTGTATGGCAAACGCAAGTTGTATGTCGACGAAGACACCTGGTTTCCGATGCTCGCCGACAACTACGACAACCGTGGCGAGTTGTGGCGCACCTCGATGGTCAACTACTTCTATGCCTACGAGAGCCAGGCCCAGCAGGCGGGCGTCGGCCTGTACTACGACCTCAATGCCGGCAGCTACCTGGCGTTCAACCTGATCAACGAGCAGCGCAACGGTTACCTGTTGAACAAACCCGGTTTCAGTCCCAGGGACTTCGGCCCGGAAGCCGCTCGCCGCTTCGGCCAGTAAGCAGGAAACAGGGCGCCCGCTGTTTCAGGGGCGCACTTTGAGAGTAGCTCTCATTTGATCTAGTCCAACTGCACGATGATCTTGCTGCGCGACTGCTCAATGATATCCGCCATGGGATTACCCGGTATTTCTTGGGGGCATCGCCTGCCCCGAAGTCTGCATTTGAGGAATAATAACAATGACGAAACTCGCTGAAATCAACATCGAGAATGCCCAGCGTACCCACCGTTACGCGCGCGGCTGGCACTGCCTGGGCAATGCCAACGATTACCGTGATGGCAAGCCTCATACCCTGGAAATCTTCGGCACTCGGCTGGTGGCGTTTGCCGATAGCCAGGGCGTCATCAGTATTCTCGATGCTTACTGTCCGCACATGGGCGCCGACCTGTCACAGGGCACCATCGAGAACGACAGACTGGTATGCCCGTTCCATCACTGGAAGTACGACACCGGCGGCAAATGCGTGGAGATCCCTTACTGCAAGCGCATTCCACCCAAGGCCAAGACGCGCAGTTGGTTGACCTGCGAGGAGAACAACCTGTTGTTCGTCTGGAACAACCCCGAAGGCCGTCCGCCCAAAGAGGGCGTGATCATTCCGCACCTCCCTGAGATGGACGACCCGGACTGGATTCATAACTGGAACATCGACACCATGCTGATCGAAACCAACCCACGGGAGTTGGTCGATAACCTGGTGGATGCCCAGCATTTCGGGCCGGTGCACGGTACGCCAACCAAGTATTTCGCCAACATTTTCGAAGGGCACATCGGCCATCAGATTTTTCATGGTGACTCCGAGCGCCTGGGCGGTGACCTGATCGCACCATCGGCCTACTACGGTCCGGCCACTCACTTCACCCATATCAGTTCGATGTTCGGCGATGCGCGGATCCACGCCATTCTGCTCAACAGCCACGTGCCAGTGACGCCAAACAGTTTTGACTTGCGCTTTGGTTGCATGGTCAAGCGCGTACCGGGCTGGACGGAAGAGCAAAACCAGGAAGTGGCCAGGGCCTATGTCCAGGGCAACCGGGACTCGTTCTACCAGGACGTGGTGATTTGGAAGCACAAAATCCGTATCGACAAGCCGGTGCTCGCAGAAACCGACGGCCCGGTCTATCAGTTGCGCGAGTGGTATGAGCAATTCTTCACCAATGAGGACGACGTGCCCGCTTCAATGGCGCTGCGTCGCGAGTTCATAACGGTCGACGAGCGCTGATAGAGGGAGCAGGGCGCCTTCGAGAAGCAAGCGAATACTCTCCAAGGCGCCGCTCCCAGGGACACAGCCACCTTGAGTCCATGGTGATGACTCAGGTCCGATTTGAAGGCAATGAGGGAATACAAAATGAAAATAAAAAATGCCTACACCTTTCCTTTGTTAGTAGTGTTTCTCCTGGTGTTGGTTGTACAGATGTCGGTGCCGGCGGAGTCGGCCAGCGTCAAGGCGTGCAAGCGCTACGCGAGCTGCCTTTCGCTGAGTTCGGGAATCTCAAACTGGCTGGATTTTCGTTAGGGCTGTTTCAGGGGAGTGTTGCCTCGGAACCGCGGGCAACGCTCCGCCCCTGTTTGTCGCCACAGGTGTTATCAATGGGGATGGCCCCGTCGTAGAGGTGGGCGCCACAACGCTGCCCAGCGTTTCAGGCTTTATTAAAGTGCTCTGCTGATCGCTGAGTCAGCGTGCTAATGTCGAGGCGAAATGGCTGATCGCCTGTACGACCTGACGAGCACTGTCCTGAATATCGAGAATCACTTGACCCGCCTCACCGGCTAATTTGACGCCTTGTTCTGCCTTGTCTTTACTCGTCTCCATCCTGGCCACTGCCCCCGTGGCCAATTCACGATTGTGCTGCACCACCTCGACAATCCTGACAGTGGCTTGACTCGTGCGTGCGGCCAAGTTGCGCACTTCGTCAGCAACCACGGCAAAACCTCGCCCCTGATCTCCGGCACGAGCCGCTTCGATGGCCGCATTGAGCGCCAGAAGATTAGTCTGCTCGGCAATCCCACGGATGGTCTGCACGATACTGCTGATTATTTCCGACTGCTGACTGACGGCATTGACACCTTCGGCTGCGCGATTCAACTCGTCGGCCAGGCTTTGCATGACCTCCACGGTGTCCTGCACGACACGGGCTCCTTCGTGGGCTGTATCGTCAGTTTTCAGTGAAGTCTCATAAGCCATGCGCGCTGCTCGTGACTCGGTTTCCTGCTGTAGAACCTGATCAGTAATATCGCTCGCATACTTGACTATTTTGTAAAGATCGCCGTTGGCGTCGAACACCGGATTGTAAGTCGCACGTAACCAGACTGCGCGTCCCTGTTTGTTAAGGCGCTTGAAGCTGCCTGAGAAAAATTCGCCCTGATTCAGGCGCTCCCAGAACTGCCGGTAATCGGGGGATTCGATTTCGCTAAGCTCACAGAACAGCCGGTGGTGCTTGCCAACAATCTCTTCCAAGCGGTAACCCAGCACTGCAAGGAAGTTTTCGTTGGCGCTGACGACTTCTCCCTGCCGGTTGAACTCGATGGTTGCCATGGACCGGTTTATCGCCTTGATCTGGCTCTCCTGCTCTTGTTCCTTCTGAACCTGGGCAGTTACATCCGTCGCAATCTTGACGACCTTGATCACCCGTCCGGTGGTATCGCGAACAGGGTTATAGCTGGCCTCCAGCCAGAGCTCACGCCCCTGTTTATCCAGGCGCAGGAAGCGGTCGTTGATGAACTCGCCATTACCCAGGCGTGACCAAAAACCTTGATAAGCAGCGCTGTTGGCGTATTTCGGCGTACAGAATAAGCGGTGATGCCGGGATTGGATTTCTTCAACGCTATAGCCCATTACCCTCAGGAAGTTGCTATTGGCACTGAGGATCGTGCCATCAGGCTGGAACTCAATCAGGGCCATGGAGCCACCTAAGGCTGCAAGGGTGGCTTCACTGTCAGCCAAGCGCCGCTGGCTGACGGCCAGTTCTTTTTTGATTGTCGAGTTGAACATGCATACCTCAGTGGATATGGGCTGCCTGGCATTTCCTTCAAACCAACGGAAAGCTATGCAGATCGATGTCAGATGTACAAGAAACCTGTGAAATCAGATACGAATCGCGCATGCCGAACGAGCGGTAACGGCGTTAGTTAGGCAGCGAGCATCCAGTAATGGCTGACCAATATCAGAATGACACACATCCAGAAAAACCTATACAAAAAACTATACATGTATAGGTTTTTTCGTTGCGCATTAAAATCGTGTTCAGGTTTTCTTTTTCACTGTCCAAGTCATCTACATCGCCGGCAACGCTCCGAGCAATAACGCACTTCGTTCCAGCAACGTGCCCATTTCTTGCGCCAGGCGAAGGGCAATCCGCAGACCGCGCAAACCTTGACCGGGAGCTCACTTTTTTTCACAGTGACTCCCCGGCATCCAGTTTGGCGAGCAGTTTCTGGCCCCGCTCCCACAGCGCTTGCTGCTTGGGCTCGGTCATGCGGTCGAGGTTTTTGTAGACCATGCTCATGCGCTGGTTGCTGCGCAGCAGGTCGCCATGACGCATCAGGAAATGCCAGTAGAGTGAATTGAAAGGACAGGCGTCGTCCGTCGTGCTCTCACTGACTTTGTAGGCGCAGTTGCGGCAGTAGTCAGACATCCGCTTTATATATTGACCACTGGCGCAATAAGGCTTGGAACCCAGGTAACCGCCGTCGGCGTGCATGACCATGCCCAGCGTATTGGGCAGTTCGACCCAGTCAAAGGCGTCCATGTAGATCGCCAGGTACCATTCGCAAATCTGGCTCGGCGCGATGCCGGCCAACAGTGCAAAGTTGCCGGTCACCATCAGCCGCTGGATATGGTGGGCATAGGCATGCTTCAAACTCTGGCCGATCGCCTGTCCCATGCAGTTCATTCGGGTGTCGCCCGTCCAGTAGAACTCTGGAAGAGGCCGGCTGTTGCCGAATAGATTGCCATCGGCGTAATCGGGCATTTTCAGCCAATAGACGCCCCGTACATATTCGCGCCAGCCGATGAGCTGGCGAATGAAGCCTTCGGCGGCATTGAGTGGAATCCGGTGCGCCCAATATGCAGCTTCCACGTCGCTGCACAACTGACGCAGGTCCAGCAGGCCAATATTGAGCGCCGCACTGATGCGCGCATGAAATAGAAAAGGTTCATCACTGGCCATGGCGTCCTGATAGTCGCCGAACCCTGCCAGGCCATAATCCAGAAAATACGCCCACAGCGCCTGTGCGTCGGCATGGGTGACCGGATAGTCGAAGTTGTCGAGTGCGCCGTAGTGATGGTTGAAGCGCGCCCTGACTAGCGCAAGCACATCGCAAGTGATGGCGTCGTTACTGAAGTGCACCGGGTAGGGCGCTTTCACCCCCTTGGGCAGGGCCTTGCGGTTCTCGGCATCGAAATTCCACGCGCCGCCTACCGGAGAGCCGTCGCCATTGAGCAATAACCCGCTCTTGCGCCGCATCTCGCGGTAGAAGAACTCCATGCGCAACTGCTTTTTACCTTGCGCCCAAGCGCCGAACTCAGCGCGACTGCACACAAAGCGCGTGTCGGCGTGCCAATGGATGGCCAGGCCACAGTCCTTGAGCGCCTGTTCCAGCCGCCAGTCCCCGCACTCGGTGACGTGTACTTGCTCTGCTTGCAACAGCTGTTGCCAGCGTCGCAGTTCACTCGCCACCGAACCGCTGTTTTGCGGGTCATCCAGGGTCACGTACTCGACGTGCAAACCCTGGTCTTGCAGGGCCTTGGCGAAATGGCGCATGGCACTGAAGATCAGGGCGATTTTCTGCGGATGGTGGGGGACATGGCTGGCTTCTTCCATGACCTCGACCAGCAGCACCGTATCGCACTGGGCATCGAGTTTCTGCAAGGAAGCCAGGTCAAAGGACAACTGGTCACCCAGGACCAGGCACAACCGATGGCGCTTGTTCATATCTTTTCAGTCCAGCGTCTGCAGGTTCATGCTTGTTCCCTGCCTACCAGGGCAGGCGCTCTGCGTTGTAGGCAAAAAAATGTCCGCTGTCGGCCGGCGTCAACTGATCAATTAGGCTCAAGAGTTCAGCCGCGGCAACGTCCGCCGGACGTGCGCCGGTAGCCCCACGAAATGGTTGCGACAACCCCGACACGACCGTGCCTGGGTGCAGACTCAGCAGTCGGCTCTGCGGACGAGTACGGGCCAGTTCGATAGCGGCGGTCTTGATCAGCATATTCAGCGCGGCCTTGGAGGCGCGATAGGCGTACCAGCCACCCAAACGGTTGTCGCCGATGCTGCCGACTTTCGCCGAGAGCACTGCCATCGCGCCCCGGGCATCAAGCAACGGCAAAAAGTGCCGCAACACCAGCGCCGGCCCTAGCGCGTTCACTTGAAACACGGCCTGCAGCGCCTCATGCTCAATCGCGCTGTAGCTTTTTTCCGGCTTGATCTGGTCACGATGGAGCAGGCCGGCGGCGTGCACGATCAACTGGTACGGTGCTTGCGCTGCCAATTCAGCGGCGGCGCTGGCGATGGTTTCGGGTTGCTCCAGATCCAGTGCGGGCACTGTATTGCGCCCCAGTTGGCGAACCCCGGCACATCGCGGGTCCTTGCCGAGCAGCTCGCAAAAAGCCGTACCCAGGGCACCACTCGCGCCGATCACCAGGGCGCGATAGCCGTCGCCGAGGGAGTTCATGGTGAACCTGTTCAATGGGTTTCTCCTGAACCCTGGCGCCGGAAGAACAACGTCACCTGGCCAACCTCGACGCCCAGCTTGGACATGCTGGTGCGGTTGATCAACGTGTCCTCGTCCATCAGGTACATCCAGTCGTCCATGCTCATTTCATAGGTTGTGCCGTCAACCGGCAGGTTCAGGCGATAACGCCAGCGCAAGGCATTGCCGGCGATTTCGCCTTTGGCGACACCCACTACGTCATCGGCGCGACCGCTCCAACGTCCCTGGCCCTCGGGCGTGAGGGTCCAGACGCGGCGTTGGCGGGTGCCGTCGCTGTACAGGAAGCGCTCATCGAGAATCAGGTTGTTGCCCTCACGACGGCTGACGATGTCGACCTCGAAACGCTTGGCCACCTCGCCGGAACGCTTCTGAAACATCCCCCAGGCTTTGACCGGTTTGCTGAAAAAGCGCTCCAGATTTAATGCCGGTTGCTGATCCGCATAGTGGGTGACATCCACGCTGCCACAGCTCGCAATGCTGAGTACCAAAGCCAGTAAAACCAAACGTCGTGTCATTACCTTTCTCCCTGGGTGAACAGGTGCTGAGGATGAATTTTGTTGCCTTACATGCTTGTACAGGTGCCCTGTGGTGTACAGGTTTCTGGCGCCCGCCCAAAGATGGGATCGCGGTTTTCGCGCAATGCATCTTGCTGACTGCAGCGTCGTACGAGGCGGATGGAGGAGGGGTCGTCAACGTGGGCTTGCCCAGTCCATTCTTTAATAGTTGTACGACATAAACTGATCTGTATAGGTTTTATTCAAGATAGGCTGAAAAAAACCCCCTGACAATGCGTCAGCCATCTTTTTGTGTAGCAACGAGAACGTCAGATCAAAGAGCGCGGGAGGGCAACGGAAGGGAGATAGGGGGAAATGCGCGCCCCCGGGAAAATGGGAGCGCGTTGCTAAACCAGGGGATTACTCGTAGGTCGGGTAATCCACATAGCCTTCGGCATTACCGCCGTAGACCGTAGCCGGGTTCAGTGGGTTGAGCGGCCAGTCGTGGGCGATCCGCGCTGGCAGATCCGGATTGGCCATGAACGGGCGGCCAAAAGCGACGAGGTCTGCCAAGCCTGACTCAAGCAATTGCGCGCCGGATTCGGCGTTGTAACGTCCGGCATAAATGATCGCGCCACTGAACGTTTCGCGCACCGCACGACGAAAGGCGTGCGGCATCATCGGCGCGTCGTCCCAATCGGCTTCGGCGATGGACAGGTAGGCAATGCCCACATCTTCAAGCACCTTGATCGCTTCAATGTAGGTCGTGTGCGGGTCTTCCTCCACCATCCCCAGATAGGTCCGCGCTTCATCGGTGGTGGTGAACAGCGGCGCGAAACGCACGCCGACCTTTTCCCGGCCGATGCACTCGGCGACGCCCGCCACCACTTCACGCAGAAAACGCAGGCGGTTACCCAGAGAGCCACCGTACTGATCGGTGCGCACATTGCTGTGAGCCGAAATGAACTGGTTTACCAGATAACCGTTGGCACAGTGCAGTTCGATGCCGTCGAAGCCAGCGTCCATCGCATTGCGCGCAGCCTGGATATACAACTGAACCAGTTCCTGGACTTCATCCGTGCTCAGCGCTCGCGGAGCGGATGGCGCAACAAGCGCACCGGCACCCGGCGCCGTTTCGATAAATACGCTGACACGCTCGGTGGCGATCGCGGAAGCTGACACCGGTGCCGCACCATCAGGCTGCAACGCGGTGTGGGACACCCGCCCGACGTGCCAGAGCTGAGCGAAGATCACGCCGTCTTTGGCATGAACAGCCTCGGTGACCGTGCGCCATCCGGCAATTTGTTCAGGTGTGTGGATGCCGGGCGTCCAGGCGTATCCCTGACCCCGAGGCTCGATTTGCGTGCCTTCAGTGACCAGTAGACCCGCGCTGGCGCGTTGCTGGTAATACTCGGCCATCAACGGGTTGGCGACATTGCCCGGTTGCGTGCTGCGCTGGCGGGTGAGGGGAGGCAGAACGATACGGTTCTTCAGGGTATGCCGGCCAAGGGTGACGGGTGTGAAGTAAGCGCTGTTTTTCATGGGATACCTGTTCGCTGGATATTAGACCAGTCGACTATCGATGGGGCGAAAAAAACACCGTGTGCAAAAAGACGCGCACGGTGCCTGGGCAGTGAGTTGATACCCGTCAGGCCAGCATTTGCAGCAGCTTTTCGGCGACGGCCGCCGAGCTGGCAGGGTTCTGACCGGTTACCAACTGGCCGTCAGCGACGACATGAACCTGCCAGTCGGCCACTTTGGAATAGCGCCCGCCCAGACGCTGGAATTCGTCTTCGATCAGGAACGGCACGACTTCCGTCAGGCCCACGGCCGCTTCTTCAGCATTGGTGAAACCGGTCACGCCCCGACCCTCAATCAACGGCTTGCCATCAGCAGCGAGGACGTGACGCAGTACGCCCGGCGCGTGGCAGACGAAGCCGTGGGGCTTGTGGCTGCGGTCGAAGGCTTCGATCAAGGCGATGGAATGCTTGTCTTCAGCCAGATCCCACAGCGGGCCATGTCCACCGGGGTAAAACACGGCATCAAAATCGTCAGCGCTGACACCGGCCAGGCGCCCGGTATGGGCCAGTGCCAGTTGCGCTGCAGGGTCCTGGCGAAATCGGTCGGTTTCGGCGGTCTGCGCACCGGGCTCATCGCTTTTTGGATCGAGCGGTGGCTGGCCGCCGGCCGGCGACACCAGGGTGATCTCTGCACCTGCATCCTTGAAGGCGTAGTAGGGGGCCGCGAGCTCTTCGAGCCAGAAACCGGTTTTCTTGCCGGTGTTGCCAAGTTGGTCGTGGGAAGTCAGAACCATCAAGATTTTCATAGGGCGCCCTGTGTTGGTCAGGTGTCCGAGGACGGGTTCGCCTTCGACACCCGGGAAGGAGTGAGGGGCACAGCATAGTTACCAATTAGACCAGTCGTCTAGTAAATTCTTTCAGGTGTGTTTCCGGCCGCGCTCTATGGCAAACTCCTGCCCATCAGAAATATACGACTGGTCTATTGTTTGGTACTTTGCGCCCCATGAAACCGACCTACGACGATACCCGCCAACAC
Source organism: Pseudomonas sp. Y24-6 (assembly GCF_020295325.1). Taxonomy (NCBI): domain Bacteria; kingdom Pseudomonadati; phylum Pseudomonadota; class Gammaproteobacteria; order Pseudomonadales; family Pseudomonadaceae; genus Pseudomonas; species Pseudomonas sp. Y24-6. The sequence goes on along the minus strand of NZ_JACBXG010000007.1, from coordinate 44,127 downwards.
CTGCTCGATACCGGCCACCGAATGATGGCCGAAAAAGGCTTCACCAGCGTTGGCCTGAACGAGATCCTGCAGACTGCCGGTGTGCCCAAGGGCTCGTTCTATCACTACTTCAAATCCAAGGAATCCTACGGGCAGGCGCTGCTTGAGGATTACTTTGTAGGCTACCTGTCGGACATGGAACGACGTCTGACACTGCCCGGGCTCAATGCCTGCGAGCGGCTGATGGATTACTGGCAGGGATGGCAGAACCGCTGCACCCTGGAAGGCCATGGCGACGAATGCCTGGTGGTGAAGTTAAGTGCAGAGGTCGCCGACCTTTCCGAATCGATGCGCCTCACGCTCCGTGATGGCGCCGAGCGCATCGTCGCGCGCATCACGGTGTGCATCGAACAGGGCCAACTGGATAAAAGTCTTCCGGATGCCGACGCTCGTCAGCTGGCCGAAACCCTCTACCAACTTTGGTTGGGTGCCAGTTTGCTGAACAAGCTGCAGCGCACGGGGCAATCGTTGCAAACGTCGATGACGATGACGAAGCGGCTTCTGCAATGTCCCCTCGCCTGAATGCAGGAAAGGCTTAGTGGGCAGTACCGTTTTGCGAAGAAACGGGGTCAGCCGACGTGACTGACTCAGGCTGATGACCCTTTCCACTTTCCAGTAGCAATCCGCACACCAATGCCAGGAAGCTTTCGGCCACCTGCTCGCAAGCCTTTTGCGGATCCTCGGCATTGGCAACCCACAAGGACGCGCCGAGCAGGGCGCCCATGATCAGGCGCGCCGTCGCTTCGGAATTGACCGCACGGATCGTGCCTTCATCGATCAGCTTCTCAATGCTGCGCTGGGTGCTGCGGATGCACGCATTCTGGCCTGGCCATTGCGACGGATCGCCCAGCACCGAGGGGCCGTCGAGGAACACAATGCGCTGGATTTCAGGCTCCAGCGACATCTTGATGTAAGCGATGGACTCATCGACAAAACCATCCCAAGTGGTATTTGCCTGCGCGATGATGACCGACAATCGCGCCATCATCTCTTCATCGATCTGGGCGATGACAGCCTGTAGCAAACCTTTCTTGTCGCCGAAGTGATGGTAGAGCGCACCGCGGGTCAGCCCGGCTTTAGCGGTCAGATCATCCATCGAACTCTGCGCATAACCCTTCGCAGCGAATGCATCGCGCGCCGCCTTGATCAGCTTGCCGCGGGTCTCGGTAATCATGTCTGCACGCTTCTGCGCCATTGGTCCTCTTCCTTATCAAAAAAATAACATTCGTGGCGTATGTGAGTTGACATACGGCTCGTATGTCGTATTGTGACTGACATACATGGCGTATGCAATAAGTCCGGGCAGTGTGCTGCTCTGCCTGTGATACGCCGCCATTCAGCACAGGATACCGAGCAATGCGTGAGCAGCGCGACTCCGATAGTCCAGGCCTTGACGCCGGCCATTGCAAAACCATTGGGCTGATTGTCAACCCTGTCGCCGGCATGGGCGGGCGTGTGGGCCTCAAGGGCACTGATGGCCCTGAGGTTCTGCGCGAAGCGATACGCCGAGGCGCACGACCCGTCTCGAGCGAACGGGCCACCCTGGCGCTCAAGCACCTGGCAGCCTCGGCGACGCCATTTCGACTGTTGACCGGCGCTGGCGACCAGGGCGAAGACGTCGCTCGCGCCGCCGGTCTCGACCCTGTCGTTGTATACCGACCATTACCTGGGGCGAGCCGGCCCGAAGATACTCGAAACGCGGCCCTCGTCATGGCAGCCGCCGACGTCGATCTGCTGCTGTTCGCCGGAGGGGATGGGACCGCGCGTGATGTGCTGGAGAGCGTCGGCGATCGCGTGCCCATCCTCGGAATTCCCTCGGGCGTGAAAATGTACTCTGCCGTGTTCGCTACCAATCCGCAGAACGCTGGCAGCCTCGCGGCCCATGTCATTGCCGGCGAGTTCAGGGTGCGCTTTCGCGAGGCCGAAGTCATGGACATCGATGAGGCCGCCATGCGCTCTGATCAGGTGTCGGCGCGCCTCTATGGCTACGCACTCAGTCCGCACGAGCGCTACCTGGTGCAGAACGCCAAGGCCGGTTCAGTCCCCAACGAAAACCTGGCACTCGACGCCGTAGCCAGGCAGGTCGTGCGCCAGATGAAGGCCGGCTGCCTCTACCTGTTGGGGCCCGGCACCACCACGCGGCGGGTCATGACTGCGCTCGGCTTGCCTTCAACCCTGCTTGGCGTCGATGCAGTCATGGATGGTGCGTCAGTCGGCGCCGACCTCAACGAGCAAGCGCTGATGCGTCTCATGGAAGGTCATGCAACCCGGATAGTCGTTGGTGTGCTTGGCGGCCATGGCAGCTTGTTCGGACGCGGTAATCAGCAGATCAGCGCCGAGGTGATCCGCCGCACCGGGCGCGAAAACATCATTGTGATCACCTCGATGGACAAACTTGTTTCCCTCGACGCCGGATGCCTGAGCGTCGACACCGGTGACGGCGAAGTCGACGCCATGCTCAGCGGCCACATACGTGTGCACACAGGACCTGACCGATCCGTCTTTTTCAGGGTTCGGTCCTGATCATTTGTTCCATCCGCAAAAAACGAGGATAACCCCATGAGCAATCATGTCGCTCACCCGTACATGGCCAATTCTGTTCCCGCACTCAAGCAAGAGATGCTCGACTCGATCGGTGTCGCCAGCATTGCAGAACTGTTCGAGCAAATCCCCGAAGGCCACCGCCTGCAACGTCCGATCAACCTGCCACCGGCACTGAACGAAAGCGAATTGCGTCGGCACCTGGTGAGTATCCTGTCGAAGAACAAGACGTGCGAGCAGAACCTCAACTTTCTGGGCGCCGGTTGCTGGCAGCATCACGTTCCGGCAGCCTGCGACGAAGTTGTGCGCCGCAACGAGTGGCTGACGTCGGTATTCGGCGAGCCAAGCTCCGACCATGGCCGCAACCAGGCCTGGTTCGAGTTCTGCAGCCAGCTCGGCGAGCTGCTGAACATGGACCTGGTAGGCCTGCCTGTGCGCAGCTGGGGCTGCGCGGCAGGCCACGCCATTCGCATGGCCACCCGCATCACCGGGCGCAACGAGGTCGCGGTGGTCCGCGCCATTGACCCGGAGCGGCTTTCAATCATTCGCAACTATTGCGAACCGGTCGACATGCCAAGCCACATTGTCGTACGCCTGGTCGACTATGACCCGGCAACCGGCTTGCTCGATCTTGACCACCTTCGTGCCTTGATCGGTGAGCAAACCGCTGCCGTCTATTTCGAAACCCCGTCCTACTTCGGGGTGATCGAACAGCAGGGCGCCGCCATCGCCGCCATTGCCCATGCGGTCGGTGCCGAGGTGATCGTCGGCGTCGATCCTATTTCGCTGGGTGTGCTGGCAGCACCGATCGATTTCGGAGCGGACATCGTGGTGGGTACCACGCAGCCGCTCGGGGTGCACATGAATTGCGGTGGCGGCGTCAGCGGTTTCATCGCGACGCGGGACGAAGAACTTTATGCCCACCAGTATCCGACGCTGTTCATCAGCATCGCCGAGACCACCAAGCCCGGCGAATACGGTTTTGGCCTCAGTCTCTTCGAGCAATCGTCCTACGGCCTGCGCGACAAAGGTAACGACTGGACCGGGCACTCGGTGTACATGTGGGCCATCGCCAATGCCGTGTACATGGCAATGATGGGCCCCCAGGGCTTTGAAGACGTGGGTAATGTCATCCTGCAACGGGCTCGTTATGCCTCGAAGCTGCTGGCGGGCATTCCAGGTGTGCGCGTGACCTTTCCCAGCGGTTTTTTCAAGGAGTTCGTGGTGAATTTCGACGCGACTGGCCTGAGTGTGAAAGACATCAACAAGCAACTTCTCGCCCTCGGGATATTTGGCGGAAAAGACCTGACACAGGACTTCCCGGAGCTGGGCGCCAGCGCCCTTTACTGCGTCACCGAGATTCACACCCAGGCCGATCTCGAGCGTCTGACTGCTGCACTCAAAAAGGTAATCGCGCAATGAACACTGCACTCAAGCAATACCACGCTCCCGTCTGGAGCGAACCGGTCATTTTGGAAATGGGCTATCCCGGCCGTCGCGGTGTGATTTTTTCCGATGTCGAAGCCGACGTTCAAATGGCTGTCGGCAGCGCCGCTGATTTGATCCCTGCGAACATGCGTCGTACGCGTAAACCGGCGTTGCCGGAAATGTCCGAGCCCGAGGTGCTGTATCACTATCTGCGCCTGTCGCAGCAGACGCTGGGCATGATGAACATCAGTCTGTTCGGCACCTGCACCATGAAGTACAACGCGCAGATCAACGAGGCGATGGCCTGGCGCCCGGAAATCACTCACATGCATCCGTACCAGGACGAAGACACCCTGCAAGGTGCCCTGGAAGTCGTGCATGGCATGGACACGATCCTGCGCGAATTGTCCGGGATGGATCAGTTCATCTTCCAGGCCGGTGGCGGTGCCGACGCGGCCTACACCAACTGCGCCGTGACCCGTGCCTACCACGCTTCCCGGGGCGAGCTGGCACAGCGCGATGAGATCATCACCACGATCCAGACGCACCCCAGCAGTGCGGCGACCGCGGCGGCGGCGGGGTTCAAGGTGATCACGCTAATGATCGAGGAGAACGGTTATCCGTCGCTCGAATCACTCAAGGCCGCCGTGTCCGATCGAACGGCTGCGCTGATGGTGAACAATCCCGATGACATGGGCGTGTATAACCCACAGATCCGGGAATGGGTGAGGGTGGTGCACGAGGCGGGCGGGCTGTGCTTCTACGACCACGCCAACTTCAACGGCGCAATGACCAAGATTCGGGCTCGGGAACTCGGTTTTGATGCGTGCATGTTTATGCTGCACAAGACCTTTGGCGCTCCGAAAAGCGGGGTCGGCGGCCCGGCGGTGGGCGCTTATGGATGTTCGGCGGAGCTCGCGCCGTTCCTGCCGGCACCGGTAGTGGCGTTCGACGGTGAGCGCTACAGCCTGGATCACGACCGGCCGCAGAGCGCCGGCAAGATCCGTGAGTTCTGGGGCAACGTGCCCGTCATCCTCAAGGCCTACGCCTGGTCCCGTGCCATGGGCGCACAAGGCATGGCCGAAGCGTCCGATATCTCGGTGCTGGCCAACAACTACATGGAAAAAGGGTTGCTGGCGATACGCGGCGTCACCCGCTCCCACCCCGAGGCCACCAGCCCGCGGATGGAGATGACGCGCTACAGCCTTGAGCAACTCAAGGAAGACACCGGGGTTGACGTTCACGATGTGCAGAATCGCATGAGCGATTTCGGCATTGACCCGATGTGGAGCAGTCATCACCCGTGGCTGGTGCCGGAGCCTTTCACGCCCGAGGCGGGCGAGATGTATGGCAAGGAAGCGCTGGATACCTGGATCGCCGTGCTCGCGCACATTTGCGACGAAGCCTACTCGAACCCGGAGATCGTCAAGACCTCACCGCATAATCAGGCGATCCACCGTTTGAAGGCCGCACCGCTGGAAGATCCGCTGCGCTGGGCGATGACCTGGCGCTCGTACCTGCGCAAAAACAACAAACAGACTGCCTGAACCGTTGCAGCGTCCTCGTCGATCAGGCGCAGGCGTTATCGAAGCCTGATCAGAGCTAACAATCAGCCATTGGACGCTGCCAGCATCACTACACGGCTGGCGGTTTCCTCACAGGAAAACGTCATGTCGATTTTCGAAACGGGCCTGGCGCCCTCGCCAGTCAACCATATTGCCCTTTCACCACTGAGCTTCATCGAACGTACGGCTTGCGTCTACGGTCAGTATCCGGCGGTGATCCACGGCGCTGTAAGGCGCAACTGGCAACAAACCTATGATCGCTGCCGGCGCCTGGCCAGTGCGCTCAGCGGGCGGGGCATCGGCAAGGGCGACACGGTAGCGGTCATGCTGCCGAACATCCCGGCGATGCTCGAAGCGCATTTTGGTGTGCCAATGATCGGCGCGGTTCTCAATACCCTGAACATACGCCTGGATGCGCAGGCCATCGCCTTTATGCTGGAGCACGGCGAGGCCAAGGTGTTGATCACCGACCGTGAGTTTCATGGGGTGATCCGTGAGGCCTTGAGCGCACTTGCCAATCCGCCGCTGGTAGTGGATGTGAACGATCCTGAGTACGGCGAAGGCAGTGCCGTGAGCGCTCTGGACTACGAAGCGTTTCTTGCCGAGGGCGACCCCGGGTTCGCCTGGCAATGGCCAGAGGACGAGTGGCAAGCCATTTCCCTCAACTACACCTCCGGCACCACAGGTAGCCCCAAAGGCGTGATTTATCACCACCGCGGCGCCTACCTCAACTCACTGGGCAATCAGATGACCTGGGCCATGGGCAACCACCCGGTGTACCTATGGACGTTGCCGATGTTTCACTGCAATGGCTGGTGCTATCCGTGGACCGTCACAGCGTTGGCAGGAACTCATGTATTCCTGCGCCGGGTTGATCCGCAAAAAATTCTCACACTGATTCACGAGCACAGGGTCAGTCATCTGTGTGGTGCGCCGATTGTCCTCAATGCGCTGGTCAATCTGCCGGAATCGGCCAAGTCAGTTATCGATCATCCGGTCAACGCCATGGTTGCAGGGGCGGCACCGCCGGCGAAGGTCATTGGTGCGGTCGAGGAAATGGGCATCCAGATCACCCACGTCTATGGCCTGACCGAGGTTTACGGCCCGGTGACGGTATGCGCCTGGCATGCGCACTGGGATGAACAGCCGCTGGACGAGCGCGCGAAGATCAAGTCACGACAAGGCGTACGGTATCCGACCCTTGAAGGACTGATGGTCGCCGACCCGCAAACCCTGGAGCCCGTGCCTTGCGACGGCACCAGTATGGGGGAGGTTTTCATGCGCGGTAATACGGTGATGAAAGGCTATCTGAAAAACCCCGAGGCAACCGCCGAAGCTTTCAAGGGCGGCTGGTTCCATACCGGCGACCTGGCTGTTCGGCATCCGGACGGCTATGTTGAAATCAAGGATCGTCTCAAGGACATCATCATCTCGGGCGGCGAAAATATTTCCACTATCGAAGTTGAAGGCGTCCTTTATCGCCACCCGGCGGTACTGGAAGCGGCAGTGGTTGCACGGCCTGATGACAAATGGGGCGAAACACCCTGCGCGTTCATCACGCTCAAGGTCGGGTATGGAAACACGCGAGAGGCCGATGTCATTGAGTTCTGCCGTGAGCATCTGGCGGGTTTCAAACTGCCCAAAACCGTGGTGTTCGGCGAGCTGCCGAAGACCTCGACGGGCAAGATCCAGAAGTATTTGCTGCGCGACACGGCCAAGGCACTCTGACAAAAGGGCCTCTTGGAAACACGTTGCACCTAGGCGGGATCGGCCCATCCCATAAGGCCAATCCATTCGATTGTTTGACGACTGCGGCGCTTCGGCGAACATTTTGCCCAGCGGCGTCAATGCGTATTCCACCTTGGGGGCACGACACTATGAACGTGGCGTGTAACCAGTCCCCGCGCTTGCACATCGCGCAGTGTCTGCACCAGCATTTTTTTGGAAATGCCGGGCAGTGCGCGTTGTGGGCTTGGGTTATGCAGCGCCCAACTGGGTCGGCGGGATTCTGTCTACGTGTGCGCTACTGCTGGCGTTGGCGTCGGGCTGGCTGACCGTTTCGCATGTTACCCAGCGCAAGGGGGCTCTAGCTTGTTCCGCAAGTTGAACCAGAACCCAGCGAACAAGCCGGCGGTACATCCGAGGCATTGTGGATAGGCGCCCAACCCCGGCCGGGCGCCATTTTACTCAGCCAGTGTGATGACTCTTCGCCAGGCCGTACACAGATGTGTCGATGCCTTCAAAACGCGCCTTCAGCTGCAACGCCAGGTACAGCGAATAATGCCGTGACTGATGCAGGTTGCCACCGTGGAACCAGAGGTTTTGCTGCTGCGTGGGCTTCCACATGTTGCGCAGTTCGCCCTCATACGGGCCAGGATCATTCGTGGTCCCTGAACCCAAGCCCCAGCAGCGGCCGACCTTGTCCGCGACTTCCTGGGAAATCAGCTTCGCTGCCCAGCCATTCATGGAGCCATAGCCCGTGGCGTAGACGATCAGGTCGGCCGGTAGTCGGCTGCCATCGTTGAGTACGACGGCATCTGCTTCGATGCGTTCCACACCCAGGCCCGGCGCGCTCTTGAGCTTGATCGTGCCGTTAGCGATCAGTTCCGAAGCGCCGACGTCGATGTAGTAACCAGAACCACGGCGTACGTATTTCATGAAAAGGCCAGACTCGTCGTCACCGAAATCGAGCATGAAGCCGGCCTTGGTCAAGCGCTCGTAGAAGTCTTTGTCACGCTCCTTGATCGCAGCAAAGACGGGTTGATGAAAGCTTGGCATCACCTTGTAAGGGATCGAGGCGAACAGCATGTCGGCCTTGTCCGTGGTCAGGCCTGACTCCAGGGCGTCTTCAGAGTAGAGCCCACCGAAGACCAGATCCATCAAGCTATCGGAGCGCACGATGTGGGTGCTGGAGCGTTGCACCATGGTCACCTCGGCGCCGTTCTCCACCAGGTCGGCGCAGATATCGTGAGCCGAATTGTTGGCACCGATGACCACCGCGCGCTTGCCGCGCCAGGCGTCTCCGCCGGGATGGCGGCTGGAATGATGCTGCTGGCCGTTGAAGACCTCGGCACCTGCATAAACAGGAACGTTGGGTACGCCAGACATGCCGGTGGCGAGGATCAACTGGGCAGGCTGTAGCGTCACACGCTCACCATCGCGTTGAACGTCCACCTTCCAGGTGCCACTTTGCTCGTCAAAGCTGGCGCTCACGCACTCGGTGCGCGGCCAATAATTGAGCTCCATGACCTTGGTGTACATCTCCAGCCAGTCGCCGATCTGGTCTTTTGGGGTGAAGACCGGCCAGTGATCGGGGAAGGGCAGGTAGGGCATATGGTCGTACCAGACCGGGTCGTGCAGGCACAGCGACTTGTAACGGCCGCGCCACTGATCGCCAGGACGCTCGGCCTTGTCGACGATCAGCGTTGGTACGCCCATTCGCTTGAGGCGTGCGGCGAGCCCCAGCCCACCCTGGCCGCCACCCACGATCAGGCAGTACGGCTGGGTGGTGATGCCCAGTGATGCTTCTTCGTCACGACGGCGTTCCAGCCAGTTGCGTTTGTCGGCATGGGCATGACCATGATTGGCACCCATCGGGCGACGGCGGCCCCTGGGTTCTTCAAAGCCTTTGAGCTCGCGCATGGTGGTCAACAGCGTCCAGCACAGGCCCTCTTTCAGTCGCACGTAGCCTTTACCTCGCGCCGTAGCGGTCTCCAGGCTGATCCATCCTTCGAGCACACCGTTGTTGAGCGTGGCCTCACCTTCGAGTGTCCATTGCTCGGGCCGAGTTTGATCAAGGCGCGTTTCGAGCATGTCGCGGATGGCAGGCCTGCCTTCCAGGGTCACCAGGTTCCAGCTGAACAGCAGCAGGTCACGCCAGTGACACTCTTCGGCAAACAATTGCAGCGCGCCGTCCAGGTCGCGTTGGGCGAGACGCTCGCCGAGGTTGTCGACCCAGGCCGCGAGCTGGGCAGTTGGCGTTTGCAGGGGTGTTTCGACAGCGATGTTCATGGGCTTCTCCCGTTCTTGTTGTTTTTGTAACAACTTGCCTTGGAGCAAGGCCCGGGCCACCTTTATGAGAGCCCCGTTGCAGAGCGGCTGAAGCAATACGGACGAGGCTTTGACTCGGGCCTATGTCACGATTTCGGGAAGGGTGGATGACAGAGTGTCACGCGGCGCATGGGGCGCTCTCGGTCGGCTTTTCCTATAAGCTGGCAACAGCCCCGTGTCCTGACCGTAGCGGAGAACAAGAACAATGAAGCCGGCCTTTATCAACGCCCATGCACAACAGGTGCTGCAAGCTGTACAGGGCATCCCTGCCAGCCACGGCCATGCGACTGACCTTGCCATCACCCGGTCATGGCGTCGTTGCCTGGATCAGCATCAGCTCGATCCCGCCAGCCGCCGCGCGCCGAATGTAGTTGAGCACCCACGCCTGCTGGATCACCGCGCGCCCCTGGAGCACATCATCTCCGTGGCGCGCTGGCAGATGACCAGCCTGCACCACCAACTGGGGGGTGACGGCCACGTCGTGCTACTCACCGATGCTCGTGGTGTGGCGATTGACAGTGTGTTCAACGAATCCGAACGAGCCGAATTCCAGCGTTCCGGGCTGTGGCTTGGTTCGGTGTGGAGCGAGGAGTGCGAGGGCACCAACGGTGTCGGTACCTGCCTGGTCGAGCGACAGCACGTCACCATCCGTCGTGATCAGCACTTCCGTGGCAAGCACGCCGGCTTGACGTGTTCGGCCAGCCCTATATTCGATGCAAGCGGAGAGTTGCTCGCCGTTCTTAACCTCTCATCCGTGCGCGAGGAACAGGGTCTTCAGCAGCACTTCAAAGCCATGGCGCTGACCAATCTCACAGCCAATTTGATCGAGAGCTGTTATTTCCTGGGGCATGATCCGCAACGGTACTTGCTGCGCTTCCACCCTGAGGCAGGCTTCGTCGGGCTGCTGGGTGAAGGGCTGCTCAGCTTTGACGAAAGTGCCTGTATCCGTTCAGTCAATCATGCTGCGCTGGACCTGCTGGGCCTCAGCCGTGACCAGGTGGTGGGGCAATCGCTGGCGATGTTGCTGGAAACTCCTATCGATCAGGTGATGAGTCAAGCCAGTTCGCAACCGAGTGTCTGCTGGCCAATGCGACTTCTGGACGGACGCCAGTTCTACGGACAGTTGCGAGAGCCCTTGCGTCATGCGCCTCTCGTCACGCCTGCAACTCCCCCAATCAACGACGTGCACGTGTGTCTGGAAGACTCGCGCCTGCAACGTGGCTTTGCTCGCGCATTACGAGTGCTGGAGCGTGACGTACCGGTGTTTCTACAGGGCGAAACCGGTACCGGCAAAGAAGCCTTTGCTGCGGCGCTGCATCGCGCCAGTTCCAGAGCCAGTCAACCGTTTGTGGCGATCAATTGTGCGGCCATTCCAGAAACGCTGATCGAGAGCGAGTTGTTCGGCTATCGCGGTGGCAGCTTCACCGGCGCACGCAAGGACGGGATGATCGGCAAGCTGGAGCAGGCCCATGACGGCATTCTGTTCCTTGATGAAATAGCCGATATGCCACTCGCGTTACAGACTCGGCTGCTGCGTGTACTGGAGGAACGTCAGGTGGTGCCGCTGGGCGGCGCGGCGGCACGTGCGCTGGACATACGGCTCATCTGTGCCAGCCACCAGGATCTGCAGGCCTGCGTGGCCGAGGGGCGTTTTCGCGAAGATCTGTTTTATCGCGTCGCCGGCTTCGCCGTGCAGCTGCCACCGTTGCGTGAGCGTTCGGACAAGGGGCGGTTGCTCGACCTGCTGCTGCGCGAAGAGTCGAAAGGTACAAGGATTCACCTGGAGACAGGTGTGAGGGAGCGCTTGCTGACGCACCCCTGGCCGGGCAATGTCCGGCAACTGCGCACGTGCCTGCGCACACTGGTCGCATTGGCGCTGGAGGGCCGTGTCACTCTGGAAGACGTGGCGGAGTTGCTGCCGGCAGCGCCTGACGTGTTGGCCGAGGACCCACTGGGAGTCTCGGAGCGGCAGACGCTGCTGACGTTGATTGAAGCGGAACACTGGCACGTCGCTCGTGTTGCCGCCCGGCTGGGGATTAGCCGCAATACGCTGTATCGCAAACTGCGCCAGCATGGGATTTCACGACCTGGTTGAATGCGCAATCGCTGTTTCCTGGCCAACAACAACTGTATTGGAGTTCTGATGAGCCTCTCGCCTTTCCACCTCGCAATCCCCGTTTACGATCTCGCTGCTGCACGGACATTTTACGGCGAAGTGTTCGGCCTCGAGGAAGGTCGTTCCAGCAACCAGTGGGTCGACTTCAACTTTTATGGCCACCAACTGGTTATTCACGAACACCCGAAAACCACTTCCCAGGACAGCGTCCATAGCAACCCGGTAGACGGCCATGACGTACCTGTTCCGCACTTTGGCATCATCTTGGGCTGGGCAGAGTGGGAAGCACTGGCCGAGCGCCTGAAGTCTTTTGGCACGCAGTTTGTGATCGAACCCTACATTCGTTTCAAGGGGCAGGTCGGCGAGCAGGCCACCATGTTTTTGTTTGACCCCTGCGGTAATGCCCTTGAGTTCAAGGCGTTCAAGGATATGAGTCAGCTCTTCGCGAAATGAGTCATCAACTTTGAACTTATCATTACGCCTATCCCCCTAATGCCGTGCAAATATCCCCTGGCTTGGGTCGACCCTGAGCTGGCCACTTACACGCAAAGGTTGGGTGAATCATGAAGAGTGAACAGGTCGAAGGTGTAGCGGAAAAACTCACCGGCAAGGCGCAGAGCGCGGTCGGCAGGTTGTTGGGTGATTCGAAGATTGAAGCTGAAGGTGCTGGACACCAGGTTGCTGGTCAACTGACCAAAACCTATGGCGACACGCTCGACAACGTCTCGACGTTTGTTAAGGAAAAACCGGTTGCTGCACTCGCGATAGGTGCAGCAGTGGTGCTGTTAGTGAGTCGGTTCCTGCGCCGCTGAGCCAAGTGTAGAGGACTTCCAGCCGGAACGTCCCTCGTGTCTTTACTCCCCCTCGTACTCGCTGGGATTGTCTGTCAGTTAGGGTGCGGGGGCGGGCTTGTTGCTAGGCGCCTGCGAGCGCTATTCGACCGAAACTGGCATTGGAGTCGAGTGGTGTTATTGCCAGCAATTGGTCGAGTCGTAACTCGACCTTGCCGCCTTCATTCTCCACAACGAGAAATTCTTCCTTGCTCGGAGCGGTCCGTGTGGTCAGCGCCCTGGCCACGAAAGCCGGTCCTCGGAGCAGTTCGATATGCAAGTCGTAATGGTGCATACAGGCTATCTCCAGGTAGTCATGCAGGTCGCAGTTCAGGGGCTGATACGCTTTCATCTGATGTCTCCTAGCAACCTGTAGCTTAATGATGAGGTAACCCTGGCTGGCTATTGCAGCAGCAACTTCAGGATTGGCGGCTTCGCTGTGACAAAGCTGTCAACGGCGCAGTTCGATTTTAGCATCCTGAATTCGTCAAAATATCATCCATTCCTTATTTAGCGGATATCCGCTCCAGTGACGTGTTCATCATCAGAGGCGCGCTCCTCGCAATTTGCCGTTTTTACGTAGCTCGCGTGTTGGTATTTCCGGAACATCGATTCTCCAGATTATGGACTCAATGTCGGCAAGGACACAGTGACTATCCAAGTGCCCCTGGCAGCTGTTGGATTTCCCGATAACTTCAAATACGACGGTGTGACGGCAGGGCTCAAGGTTAACGCCGACCTGCACGACCCGCTGCTGTGTGTGAGTTCGGTATGGGATGTCGCATCGGGTGATCTTTCTTTACCGGGGACATGGAATGCCAAGGAAAAGCCCTGAGGCCTAAAGGGCCCAATAACGCCGAACGCGGCGCATGAGATCAATGGACCGACATACTTGCATGCCATCGTTACCACTAGCGATCTGGTCGAATTGCTTCGTTAGTGCCCTGAGAGGTCAACCTGATGAACGATAAAAACCTGACTCATGCCACCGGCGCCCCGGTTGTCGACAACCTCAATATCCAGACTGCCGGGCCACGCGGGCCTGCGCTGTTGCAGGATATTTGGCTGCTGGAAAAGCTGGCACATTTCGACCGGGAAGTTATTCCGGAGCGGCGCATGCATGCCAAGGGTGCCGGTGCCTACGGAACCTTCACCGTTATCGCCGATATCAGCCATTTCAGCAAAGCCAGTCTATTTGCCGAGGTCGGCAAGCAGACGCCGGCATTCGTGCGTTTTTCCACGGTGGCGGGGGAGCGCGGCGCGGCCGATGCGGAGCGAGACATTCGCGGCTTTGCGGTAAAGCTGTACACCGACGAAGGAAACTGGGACATCGTTGGCAACAACACCCCGGTGTTTTTCTTCCGCGATCCGCTAAGGTTTCCCGACCTGAACCATGTGGTCAAGCGCGACCCCCGCACCGGGCTACGCTCGCCAACCAACAACTGGGATTTTTGGACACTGCTGCCCGAAGCGCTGCATCAAGTAACAATCGTCATGAGCGATCGCGGCATACCCGCCAGTTATCGGCACATGCATGGTTTCGGCAGCCACACCTTCAGCCTGATCAATGCTCACAATGAGCGTGTATGGACCAAGTCTCACTTCGTCTGCCAGCAAACCATCACCAATCTCAGCGACGGTGAGGCGGCGGATGTCGTTGGCAGTGATCGCGAGAGTCACTTGCGTGATCTCTATGAATGCATTGAGAGCGGCGATTTTCCACGCTGGAAACTGTGCATACAAACCATGACAGAGGAACAGGCTCGTACCCATCGTCACAACCCCTTTGACTTGACCAAAGTGTGGCCACATGGCGAATTTCCACTTCAGGAGGTAGGAGTACTGGAGCTAAACCGGAACCCTGAAAACCATTTTGCCGAGGTTGAACAAGCGGCATTTTCGCCCGCTAACGTTGTGCCTGGCGTGAGTTTTTCGCCAGACAAAATGCTTCAGGCTCGCCTGTTTTCATATGGTGATGCGCAGCGCTACAGGCTGGGCGTGAACTTCAACCATATCCCGGTCAACGCGCCACGGTGTCCATTCCACAGTTACCACCGCGATGGTGCCATGCGCACTGACGGCAACCTCGGTTCAACGCTGTCCTATTTTCCCAATAGTTTTGGCGAGTGGCAGGATCACCGGCAACTCCACGAGCCGGCACTGTCGCTGGATGGCGACGCGGCCCATTGGGATCAGAGTGTGGTCGAAGATCATTACGAGCAGCCCGGTAATCTCTTTCGACTCATGACGCCGCTTCAGCAACACCTGTTGTTCCAGAATACGGCACGGGCTATGGGTGACGCTTCGGTGATGATCAAGCATCGGCATATCATCAATTGCTCGAAGGCCGATCCTGCTTACGGTGAAGGAGTGGCGCAAGCACTTGGTCTGAGTCTTCTAGCGCAAGAACTGGAAAATGCGAAGTAAGTCCAAGGGCGTGCGGCCAACTTGAAGGAACAAGCCCGGCAGGCCACCCATTTCTGTGATACGCGATTGGGAGAAAAATCATGGGCAGTACTGATTCGAACAAGAAAGCACTGGTGGTCGTTGATATCCAGAACGATTATTTTCCAGGTGGCAGATGGGCTCTTTCGCACGTCGAGGACGCGGCCGCCCAGGCGGCGCGAGTGATTGATCGGTTTCGTGAGCGCGGCGATTTGGTGGTGCATATTCGTCACGAATTCAAGGACGAAAATGCGCCTTTTTTCCGCCCCGGCAGTGAGGGTGCGCAGATACACGAAAGCGCAAAAAATCGCGAAGACGAGCCCGTGGTGCTCAAGCACTTCATCAATTCGTTCCGTGAGACCGAACTGAAAGCCATACTCGATCAGCACGGGGTCAACGAAGTGGTGGTCGTCGGTAATATGAGCCACATGTGCGTAGACGGCATGACCCGCGCGGCGATCGACTTCGGTTACACCACCACCGTACTGCACGACGCCTGTGCCACGCTCGATCTTGAGTTTAACGGGGTCAAGGTGCCCGCCGCGCAGGTGCATGCCGCGTTCATGGCTGCACTGAGTTTCGGTTATGCGCCGGTCATTTCCACCAGCGAATACCTGAGCCGTTGATCCACTGCACCGGGCAGGCGGATGGGCGGCCATGGTCTTCCATCCGCCTGCCGTTTTCGTCGTCTATGCTGAGCACCTGGACTGATCTGGCACGGAGGCTGCCTTCCACTGTTTCGGGACCGGTGAGGTGCGGCGGTGCAATTGATCTGCTCGGAATTCGACGAGTTCGAAGAGGCGTTGTACGGGGTGCAAGGTCGCTACGTGCTGCGCACTCGGCAACAACGCGACTGGCAGCTCAACGTGGTCGATTTGAACGGCGTGGCACTGATGAGCGGACGCGAAGGCGCGGGTACGGTGTACACAGGCATTGGGCTGCCCGGTTACTTCAACATCTTCCTGCCGCTTACGGGGCATGAGACCACCTTGGTCGACGGCCATCCGTTCAATCGCCGACGCATCGGCTGGATGGTGCCCAATGCCATGTTCCACATCAACGCGAAAAGCCCGGCCAGTTGGCTGACGGTGGCGATGTCCTGCGAGTTGGTGCTGCGCTGGGCCTCGGTGCGCGAAGATGAATTCGACTTTTGCGTACTGCATCGCAACCTGGTCAGCAATGCCCAGCGCAATCTCGGTCCGTTGCTGTGGCTGGCGCGGCGTCTGTTCCAGATCGAGGCCCGGTCACCCGAGGTTCTGCACACCGAGGGGGCAGAGGAGGCCGCGCGTCGGGAGGTGATGGATGTAGTGTTTCGTATGCTGCTGCCCGTAGACCCGCTTCACGCCGCACCACGACACCATCGCGATCACAAGGATATCCTCAAGCGTGCGCTGGAGTTACTGGATACGCTGGAGACCCAGTCGGTTTACACCGAAGACATCTGTCAGGCGACCTGCGCCTCGGAACGTACTGTGCGCAATGTCTTCAACGAGTACCTGGGCATGAGCCCGCACCGATATCTGATGATTCGCCGCTTGCACGGGATTCGCGACGCCATCCGTCACGCTGGACCCGAGGATACGATCACCAGTATCTGTGCGCGCTTTGGCGTCTGGGATTTTGGCCGGTTCGCCGGTTTGTACCGCCAGTACTTTGGATTGCTGCCGGCGCAATCGCTCAAAACCGCGAAGGCGTTAACCTCTGCATAGACGCCGACGCTCACCCTAGCGTTCGCATCAGCGTTGTGCTGGGGTACTCACCGAACAGCCTGTTGTAGTCGGACGCCATGCGGCCACTGTCGGTAAAGCCAAATCGTAGAGCTATCTGACCAACAGATCCGGTATCCGGACTGGCGATCGACAGCGCTACTCGAACCAGGTGTAGGCGTCGAATGTGCAGGTAGCGATTAGGCCCGACACCGAACATCTCCTTGAAGATCGAGCGCAATGTGCGCTCGCTCACACCCGCATCGCGGCACAGCTGTGACAATCCGATCGGTCGCTCCTCATAACGTTGAAGTAGCTCCATCACCTTGGCGATGTTGCTTTGGCGCGTCAGTTGCTGCCAGCCGCCCCCTGCGGTGGGCGGCGTGGGATTGCAACTCGGGAGCGTGGCCAGGGGCTTTTCCATTTCAACCTGCTATCAAGCTCGGTCAGATTGATAAAGACTCTCGCGATCGCAAACGCGTTACTACGTAAAACAGGCAAATAGCGCGATTTTCGGGGTAATCGCAAGATCCTGAATATGACCTGCAACCTTTCAAATTGCCGGATTTACGTAGTTCGTATCTGATCGATTTGCGCATGCTATGAGCGTATCGGGCTATGGGCATACGCACTTGATCGTCCACGCAGTGAGGCTTCAGTCATCGCAACAGTTCGAGGAAATCATGACAAAACAAAAAATCGACATCGATGAAGCCCGGCGCGCGCTCCTCATGGGCGGCGCAGTGCTGGCGATCGGAGCATGGATGCCGGGCTTGAGCCTGGCGGCCTCGCAATCCGCTACACCTGCGTCCACCCGGAAAACCTCCAAAGGAGTGCGTAAAACCATGAGTATTTTCACCACTCAAGAAGGCGTAGATATCTATTACAAGGATTGGGGCACAGGCCCGGTTGCGGTCTTCAGCCATGGCTGGCCGCTCGACGCGGACAGTTGGGAATCGCAGATGTTTCACCTTGCCTCCAACGGCTGTCGCTGCATCGCCCACGACCGGCGTGGTCATGGCCGCTCCAGCCAACCCTGGGACGGCAATGACATGGACCACTATGCGGATGACCTTGCGCAGTTGCTCGACCACCTGGATGTGAAGGACGCGACCCTGTTCGGTTTCTCCACGGGCGGAGGCGAGGTGGCAAGGTACATCGGTCGTCATGGCACCAAGCGCGTGAAGAAGGCCGGGCTCATTTCCGCCGTGCCGCCCCTGATGATCAAAACCGAAGCCAATCCCGGCGGTTTGCCAATCAAAGTATTCGATGACATTCGCGAAGCCTTCCTGGCCAACAGATCGCAGTTGTTCATCGATATCCCGAGCGGACCATTCTTTGGCTACAACCGCCCTGGTGCGAAGCCATCGCAAGGCGTCATCGATGCGTGGTGGATGCAAGGCATGATGGGTGGCCACAAAAATACGTACGACAGCATCAAGGCATTTTCGGCAACCGATTTCACCCAGGATCTGAAGAAGTTCGATGTGCCAACACTGATCATCCATGGAGATGACGATCAAATCGTACCCATCGATGCAGCTGGCCGCGCATCGGCCAAACTGATCAAGAACAGCAAATTAATCGTTTACGAAGGCGCGCCTCATGGCATTACGGACACACACAAAGAGCGCCTGAACGCCGACCTCCTGGCATTTGTGAAATCCTGAGAAGCACATATCTGGCGCCGTATAGTTGGTATGACACCTTTCGGCCTGCTGCATACAGCAGGCCGGAAACTACGTTAGAGTGTTGATCAATGTCTACTCTCAAGCACTCTCCATTCGATTCGCGTAGTCGCGCCAAGCGGTTGCAGCGAACGAACCGGGCCAAAAAATCGTATATCAATCGTTGTTTGAAGAATGAATCGTCCGCTGTTTGTTTCTCTGGATGGCCCCAAGGGAGCCGGAAAAACCACATTGTTGGAGGCCGTTACGAAAGTACTGAGGGCAGACAACAAAATGGTGATCCGGCTTTGCGAAAAAAAAAGCGATCCCTACAGGGGGGAAACAATGGCCCTCGTGAACAAACTCGTCAGGCATCCCTCCCGGGATCTGGAATTGGAAGTTTGTGAGCGCCTGGCTGATAGCCGTAACTGGATTTCCCGGCATGTGCTGGCTAAACAGCCACCAGGCAGCATCGTCCTGATCGATCGCTGGTACCCGTCTGATGCCGCGTTTCGCCGGATAGTCCCGTTTGCAGAAATTCTTCAGTTGAACATTGATCGAAACGTGCAAGTGCCAGACCTGCACGTCGGGGTTGTCACCGCCCCTGAAATTTCATGGGCGAGGGCCGCAGCCCGGCGGCGTGGGCTGAGCAGTACCGTGATCCACAAGCTGGAAGAACAGGTTGCTTGTACCCAGGCGTTCGAGCGAGCGGTTGCAGATCACGGCTGGGTGTTATGCCGTAATGAAGGAACGATCGAAGACGCAACGATGCAGGTGGTTTCCGCGATCCATCAAGTCCTTCGATGCCCGTAGGCGAAGTTTACCGGGCTGGTTTGTGTTCATGAGAATGTGAGACCTGCTCAACAGTGCTGTTCTGGACGGTTCTTGATTGATCATCGAGAGGCTTGGCGAAGTTGCTCGATTATCCTGCGTGCGCGGTTTGCTCCCACGTCCACATGAATGTCGACCATCGGCTTGGGGCCGAACTCGAGCATGTTCCGGTACTGAGCTTCGATAACCACCTTATCCTCATCAAAGGTCATG
Organism: Pseudomonas sp. Y24-6; assembly: GCF_020295325.1. Lineage (NCBI taxonomy): Bacteria > Pseudomonadati > Pseudomonadota > Gammaproteobacteria > Pseudomonadales > Pseudomonadaceae > Pseudomonas > Pseudomonas sp. Y24-6. Next base: position 24,696 of record NZ_JACBXG010000007.1, on the reverse strand, counting down.
GCTGTCTGTTCGACGACCTTCGCCATCACTTCCTTAGAATTGCTCTTCGGATTGGATGCGATCGTCCAGAAGTAGTGGCTGGTGGTTTGCGTTTCCGGGGTCACGCCGTGGAAACCGCGCATATGGAATCCTCCGCGCTGTGGGTCATCGAGCGACACTGTGTTTGCATCAGCCGCCCCTGTCCAAATGCGCAGATGCGTCACCTGGAACTCGATTTCCTGCCAACGATCCACTTTGCCATGGAAAGGATAGGCCGCGGTGTACGTGGGGGGCGGTACCGAATCCGGCAGGTGACGAGTCACCTTCACAGTGGCCTCATCGCTTTCGACACGCATTTGCGCATTCATGTGGATCTTTGCATTGCCGCCGATTGTGTGCAGGTGCACGTAGCCCAGATGGCTCAGATCAAGGAGGTTGTCATGGATCAGCTGGTAGGGCGCGTCGTAGTGGTAAACGTCCCCTTCGAAGAGATATTCGCCCTTGGTGTGGATGTCGTATGCCGGAGGCTCAATGGCGGGCTCCTGTTGATCAGTGCTACCAAACCAGATCCAGATGATCTGATCGCGTTCCTTTACGTGATAAGCAGGAACTTTTGCTTTGGCAGGAATTTTCGCCTGACCGGGCACTTCCAGGCATTGTCCTTTACCGTCGAACAGCAGTCCGTGATAGCCACAGCGCACGCCTTGCTCTTCCAGGCTGCCGTGAGAGAGAGGCAGCGCTCGATGGCAGCAGCGATCCTCCAGGGCTGCTACCTGACCATCTGCTGTGCGGAACAGAACAACGGGATGACTGAGCAAGGTTCTACCCACTGGCTTGTCCTTGAGCTCCCAGGAAAATCCTGCGACGTACCATTGATTGAGTGGGAACTTGGGTAGCTCGGTCAGTGCTCCAACTTCATAGGCAAGGGACTGGGTTTGCGGCGTACTCATGGCGATCTCCGATTCTCAGGTTGTTCTTGTCAGGGGTCACAGATCCAGCACAAGGCGTGGACTGTTAGAGCGGGAACAGCAAGGTGTGAAGCTGTCGTTGCGAGCGTGTTCCAGGGCGTTCATATACTGATCCCGATGGTCAGGTTCACCCGCCAGAACGCGAGTAATACAAGCGCCGCAGATGCCTTGCTCGCAGGAACTTTCGACCTCCACATCGTGCTCAAGCAGCACTTCAAGAACGGTCTTTTGCGCAGGAACTTCGAGTACACGACCCGAGCGGGACAGCTCGATTTCGAACGGCCGATCGCCTTCGAGAACCTGAGGTGGGGCGCTAAAGTCTTCCCGGTTGATCTGTTGGTCACACCATCCAGCCGCCTTCGCGGTGGATTGAATGTGTGACATGAAACCTGATGGGCCGCAGACGTACAGCTGATCGCCAGCGACCGGATTCGCCAGGATCCGAGCAGCATCCAGGCGTTGCTCAGCCGGGCCATTATCAACATGAATCCAGAGATGATCAGCGAAAGGCGCTTCATTCAGGATTCCCAGAAATGCCAATCGCTCAATAGATCGACCACAATAGTGAAGCTCAAAGAGCTTGCCCGCTGCGATTAAGGTGTGGGCCATAGCGAGAATCGGAGTGATGCCGATACCACCGGCGAACAAGACATAACGCCTGCCTGAAAGGTCTAGGTCGAAGAGATTTCGGGGCATGCCAATGGCGAGAACCGAACCCACTGAAATATGGGCATGCATGCTTCTGGATCCACCACGAGACGCGGGCTCGTCCAGTACAGCAATGACGTACCTGCCGCGTTCGTGGGGAGCGTTGCACAGCGAATACTGCCGGGTAATGCCTGGAGCCACATGCACGTCGACATGTGCCCCGGCAGAGAACGCCGGCAGTTCAGCACCGTTGGTAGCCAACAGTTCGAAGCTGCAGACACCGGCAGCTTCAGATATTTTACGAGATACATAAACTTCGAGCATGAGCGTAACCCCGCCGCGGATGTGCAGTGTTTGAAGGCAAACGGATGTTGAGCCGGCGTTAGCGGCTAAAGGCGTTAAGCGTGCAGATCAAAAGGGGGGGATCGGAGCAGGCAAGTCATCACACGGTACCTCTGAATTTTTTATTGTTTTGTCGCGCGCTTATGATGCGCACGTGCAATCGTTGTGTGATTCTTATCCTAAGCATTTTGGTTGCGGTGTCAACTAATTATATCGACTGTCAGGAACCATTCGTCATGACCCAACCCTCTCCCCTGAATCTGGATCAATACGTTCCTGCATTGCTGACCTCGCTGACCAACAAGATGGCGAGCGGTGCTTCAGCTTGCTACCGCAAGCACTTCGGGATCGGAATCGTTGAGTGGCGGGTGCTGGCAATGCTTGCTGTAGAAGACAAAATAAGCGCAAACCGGGTGGTTCAGGTCATTGGGCTGGACAAAAGTGCCGTGAGCCGAGCGCTGAAGTTGTTAGAGCTCGAGGGTCATGTGTCTACGCAAGTCGATGTGGAGGACGCTCGCCGATACACCGTATCTCTGACACCGTCAGGTCGTAAGCTGCATGACCAAGTGCTGGTGACGGCCCTTGAGAGAGAGAGGCTGCTCCTGGCAAATCTTGAGAAAGCAGAAATTGAAACGCTAATTGATTTCTTGCATCGCATGAGCGCTCAGCTGGACGCAGTGAATGCAGTAGAGCCAGATGTTGGCGGTAGGCCGAAAAAGCCTGCGGCAGGCTGAAGCTTGTAGAAGAAAGCTTCGCTGAGAATGCGCCGCAAGGCCGGTTTTGCACCTGCGGCTGTTTAGCCGTTTCATCGCGCCAACATGCCGCATGCTCGCCTAGAACACCTTGATCGGTACATTGACGATAAGCCTGAATTCATCAAGATTGCCTTCCAGTTGATACTCACTGGCACGGTGCGAAGAGTAACTGGTGATCAGACTGATGTTCTTGAAGGTGCCCGATTGCACCGTGTAGCTGGCATTGGCACCCACTTCATAGTGACTTTCACCGCGCTGCTTGAGTACCGAGTTGTAGATGCCGTTCGGGCCACCGTCGTAATGACTGCCGTCTATACCCATCCCCTTGATGTACCAGAGCGTTGTCTTGAGACCAGGCAGACCATAGGCCACCCAATCGTTGTTGTAGAACACCCCGATCGAGCGCTCATTGGGACCATTGAAGAAGGACATCATGGTGTTGGGCAGGCTGATGGCATTGGACTCGAAGGGATAATCGAAATATTCGTCGCCCTTGATCTGTTGAAGGCCAATCTTCAACGAGTGGTTGCGCCATTGGGGAGTGATAGTTAGACCGTAGGCCTGCTGATCGATTCTGCCGCCAATTTCGCGACCACTCGACTGGGTGTTGTAGGCGTCCAATTGCACATCGACGTTCACCGATCCCCAGTTGGTTTTCGTGCCCAGGCCCAAATACTCGCGATCCCAGATATCGTCGAAACGGGAGACATAGGCGCTGCTGCGCAAGCCAGCGCTCGACACATAGTCGGCCCCGGCGTAAGCGTTGAAGTCACTGGTGACCAGGGGCGAACCGTAAGTGGGACTCAAATCCTGGCTTCCGGCCCCGGTACGCGGCGAGCCCTTGTCGAAGTAGCCAGACTTGATCGTCAAACCTTCGACGTCATGACTTTCCAGAGACACACCATTGAACGTTGAAGGCAATGTACGGGTGTCGGTGTAGGACATCATCGGTGTCCTGACTTGCTGCCTGCCAACCTTGAACAGTGTGTCGGCGACCTTGAACTTCAGCGCCGCAATGCCAAGTTTGCTCCAGTCATCGACTACATCGCCGTCCTTGTCGACCAACAATCTATTACTGCCGCCCGCCGCCGCTATGCGGCTGCGCTCCAGCGCCACTGCCGAGAAGGTCGAAAGATCCAGCCCGTACTTGACCGGCCCTTGAGTAAAGCCGGAGACGAAGTCGAGCCTGAAGCCTTCCAGCCAGGCCGTGCGGTCACGCAGCATGCGTACGCCGTCTGGTGTTTGCAGTTTGAAATAAGTGGCCTTGTGGCCGACCTCGTGTGAGTACCACTGACGGGTATTGAGCGTCAGTGAGCTGTCATCCAGAAAACCTTGTTCCTGGGCATGGACGTTGGAAGTAAGAACTGCGGCCGCCAGCGTGCCGACGGTGAATAATGCCAAGTTACCTGTGCGATACATAGACCTTGCCTGTTGTTGTTTTTAGGGCAGATAAGAAGTAAGTCGCCTAGTCATCGTTTTGGAGTTTTTGCGCGGGCAGGGCGTGGCCCGACTTGCCCATCAGGCCGCAGAGGCCTGATGGTGGTCGTTCAGCTATTGGGTGCCGGTTTAGCGGCTCGAGCACTTTGAAGTCATCAACTATCGATGAAGATGTGGACCCAAGCCTGCGACCTCAGTGGAGATAATCCTTCACAAGTTTCAACCAGCAGTCGGAGCCGATACGAATCAACTCGTCATTGAAGTCGTAGTGGGGGTTATGCACGGAGCAGCCATGAAACTCGCCTTCGCCATTGCCCAGGAAGAAGTAGCAGCCTGGGACCTCTGTCAACATCCACGCGAAGTCTTCTGTCGCCATGATCTTCGCCGCGTGCGGCAACAAGTGTCCGGGCTTGAATAGCGGCTCCAGGTAATGGCGAAGCATCTCCGTCTCCTCAGCAGTGTTGACGAGCGCCGGCGCCAGTTGCGTGGTTTCAAGTTCGATTTTAACGCCGAACATCTGTTCATGTCCCTGGGCGATCTCCGCCAGGCGCTGATTGATTTTGCCTTCGGTCTGCGCTGTGTCGGTACGCACGCTGATCAGCATCGATGCCGTGTCAGGAATGATGTTGTAGACGGTGCCGGCTTCGACCATGCCGATGCTGATCACGGCATGTTCATCGACGCGGAGATTGCGCGATTTCACTGTCTGGATCGCGTTGATCATACTGGCCAGAACCGGTATCGGATCTATGGCGCGCTCGGGCATTGCGCCATGACCGCCGCGACCTTTGATGAACACGCGCACGCATTCCGAAGAAGCCATGGTCGGGCCTGCCTGGATCACGGCAGTACCCACCGGTATTCCCGGCAAGTTGTGCAAGGCAAAAATTGCGTCACAAGGAAAACGGTTGAAAAGACCATCATCCATCATGGCCTTGGCGCCGCCCAGGCCTTCCTCGTCAGGCTGGAAAATCAGGTTGAGCGTGCCATTGAAATCGGGCGCCTGAGCGATGTGCCACGCTGCGGTCAGCAGGGTCGCGGTATGGCCGTCGTGGCCGCAGGCGTGCATGCGTCCCTCGATTCGGCTTGCATGGGCGAAGCGGTTTTTCTCCTGCATCGGCAGGGCATCCATGTCAGCGCGCAGGCCCAAGCGGCGCGTGCCGCTGCCTCTACGCAGTACGCCGACCACGCCATGTCCACCGATACCGCGATGAACGTCGTAGCCCCAGTCTTCGAGCTTGCGGGCCACCAACTCCGCAGTCAGCGGGGTGTCTGCGCCCAATTCAGGATTTTGGTGGATTTCACGGCGCAGCAGGATGAACGTGTCCAGGTCCAATTGTGCCAAGGTTTGGGTTCTGGTTTGGGTCAATGTATTCATCAGGTCACTCCCGACCAGGGTTTTCGGGAAACACAGCCAGGCACGCCAAACTGATGGCACCGCCGACAAGTAGATACAGTGCTGGCGCCTGGGGGTTATCCAGGGCCGCCGTGAGCCAAGTGGCGATCAACGGGGAGAACCCGCCGAACAAGGTAACGCCGAAGCTGTAACTGACGGCAGTGCCGAGCGCGCGGCGATTTTTTGGAAAGGCTTCCATGATCAGGGCGAAGAAGGCACCCGAACCGATACAGCCGGGCAGCACCAGAAGCGCGATGACCAACATAGCCACCCACAAATTTGTGCTCAAACCGAGCAGGTAGAAGGCTGGCCACGCCAGTAGCACGGGCAGGGTGATCGTCCAGGCCAGCAGCTTCTTGCGCAGGCCGTGTCGATCCGCAAAGCGCCCGGCCAAAGGTGTGATAACAGCCAGACAGGCACTTGCCACACAGGCGATAGCCAAGGCGCTACGTTGCGGGTAACCCAGGGTGACAGTCAGGTAGGCGGGCATATAGAAAATGAACAGGTAGATGCCGATGGTCGCGCTGGCCATCAGGCCAGTCGCCAGCAGGGTGTGACGCAGATCGATGTGGTCGCGCAACCGACCTTCGTGCTGGGTCGGGTGGGTTTCGTGTGTCTCCGGCAGGCAGCGACGGATGTACCAGCCCAGCGGCCCGATCAGTAGCCCCAGCACAAAGGGAATGCGCCAACCCCAGCTTTCGAGGTCCTCGACGCTCAACGTGTTGTTGAGCAGCAGACCCAGACCAGCCCCCACCATGGCCGCGTAACCCTGACTGGCCGCCTGCCAACTCACATTGCGACAGCGATTGGCGGTAGCGCTGGACTCCATCAGGTAAACCGACGCAGTGCCTATTTCCCCTCCCGCCGAAAAGCCCTGGGTGAGGCGGCCAGCCACCAGCATCAAAGTGCCGAACAAGCCGATGTCCTGATAGGAAGGCGCGAAGGCAATCATCGCGGTGCCGAAGGTCATCAAGCTGATCGTGAGGCTCAACGCGGCCTTGCGCCCACGGCGGTCGGCAAAGCGACCGATCACCAGAGCACCGACCGGGCGCATGAGGAACCCGACACCAAAGGTGGCCAACGACATCAGTAGCGATGCCATTGCCGACTGTGCGGGGAAGAAGTTCTTTGCGATCACTACAGCGAAGAAACTGTAGATCGTGAAGTCATACATTTCCAGGGCATTGCCTAGAGCGCAAGCGACTGTGGCTTTCCTGGAACCGATTACGGAGGGCGTCGCGGCGCAGCGGAGGGGAGGCGCTTGCAGAGTTGTCATCGATTTTTCCTGTGACAGTTTTGTTGTGGCCCGAATATCCGGCAAACACTGTCACTGCGCACTTGCGCTTTTCTTCGATGATTAACCATTAGTTATGATGCATAGCCGCCTCTGGGAAAGACAGCGTCAGTTCGGTGCGATATTGTCCGTTTATCGATCACGCGCACCCTTTTATGACAGCGACACAATCGACGTGGCAAGCCGCGCAGGCTGCTGTTGTGCGGTGGAAACCAAATGGCCTCCGGTTCAGGGTGCCCGGCCCCGGGAAACGGGGACAGACTTAACCGTTGGGCATATCGTTGCGTTTTTCTTAAGTTGCTCGAGTCGATTGCGCACTAGCGCGACGTATCGATTGACTGATTTTTTGAGAGTATGTTTTTGATCGCGTAGTAAAGGTCGCTGGCTGTCGTTGTCAGAGCGTTGCGGTCAATACAGACCAGGTAGATCGGGTACTCGGGGATACTTTCTTCGATCTTGACCTGTACCAGATCTTCGTTGAGCCCTTTGGGCAGTGTGTTTTCCATTCCGGCTTCACTGAGCGTCATGAAAGCATCGGCGTGGTGCAACAGGTCCAGGGCCAGCAATACCGATGAACACTCGGTTATTCGCTGCGGCGCAGGGATCTCATTGTCTTCGAACATTTGATAGAACTGGGATGAGTGATCGTCGATCGCATCGAGGCTGATCCAGTTGGCGAACTGCAGCTGGCGGAGAGAATGCGAGTGGCGCAGAGGGTTATTCCTTCGACAGACCACCAGCCCCTGCATGCGGCTCAACGCTTCCCAATCCAGGTTCAGCCGTTGTGTGTGCTGCTGCGAGGTAATGGCGAAATCCAGCGTACCGTCGCGGAGTCGCTGCAGCATCTGGTTGGGACGAAGGTCCACCAGGCGAATCCGGACACGTGGATTCTTCGTCTGGAACCCGGCAATGCATTCTCCCAGCCCTTTGAGCACTGATGTCAGGGACGTGACCCCGATGCTGACCTCACCGACCTGCATATCCCTGATGTTTTCAGCCTCCAGTTGCAGTCGTCGCATGCTCTCGACCGTCAACTGTGCATGGCGAATGATGCGGCGACCTTCGTCGGTGAGCGACATTCCCCTGTGGGAACGCTGCAGCAGTGCCAAGCCCAGTTCGCTCTCCAGATCCTTGATTGATCGGCTGATGGCAGGCTGGGTGACATGCAGGATCTGCGAGGCCTCACTGATGCTTCCGGTCTGGTGGATGGCTACCAGTGCCCTGATTTGATGAAGTTTCACTTAACGACAGGTCCTTGCGGTGCGACGAAGGTGCTGCACGTTACTGCAAGGCCGAGGAGCAAAAAAGCCTGGAAACGTTTTTCTCGCGATACTGCTTGGGCGTCATGGACAGTTTTTCCTGGAACAGTCGGGTCATGTGGCTTTGGTCCGAGAACCCGCAATCCATGGCGACAGCTTTCAAAGGTACATCACGCACCGTAGACAGGATGCGCTCAGCCTTTTTCAAGCGGCGCGACTGAACGTACTGATGGGGAGAGACTCCATACACCGCCCCGAACACCCGTACAAAGTATGAGGGGCTCAGGTCGACTATTGCGGCCATGTCTTTAACCGAAATCGGGTTGGACAGGTGTGAGTCGATGTACTGCTGAAGCTGGTCACGTTTGAGGTGTGTCAGGCGAGACGCTTGATCGTTGTCTCTCAAGTCACAGCGCACATACTGGCGAAGCAGATGAATGCACATCTGTATTTCCAGCGTCTGGGCAAAGAGGCTGCTTCCCGGTTCGCCACTCAGGCATTCCATTTCATAGGCGGCCATAAGCCTGGAGAGGGTCGCGTCGTTGATGATAGGGCAATGGTCGACAAAAACACGGTCAACATCCTGCTGAAAGACTTCATTGGCGACCCTGGCCATCATCGTTTGCGAGATGTAGATATGACTGACTTCGATATCGTTCATCCAGTACCACCTGGACGATTCGCCTCGCGTCAAAATGGTCACGTCGTTATCGCCAACGGACCATTTTTGCCATTGCTTGCCATCGTGGAAACCCAGATTGGATGTTCCCGATTTCCATCGCACCAATTCGTAATCGCGCATGCACGGTATGCTGACTTCGGTTTTGTCAAAGCGGTAGCCCCGGATCGACATGCCGTTATCGGATGCAGTCTCGACGGTACCGTTGATCGTGACTTCGCCTGGGATAACGTCCAGCATTTTTTCTGGCGTTAGGAGGATGGCACTCATCACAACTCCCTTTTTATTGGCAGTGGAGTTTTTTAACAGCTATTGGCAGTTTTAGAATGTTGATCGCAGTGTTATGACATTCAAAAAGCTAACACATCCTCAGAGTTTGTACGCAAAACAGGCTTGCCATCGATCGGGGATTTCCACCCGACCGCCTGGCAAGCCTTCTCTTACTGCTCCTGGATTTCGTGATCACTCGGCTCGGTCAACCCCGGTCGCCATCGACGCAAATGAGTGTGACGCTCGTAGGCCTGCGCCGACGGGTAAGTCACCAGTTCAATCGTGCTTCCCCAAGGCGTGCGAGTGTAGACGTAACGATTACCTTTCCCGGCGTCACCACCCGGGAGCTCACCAGGACGGCTGAGCAGGGTTCCACCGGCCCTCTCCAGTTGTTTGGCCGCAGCGTCGATATCGTCAACATAGATGCAAATATGCTGAATACCCAAGTCGCTTGGAACTACTGGCTGCGACTGCCGCACCCCGGTGTAGGAAAACAGCTCCAGGTTGGGACCGTTGCCAAGGCGCAGCATGCGGATTGCGCTAATCACGGCTCCGGGTGCGATCCCCAGTCCTGCCTCCACTTCAGGCCCCCCCAAGGGCGCTTCAAGCATGTCGTAAAGTTTCTCGGCACCGAAAGCCTCGACGAAGAACTGGGTCGCCGCTTCAAGATCGGGAACGGTAATGCCTACGTGTTCGATCGCGCGAACATTCATGCCAACTCTCCTATTTTTGCTGCCGCCCAGAAGCCAGACTGGGTCGCCTCGTACATCCGACCGCCGCGGGACCTCGTTCCGATACTATGGACGCGAATGTCATCGACGGCCGACGCCAGGACAGTCGAGGCATTGCGCGCAGTCGCCATCACCACGTAGCCGTCACCGGGCGCCGCGACTGCCGTTCTGATCGATACGTCGAGACTGTTGAGAAGGCCGCTCAGATGGTCGCGCTGCATATCATTGGTATCGATTCCTACCCCATCTGCAGGGGAGAGGAGGCTGACTTTTTTACCCTGCTCGGCCAGCCACAGGGCGGCAAACATTGCAGTCTCTGTTTCTCCAAACACGGTGACTTCGTCAGCCACGGGCAGAGCCGCGTTTGCCAGCATGTCGGCCACATCCGGGCCCTGATTCTGCGCAACGGTTCCGGTGGCGAGCAATACGGTGTCCCATGGGGCCAAGTCGATGTCGGTCGCATCGGTATTGAGTTGCACGTCGACGGCCACGCGTTCGAGTTCGCTCTCGTAGAAGTGGATCATGTTCGTGACCTCCATGCGAAACGGGCTCGCAGCGGCCCAGGCATGAAGCTGGCCGCCGATGCGACCTGACTTCTCGACCAAGCGCACACTGTGCCCACGCTCGGCAGCCAGGATCGCGGCTTCACAGCCGGCAGGCCCGCCACCGACGACCAGAATCCGCTGCTGTACGGAAGCAGGTCGACGAGCGTCACTCGCCCGACGCTCCTGTCCCAGCGTGGGGTTTATCACGCACTGGGTACCCTTACCGTTGAACATCCACCGTGAGATGCACTCATTGACCGCAAGGCAGCGGCGGACACTCTGTGGTTGCCCGCGCCGTGTCTTGTTTATCGTTTCGGGGTCCGCTAGACCCGAGCGACCCAAGGCCACAAAGTCGAGCTCGCCGTCAGACACCGCTTGTGCCATCTCGTCGAGCAGCCAGGTGAGACGACCGACGCCGATTACCGGGATCGAGACACGCTTTTTCACCAGCTTGGCGTAATCCACGAGTGATCCTGGCGCGACCATCGGCAGCAACGTCATTGCCGTGTCGTAGTTCCCGGCACTGACATCCAGGGCGTCGACGTAAGGTTCGAGCATTTCGCAAAAGGCCAGGCCATCTTCCAATGAGAGACCGCCCTCGTAAGGCTCCATGACGCTCAGGCGATACAGGATCGGGAAATCCGCACCGACCTGTGCGCGAATCCCGCGCACGACGTCGAGTGCAAAACGGGCACGGTTCTCCAGGGAACCGCCCCAGCGATCAGTGCGTTTATTTGTAAAAGGTGAGAGAAACTGACCGAGCAGATAGCCATGTGCACCGTGCAGTTCAACGGCATCAAAGCCAGCAGCCACGGCGCGCCGGGCACCTTGGACATACTTGTCGATCAGTCCCGGAATTTCATGTTCTTCGATCGCTCGTGGCGGGGTGCCGAACGCGCTGGTGATGCCTGCAGTCGGCGCGAGAGGCGGTTCGTTACGTTCCGTGTTGCCTTGGGAGTTCTGGCGCCCGGTGTGGTGCAACTGCACCGCGATTTTTGCGCCTTCACCGTGGACAGCGTCGACCAGATTGCTGAGTGCGCCAATGAACCTGTCGTGGTCAATTCGCATAGGGTGGCCGGCTGTGCGCCCGACTTCCCAGTCGATAGAGGTGTTCTCTGTAATGATGAGACCAACGCCTCCACGAGCGCGGGCCCGATGGTATTCGATGAGCTTATCGTCAATTTCACCGAAGGTGCTCGCGAACTGAGTGAAGATCGGTGCCTGCACGAAACGGTTGCGCAATTGCAGGGAGCCGATCCTCCCTGGCTGGTAGAGCGCCGCGGCAGGGCTGTCTGAAGCCACAAGATTTCGGATGTCTGGGTGTGCCATTGCCATCTCCTCATTATTTTTTTTTTTGAGGTTTGAGCATGGAGTGAGAGGCGGCCTGAGTATTGAACATTCATGCCGAGGCGTTGAAGAATCCTGCTTTAGCACCGCAGAGGTACTCGCACAGGCAATTTGATCGAGGACAACTCAAACATCAGCTGGCGAAGACAACGATTGGCTAGCCCCGCGAGCCCGCAGGGATGTGCGCAACTCCCGGGGAATCGCTGAATGGTCGTCCTGAGGAGCAATATTCACACTAGTGATGGCGTGTATTGGAGTTGCGGTATTTATCAATAGAGCTCAGATGGCGATGATTTGGTGACTCCAATAACAATCAGCCTACTGGGTAACTTGCTATGCGTACTTCTGAATCCAAATTGCACATCGGTATTGTTGGCGGTGGTATTGCCGGCGTCGGTCTGGCCCTTGACCTGTGCCGTCATTCCCACCTGAGTGTGCAGCTGTTTGAAGCGGCACCAGCCTTTGGCGAGGTCGGAGCAGGTGTCTCCTTCGGCGCCAATGCCGTTCGAGCCATCGCGGGCCTGGGTATTGCCGAACCCTACCGCAAGATTGCCGACCAGACTCAGGACCCATGGCAGGACATCTGGTTCGAATGGCGTCGCGGTGAAGATGCCGGTTATCTGGGCGCAAGCCTGGCCGAAGGGGTAGGGCAGTCATCGGTACACCGTGCTGACTTTCTCGATGCCCTGGCCAGCCAGTTGCCCGAAGGGATCGCCCAGTTCGGTAAACGTGCAGTCAGCGTAGAGCAGGATGGCGAACAGGCTCGCGTGGTGTTCACCGATGGCACTGAGCATCGCTGCGATCTGCTGATCGCTGCCGACGGTATCAAGTCTTCAATTCGTGATCATGTGCTTAACGGTCTTGGCCAACCCCTGGTGGCGCCGCGTTTCAGTGGTACCTGCGCCTACCGCGGAATGATCGACAGCGAACAACTGCGTGCCGCGTACCGGGCCCGGGGTGTCGATGAACACTTGATCGATGTCCCGCAGATGTACTTGGGGCTTGATGCCCATATCCTCACTTTCCCCGTCAAACAAGGCCGGCTTATCAACGTTGTGGCCTTCATTTCCGATCGCAGTCGCCCTGATCCAACCTGGCCAAGCGATGCGCCATGGGTGCGCCATGCCAGCCAGGAAGAAATGCTGTCCGCCTTCGATCATTGGGGTGACGCTGCAAAGGTGCTGCTCGAATGCATTCCGGCACCCACCCTGTGGGCACTGCATGAACTGGATGAGTTGCCAGGCTATGTGCACGGGCGCGTGGGGCTTATTGGCGATGCTGCGCACGCCATGCTGCCGCACCAGGGCGCTGGCGCCGGGCAGGGGCTGGAAGACGCCTGGCTGCTGGCCCGATTGCTGGCCGATCCGCAGGTACTGGAGAGTCAGCCACAAGCGGTGCTCGCGGCTTACGACGCAATTCGTCGTCCACGTGCCTGCCGAGTGCAGCGCACCTCCTGGGAAGCCGGGGAACTTTATGAAATGCGTGATCCAGCTGTAGCCGATGACGAACAACTGCTGGGCAAAACTCTCGCCGAGCGTTTCGACTGGTTGTGGAATCACGATATGCAGTCCGACCTTCAGGAGGCGCGTGCCCAGCTAGGTTGGCGAGCATCTGCTTAACGACTTGACCGACATGCACGGGAGGGAGCGTCCAGCGGCTCTCTTCGTGGATACCAATAAGATCAGGTGAATCAAGATGATCGTAAAAATTTCTCAACTGCCGCAATTGCAGCAATTCTTCCGACAAGCCTCGGGACTGGACAACAACGAAGGCGATCCACGCCGCAAGCAGATCGTTTTGCGTTTGCTGCAGGAAGTCGCCCGAGTAATTGAAGATTTGCAGATCAGCGACGATGAATTCTGGGGGGCGGTGGACTACGTCAACCGCTTGGGCGCGAAAAACGAAGCAGGTTTGCTGGTCGCCGGACTCGGCATCGAACATTTCCTTGATCTGCTGGCGGATGCCAGGGACGCAGAGGCGGGCCGGACCGGAGGCACGCCACGGACCATTGAAGGTCCGTTGTACGTAGCAGGCGCGCCACTATGTGAGCACCAAACTCGCATGGATGATGGAAGCGAGGATGGCACAGCAACGGTGTTGTTTCTGGAAGGGCGCGTAACCGACTTGAACGGTGAGCCTATCGCCGGAGCCACTGTGGACTTGTGGCAAGCCAACACCCAAGGCAACTACTCATACTTCGATAAGAGCCAGACGGCGTACAACTTGCGGCGCCGGATTCTCACGGACGCCAATGGTTGCTACCGGGCTCGCAGCATCGTGCCTTCGGGGTACGGTTGCGATCCAGCCGGCCCCACTCAGGAATGCCTGGATCAATTGGGCCGTCACGGGCAGCGACCTGCCCATATCCATTTCTTCATCTGCGCCCCAGGCCACGAACATTTGACCACGCAGATCAACCTGTCGAATGACAAGTACCTGTGGGACGACTTCGCCTATGCAACACGTGACGGGTTGATTGGCGAAATCATTTTCGTCGACGACGAGGAACAGGCTGCTGCCAATGGCGTGACGGGGCGCTTTGCCGAGATGACGTTCAATTTCAGCCTGCGTCCGGCCGCGAGCGTTGCATCGATCAATCGCAGCCAACGCCCGCGAGCGTTGCAGTCTGCCTGACAAACCGACGTTTTCTCGGCTTCGACGAATTACTTCAAGGAGACAACAATGTCCCAGACCGATGCTCAATCGATGAGAGTCCGTGCCGCAGTGCTGCGCGCCTCAGGGGCTGCATTAGAAATTGAGGATGTCTTGCTCGAGGCGCCTCGGCCAACAGAAGTGCGCGTCCGTGTGGTCGCTACAGGCGTTTGCCACACTGACATGGTGGTGCGAGATCAGCTGTTCCCAACGCCACTGCCGATCATCCTCGGTCATGAAGGTGCGGGCGTCGTGGATGCAGTCGGTTGCGCTGTCACCACGGTTCAACCGGGCGATCACGTGGTCATGACGTACATGTCTTGCGGCCTCTGCCTGCCTTGCGAAACGGGCCACCCGGCACATTGCACGCACATGCATCCGCTGAACTTCGGTGGCGGCCGACTCGATGGCAGTACGTCCGCTTGCGCCTGTGGCAGCGACCACGCCATCCACGACCATTTCTTCGGTCAATCCTCGTTTTCCACTTACACGATTGCCAATGAGCGCAACGTGGTCAAGGTCGCGAAACAGGCGCCATTGGAATTGCTGGGGCCACTGGGTTGTGGCATCCAGACGGGCGCAGGATCGGTTCTCAATGCACTCAAGGTCGAAGCCGGATCGAGCTTCGCCGCCTTTGGTGCAGGCGCAGTCGGACTGGCGGCGGTAATGGCCGCGAAGGTCGCCGGCGCTACGACCATCATCGCTGTGGACGTCACCCCGAGCCGGCTGGAACTGGCACTGGAACTGGGCGCAACCCACGTCATCAATAGCCGCGAAGAAGATCCGGTTCAACGCATTCAGTCCATCACCCAGGGGGGCGTCAATTACAGCCTTGAATGCTCCGGCCGTTCCGAGGTTCTTCGCCAGGCAATCGACGCACTCACCACGCTTGGCACCTGTGGCATCGTCGGTGCTACCCAAGTTGGCACCGAGGTGGCATTCAATATCAACGACGTGATGATTCCCGGAAAACGGATCATGGGCATTGTCCAAGGCGATGTCGTTGCCAATGCCTTCATTCCGAAGCTGGTTGATCTCTATCTGCAGGGCCGATTCCCCTTCGACAAGCTGTGCAGGTTTTACGAGTTTGATGAGGTGAACCAGGCGATGGCCGATAGCGAACGCGGTGTCACCATCAAGCCGATCCTGCGCATGCCAGTCCCTGCTTCGGTCTGACTTTTTCGAGCTCTAAAGGAACCCGCAATGACTGTTCAACTCGTAATAGACAACCAAAAACTTGCCGCCTCCACTGGCAAGACCTTTCAACGTGTCGATCCGCTCAGTTCCGCGACTGTGAGTGTAGGTGCAGCCTGCAGCGTCGAGGATGCCATCCGCGCCGCCGAATCTTCCCAGCGCGCTTTCCGGACCTGGTCCAAAACCGGCCCAACCGAGCGTCGGCGGATTCTGCTGGCGGCAGCCGACTCCCTTGAATCGAAAATGGCGCAGTTCTGCTCGGTCATGGCTGAAGAGATCGGCGCTTCGCAACTGTGGGCACAATTCAACGTAGGCGCATCGGCGAACCTGCTGCGTGAAGCCGCGGCCCTGACCACGCAAATCAAGGGCGAAACCATTCCGACCGACAAGCCAGGCGCACTGTCGATGACGTTGCGTCAACCGGTCGGCGCAGTGCTGAGCATCGTGCCCTGGAATGGGCCGGTCATTCTTGGCGCACGCGCCATTGCCTACCCTCTGGCATGTGGCAATACGGTGATATTCAAGGGGTCTGAAAGCAGCCCGCGTACGCACGCGCTGCTGGCCGAAGCGTTTTACGATGCCGGTTTGCCGGCGGGAGTATTGAACTTTCTGATCAGCGCGCCAGAGGACGCGTCTGCTGTGACTGAAGCGTTGATCGCACATGACGTGGTGCGTCGGGTGAATTTTACGGGCTCGACCAAGGTCGGCCGCATGATTGCCCAGACCTGTGCCACTCATCTCAAACGCTGC
Source organism: Pseudomonas sp. Y24-6 (assembly GCF_020295325.1). NCBI lineage: Bacteria > Pseudomonadati > Pseudomonadota > Gammaproteobacteria > Pseudomonadales > Pseudomonadaceae > Pseudomonas > Pseudomonas sp. Y24-6. The sequence continues at coordinate 8,450 of NZ_JACBXG010000007.1, read as the reverse complement.
CTGTTGGAACTGGGTGGCAAAGCCCCATTCATCGTACTGGATGACGCGGATATCGACGGGGCAGTCAACGCTGCGGTTTTCGGCGCATTTCTTTACCAGGGACAAATCTGCATGTCGACCGAGCGTTTCGTGGTCGATGAAGCGGTTGCCGACCAATTCGTATCCCGTTTCGCGGACCGCGTACGGTCGCTGGAAGTCGGCGTGCCAGCGACAACACCCGCCTGCGTGATCGGTCCAATGATCGGCCAGGGTTCAGTGCAACGGATCAATCATTTGCTTGACGACGCCATCGGGAAAGGCGCTGACATCGTGGCTGGCGGGTTGGCGGAAAATGCCTTGATGGGGCCGACACTGGTCGATCGGGTGACCCGTGAGATGTCGATCTATGACGAAGAGACCTTTGGCCCGGTGACAACGATCGTCCGGGTAAAAGGCGCCGAGCAGGCGCTGCAGGTGGCCAACGACACCGCCTACGGCCTTTCGTCATCCATATTCAGTCGCGATGTCACACGGGCATTGGAGTTGGCTGGCCGACTGGATGCCGGCTGCGTACACATCAATGGCGCCACCGTGCAAAACGAGCCGCAGGCCCCGTACGGTGGGATGAAGAAGAGCGGCTATGGACGCTTTGATGGCAGCGCAGTCATCGAGGAGTTTACCGAGGTCAAGTGGGTCACGGTTGAACCTTCCAGCCAGCCTTATCCATTCTGAGTTTTGAGCCGGCGCGTAATGCGCCGGTTTTTTTGTATGCGAGTACGACGGCCGCACCGCCAGGCCTCGGGGTATTACAAGGCGCTACTGCCTTTGCGGGTCGAACTGCTTATCCCTGATAAACAGCGCTGGGATCACCCCACAGATGAAGTAGGCCGCGCCCATGACCAGAAAACCCACACCTATCGAACCATGTGAGGCGAGAAAGCCGATAGCGGCCGGAGCGATGGCTGCCCCCAGACGCCCGATATTGTAGGCACCGCCCACGGCAGATCCACGAAATTTGGCTTCGAAGCTTTCGGTCATGTACGTGGCGTTCACGCCGTAGGGAATACCGTACAAAAAGCCGAACACCACCAGCATCCAGAGTATGTTTTCCTGGCTCTGGAACAGCACGATTACCGGCAGAAACACTGCCGTTCCCAGTGCGCCGAAGGCGAATACGCTTCTACGTCCCACGCGGTCTGCAGCCATGCCAGCGAGAATTTTGCCGAGGATCATGGCGGTGTAAGTGCCCACCATGTAGCCGGTCATGGACTTGAGGTTCATGCCCAGCTCACTCTCCAGGTAGGTTGGCAGCCAGTTGTTCACTCCGTAGTAGCCGAACTGGAGGAAACCGGCAGTCAGCGCCCAGCAGAAAAACATTCGGCGCGCCTGCGGATCGCTGAAAATCTGCTTGTACATGCTGTCACGTTTCACCACTGATCCCTGACGGATTCCCGCGAGTTTTTCTTTGGCTCGCTCGGCCTGGGCGTTGATCCAGGCCTGTGGTTCCGGTACGAAACGTTGCATCACCAGAGCAAGGATCACCGGGATGATCGCGATGTAGAAAAGCCAGCGCCAGCCATGGACCGGCAAGATCCAGCCAGCCAGCAAGGTCGCGACAATGTAGCCCACAGACCAACCGGCCTGGAGGGTGCCAAGCACTGTGGTGCGATAACGGGTTGGGACGTACTCGGACATCAAGGTATTGCACGCCACATACAACGCGCCAATTCCCAATGAAGCCAGGAACCGGATAGTTGCGAACTGCCAGTAGGTTTGCGTCAGGCCCAGGGCGGCTGTGCCGACGGAGAACAGCAAAATACTCCAGACCACGGTTTTTACCCGGCCGAATCTGTCACACGCCCAGCCACCGTAGATTCCGCCGATCGCCATCCCGGCCAAGGTGAAACTGCCCAGGCTGCCGGCCTCTACGTTGGTGAGGCCAAACTCAGCCTTCAGACTATTGAGGCTGTAAGACAGCAACATCAAATCGGCGCCGTCGATTAACAAGCCGAGAAAACAGAAAATAAAGACCAGTACCCAAGTACTGGACTTGGCGTGCGCAGTCGCGCTTGCCTGAGCAGCAGCGTCCATAGAATTACCTTATTGTATTTATGGGGTAGAACTGGAGCAGGAAAGGGCGTTTGCCTCAGCCTTGAGCGTCTCGAATCATGTTTCGGGCAATCACGATCTGCTGGATCTGGGTGGTGCCTTCATAAATGCGGAACAGGCGCACATCCCGGTAGAAGCGCTCTATGGCGTATTCGCTGACATAGCCGGCGCCGCCATGGATCTGCACACAGCGATCGGCAACGCGCCCGCACATTTCCGTAGAGAACATCTTGGCGCACGAGGCTTCGGTGCTCACGTTGTGGCCATCGTCGCGTTTGCGGGCAGCATCCAGGACCATGCAGCGGCTGGCGTAGATTTCCGCTTTGCTGTCGGCCAGCATCGCCTGGATCAGCTGGAACTCGGCGATAGGTTTACCGAATTGTTTGCGTTCCAGCGCGTAGCGCAGGGCATCGTCGAGCATTCGCTCAGCCGCCCCGACACTCAAGGCCGCAATGTGCAGGCGGCCCTTGTCGAGGACTTTCATGGCGGTTTTGAAACCCACGCCTTCGACGCCGCCGATCAATTGGCTGGCTGGCACGCGAGCGTTTTCAAAGATGACGTCACAGGTGTGGGCGCCTTTGTGGCCCATCTTGTGGTCGGGTTTGCCCAAGGACACACCGGGTGTACCGCGTTCGACGATAAACGCGCTGATACCACCAGCACCTTTAATTTCGGTGCTTGTACGCGCCATCACGGTATAGATGCCGGCGTGTGGGGCGTTGGTGATGAAACGCTTGGTGCCATTGAGGATGTAGCTGTCGCCATCGCGCACGGCGCTGGTCTTGAGCGAGGCGGCATCAGAGCCGGCATCGGGTTCCGTCAGGCAGAAAGAGCTGAGCAACTCGCCGCTGGCAAGCTTGGGCAGGTACTGCTGTTTCTGTTCGGCGGTGCCATCCAGGAGAATACCGATGGAGCCAATGCCGTTGTTGGTGCCGATGTAGGATCGAAACGCCGGGGATGTGCGGCCTAATTCAAAGGCGATATTCACCTCTTCTTCCATCGTGACGCCCAGCCCGCCGAACTCTTCCGGCAGCGTGAGACCGAACAGCCCCATGGCCTGCATCTGTTCGACGATGTCCTGGGGGATCGAGTCGGTGTCAGCCACCTCATTTTCGCGAGGAATCAGCACCTCGCCGACAAATTGGCGAAGTGAGTCCAACAGAATCTGCAGGGTTTCGGTATCACGGATCATGTGCGCTCCTAACGCTCGCAGGCGAGCGGTTCTTTTATCAGGGCGCCGTTACTCCGTTGCGTCAGCGAGCAGCGGCGCCAATGTTGTTAACCATGTTGATCAGGCGCGGCCCGATATCGTCCATCAGTCGTTCACGCGGCAGTTGAAAACTCGGTCCACCGCAGTTGAAGGTCAGCAACCCGTACTGTGGATGCAGCAGCGGTACCGCTACCGAGTTCACGTCGCGATGCCACTCGCCGATCGACAGGCAAAAGCCATAGTCGGCGTAATCCCTGAAGGCCCGGTCCAACCCCTTGCGAATGGTTGGCCACTGCTCCGATTCACGCTGGCGGATATGGTCGAGCAAAAACTCTCGCTCGGTCTCGGGCATTGCCGCCAGGCAAGCGCGGCCTACCGAGCTCTGTGCCAGTGGCAAGTAACTGCCGGTCTGGCGGCGCATGGTCATGTTGCCCTGACCCTGAACCACATCCAGGTACACCATCTGCAGGCGATCACGCGAAGCCATGGCGACCGCCGCTTGCGCATGATTGGCCAGCTCTTCCATCAACGGATGAGCCACCGTGCGAATCGCCAGGTTCGACAGCATGGCGTAGCCAAAACCCAGCACCCCGACATCCAGCTGATACTTGCCCGAATGCACTTCACGTTTGAGGCAACCCAGACGCATCAGCGTGTTGGTCAATCGCGTCACGGTCGGTTTGGGCAGGCCGGTCATACGCGCCAGATCCTGATTGCCCAACACGTTGTCGCGTGGGGTAAAGCACCGCATCAACTCCAGCCCGCGTGCCAGCGCCGTTACGAACTGACCGCTGTTTTCGTCATCGCTCAACGCGCTGGTTGGGTCGAGCATGCCCATCTTCAGTAACCCGATTTCGTCCGCTCCGGTTGTCGTGTCGGCGGCCTGTTGATCTGCCTTGATGCGAGCCATGGTAGAACCTCAATTTAAATAAATGCAAGAAAATAAAACGTAGTTTCGACAGGCGAAATTATATGCGCTAGCGTTCTAAAAACCAATAGACATGTCTTATGTCGGCAAGTCCCTGTAAATACTAGGATTTTCGAAAGGCTAAGCTTTTTCTGTTTACAGGGCTTCGTAAGGATACCTATGATTGATCGTAAATACGGAATCAAGTTTCGCCTAGCGAAACAATAATAAGAGGTCGATATGAACTCCCACCCAGAGCCCGTCGTGCATCTGCACCTACAAGACAATGCAGTCGCAGTCGTGCGCATTGAGCGTCCCGAAGTCAAGAACGCCCTTAACAGCGCCGTCCGTGAGCAACTGGCCGATATCTTTCGCGCCTTGGCCCCAGATGACCGCGTGCGTTCAATCGTCCTCACGGGCGGCGAGCAGTGCTTCGTTGCCGGCGCCGACATCCGCGAGTTTGCCCAGGCCAGCCCCGTCGAGATGTATCTTCGTCACACGGAACGCCTGTGGGACGCTATCGCTCGCTGCCCCAAACCGATCATCGCTGCCGTGAATGGGTTTGCCCTGGGCGGCGGGTGCGAACTGGCGATGCACTGCGACATCATTGTTGCCGGTCAATCGGCGCGCTTCGGCCAACCCGAAGTCAAGCTTGGCCTGATGCCGGGAGCTGGCGGCACTCAACGGTTGATCCGCGCAGTCGGCAAATTCCAGGCTATGCGAATAGCGTTGACCGGATGCCTGGTGCCTGCCCCCGAAGCACTTGCGATGGGCATGGTCAGCGAAGTGGTCAGCGATGAGCTCACGCTGCCCCGATCCCTTGAACTGGCCGCGCAAATAGCCGCGTTGCCGCCTCTGGCCGTCGCACAGATCAAAGAAGTCATGCTGCTCGGTGCCGACCTGCCTCTGGAGAGCGCATTGGCCTTGGAGCGCAAGGCATTTCAGTTGCTGTTTGATTCCAGGGATCAAAAGGAAGGCGCCACGGCGTTCCTTGAAAAACGCCAAGCAACCTTTACTGGAGAATGACCCATGACACGTGAAATAAAACGGATGGCTGTCGTGGGCGTGGGTGTCATGGGCACGGGCATTGCCCAGATTGCGGCCCAGGCCGGCGTTGAGGTCATGCTGTTCGACAACCGTGAAGGTGCCGCGCAGACCGCTCTCGAAAACCTCCAACAGACCCTGGACAAGTTGGTGGCCAAAGGCAAGATTGCGGCCAGTGATGCCCAGGCAACCCTTGAGCGCCTGCATGTTGCCGGCGCATTGACGGATCTCAGCGACGTAGACGTGGTGGTGGAAGCCATCGTCGAGCGCCTCGATGCCAAGCAAGCCTTGCTCGCCCAGCTTGAGGCCGTCGTTCGCGACGACTGTATTCTTGCCACCAATACCTCTTCGCTGTCGGTCGCCAGCATCGCACGCGAGTGCCGCAAGCCTGAACGTGTGGCAGGGTTTCACTTTTTCAATCCGGTACCGCTGATGAAAGTGGTGGAGGTCATTGATGGCCTGGCCAGTGATCCTCGCGTCGGTGACAGCCTGCAGGCATTGGCCGCGCGGATGGGGCACCGCGGGATCCGCGCCAAAGACACCCCTGGCTTCATCATCAACCACGCGGGTCGCGCTTACAGCACTGAAGCCTTGCAGATACTCAAGGAAGGCGTCACCGAGCCGGCCGAAATTGATCGCATTCTGCGCGAAGGCCTGGGTTTCCGCATGGGCCCCCTGGAGCTGTTCGACCTGACCGCGCTGGATGTCTCCCACCCAGTGATCGAGTCTATCTATAACCAGTTCTACCAGGAACCCCGTTATCGGCCCGCTGCGCTGACCCGCCAAATGCTTGAGGCTGGCTATGTAGGGCGTAAGGTGGGGCGTGGTTTTTACCGCTATGCCAACGGCCAAATGGTCGATGTGCCACAACCCCAGCCCGTGCCTGTCGTGGAGGCTATGCCGCCTGTGTGGCTGGGTAGTGAAAATGATGCTGACCGTACCAGCCTTAGCGCACTGCTGGAGCGCCTGGGCGCCCAGGTGGAGCAGGGCAGCATGCCTTCCGACGCTGCGCTTTGCCTGTTGGCGCCCTATGGCGTGGACGCGACACGCGCAGCGCAGCGTTTTGGTGTAGATCCAACGCGCACGGTCTGTATTGACCCGCTGCTCGATTGCATGCGCTACCGCACGCTCATGCTCACACCGGTAACCGGCACCGATATGCGCCAAGCGGCCCATGCGCTGCTGTCTAGCGACGGTGTGGGCGTCAGCGTGATCAATGACAGTGTCGGCTTCGTCGCTCAGCGGGTGCTGGCGATGATCGTCAACCTGGCGGGCGATATCGTCCAACAGCGCATAGCCAGCGTCGAAGACCTTAATGAAGGCGTACGTCGTGGGTTGGGTTACCCGCAGGGCCCGCTGGCCTGGGGCGACAGTGTTGGCGCGCAGCACTTGCTGACTATCCTCGAACGCATGACCGAACTGACTGGGGACCCGCGTTATCGGCCTGGCCCCTGGCTGCGCCGGCGTGCGGCCCTGGGCTTATCGCTGTGCCATCCAGAACCGACACTGACCTGATCCATCAACGCTTAGGAAACTGCCATGCTTGATGCTTATATTTTTGCGGGGTTACGTACGCCTTTCGGTCGCCATGCCGGCGCCCTAGCGCCAGTACGACCTGACGACGTGTCGGCCAAGGGCTGGCGATGGTTATCGAGCGTGTGTAACCGCTCAAGCAAAGGTGAAATGACATGGGTGCTTTGACTGGATACCGCGTACTCGATTTGAGCCGTGTGCTTGCCGGCCCCTGGTGCGGACAGACACTGGCCGATCTGGGCGCAGAAGTGATCAAGGTGGAACGGCCGGGTGTGGGCGACGATACCCGGGGTTGGGGCCCGCCCTGGATGAAAGGCCAGAGCGATGAGTTGACCTCTGAAGCGTCGTATTACCAATCAACCAATCGCGGCAAGTTATCGGTAGCGCTGAACCTGGCTAGCCCGCAAGGGCAGGAGTTGGTGCGTGCACTGGCGACCGACTGTGATGTGCTGATCGAAAACTACAAGGCTGGCTCCCTGGCCAAGTACGGACTGGATTACGCCTCGTTGTCGCAGTTGAACCCTCGGCTGGTGTACTGCTCCGTCACAGGATTCGGGCAGACCGGCCCGCGTGCGGCCGAACCCGGTTACGACTTCATCGTGCAGGGCATCGGCGGGCTGATGAGCATTACCGGCGAGCGCGATGACTTGCCCGGTGGCGGTCCGCAGAAGGTTGGCGTGGCTTTTTCCGACCTGATGACCGGCCTTTATTCCACGGTTGCCATCCAGGCGGCGCTGCTCAGCCGGGAAAAAACCGGTGCAGGGCAGCACATCGATATGGCGCTGCTGGACGTGCAGGTCGCAACCTTGTGCAATCAAAGCCAGAACTACCTGGCCTCGGGCAAACCGCCAGGGCGTTATGGCAATGCTCACGGCAATATCGTGCCGTATCAGGTGTTCCGTGCCAGCGACCAGGACTTCATCATCGCCTGCGGCAACGACTCGCAGTTTGTCGCGCTGTGCGACGCCATTGGCCTGGGCCACCTGCCGGCAGACCCCAGATTTACGCGTAACGCCGACCGTGTGGCCAATCGCGAAGCGATCATCGAGATCTTGTCACGCCACTTCCTGGACGGTCGGGCACAGGAGTGGATTGACCGAGTCCATCCGCGTGGCGTGCCCATCGGTGCGATCAACAGCATTGCCCAGGCCCTGGATGAACCTCAGGTCAAGGCGCGCAACATGCTGGTGACCATTCCACACCCGCTCAAGGCAGACTTCGTGACGGTCGGCAGCCCGATCAAGATGTCGGGCACACCGGTGGAATACCTGCGTCCGGCGCCGATGCTGGGCGAGCACACGGATGAAGTGCTCAAGCGTCAGCTGGGGCTGGACGACGAGCGTCTGGCGCAGTTGAAGGCCAGCGGTGTGATCGAGCAACTGGGCGAGCGCTGATCTTTTTTCCCGGTATGCCGGTGGCGTATCGGGTTCACTATGTTGCTATGGAGTTATCCATGAAAGTTCTGGTAGCCATCAAGCGGGTGGTCGACTACAACGTGAAAGTTCGCGTCAAGGCGGACAATTCCGGCGTTGACCTCGCCAACGTCAAGATGTCGATGAACCCTTTCTGCGAAATTGCCGTGGAAGAAGCCGTACGCCTGAAAGAGCTCTCTATAAAAGAAGGGCGCGTTGCGACTGAAATCGTCGTCGTCTCCGTCGGCCCGTCCAC
>NZ_JACBXG010000062.1:0-209 GCF_020295325.1 Pseudomonas sp. Y24-6 | reverse complement strand
AGGCGTTGACGGCGCTCAGGACGTGCACGTGACCTTCAACGCGATGGACCTGTTCACCCTGGTGAAAAACCTGGTGGACAACGCCATTCGCTATACCCCGGAGGGCGGGCGCATAGACCTCTCGGTGACCCAGACCCCAGGCGGAGTACTGCTGCACATCAAGGACTCCGGCCCCGGCATTGCCACAGAGGAACAGGCGCGGGTGTTCG
>NZ_JACBXG010000061.1:0-313 GCF_020295325.1 Pseudomonas sp. Y24-6 | reverse complement strand
GGCCCAGACTTCTACGACCAGACCTGGCGCTCTGATACGAGTGACGACCTATGAGAGTCGTCAACTCGCTGACCACCAAGGCAGCTGGTGCAATCCGCACTGGCAACATTCCGGCAATGATTGAGCCACTGGGCACCGTTGACGACGCGACAGCCGAAGTCGTCGAGCGCCTGTTCCGCCAGCTTCAAGCCATTTTCCCGGCCCACAAACAGGCTTGGCCTGATGACAAGGCGCTGGCCGCTGCTCGCCGAAGCTGGACCAAGGGTTTCATTGTGGCGGGTATCTGCACCCTGGAGCACATCCGCTTCGGAAT
>NZ_JACBXG010000060.1:0-326 GCF_020295325.1 Pseudomonas sp. Y24-6 | reverse complement strand
GCGTTGATCAGTCCGAACACCCAACTTGGCTCGGGCCCCCACAGCCCCCAACCGAGTAGCGTCAGCGCGGCGATAGCAATCACAACGATCACGAAGTAACTGGCAATCACGTCTGCCAGCCGTTGCATCGGCGCTTTTGAGCGCTGTGCCTGCACAACCATCTGCACAATCTGTGCGAGCAGGGTCGCCGACCCTATCTTCTGCGCCTGCATCAACAGACTGCCGTGAATGTTGAGGGTGGCTCCGATCAGTGCGTCGCCGGCCCTTTTCATTATTGGTATTGGCTCGCCGGTGAGCATCGACTCATCTACAGCGCTTTCGCCTTG
>NZ_JACBXG010000006.1:0-356853 GCF_020295325.1 Pseudomonas sp. Y24-6 | reverse complement strand
CCTATCTGCGTATGCAGGTAGGGGTTTTGTTTTTGTCCGCAAGAAACTTCAGGCCCTCGTGTTTCTATGCAATCGCTCGGTGCATGGCTATCATGCGGGCCTCATTGTGAGGCGAGACTTGCATGCTGACGTTGTTGAAGCTTCTTAAGGATGGCCGGTTCCATTCTGGCCAGGCCCTGGGCATCGCCCTGGGTGTCAGTCGTAGTGCGGTTTGGAAACAGCTCCAGCTCCTGGAAGCTGAGTTGGGCTTATCCATCCACAAAGTGCGCGGCCGCGGTTATCAACTGGCTGCGCCATTGACGCTGCTCGACCCTGTCAGCATCCGCGAGGCGGCTCCTTCCTGCGAATGGCCCACCCTGGTCTTCGACTCCATAGACTCGACAAATGCCGAGGCCTTGCGCGCGATCGAGCGTGGCCAGGCCGCACCATTTCTGGTGGTTGCCGAACGGCAGACGGCCGGGCGAGGGCGGCGCGGACGCAAGTGGGTCAGCCCTTTTGCCGAAAACGTCTATTACAGCCTGGTGTTGCGCATCGACGGTGGAATGCGGCAGCTGGAAGGTCTCAGTCTGGTTGTAGGCCTGGCAGTGATGCAGGCCCTGCGCGAGCTCGGAGTGTCGACTGCTGGTCTTAAATGGCCAAACGACGTATTGGTCGGGCAGAAAAAAATCGCCGGCATACTTCTGGAGCTGGTGGGCGATCCCGCTGACGTATGCCACGTAGTGCTAGGCGTTGGAATCAATGTAAACATGCAGATGACTGATGAGGTTGATCAGCAATGGACGTCGATGCGTCTCGAGACTGGCAAGGTGTTCGATCGCAATCATCTGGTCGCAGCCCTGGGTGTGAAGCTGCAGGGTTATTTGCACCGTCATCAGGCCGATGGGTTTGCTGCCATCCAGTCGGAGTGGGAGCAGAATCATCTGTGGCAGGGGCGCGCCGTATCGCTGATTGCCGGGGTCAACCAGATAGATGGCGAAGTGCTGGGTATCGATAAGCAAGGTGCTTTGCGCTTGAAGGTGGGTGGTGTGGAAAAAGTCTTTAGCGGTGGTGAGCTCAGCCTGAGGTTGCGTGATGATTCTTGAGCTCGACTGCGGAAACAGTTTTATCAAATGGCGCGTGCTGGGTGCGGGCGGCGGTATGACGGTGGGAGAGGGGGTCGTTGACTCGGATCTGGCGTTGCTCGAGAGCCTGAATGCCATCGTGAGCCTGTCATTGACCTATTGCCGGCTGGTAAGCGTCAGGACCACCGAAGAAACCGGTGCATTGACCGCCTTGCTCAAGAGCGCTTATGGCGTGTCAGTTGCCTGCGCTGCGCCCTCTCGCGAAATGTCCGGTGTTCGTAACGGCTATGAAGAATACGAGCGCTTGGGGCTCGATCGCTGGCTGGCGATGCTGGGTGGATTCCATCTGGCGTCGGGCTCGTGTCTTGTGCTCGACTTCGGTACAGCTGTTACCGCTGACTTCATAGACAGCGACGGCGCGCATCTCGGTGGCTTCATCTGTCCGGGGATGCCCTTGATGCGCCATCAGCTGCGCACCCACACGCGCAAGATACGGTATGGCGACATCGCAGCCGAGCGCGCGCTGGAAAGCCTTGCTCCTGGTCGCACCACCGTCGAAGCGGTAGAGCGCGGATGCTCGTTGATGCTCAGGGGATTCGTGCTTACGCAATTGGAGATGGCGCGCAGTTACTGGGGTGAAGACTTTGTGGTTTTTCTCACGGGTGGCGACGCAAGTCTTGTCTCGGGCGTCGTCCCTGAAGCCCGCGTGGTTCCAGATCTGGTGTTCGTGGGTCTGGCGATGGCGTGCCCTTTGAGTTGAGGTATTTATGCGTTGGTTGTTCCTGCTACTGCTAGTGCTCAATGTTTTCTATTACATCTGGCATCAACAAGAAGCGCCCTTGCGGGCCAAGGATGTCACGCCTTTGAGCCTGTATCGTGGTTCGCAGCAGGATATTCGCCTGCTGAGCGAATCCACTGATGCCGCGCGGGACAAGGCCAAGGCTGTTCAGCCAGATAGCGGGTGCCTGTATGTAGGGGGTTATTCGCGGCAGGACTTAGCTCAGGCTGTCGAGCGAAGGTTGGCTGGCATGGAGATCAAGTTTCAAGCTTTGCCGCGCGACCTCCCGGATGCGCCTGGTTACTGGGTGCGGATCGCACCTGAAAGCCGACGCTGGCTGGATGATGTGCAGTTGCAAAACCTTTCCAGAGAATTCAATGAGTTAAAACATAAAATAATGCCGTGCGAGGGGGTTGCACAGGCGGATTAGTTTGCATAGAATGGCGCCCGCTTCGCAGTGAAGACCTTTAAAGGTCAACGCAGCGGAACGAGGTCAACGCAGCTAACCTCAGGTTTTTAATGAGAAAATGCTTGACAGAAGGCTGGCATGATATAGAATGCCGGCTCGCTTAGGAGGGGTTCCCGAGCGGCCAAAGGGATCAGACTGTAAATCTGACGTCTACGACTTCGAAGGTTCGAATCCTTCCCCCTCCACCATTTTTAGCGAGAGTTGCAAGCTCGCGGGTATAGTTTAGTGGTAGAACCTCAGCCTTCCAAGCTGATGATGCGGGTTCGATTCCCGCTACCCGCTCCACGTTTGCGGATCTTGCACAGTGTTACGCTCTTGTAGCTCAGTTGGTAGAGCACACCCTTGGTAAGGGTGAGGTCAGCGGTTCAAATCCGCTCAAGAGCTCCATATAACAAGGCAGATATGAAAATATCTGCCTTTGTTTTAATGGCTTGTTTGACTTGTAACATTCTTCTCCTGAGGGTGATTTCGATGGCTAAGGAAAAGTTCGAACGTAATAAGCCGCACGTCAACGTAGGCACCATTGGTCACGTCGATCACGGCAAAACTACTCTGACTGCAGCCTTGACCCGCGTCTGCTCCGAAGTGTTCGGTTCGGCAAAGGTTGACTTCGACAAGATCGATAGCGCCCCAGAAGAAAAAGCTCGTGGTATTACCATCAACACCGCTCACGTTGAGTACGATTCGGCCGTGCGTCACTACGCACACGTTGACTGCCCTGGTCACGCCGACTACGTAAAAAACATGATTACCGGTGCTGCACAGATGGATGGTGCGATTCTGGTTTGCTCGGCCGCTGATGGTCCGATGCCGCAAACCCGTGAGCACATTCTCCTGTCGCGCCAGGTANGATGGTGCGATTCTGGTTTGCTCGGCCGCTGATGGTCCGATGCCGCAAACCCGTGAGCACATTCTCCTGTCGCGCCAGGTAGGCGTTCCGTACATCGTTGTCTTCCTGAACAAGGCTGACATGGTAGATGACGCGGAGCTGCTTGAGTTGGTTGAGATGGAAGTGCGAGACCTGTTGAGCACTTACGATTTCCCAGGTGATGACACTCCAATCATCATTGGTTCGGCGTTAATGGCGTTGAATGGTCAAGACGACAACGAGATGGGCACCACTGCCGTCAAGAAGCTGGTCGAGACTCTGGATAGCTACATTCCGCAGCCTGAGCGTGCTATTGATAAGCCGTTCCTGATGCCGATCGAGGATGTGTTCTCGATCTCCGGTCGCGGTACTGTTGTGACTGGTCGTGTTGAGCGTGGCATTGTTCGCATCCAGGAAGAGGTTGAGATCGTTGGTCTGCGTGACACGGTCAAGACCACGTGCACTGGTGTAGAGATGTTTCGCAAGCTGCTCGACGAAGGTCGTGCAGGTGAGAACTGCGGCGTATTGCTGCGTGGTACCAAGCGTGATGATGTTGAGCGTGGCCAGGTATTGGTCAAGCCGGGCACCGTCAAGCCGCATACCAAGTTCACAGCTGAAGTTTATGTTCTGAGCAAGGAAGAGGGTGGTCGTCATACGCCATTCTTCAAAGGCTACCGTCCACAGTTCTACTTCCGTACGACTGATGTGACTGGTAACTGCGAGCTGCCAGAAGGAGTTGAGATGGTTATGCCGGGTGATAACGTTCAGATGACCGTTACCCTGATCAAAACCATCGCGATGGAAGATGGTCTGCGTTTCGCTATTCGTGAGGGCGGTCGTACCGTCGGCGCGGGTGTCGTGGCAAAAGTCATCGAGTAAGTTGTTGTAATGTCTTTTTCAGGCCGGCATAATGGTCGGCCTGATTTTGTTTTAGGTCAGTAGCTCAATTGGCAGAGCGACGGTCTCCAAAACCGTAGGTTGGGGGTTCGATTCCCTCCTGACCTGCCAGATTCACTTGGTGGGTTTGGCTTTCTTTTCACAGGATCTTCATAGATGACTCCTAAAGCTGAAGCTCAAGGCTCTCGCTTCGATCTGCTCAAGTGGCTAGTAGTAGTCGCTTTGGTGGTTGTTGGCGTTGTTGGCAATCAGTATTACTCTGCTTCGCCGATCCTGTACCGCGTACTGGCACTGCTCGCCATTGCTGCTGTAGCTGCCTTTGTAGGCCTGCAGACAGTTAAGGGCAAGTCTTTCTTTGTACTGGTAAAGGAAGCTCGCACCGAGATTCGTAAAGTCGTATGGCCAACTCGCCAAGAAACCACGCAGACCACGTTGATCGTAGTGGCTGTTGTTCTGGTTATGGCGTTGCTGTTGTGGGGTCTTGATTCCCTGCTCGGCTGGCTTGTTTCCTTGATTGTCGGCTAAGGGTGTCCCGTGGCTAAGCGTTGGTACGTTGTGCATGCTTACTCCGGTTACGAGAAGCATGTCATGCGCTCGTTGGTAGAGCGCGTAAAGCTGGCTGGCATGGAAGATGGCTTCGGCGAAATTCTGGTTCCCACTGAAGAAGTGGTTGAAATGCGTAATGGCCAGAAACGCAAAAGCGAGCGCAAGTTCTTCCCAGGTTATGTGCTGGTCCAGATGGACATGAACGAGGGTACTTGGCACTTGGTCAAGGATACTCCTCGGGTGATGGGGTTCATCGGCGGTACTGCTGATAAGCCTGCACCGATCACTGATAAAGAGGCAGAAGCGATTCTGCGTCGCGTTGCTGATGGTAGCGACAAGCCGAAGCCGAAGACGTTGTTCGAGCCAGGCGAGTCGGTACGGGTCAACGACGGGCCGTTTGCTGATTTTACTGGCACGGTCGAAGAAGTTAACTACGAAAAGAGCCGGATCCAAGTGGCAGTGCTCATTTTCGGTCGCTCTACTCCGGTAGAGCTAGAGTTCAGCCAGGTCGAAAAGGTCTAGCTGGGCAAGCATCCCAACCCCGCAGCCTTAGGCTGTGGGGTTTTGTCGTCACTGGGATAAACGCGCAAGTAACCGGGGAGCCTTTCGAGGCGTTTGAACCCGTAATTGGAGTGCCTCATGGCCAAGAAGATTACCGCTTACATCAAGCTGCAAGTGAAGGCCGCTCAGGCTAACCCAAGCCCACCTGTTGGTCCTGCACTGGGTCAGCACGGCGTGAACATCATGGAATTCTGCAAAGCTTTCAACGCCCGTACCCAGGGTATTGAGCCAGGCCTGCCGACTCCAGTGATCATCACTGTCTACAGCGACCGTAGCTTCACTTTCGAAACCAAATCCACTCCTGCTTCGGTTCTGCTGAAGAAGGCGGCTGGTCTGACTAGCGGTTCCGCTCGTCCGAACACCGTTAAGGTTGGCACCGTAACTCGTGCTCAGCTGGAAGAAATCGCGAAAACCAAAAACGCGGATCTGACTGCAGCTGATATGGATGCGGCCGTGCGCACTATCGCCGGTTCTGCTCGTAGCATGGGCCTTAACGTGGAGGGTGTGTAATGGCTAAGTTGACCAAGCGTCAAAAGGCTATCGCCGGCAAAATCGAAGCAGGCAAGTCCTACAACTTTGTAGATGCTGCTGCTCTGCTGGCTGAGCTGTCGACCGTCAAGTTCAGCGAGTCGTTCGACGTTGCTGTGAACCTGGGCGTTGACCCGCGTAAATCCGACCAGGTCGTTCGTAGCGCTACTGTGCTGCCGCACGGCACTGGCAAGACCGTTCGCGTAGCTGTGTTCACCCAGGGTCCAGCTGCTGAGGCCGCTCTGGCTGCCGGCGCTGACCGTGTAGGTATGGACGACCTGGCTGCCGAAATGAAAGGCGGCGACCTGAACTATGACGTTGTTATCGCATCCCCGGATGCAATGCGCGTTGTTGGTCAGTTGGGTCAGATCCTCGGTCCACGTGGCCTGATGCCTAACCCTAAAGTCGGCACCGTGACGCCAGACGTAGCTACCGCGGTTAAAAACGCCAAGGCTGGTCAGGTTCGTTATCGCACCGACAAAAACGGCATCATCCACACTTCCGTTGGCAAAGTCGGCTTCGACGCCGTCAAGCTGAAGGAAAACGTTGAAGCCCTGATCGCTGATCTGAAGCGTATCAAGCCAGCTTCCTCGAAAGGCATTTACGTCAAGCGCGTTACCCTGAGCACCACTATGGGTCCAGGTCTGGTCATCGACCAAGGCTCGCTCGACGCGTAAGACACAGGTTGGCGCAAGTGATTGCGCCAATTGAAAGATTGGGGTCCCTGCCTGGCGGGGGCTATCCAAGACCGTAGGCGACGCAAGTCTTAAACCTCAAGCCTACGCAGATGGTGCTCCCGGTTCCTTACCGAATCAGACACCAAAACGACATCCGGCCTCGGTTGGATGAAACGGTAACAAGCAGGAGTTAAACCCGTGGCAATTAAACTCGAAGACAAGAAGGCCATCGTCGCTGAAGTCAACGAGGCTGCCCAAGTTGCCCTGTCTGCTGTTGTGGCTGATGCCCGCGGCGTGACAGTTGGCGCTATGACCGGACTCCGTAAAGAGGCTCGTGAAGCTGGCGTTTACGTACGTGTTGTACGTAACACCCTGCTCAAGCGCGCCGTTGCTGGCACTCCATATGACGTGCTCAACGACGTGTTCACTGGCCCGACCTTGATTGCATTCTCCAAAGATCATCCGGGCGCTGCTGCTCGTATTTTCAAGGAATTCGCAAAAGGTCAGGATAAGTTCGAGATCAAGGCAGCTGCGTTCGAGGGCAAGTTCCTCGCAGCTAATCAGATCGACGTACTGGCAAGCCTGCCGACCCGTGACGAAGCAATTTCTCAGCTGATGAGCGTGATTCAAGGCGCAACCAGCAAATTGGCTCGTACTCTGGCGGCACTTCGCGACCAGAAAGAAGCAGCTGCAGCCTAAGGCTAAGCGACTCCTTTCAGCGTTTATTGTTTATTTCGATGGCCGCGTAGGCTGTCACCCCAATACAGGAATTTATAGTCATGTCTCTGACTAACGACCAAATCATCGAAGCAATCGGCGAAAAATCCGTTCTGGAAATCGTTGAGCTGATCAAGGCCATGGAAGAGAAGTTCGGCGTTTCCGCTGCCGCTGCTTCCGCTGGTCCAGCTGCTGTTGCTGCCGTTGTTGAAGAACAAACTGAATTCAACGTCATGCTGCTGGAAGCTGGCGAGAAGAAAGTTAACGTGATCAAGGCAGTACGTGAACTGACCGGTCTGGGCCTGAAAGAAGCCAAGGCAGTAGTTGACGGCGCTCCTGGCGTAGTTCTGGAAGCCGTATCGAAAGATGCAGCTGACAAAGCTAAAGCCACTCTGGAAGAAGCAGGCGCTAAAGTCGAGCTGAAGTAAGCATCGACCTTGCGTCTCCAGCCCGAGCGTTAAGCGAAAGGCTGATGGCTGGTGGCTCTTGCCACCGGCCTTTTTCCGTTATTGGCAACCGACTGGGTCGGTGCTGGTAACGAGCTGTAACCACCCGATGCGGTGGCGCAAACCATGGGGTTTGCACGATTTTCTGGCTGCTCCCGTCGGGAGGGGCCAAACAAGCAGGTGACCAAGCTGGGGAACGCTGATGGCTTACTCATATACTGAGAAAAAACGTATCCGCAAGGACTTTAGCAAGTTGCCGGACGTCATGGATGTGCCGTATCTCCTGGCAATCCAGCTGGATTCGTATCGTGAATTCTTGCAGGCGGGAGCGACTAAAGATCAGTTCCGCGACGTGGGCCTGCATGCGGCCTTCAAATCCGTTTTCCCGATCATCAGCTACTCCGGCAATGCTGCGCTGGAGTACGTCGGTTATCGCCTGGGCGAACCGGCATTTGATGTCAAAGAATGCGTATTGCGCGGTGTAACTTACGCCGTACCTTTGCGGGTAAAAGTGCGCCTGATCATTTTCGACAAAGAATCGTCGAACAAAGCGATCAAGGACATCAAAGAGCAAGAAGTCTACATGGGTGAAATCCCCCTGATGACTGAAAACGGTACCTTCGTAATCAACGGTACCGAGCGTGTAATCGTTTCCCAGCTGCACCGTTCCCCGGGCGTGTTCTTCGACCACGACCGCGGCAAGACGCATAGCTCCGGCAAACTGCTGTACTCCGCGCGCATCATTCCTTACCGCGGTTCGTGGCTGGACTTCGAGTTCGACCCGAAAGACTGCGTATTCGTGCGTATCGACCGTCGTCGCAAGCTGCCTGCATCGGTACTGCTGCGCGCGCTCGGCTATACCACTGAAGAAGTGCTCGACGCGTTCTACACCACCAACGTTTTCCACCTGAGCGGCGAAACCCTCAGTCTGGAACTGATTGCTTCGCGTCTGCGTGGTGAAATCGCTGTTCTTGATATTCAGGACGAGAAGGGCAAGGTCATCGTTGAGGCGGGTCGCCGTATTACTGCGCGCCACATCAACCAGATCGAAAAAGCCGGTCTCAAGACCCTGGAAGTGCCTCTGGACTACGTCCTGGGTCGCACTACCGCCAAGGCCATCGTGCATCCGGCAACCGGCGAAATCCTGGCAGAGTGCAACACCGAGCTGAACACCGAGATCCTGGCAAAAATTGCCAAGGCCCAGGTTGTTCGCATCGAAACTCTGTACACCAACGATATCGACTGTGGTCCGTTCGTCTCCGACACCCTGAAGATCGACTCCACCAGCAACCAATTGGAAGCGCTGGTCGAGATCTATCGCATGATGCGTCCAGGCGAGCCGCCAACCAAGGATGCTGCCGAGACCCTGTTCAACAACCTGTTCTTCAGCCCTGAGCGCTATGACCTGTCTGCGGTCGGCCGGATGAAGTTCAACCGTCGTATCGGTCGTACCGAGATCGAAGGTTCGGGCGTGTTGTGCAAGGAAGATATCGTCGCGGTTCTGAAGACTCTGGTCGACATCCGTAACGGTAAAGGCATCGTCGATGACATCGACCACCTGGGTAACCGTCGTGTTCGCTGCGTTGGCGAAATGGCCGAGAACCAGTTCCGCGTTGGCCTGGTACGTGTTGAGCGTGCGGTCAAAGAGCGTCTGTCGATGGCTGAAAGCGAAGGCCTGATGCCGCAAGACCTGATCAACGCCAAGCCTGTGGCTGCGGCGGTGAAAGAGTTCTTCGGTTCCAGCCAGCTGTCCCAGTTCATGGACCAGAACAACCCGCTGTCCGAGATCACCCACAAGCGTCGTGTGTCTGCACTCGGCCCTGGCGGCCTGACTCGTGAGCGTGCCGGCTTTGAAGTTCGTGACGTACACCCGACTCACTACGGTCGTGTATGCCCGATTGAAACGCCGGAAGGTCCGAACATCGGTCTGATCAACTCCCTGGCTGCCTATGCGCGCACCAACCAGTATGGCTTCCTCGAGAGCCCGTACCGTGTGGTGAAAGACGCCCTGGTCACCGACGAGATCGTTTTCCTGTCCGCCATCGAAGAAGCTGATCACGTGATCGCTCAGGCTTCGGCCACGATGAACGACAAGAAAATCCTGATCGACGAGCTGGTAGCTGTTCGTCACTTGAACGAGTTCACCGTCAAGGCGCCGGAAGACGTCACCTTGATGGACGTATCGCCGAAGCAGGTAGTTTCGGTTGCAGCGTCGCTGATCCCGTTCCTCGAGCACGATGACGCCAACCGTGCGTTGATGGGTTCGAACATGCAGCGTCAAGCTGTACCAACCCTGCGCGCTGACAAGCCGCTGGTAGGTACCGGCATGGAGCGTAACGTAGCCCGTGACTCCGGCGTTTGCGTCGTGGCTCGTCGTGGCGGTGTTATCGACTCCGTCGACGCCAGCCGTATCGTGGTTCGTGTTGCTGATGATGAAGTTGAAACCGGCGAAGCTGGTGTCGACATCTACAACCTGACCAAATACACCCGCTCCAACCAGAACACCTGCATCAACCAGCGTCCGCTGGTACGTAAAGGTGATCGGGTTCAGCGTAGCGACATCATGGCTGACGGCCCGTCCACCGACATGGGTGAACTGGCTCTGGGTCAGAACATGCGCATCGCGTTCATGGCATGGAACGGCTTCAACTTCGAAGACTCCATCTGCCTGTCCGAGCGTGTTGTTCAGGAAGACCGCTTCACCACGATCCACATCCAGGAACTGACCTGTGTGGCGCGTGACACCAAGCTTGGGCCTGAGGAAATCACTGCAGACATCCCGAACGTGGGTGAAGCTGCACTGAACAAGCTGGACGAAGCCGGTATCGTTTACGTAGGTGCTGAAGTAGGCGCAGGCGACATCCTGGTCGGTAAGGTCACTCCGAAAGGCGAGACCCAACTGACCCCGGAAGAAAAACTGCTGCGTGCCATCTTCGGTGAAAAAGCCAGCGACGTTAAAGACACCTCCCTGCGTGTGCCTACCGGCACCAAGGGTACCGTCATCGACGTACAGGTCTTCACTCGTGACGGCGTTGAGCGTGATGCTCGTGCACTGTCCATCGAGAAGACTCAGCTCGACGAGATCCGCAAGGATCTGAACGAAGAGTTCCGTATCGTTGAAGGCGCGACTTTCGAACGTCTGCGCTCCGCCCTGGTAGGCCACAAGGCTGAAGGCGGCGCTGGTCTGAAGAAAGGTCAGGACATCACCGACGAAGTGCTCGACGGTCTTGAGCATGGTCAGTGGTTCAAACTGCGCATGGCTGAAGATGCTCTGAACGAGCAGCTCGAGAAGGCTCAGGCCTACATCGTTGATCGTCGCCGTCTGCTGGACGACAAGTTCGAAGACAAGAAGCGCAAACTGCAGCAGGGCGATGACCTGGCTCCAGGCGTGCTGAAAATCGTCAAGGTTTACCTGGCAATCCGTCGCCGCATCCAGCCGGGCGACAAGATGGCCGGCCGTCACGGTAACAAAGGTGTGGTCTCCGTGATCATGCCGGTTGAAGACATGCCGCACGATGCCAATGGCACCCCGGTCGACGTCGTCCTCAACCCGTTGGGCGTACCTTCGCGTATGAACGTTGGTCAGATCCTCGAAACCCACCTGGGCCTCGCGGCCAAAGGTCTGGGCGAGAAGATCAACCGGATGATCGAAGAGCAGCGTAAAGTTGCTGAACTTCGCACCTTCCTCGACGAGATCTACAACCAGATCGGCGGTCGTAACGAAGACCTGGACAGCTTCTCCGACCAGGAAATCCTGGATCTGGCGAAGAACCTGCGCGGCGGCGTTCCAATGGCCACTCCAGTGTTCGACGGCGCCAAGGAAAGTGAAATCAAGGCCATGCTGAAACTGGCAGACCTGCCAGAAAGCGGCCAGATGCAGCTGACCGACGGCCGTACCGGCAACAAGTTCGAGCGCCCGGTTACTGTTGGCTACATGTACATGCTGAAGCTGAACCACTTGGTAGACGACAAGATGCACGCTCGTTCTACCGGTTCGTACAGCCTGGTTACCCAGCAGCCGCTGGGTGGTAAGGCACAGTTCGGTGGTCAGCGTTTCGGGGAGATGGAGGTCTGGGCACTGGAAGCATACGGTGCTGCTTACACTCTGCAAGAAATGCTCACAGTGAAGTCGGACGATGTGAACGGCCGTACCAAGATGTACAAAAACATCGTGGATGGCGATCACCGTATGGAGCCGGGCATGCCCGAGTCCTTCAACGTGTTGATCAAGGAAATTCGTTCCCTCGGCATCGATATCGATCTGGAAACCGAATAACACGTGACGCGAATCGAGAGCGGGGCAGGATTGCCCGCTCTCTGCTCCGCCAGGAGGAAAGGCCTTGAAAGACCTACTGAATTTGCTGAAAAACCAGGGTCAAGTCGAAGAGTTCGACGCCATCCGTATTGGATTGGCATCGCCTGAGATGATCCGTTCGTGGTCGTTCGGTGAAGTTAAAAAGCCGGAAACCATCAACTACCGTACGTTCAAACCTGAACGTGACGGCCTGTTCTGCGCCAAGATCTTTGGCCCGGTAAAGGATTACGAGTGCCTGTGCGGTAAGTACAAGCGCTTGAAGCACCGTGGTGTGATCTGCGAGAAGTGCGGCGTTGAAGTCGCGCTGGCCAAGGTTCGTCGTGAGCGCATGGCGCACATCGAACTGGCTTCGCCAGTTGCCCACATCTGGTTCCTGAAATCGCTGCCGTCGCGTATCGGTTTGCTGATGGACATGACCCTGCGTGATATCGAACGCGTTCTCTACTTCGAGAGCTATGTCGTTATCGATCCAGGCATGACCACCCTTGAAAAAGGTCAGCTGCTCAACGACGAGCAGTACTTCGAAGCGCTGGAAGAGTTCGGCGACGATTTCGATGCCCGCATGGGTGCTGAAGCTGTCCGTGAACTGCTGCACGCTATCGACCTGGAGCACGAGATTGGCCGCCTGCGTGAAGAAATTCCGCAAACCAACTCCGAAACCAAGATCAAGAAACTGTCCAAGCGTCTGAAGTTGATGGAGGCCTTCCAGGGTTCCGGCAACCTTCCAGAATGGATGGTGCTGACCGTTCTGCCGGTTCTGCCGCCAGATCTGCGTCCACTGGTCCCGCTGGATGGCGGTCGCTTC
Source organism: Pseudomonas sp. Y24-6 (assembly GCF_020295325.1). Lineage (NCBI taxonomy): Bacteria > Pseudomonadati > Pseudomonadota > Gammaproteobacteria > Pseudomonadales > Pseudomonadaceae > Pseudomonas > Pseudomonas sp. Y24-6. The sequence goes on along the minus strand of NZ_JACBXG010000006.1, from coordinate 344,185 downwards.
GCGACTTCCGACCTCAACGATCTGTATCGTCGAGTGATCAACCGTAACAACCGCTTGAAGCGCCTGCTTGATCTGTCCGCTCCGGACATCATCGTGCGCAACGAAAAGCGTATGTTGCAGGAAGCTGTCGATGCTCTGCTCGACAACGGTCGTCGTGGCCGCGCTATCACCGGTTCCAACAAGCGTCCTCTGAAATCCCTGGCTGACATGATCAAGGGTAAGCAGGGTCGTTTCCGTCAGAACTTGCTCGGTAAGCGTGTTGACTACTCGGGTCGTTCGGTAATTACCGTAGGTCCGACCCTGCGTCTGCACCAGTGCGGTCTGCCGAAGAAAATGGCTCTCGAGCTGTTCAAGCCGTTCATTTTCGGCAAGCTGGAAATGCGTGGTCTCGCTACCACCATCAAAGCTGCCAAGAAGATGGTCGAGCGCGAGCTGCCTGAGGTTTGGGACGTTCTCGCTGAAGTGATCCGTGAACACCCGGTTCTCCTCAACCGTGCACCGACCCTTCACCGTCTGGGCATCCAGGCGTTTGAACCGGTACTGATCGAAGGTAAGGCTATCCAGCTGCACCCTCTGGTCTGTGCTGCGTACAACGCCGACTTCGACGGCGACCAAATGGCCGTGCACGTACCGCTGACGCTGGAAGCCCAGTTGGAAGCGCGTGCGTTGATGATGTCGACCAACAACATTCTGTCGCCAGCCAACGGTGAGCCAATCATCGTTCCGTCGCAGGACGTTGTATTGGGTCTGTACTACATGACCCGTGAAGCGATCAACGCCAAGGGCGAAGGTCGTGTGTTCGCGGATCTGCAGGAAGTTGACCGTGTGTTCCGTGCCGGCGAAGCCGCGCTGCACGCCAAGGTCAAAGTGCGGATCAACGAAACCGTCAACGATCGTGACGGTGGCAGCGTCAAGAACACCCGTATCGTCGACACCACTGTCGGCCGTGCGCTGTTGTTCCAGGTTGTTCCACCTGGCCTGTCGTACGACGTCGTCAACCAGCCGATGAAGAAAAAAGCGATCTCCAAGCTGATCAACCAGTGCTACCGCGTGGTTGGTTTGAAAGAGACCGTGATCTTCGCTGACCAGTTGATGTACACCGGTTTTGCCTATTCGACCATTTCCGGCGTTTCCATCGGTGTTAACGACTTTGTTATCCCGGATGAAAAAGCCCGCATCATCAATGCTGCTACTGATGAAGTGAAAGAGATCGAAAGTCAGTATGCCTCCGGCCTGGTAACCCAGGGCGAGAAGTACAACAAAGTGATCGACCTTTGGTCCAAGGCGAACGACGAAGTTTCCAAGGCGATGATGGCCAACCTCTCGAAAGAGAAAGTCATCGACCGTCATGGCGTCGAAGTCGACCAGGAATCTTTCAACTCGATGTACATGATGGCCGACTCGGGCGCACGGGGTTCTGCTGCGCAGATCCGTCAGCTCGCCGGTATGCGTGGCCTGATGGCCAAGCCGGATGGTTCCATCATCGAAACGCCGATTACTGCGAACTTCCGTGAAGGTTTGAGCGTACTTCAGTACTTCATCTCCACTCACGGTGCTCGTAAAGGTTTGGCGGATACCGCGTTGAAAACTGCGAACTCCGGTTACCTGACTCGTCGTCTGGTAGACGTGGCGCAGGATCTGGTTGTGACCGAGATCGATTGCGGCACCGAACATGGCCTGGTAATGACTCCGCACATTGAAGGCGGTGACGTTGTTGAGCCGTTGGGTGAACGCGTATTGGGTCGTGTCATTGCCCGTGACGTATTCAAGCCAGGTACCGAGGAAGTTATCGTTCCTGCCGGCACCCTGGTAGACGAGAAGTGGGTCGAGTTCATCGAGCTCAACAGCATCGACGAAGTGATCGTGCGTTCGCCGATCAGCTGCGAAACCCGCTATGGCATTTGCGCCAAGTGCTACGGCCGTGATCTGGCTCGTGGTCACCAGGTGAACATCGGTGAAGCGGTCGGCGTTATCGCTGCCCAGTCCATCGGTGAGCCGGGTACCCAGCTGACCATGCGTACGTTCCACATCGGTGGTGCGGCAAGCCGGACCTCCGCTGCTGACAGCGTTCAGGTGAAGAATGGCGGTACTGTCCGTCTGCACAACCTGAAGCACGTTGAGCGAGTGGATGGCTGCCTGGTAGCTGTGTCCCGTTCCGGTGAGCTGGCAATCGCTGATGACTTCGGTCGTGAGCGCGAGCGCTACAAGCTGCCGTACGGTGCCGTGATTTCGGTTAAAGAAGGTGACAAGGTCGACGCTGGCGCAATCGTGGCCAAGTGGGATCCGCACACTCACCCAATCGTTACCGAAATGAAAGGTACCGTGACCTACGTGGGCATGGAAGAAGGCATCACGATCAAGCGTCAGACTGACGAATTGACCGGTATGACCAACATTGAAGTACTCGACGCCAAAGACCGTCCAGCTGCCGGTAAAGATATCCGTCCTGCTGTGAAGATGGTTGATGACAACGGCAAGGACTTGTTGCTGCCAGGCACTGACGTTATCGCTCAGTACTTCCTGCCAGCCAACGCCCTGGTCGGTGTGGCGGATGGTGCGAAGATTGCGATCGGTGACGTTATCGCTCGTATCCCGCAAGAGACTTCGAAGACCCGTGACATCACCGGTGGTCTGCCGCGTGTTGCCGACTTGTTCGAAGCACGTCGTCCGAAAGAAGCCTCGATCCTGGCTGAAGTCAGCGGCACCATCGCGTTCGGTAAAGAAACCAAAGGCAAGCGCCGTCTGGTCATTACCCCGAACGACGGTACCGATCCGTACGAAGAGCTGATTCCGAAGTGGCGTCACCTGAACGTCTTCGAAGGCGAACAGGTAAACCGCGGCGAAGTTATCTCCGACGGCCCGAGCGATCCACACGACATCCTGCGTCTGCTGGGTGTGAGTGCGCTGGCCAAGTACATCGTGAACGAGATCCAGGACGTTTATCGTCTGCAAGGCGTGAAGATCAACGATAAGCACATCGAGACCATCCTGCGTCAGATGCTGCGTAAAGTTGAAATCGCTGAATCTGGCGACTCGACTTTCATCAAGGGCGACCAGATGGAGTTGACTCACGTTCTGGTAGAGAACGAGCGTCTGGCTGGCGACGAGAAATTCGTTTCCAAGTTCACTCGTGTGTTGCTGGGTATCACCAAGGCGTCGTTGTCCACCGAATCGTTCATCTCGGCGGCTTCCTTCCAGGAAACCACTCGTGTACTGACCGAAGCGGCGGTAACCGGCAAGCGCGATTACCTGCGCGGCCTGAAAGAAAACGTGGTCGTGGGTCGTCTGATCCCGGCGGGTACCGGCCTGGCTTACCACAGCGAGCGCAAGCGTCGTCGTGAAGCTGACAAGCCGTTGCGCGTAAGCGCCAGTGAAGTGGAAGCTGCACTGACCGAAGCGCTGAACTCTAGCGGTAACTGAGTTCTGCGATAAATGAGCGTGAGGCCCTGGTCGCTCCGTTCGTCGAATCGAGACAAATTGTCGAGATTGGATGAGCGGGGAGGTCGGGGCCTTGCCTTGACTGGGGACAAGATCCTCTTTAGACTCTTGTACCCCTAAATTTGGCGGGAATTCGTTCCTGCCATTTTGCTTTTCTTGCAAGACAATAGCGTCGCAAGACAACAGTGGAGCTAGTAGATGGCAACTATCAACCAGCTGGTACGTCAGCCGCGTAAGCGTATCGTCGAGAAATCCGACGTGCCTGCGCTGCAGAACTGCCCGCAACGTCGTGGCGTATGCACCCGTGTGTATACCACCACGCCGAAAAAACCTAACTCGGCACTGCGTAAAGTATGCCGTGTGCGCCTGACCAACGGTTTCGAGGTTTCCTCGTACATCGGCGGTGAAGGCCACAACCTGCAAGAGCACAGCGTGGTACTGATCCGCGGCGGTCGTGTAAAAGACTTGCCAGGTGTTCGTTACCACACCGTACGCGGCTCTCTGGATACTTCCGGCGTTAAAGGTCGTAACCAGGGTCGTTCGAAGTACGGTACCAAGAAGCCTAAGTAGTAGCGGCTTTTTGTAAAACTGATTTTCTATTTTTCTGAGTCGATAAGAGTAAGGTCGGAGGCGTCCCGAAAGGGCACCGATTCCGAGCGAACCTGAAGACCGTTTGAGGGCTTATCCATGCCAAGAAGACGCGTAGCAGCCAAGCGCGAAGTGCTTGACGATCCAAAATACGGAAGCCAAATCCTGGCCAAGTTCATGAACCACGTTATGGAAAGCGGCAAGAAAGCCGTTGCCGAGCGTATCGTTTATGGCGCGCTGGAAAAGGTTAAAGAACGCAAGAACAGCGACCCCCTGGAAATCTTCGAGAAAGCTCTCGACGCCATCGCTCCGCTGGTCGAAGTGAAGTCGCGCCGTGTAGGCGGTGCTACTTACCAGGTTCCGGTTGAAGTTCGTCCGTCCCGTCGTAACGCCCTGGCAATGCGCTGGTTGGTAGACTTCGCCCGCAAGCGCGGCGAGAAGTCTATGGCTCTGCGTTTGGCTGGCGAACTGTTGGACGCTGCCGAAGGTAAAGGTGCTGCAGTTAAGAAGCGTGAAGACGTGCACCGTATGGCTGAAGCTAACAAAGCTTTCTCGCACTACCGCTTCTAATTTTAGCGTCACTAATTTTGCGAGGGCTTTATGGCTCGTACAACACCGATTAATCGCTACCGTAACATTGGTATCGTTGCTCACGTGGATGCTGGTAAAACCACCACCACCGAGCGCGTCCTTTTTTACACTGGCAAAAGTCACAAAATGGGCGAGGTGCATGACGGCGCCGCGACCACAGACTGGATGGTTCAGGAGCAGGAGCGTGGTATTACCATTACTTCTGCTGCCATTACCGCCTTCTGGCAGGGTTCCGAGAAGCAGCACAAGGACCAATACCGCTTCAACGTCATCGACACCCCGGGTCACGTGGACTTCACCATTGAAGTTGAACGTTCCCTGCGTGTTCTCGACGGCGCGGTCGTTGTGTTCTGCGGCACCTCGGGTGTTGAGCCTCAGTCGGAAACCGTATGGCGTCAAGCCAACAAATACGGCGTTCCACGTCTTGTTTACGTAAACAAGATGGACCGTGCTGGTGCCAACTTCCTGCGCGTGATCGGTCAGATCAAGCAGCGTCTGGGTCACACCCCGGTGCCAATCCAGTTGGCCATCGGTTCCGAAGACAACTTCCAGGGCCAGATCGATCTGTTGGCTATGGAAGCTGTTTACTGGAACGACGCTGACAAAGGCATGGTTCCGGTTCGTAAGCCTATCCCTGCTGAACTGCAGGAACTGGCTGACGAGTGGCGCGGCAACATGGTTGAGGCTGCGGCCGAAGCCAGCGAAGAGCTGATGAACAAGTACCTCGAAGGTGAAGAACTCACCAACGCGGAAATCAAGGCCGCTCTGCGTCAGCGTACTATCGCTGGCGAAATCGTCCTGGCTGTTTGCGGTTCTTCCTTCAAGAACAAGGGCGTTCCCCTGGTTCTCGACGCCGTTATCGATTACCTGCCTGCTCCAACTGATATTCCTGCCATCAAGGGTACTGACCCTGATGACGAGGAAAAGCAGATGGAACGTCACGCAGATGACAGCGAGCCGTTCTCGGCTCTGGCTTTCAAAATCGCTACTGACCCATTCGTGGGTACCTTGACTTTCGTCCGTGTTTACTCGGGCGTGTTGGCATCCGGCGACGGCGTGATCAACTCGGTCAAGGGCAAGAAAGAGCGCGTGGGTCGTATGGTGCAAATGCACGCAAACGCCCGTGAAGAAATCAAGGAAGTACGCGCTGGTGACATCGCGGCCTTGATCGGCATGAAGGACGTCACCACTGGTGAAACCTTGTGCAGCGCTGACAAGCCAATCATCCTGGTTCGCATGGACTTCCCGGAGCCGGTTATTTCGGTTGCCGTTGAGCCTAAGACCAAGGATGACCAGGAAAAAATGGGTATCGCTCTGGGCAAGCTTGCTCAGGAAGATCCATCTTTCCGCGTCAAGACTGATGAAGAGACTGGTCAAACGATCATCTCCGGCATGGGCGAGTTGCACCTGGACATCCTGGTTGACCGGATGCGCCGTGAGTTCAACGTCGAAGCCAACATCGGTAAGCCTCAGGTTTCCTATCGTGAGCGCATCACGAAGAACTGTGAAATCGAAGGCAAGTTCGTTCGTCAGTCCGGCGGTCGTGGTCAGTTCGGCCACTGCTGGATCCGTTTTGCTCCTGCTGACGAAGGTCAGGAAGGTCTGCAATTCGTGAACGAAGTAGTGGGTGGTGTGGTTCCTAAGGAATACATCCCGGCTATCCAGAAGGGCATCGAAGAGCAGATGAAGAACGGCGTTGTTGCCGGCTATCCGCTGATCGGCCTGAAGGCTACTGTGTTTGATGGTTCCTACCACGACGTCGACTCCAACGAGATGGCGTTTAAGGTGGCTGCATCCATGGCGACCAAGCAACTGGCCCAGAAGGGCGGTGGTGAGCTGCTTGAGCCGATCATGGCGGTAGAGGTTGTTACACCTGAAGACTATATGGGTGACGTGATGGGCGACCTTAACCGTCGTCGCGGCATGATTCTGGGTATGGAAGATACGGTTTCCGGCAAAGTTATTCGTGCCGAGGTTCCGTTGGGTGAGATGTTCGGTTACGCAACCGACGTTCGCTCCATGTCCCAAGGTCGCGCAAGCTACTCTATGGAATTCAAAAAATACAATACGGCTCCGTCGCACATCGTCGAAACCGTTACCAAAAAACAAGGCTGATTCAGCCCCTTTAGGCTAGGAGTTAATTGTCGTGGCTAAAGAAAAATTTGACCGTACCCTCCCGCACGTCAACGTTGGCACTATCGGTCACGTCGACCACGGTAAAACCACGCTGACCGCTGCTCTGACTCGCGTCTGCTCCGAAGTTTTCGGTTCGGCCGTTGTTGCTTTCGACAAGATCGACAGCGCTCCGGAAGAAAAGGCTCGTGGTATCACCATCAACACCGCGCACGTTGAATACAACTCGCTGATCCGTCACTACGCTCACGTTGACTGCCCAGGTCACGCTGACTATGTGAAGAACATGATCACCGGTGCTGCGCAGATGGACGGCGCTATCCTGGTTTGCTCGGCCGCTGATGGTCCGATGCCACAAACCCGTGAGCACATCCTGCTGTCCCGTCAGGTTGGCGTTCCGTACATCGTTGTCTTCCTGAACAAGGCTGACATGGTAGACGACGCTGAGCTGCTGGAACTGGTTGAGATGGAAGTGCGCGATCTGCTGAGCACTTACGACTTCCCAGGCGACGACACCCCGATCATCATCGGTTCCGCTCTGATGGCTCTGAACGGCCAAGACGACAACGAAATGGGCACCACTGCCGTTCGTAAACTGGTTGAGACTCTGGACAGCTACATCCCAGATCCAGTCCGTGTTATCGACAAGCCGTTCCTGATGCCAATCGAAGACGTATTCTCGATCTCCGGTCGCGGTACTGTTGTAACTGGCCGTATCGAGCGTGGTATCGTCAAGGTTCAGGATCCACTGGAAATCGTTGGTCTGCGTGACACTACCGTCACCACCTGCACCGGTGTTGAAATGTTCCGTAAGCTGCTCGACGAAGGTCGTGCTGGCGAGAACTGCGGCGTGCTGCTGCGCGGCACCAAGCGTGACGACGTTGAGCGTGGCCAGGTTCTGGTCAAGCCAGGTTCGGTTAAGCCGCACACTACCTTCGAAGCTGAAGTGTACGTGTTGAGCAAAGAAGAAGGCGGTCGTCACACTCCGTTCTTCAAAGGCTACCGTCCACAGTTCTACTTCCGGACCACTGACGTGACCGGTAACTGCGAACTGCCGGAAGGCGTTGAAATGGTAATGCCAGGCGACAACATCAAAATGGTTGTCACCCTGATCAAAACCATCGCAATGGAAGATGGTCTGCGTTTCGCCATTCGTGAAGGCGGTCGTACCGTCGGCGCTGGCGTCGTAGCCAAAATCATCGCTTAATAAGTGATGACTTGAAAAAGCCCCCGCCTAGCGGGGGCTTTTTTATTGGGTTGACACTGTGGTAGCCCGTCTATAGAATTGCGCCTCCTTTTAACGGGCGTATTGCGCTCGCTGGGAATAGCAGCCGGAGTCTGAAATCCAATGCAAAATCAGCAAATCCGTATCAGGTTGAAGGCTTTTGACCATCGCCTGATCGACCAATCCACCCAGGAAATCGTGGAAACCGCGAAACGTACTGGTGCTCAAGTGCGTGGTCCAATTCCACTGCCTACCCGTAAAGAGCGGTTCACCGTTCTGGTCTCCCCGCACGTCAACAAAGACGCGCGTGACCAGTACGAGATCCGTACTCATAAGCGCGTGCTGGACATCGTCCAGCCAACGGATAAAACCGTTGATGCTCTTATGAAGCTTGATCTTGCGGCCGGTGTGGAAGTGCAGATCAGCCTCGGCTAAGACTCGGTCTTAGTCGTGTAACGCTCTGAAATGGGCGGCCATAGCGGGTGAAAGCCCCGTACACTCATGAGGTTTACAACATGACTATTGGTGTAGTCGGTCGTAAATGCGGTATGACCCGTATTTTCACCGAAGAAGGTGTCTCCATTCCGGTCACGGTCATTGAGATCGAGCCGAATCGCGTCACCCAGTTCAAAACTGAAGAAACCGATGGCTATCGTGCAGTGCAAGTCACTGTAGGCGAGCGTCGTGCTTCGCGTGTTACAGCTGCTCAGGCTGGCCACTTCGCTAAAGCGAACGTTGCCGCTGGTCGTACCGTAATGGAATTCCGCCTTGAAGAAGGCGAGTACCAGGCCGGCGATCTGATCAACGCTGAAATCTTCGCCGCTGGTCAACTGGTTGATGTAACCGGTCAGTCCAAAGGTAAAGGCTTCCAGGGTACGATCAAGCGTTGGAACTTCCGCGGGCAAGATAATACCCACGGTAACTCCGTGTCCCACCGCGTTCCAGGCTCTATCGGCCAGTGCCAGACTCCTGGTCGTGTATTCAAGGGCAAAAAAATGTCCGGTCATATGGGCGCTGAGCGCGTGACCGTGCAGTCCCTCGAAGTAGTGCGCGTGGACGCTGAACGCAATCTGTTGTTGGTCAAGGGCGCTGTTCCTGGCGCTACTGGCGGCAACTTGGTTGTACGTCCAGCAGCCAAGGCTCGCGGTTAAGGGGAAGCTGACATGCAATTAAATGTAAATGACGCTCAAGCGATCGAAGTTTCCGAACTGACATTTGGCGGCGAATTCAACGAGACGCTGGTTCACCAAGCAGTCGTGGCCTACATGGCCGGCGGCCGTCAAGGTAGCAAGCAGCAAAAGACCCGTTCCGACGTTCGTGGTGGCGGTAAGCGCCCATGGCGTCAGAAAGGTACTGGCCGCGCGCGTGCCGGTACTATCCGTAGCCCAATCTGGCGTGGCGGCGGTACCACTTTCGCAGCTCGTCCTCAGGATCACACCCAGAAGCTGAACAAGAAGATGTATCGCGCAGCAATGCGTTCCATCCTTGCTGAGCTGGTGCGTACTGATCGTCTGGTTGTGGTTCAGGACTTCGCTGTTGATGCACCGAAGACCAAAGATCTGCTGAACAAACTGACCGGCATGGGCCTGACTGACGTCTTGATCGTGTCTGAAGTAGTTGATCAGAACCTGTACCTGGCTGCTCGCAACCTGCCACACGTTGATGTACGTGACGTGCAAGGTTCCGATCCAGTTAGTCTGATCGCATACGACAAGGTGTTGATCACCGTGTCGGCCGTGAAGAAATTCGAGGAGCTGCTGGGATGAACCAGGAACGCGTATTTAAAGTTCTGCTTGGCCCGCACGTTTCCGAGAAGGCTACGGTTCTGGCTGACAAAAAAGGCCAGTTCGTTTTCAAGGTTGCAACTGACGCAACCAAGCTGGAAATCAAGAAGGCCGTCGAAAGCCTGTTCAGCGTGAAAGTAGAGCGTGTTACTACCCTGAATGTTCTGGGTAAGAGCAAGCGCACTGCTCGCGGTCTGGGCAAGCGTAATGACTGGAAGAAGGCAGTTATCTCCCTTCAGCCAGGCCAAGATCTCGATTTCAGCAGCAGTGCTGAGTAAGGAAGGGGTGCATCATGGCAATCGTTAAATGCAAACCGACTTCCCCTGGCCGCCGTCATGTGGTCAAGGTGGTCAACCAGGAGCTGCATAAAGGCGCTCCTCACGCACCGCTGCTCGAGAAGAAATCGAAGTCTGGTGGTCGTAACAACAATGGTCGCATTACCACTCGTCACATCGGTGGTGGCCATAAGCAGCATTATCGTCTGGTCGATTTCCGTCGCAACGACAAAGATGGCATTCCAGCCACTGTCGAGCGTATCGAATACGATCCAAACCGTACTGCTCACATTGCTCTTATGTTGTACGCAGACGGCGAACGCCGTTACATCATCGCCCCTAAAGGCGTGAACGCTGGCGACCAGCTGATTTCGGGTGCTTTGGCTCCGATCAAGCCGGGCAACCAGTTGCAACTGCGCAGCATTCCAGTTGGTAGTACCGTACACGGCATCGAATTGAAGCCAGGTAAAGGCGCGCAAATCGCTCGTTCCGCTGGTGCTTCGGCTCAGCTGATCGCTCGTGAAGGTGTCTACGTGACCCTGCGTCTGCGTTCTGGTGAGATGCGTAAAGTGCTGGCTGAATGCCGCGCGACCCTGGGTGAAGTCTCGAACTCCGAGCACAGCCTGCGTTCGCTGGGTAAAGCTGGTGCCAAACGCTGGCGTGGCGTTCGCCCAACCGTTCGTGGTGTTGCCATGAACCCGGTTGACCACCCACATGGTGGTGGTGAAGGTCGTACCTCTGGTGGTCGTCATCCGGTATCGCCATGGGGCTTCCCGACTAAGGGCGCGAAGACTCGTGGTAATAAGCGTACCGACAAAATGATCGTCCGTCGTCGCAAGTAAATAGAGGGATACGACAGTGCCACGTTCTCTGAAAAAAGGTCCTTTTATTGATCTTCACCTACTGAAGAAGATCGAAGTGGCGGCGGAAAAGAACGATCGCAAACCAGTTAAAACCTGGTCGCGTCGTTCGATGATCCTGCCACAAATGGTCGGCTTGACCATTGCAGTGCATAACGGTCGTCAACATGTTCCAGTTCTCGTGAACGAAGACATGGTCGGCCACAAACTAGGCGAGTTTGCCGGTACCCGCACATATCGTGGGCACGTGGCAGACAAGAAAGCCAAGCGTTAAGGGGTAAGGAACGATGGAAGTAGCCGCTAAGTTGTCGGGCGCTCGAATCTCCGCCCAGAAAGCCCGCTTGGTCGCCGACCAGATCCGCGGGAAGAAGGTGGGCGAAGCGCTCAACCTGTTGGCTTTCAGCAGTAAGAAAGCCGCCGAGATCATGAAGAAAGTGCTGGAGTCGGCCGTAGCCAACGCCGAGCATAACGAAGGCGCAGACGTTGATGACCTTAAAGTCAGCACCGTTTTCGTCAACGAAGGGCGTTCGCTGAAGCGAATCATGCCGCGTGCCAAAGGCCGTGCTGATCGCATCGTCAAGCGGTCTTGCCATATCACTGTCAAGGTTGCTGACAAGTAACGGAGTCGAAGAGATGGGTCAGAAAGTACATCCCATTGGCATTCGCCTGGGAATCGTCAAGGAGCACACCTCCGTCTGGTACGCAGACGGTCGGACTTATGCGGACTATTTGTTCGCTGATCTGAAGGTGCGTGAGTATCTCCAAGACAAACTAAAAAGCGCGTCCGTAAGCCGTATCGATATCCATCGTCCGGCTCAAACAGCACGTATCACCATCCACACCGCTCGTCCAGGTATCGTTATCGGGAAGAAAGGTGAAGATGTTGAGAAACTGCGTCAGGACCTGACCAAGCAAATGGGTGTGCCTGTGCACATCAATATCGAAGAAATCCGCAAGCCGGAACTCGACGGTATGTTGGTTGCGCAGAGCGTAGCTCAGCAGCTGGAGCGTCGCGTAATGTTCCGTCGCGCTATGAAGCGCGCTGTACAGAACGCCATGCGCATTGGTGCCAAAGGCATCAAAATCCAAGTGAGCGGTCGTCTCGGCGGTGCTGAAATCGCACGTACTGAATGGTATCGCGAAGGTCGTGTGCCACTGCACACCCTGCGTGCCGACATCGACTATGCCAACTACGAAGCTCACACCACTTACGGTGTGATCGGTGTAAAGGTTTGGATCTTCAAAGGCGAAGTAATTGGTGGTCGCCAAGAAGAACTGAAACCACAAGCACCAGCGCCTCGTAAAAAAGCTGCTAAGTAAGGGGTACGCCAAATGTTGCAACCAAAGCGTACGAAGTTCCGCAAGCAGATGACTGGCCACAACCGTGGCTTGGCTCTGCGCGGTAGCAAAGTCAGCTTCGGCGAATATGCGCTGAAGTCTGTAGCTCGTGGTCGTCTCACCGCTCGTCAGATCGAGTCAGCGCGTCGTGCACTGACCCGTCACGTTAAACGTGGCGGCAAGATCTGGATCCGTGTATTCCCGGACAAGCCGATCTCCAAAAAGCCCCTCGAAGTTCGGATGGGTAAAGGTAAGGGTTCTGTGGAGTACTGGGTTGCCCAGATTCAGCCAGGCAAAGTCCTGTATGAAATCGAGGGCGTTTCTGAAGAGCTGGCGCGTGAGGCTTTTGCCCTGGCTGCTGCAAAGCTGCCGCTCGCCACCGCTTTTGTTAAACGGACGGTGATGTGATGAAAGCGAACGAACTTCGTGAAAAAGACGCGCCGCAGCTTAACGAGCAACTGCTCGGCCTGCTGCGCGACCAGTTCAATCTGCGCATGCAGAAAGCAACTGGCCAGTTGGGGCAGTCTCACCTGCTCCGGCAAGTTAAGCGTGACATCGCTCGCGTGAAGACTGTGCTCAAACAGCAGGCAGGTAAGTAATCATGGCTGAAGCCGAAAAAACCGTCCGTACGCTGACTGGCCGTGTTGTCAGCGACAAAATGGACAAGACCATCACCGTTCTGATCGAGCGTCGCGTAAAGCACCCGATCTACGGTAAATACGTTAAGCGTTCGACTAAGCTGCACGCGCACGACGAAACCAATCAGTGCCACATCGGCGACAAAGTCACTATTCGTGAAACTCGTCCTTTGGCCAAGACCAAGTCTTGGGCGCTGGTTGATGTTCTCGAACGCGCTGTGGAAGTCTAAGGACTAGGGGTCGGAGAAATTATATGATTCAGACTCAATCCATGCTCGATGTGGCCGATAACAGCGGCGCACGCCGCGTTATGTGCATCAAGGTGCTGGGTGGCTCCCATCGTCGTTACGCTGGTATCGGTGACATCATCAAAGTTACCGTGAAGGAAGCAATTCCCCGCGGTAAGGTGAAAAAAGGCCAAGTGATGACTGCTGTTGTAGTCCGCACTCGTCACGGCGTACGCCGTGCTGATGGCTCCATTATCCGCTTTGATGGCAACGCTGCTGTTCTTCTGAACAACAAGCAAGAGCCGATCGGCACCCGTATCTTTGGGCCAGTGACCCGTGAACTTCGTACTGAGAAGTTCATGAAGATCGTCTCGCTCGCCCCAGAAGTGCTGTAAGGAGATCCGACATGCAAAAGATTCGTCGTGACGACGAGATCATCGTGATCGCCGGCAAAGACAAAGGTAAGCGCGGTAAGGTGCTTAAGGTTCTCGCTAACAACCGTCTGGTTATTGGTGGTCTGAACCTGGTTAAGCGTCATACCAAGCCTAACCCGATGTCGGGCGTGCAAGGCGGTATCGTCGAAAAAGAAGCTCCACTGGACGCTTCTAACGTCGCCATTTTCAACGGCGAAACCAACAAGGCTGATCGCGTTGGTTTCAAAGTAGAAGACGGCAAGAAAATTCGTGTCTTCAAGTCGACCCAAAAAGCGGTTGATGCTTGAACACTGCTAGGTAGATGAGACCATGGCACGACTAAAAGAGATTTACTGGAAAGAAATCGCACCGAAGCTTAAGGAAGAACTTAAGCTTTCGAACGTGATGGAAGTTCCACGCGTTACAAAAATCACCCTGAACATGGGTCTGGGCGAAGCGGTCGGTGACAAAAAAGTCATCGAGCACGCTGTTGCCGACCTGGAAAAGATCACCGGTCAGAAAGTCGTTGTGACTTACGCTCGGAAATCCATCGCTGGCTTTAAAGTCCGTGAAGGTTGGCCGATCGGCGTCAAAGTGACCCTGCGCCGTGAGCGTATGTACGAATTCCTGGATCGTCTGCTGTCGATCTCCCTGCCTCGGGTCCGCGACTTCCGCGGCCTGAATGCCAAGTCCTTCGATGGTCGTGGTAACTACAGCATGGGCGTTAAAGAGCAGATCATCTTCCCGGAAATCGACTACGACAAGATCGATGCTCTCCGCGGTCTGGACATTACCCTGACCACCACTGCCAAGAACGATGATGAAGGTCGCGCCCTGTTGCGTGCTTTCAAATTCCCGTTCCGCAACTGATTGGAGTAGGAAAATGGCCAAGATGAGCATGAAAAACCGCGAGCTGAAACGTCAGCTCACGGTTGCCAAGTACGCCAAAAAGCGTGCAGCACTGAAAGCTATCATCGTTGATCTGAACGCAAGTCCAGAAGCGCGTTGGGAAGCTACAGTAGCTCTGCAGAAGCAGCCACGTGACGCAAGCGCCTCGCGCATGCGTAACCGCTGCCGCCTGACCGGTCGTCCACACGGTGTTTACCGCAAGTTCGGCCTCGGCCGTAACAAACTGCGTGAAGCTGCAATGCGTGGTGACGTACCTGGTCTGGTTAAAGCCAGCTGGTAAGTACCTTCGAAGTCCAGGTGGCCAGAATCGCAAGAGACTGACCGCCGGTGACCTAGAATCTGGAACAAGCCCCTTTTGGGGCTTGTTTCATTTCCGGAGTATGTCTAAAATACGCGGCTCGCCTGAGCCCGTGTGTTTTAGGCCCGGAGATTCTCGGCGACATATGTAGCCGCAAGGCTAATTTTTTTGTATTAGGAGCGTCTAGCCCATGAGTATGCAGGACCCGTTAGCGGACATGCTAACTCGAATCCGTAATGCCCAGATGGCTGAAAAGTCCGTCGTAAGCATGCCTTCTTCCACGTTGAAGGTGGCTGTAGCTAAAGTCCTGAAGGACGAAGGTTACATCGCGGGTTATCAGATCAGCAGCGAAACAAAACCACTGCTGTCTATCGAGCTGAAATATTTCGAAGGCCGTCCGGTCATCGAAGAAGTGAAGCGCGTTAGCCGTCCAGGCCTGCGTCAGTACAAGTCCGTCGATGATCTGCCAAAAGTTCGTGGCGGTCTCGGTGTGTCTATCGTCTCCACCAACAAAGGTGTGATGACGGATCGTGCTGCGCGCGCTGCCGGTGTCGGCGGCGAAGTTCTTTGCACTGTGTTCTAAGGGGGGATAAGCATGTCACGCGTCGCTAAGAACCCCGTTAAGCTGCCAGCCGGTGTCGAAGTCAAATTCGCAGGCCAACAGCTTTCGGTGAAGGGTGCCAAGGGCACTCTCGAACTGAACATCCATTCGTCCGTTGAGATCGTTGAAGAAGCTGGTGAGCTGCGTTTCGCTGCTCGCAATGGCGATCAACAAACTCGCGCAATGGCTGGTACCACTCGTGCGTTGGTAAACAACATGGTCCAAGGCGTAAGCCAAGGCTTCGAGCGCAAGCTCCAGCTGGTCGGTGTTGGTTACAAAGCGCAAGCAAAAGGCACAGTGCTGAATCTGGCTCTTGGCTTCTCGCACCCAGTGGATTATGAACTGCCGGAAGGCATCACCGCTGAGACTCCTAGCCAGACCGATATCCTGATCAAGGGCATCGACAAGCAGCTGGTAGGTCAAGTGGCCGCCGAGATCCGCGACTTCCGTCCACCAGAGCCGTACAAAGGCAAAGGTGTGCGCTACGCGGACGAAGTCGTCCGTCGTAAAGAAGCCAAGAAGAAGTAGGGCATAGCAAATGACCGACAAAAAAGTTACTCGACTGCGTCGCGCTCGCAAAGCACGCCTGAAAATGCACGAACTCGAAGTCGTGCGTCTCTGCGTGTTCCGCTCGTCGCAGCACATCTACGCCCAGGTCATTTCGGCCGACGGCGCCAAAGTTCTGGCATCCGCCTCGACTTTGGATAAAGAACTGCGTGATGGTGCCACTGGCAACATCGACGCGGCCACTAAGGTTGGCCAGCTGGTCGCTACGCGTGCTAAGGCCGCTGGCGTCTCGCAAGTGGCTTTCGACCGCTCTGGCTTCAAGTACCACGGCCGCGTTAAAGCGCTGGCTGATGCTGCTCGTGAAGCTGGGCTGGAGTTCTAAGTTATGTCAAATAACGACCAAAAGCGCGACGAAGGCTACATCGAGAAGCTGGTTCAAGTTAACCGCGTAGCCAAAACCGTTAAAGGCGGCCGTATCTTCACTTTCACCGCGTTGACCGTGGTGGGTGATGGTAAAGGGCGCGTTGGCTTCGGCCGTGGCAAGTCGCGTGAAGTGCCTGCTGCGATCCAGAAGGCAATGGAAGCTGCTCGCCGCAACATGATCCAAGTTGACCTGAACGGCACCACTCTGCAGTACGCAATGAAGTCCGCTCACGGCGCTTCGAAGGTGTACATGCAGCCTGCTTCTGAAGGTACCGGTATCATCGCTGGCGGCGCTATGCGTGCTGTCCTCGAGGTTGCTGGCGTTCAGAACGTTCTGGCCAAGTGCTATGGCTCGACTAACCCGGTAAACGTGGTTCACGCCACTTTCAAAGGTTTGAAAGCTATGCAGTCTCCTGAATCCATTGCCGCCAAGCGTGGCAAAAGCGTCAAGGAGATCTTCTGATCATGGCTACCGTTAAAGTAACGCTGATCAAAAGCATGACCGGCCGCATCCCTAACCACAAACTGTGCGTTAAGGGTCTGGGTCTGCGTCGCATCGGTCACACTGTAGAAGTACTTGATACTCCCGAGAATCGCGGGATGATCAACAAGGCTTACTACATGCTGCGTGTCGAGGGTTAATCGATGAAACTCAATGATCTGAGTCCAGCGCCGGGTTCCCGTCGCGAAAAGCATCGTCCGGGCCGTGGTATCGGTAGTGGTTTGGGCAAGACCGGTGGCCGTGGCCACAAAGGTCAGTCCTCCCGCTCCGGTGGCACCATTGCTCCAGGCTTTGAAGGCGGTCAACAGCCGCTGCATCGTCGCCTGCCGAAGTTCGGTTTCGTTTCCCTGAAAGCCATGGACCGCGCAGAAGTGCGTCTGTCCGAGCTGGCTAAAGTGGAAGGCGACATCGTCACCGTGCAGTCCCTGAAAGATGCCAACGTGATCAACGTCAACGTTCAGCGTGTGAAAATCATGCTGTCCGGCGAAGTGACTCGCGCTGTTACCATCGGAAAGGGAATCGGCGCCACCAAAGGTGCGCGTGCGGCTATCGAAGCAGCTGGCGGCAAGTTCGAGGAATAAATGGCTAAGCAAGGTGCTCTCTCTGCGCTCGGCAAAGGCGGTATGTCTGAACTCTGGGCTCGTCTGCGTTTTCTGTTCCTGGCGATTATCGTCTACCGAATAGGCGCACACATCCCGGTTCCAGGTATCAACCCGGACCGACTCGCGGACCTGTTTCGACAGAATGAGGGGACCATTCTTAGCTTGTTCAACATGTTTTCCGGCGGCGCGCTGGAGCGGATGAGCATCTTTGCACTGGGGATCATGCCGTACATTTCGGCGTCGATCATCATGCAACTGATGACAGCCGTCAGCCCGCAGCTGGAGCAGTTGAAGAAGGAAGGTGAAGCTGGGCGTCGCAAGATTGCCCAGTACACCCGCTACGGCACTGTCGTCCTCGCTCTCGTTCAGGCAATTGGCATGTCCATTGGTCTGGCGGGGCAGGGCGTATCGTTCACTGGTGACTTTGGCTTCCATTTCGTCGCAGTATCCACTTTTGTGGCTGGTGCGATGTTCATGATGTGGCTGGGTGAGCAGATTACTGAGCGTGGTGTTGGCAACGGTATCTCGATGTTGATTTTCGCAGGTATCGTCGCCGGTCTTCCGAGAGCGATCGGGCAGTCTTTCGAGTCTGCGCGTCAGGGTGATATCAACATTTTCGCCCTGGTTGCGATCGGTTTGCTGGCAGTAGCGATTATCGGTTTTGTGGTGTTCATTGAGCGTGGCCAGCGTCGTATTGCTGTTCACTACGCCAAGCGTCAGCAGGGCCGCAAGGTCTTTGCTGCGCAGACTAGCCACTTGCCGCTGAAGGTGAACATGGCCGGTGTTATTCCGGCTATTTTCGCGAGCAGCATTTTGCTGTTCCCGGCTTCGTTGGGTACCTGGTTCGGTCAGTCTGAAGGTATGGGCTGGTTGCAGGACATCTCGCAGTCGATCGCTCCTGGTCAGCCGTTGAATATTCTGCTGTTTAGTGCAGGGATTATTTTCTTCTGCTTCTTCTATACGGCGTTGATGTTCAATCCGAAAGACGTAGCGGAAAACCTGAAGAAGTCCGGTGCCTTTATTCCGGGCATCCGTCCAGGCGAGCAGTCGGCGCGCTACATTGATGGCGTTCTGACGCGTTTGACCCTGTTCGGTGCTCTATATATGACGGCCGTGTGCCTGCTGCCCCAGTTCCTGGTGGTTGCGGCAAACGTTCCGTTCTACCTTGGCGGGACCTCGTTGCTGATCGTCGTCGTGGTTGTGATGGACTTCATGTCCCAAGTACAATCGCACCTCGTTTCGCACCAGTACGAATCCCTGATGAAGAAAGCCAACCTGAAGGGTTACGGCAGCGGAATGTTGCGTTGAGTACCCATAAGGTTCGAGGAGTTGGTGATGAAAGTTCGTGCATCGGTGAAAAAGCTGTGCCGTAACTGCAAGATTATTCGCCGCGAAGGTGTTGTTCGAGTAATTTGCAGCGCGGAACCGCGTCACAAACAGCGCCAAGGCTGAGTGTGATTGTGCTTCAAGCCCGGTAGCTAGTGCGCTACCGGGTTGATTATTTGTTATTACAGCGATATTATCTCGCGCCCTATTTCTTGGCTTCCGGGGCGTAGGTAGCTGTCAATTGGAGTCCCACTGAATGGCCCGTATTGCAGGCGTTAACATTCCAGATAACAAGCATACTGTTATCTCGCTGACCTACATCTATGGTGTTGGTCGCACTACTGCGCAGAAAATTTGCGCAGTTGCTGGGGTAAACCCAGCCGCTAAGATCAAGGATCTGAGCGACGAGCAGATTGAATTGCTGCGTGGCGAAGTGGCGAAGTTCACCACTGAAGGTGACCTGCGTCGCGAAATCAACATGAAAATCAAGCGTTTGATGGACCTCGGTTGCTATCGCGGTCTGCGTCATCGTCGTGGTCTTCCAGTGCGCGGTCAGCGTACCAAGACTAACGCGCGTACCCGTAAAGGTCCGCGTAAGCCGATCCGCAAGTAATCGCCCCAGCGAATCGACAGGAAAATTATCATGGCAAAACCTGCTGCTCGTCCTCGTAAAAAAGTTAAAAAGACAGTGGTTGATGGCATCGCCCACATCCATGCTTCTTTTAACAACACAATCGTGACCATCACCGACCGTCAAGGTAACGCGCTTTCTTGGGCTACCTCCGGTGGTTCGGGTTTCCGCGGTTCCCGCAAGTCCACGCCGTTTGCTGCTCAAGTAGCTGCTGAACGTGCTGGTCAAGCTGCGCTGGAATACGGCCTGAAAAACCTCGACGTTAACGTCAAGGGTCCAGGTCCAGGTCGTGAGTCTGCTGTCCGTGCTTTGAACGGCTGTGGCTATAAGATCGCCAGCATCACCGACGTGACGCCAATCCCGCACAACGGGTGCCGTCCGCCGAAGAAGCGCCGCGTGTAATCCAGGAGATTGTAAAGAATGGCTCGTTACATTGGTCCAAAATGCAAACTCGCTCGTCGCGAAGGCACCGATCTCTTCCTGAAGAGCGGCGTGCGCGCGATCGAATCGAAGTGCAACATTGAAGCAGCACCTGGTATCCACGGCCAACGCCGCGGTCGCCAGTCCGATTACGGCACCCAACTGCGTGAAAAGCAGAAGGTCCGTCGTATCTACGGCGTTCTCGAGCGTCAATTCAGCGGCTACTACAAAGAAGCTGCTGGCAAGAAAGGTGCAACCGGTGAAAACCTGCTGCAACTGCTCGAATGCCGTCTGGACAACGTTGTATACCGTATGGGCTTTGGTTCGACTCGTGCCGAATCCCGTCAGCTGGTATCGCACAAATCCGTAAGCGTTAACGGTCAGACCGTAAACGTGCCGTCGTACCAGGTTCGTGCTGGTGACGTGGTCGCGATTCGCGAGAAAGCAAAGAACCAACTTCGCATTGTCCAAGCTCTCGATCTGTGTGCCCAACGTGGCCGCGTAGAATGGGTAGAAGTAGACACTGAGAAGAAGTCGGGCGTTTTCAAGAACGTTCCAGCTCGCAGTGATCTGTCCGCCGACATCAACGAAAGCCTGATTGTCGAGCTCTACTCCAAGTAAGGGCTAGAAAATAGGTGCATCCATGCAGATTTCGGTAAATGAGTTCCTGACACCCCGCCATATTGATGTGCAGGTTGTCAGTCCAACCCGCGCCAAGATCACTCTCGAGCCTCTCGAGCGTGGTTTCGGCCACACCCTGGGCAACGCGCTGCGACGCATCCTGTTGTCCTCAATGCCCGGCTGTGCAGTAGTCGAGGCCGAGATTGACGGTGTACTCCATGAGTACAGCGCCATCGAAGGCGTACAGGAAGACGTAATTGAAATCCTGTTGAACCTTAAAGGTCTGGCTATCAAGCTGCACGGTCGTGACGAAGTTACGCTGACCTTGTCGAAGAAGGGTTCGGGGGTGGTTACCGCTGCCGATATTCAGCTGGATCATGATGTCGAGATCGTTAACCCCGATCACGTAATCGCTAACCTGGCGTCTAACGGCGCCCTGAACATGAAGCTCACCGTAGCTCGTGGTCGTGGTTATGAACCGGCAGACTCGCGTCAGAGCGATGAAGACGAAAGCCGCAGCATCGGTCGCTTGCAGCTTGACTCTTCGTTCAGCCCGGTTCGCCGTATCGCATACGTGGTGGAAAACGCCCGTGTCGAGCAGCGTACTAACCTGGACAAGCTGGTTATTGATCTGGAAACCAACGGTACCCTGGATCCTGAAGAGGCTATCCGCCGTGCTGCAACCATCCTGCAACAGCAGTTGGCTGCGTTCGTCGATCTCAAAGGTGACAGTGAGCCAGTGGTTGTCGAGCAGGAAGACGAGATCGATCCGATCCTGCTTCGCCCGGTTGACGATCTGGAACTGACTGTACGTTCGGCTAACTGCCTTAAGGCGGAAAACATCTACTACATCGGTGACCTGATTCAGCGTACCGAAGTAGAGCTGTTGAAGACTCCGAACCTTGGCAAGAAATCCTTGACTGAAATCAAGGACGTTCTGGCCTCCCGCGGTCTGTCCCTCGGCATGCGCCTCGACAACTGGCCGCCTGCAAGTCTTAAGAAGGACGACAAGGCGACTGCCTGATCGTCGTAATCACCGAACGTTGTGTTTGGTAAGGAATGAACCATGCGTCATCGTAAAAGTGGTCGTCACCTGAGCCGCACCAGCTCGCACCGCAAGGCCATGTTTCAAAACATGGCGGTGTCGCTGTTCGAGCACGAGCTGATCAAAACTACACTGCCAAAAGCCAAAGAACTGCGTCGCGTTGCTGAGCCGCTGATCACTTTGGCCAAGACAGACAGCCTGGCTAACCGCCGTCTGGCTTTCGACCGTACTCGTTCGAAAGCTATCGTTGGTAAGCTCTTCAACGACCTGGGCAAGCGTTACGCTACCCGTGAGGGTGGCTACCTGCGCATCCTCAAGTGCGGTTTCCGCACTGGTGACAACGCGCCTATGGCGTACGTTGAGCTGGTTGATCGTCCAGTTGGCGGTGAAGCTGTATCCGCTGAGTAAGACGTCAGTCTGAAACGAAGAACCGGGCCTAGTTGCCCGGTTTTTTGTGTCTGCAAGAAATGCATCGCTCGTACAAGCTCCCTGTGGTGGTTACGGTCATCATTCGGTCGGGACTGTTGTTAGTATTTTTCTATTGATTGTCGCAAATTAATGAATTTGTAGATTAGGCGATCAATGGTAATACTCGTCTCAAGCCGATTAGCCGGCAAGATCCAGACCTGACAGAGGATGAACACCGCATGAGCCAAACCAAAACGCTAACCACCGCCAGTGGCGCTCCTGTCGCTGATAACCAGAATTCCCGCTCTGCAGGCCCTCGCGGCCCGCTGCTGCTCGACGATTTTCATCTGATCGAGAAGCTCGCACATTTCAACCGTGAAAACATTCCGGAACGCCGCGTCCACGCCAAGGGTTCAGGTGCCTATGGCACGTTCACGGTCACGCGTGACATTACCGAGTACACCAGCGCCAAGCTGTTCGAAGCGGTCGGCAAGCAAACCCCGACCTTCCTGCGATTCTCCACCGTAGGTGGTGAGCGTGGTTCGGCCGATACCGAGCGTGATCCACGGGGCTTCGCCCTGAAGTTCTATACCGAGGAAGGTAACTGGGACATCGTCGGTAACAACACGCCAGTGTTCTTCATCCGTGATCCGCTGAAATTTCCTGACTTCATCCACACGCAAAAACGTCTGCCCCAGAGCAATCTCAAAAGCGCGCAGATGATGTGGGACTTCTGGTCGCACTCGCCAGAGGCGCTGCACCAGGTCACCATCCTGTTCTCGGACCGGGGCATCCCTGACGGCTACCGTCACATGCACGGCTTCGGCAGCCACACCTACAGCCTGCTCAATGCCAAGGGCGAGCGTCACTGGGTGAAGTGGCACTACAAAACCCGACAAGGGATCAAGAACCTCGCGCCAGCAGATGCTGCACGCCTGGCCGGTACCGATCCAGATTACGCCCAGCGCGACCTGTTTGAAGCGATCGAGCGCGCAGACTTCCCGAAATGGCGCGTTTGCATTCAGATCATGACTGAAGCCCAAGCGGCTGCTCATTACGAGAATCCTTTCGACGTGACCAAGACCTGGTCGCAGAAAGAGTTTCCTCTGATCGAAGTGGGTGAGCTTGAGCTCAACCGTAATCCGCTGAACTACTTCGCTGAAGTCGAGCAAGCGGCATTCGGGCCAAGCAACATGGTCCCAGGTGTTGGCTTGTCGCCGGACCGCATGCTCCAGGGCCGTGTATTCGCTTATGCGGATGCCCACCGCTACCGCATAGGTACCAATCACCAGCATCTGCCGGTGAATGCACCTCGCAGCCCTGTGAACACCTACCAGCGCGACGGCTCGATGGCGTTTGGCAGCAATGGTGGTGCGGCACCCAACTATGAGCCCAACAGCTACGTGGACGCTCCTAAGCAGGCGCCTCGATACGCCGAGCCAGCCCTGCAGCTGAGCGGCGCCGCTGACCGCTTTGATCATCGCGAAGACACCGACTACTACAGTCACGCCGGTGCGCTGTTTCGCCTGATGAGCGACGAGCAAAAGCATTTGCTGGTCAGCAACATCAGCGCAGCGATGTCGGGTGTTTCCAGCGACGTGGTTGATCGTCAGCTGCAACATTTCTTCAAGGCCGATCCGGCGTATGGAGAAGCAATCGCAAAGGCACTCAACGTACAGATTAACGAAGTCTAAACGAGAAGCAGAACCGCCCTCATTTGGGCGGTTTTTGCGTTATTTAAGCCGGTTTTCTCTGAATATCTTCGCTTTTATTGCGTCTGGCGAGTGACGTTCCGGGCATGTTGGTTCAAACTACAGACTTTCAAGCAGGGAGATGTAGGGCGATGCAAGGCCACCCAGATGTTATCGATTACCTCAACACGTTGCTGACCGGCGAACTCGCCGCGCGTGACCAGTATTTTGTTCACTCGCGGATGTATGAGGACTGGGGGTTCACCGAGCTCTACGAACGCATCAACCACGAGATGGAAGAAGAGGCGCAGCACGCTGACGCCCTGATGCGTCGCATCCTGATGCTCGAAGGTACGCCACGCATGCGTCCGGATGACCTGGATGTGGGCACCACCGTGCCTGACATGCTCGCCGCCGACCTGCGCCTGGAATACAAAGTCCGCGCCGCACTCTGCAAGGGCATCGAGCTCTGCGAGTTGCACAAGGACTACGTCAGCCGCGAGATCCTGCGTATTCAGTTGAATGACACCGAAGAAGATCACACCTACTGGCTCGAGAAGCAGTTGGGCCTGATCAAGTTGATCGGTCTGGAGAATTACCTGCAATCGCAGTTCTGATTGCAAAATCTAAAGATCGTCCATACAAAAAAGCCCCTGTCACCGACAAAGTGACAGGGGCTTTTTCATAGGCGCAGATCAGTCCCGGTCGCGAGCCAGCAACGGCTTGAGATAAAAACCGGTGTGAGACTGCTTCATCTCGGACACTTCTTCGGGTGTGCCCACTGCGATGATCTGCCCACCCTTGGAGCCACCCTCGGGGCCGAGATCCACCAGCCAGTCAGCCGTCTTGATCACATCCAGGTTGTGCTCGATCACTACCACGGTATTGCCGTGGTCGCGCAGACGGTGCAACACATCGAGCAGTTGCTGGATATCCGCAAAGTGCAAGCCGGTGGTCGGCTCATCGAGGATGTACAGGGTCTTGCCCGTGTCACGTTTCGACAGCTCGCGGGACAGTTTGACCCGCTGGGCTTCACCGCCGGACAAGGTGGTCGCCGACTGTCCGAGCTTGATGTAGGACAAGCCCACGTCCATCAGGGTCTGAAGCTTTCGCGCCAGAGCCGGAACCGCATCGAAGAATACCCGGGCTTCCTCGATGGTCATCTCGAGGGTTTCGTGAATGTTCTTGCCCTTGTACTTGATCTCCAGGGTTTCGCGGTTGTAGCGCTTGCTCTTGCAGACGTCGCACGGCACGTAGATGTCCGGCAGGAAGTGCATCTCTACCTTGATCAGGCCATCACCCTGGCACGCTTCGCAGCGGCCACCCTTTACGTTGAAGGAGAAGCGACCCGGGCCGTAACCACGGGATCGGGACTCCGGTACGCCGGCAAACAATTCGCGAATCGGCGTGAACAGTCCGGTGTAGGTCGCCGGGTTGGAGCGCGGCGTACGACCGATCGGGCTCTGATCGATGTCGACAACCTTGTCCAGATGCTCCAGCCCCTTGATGCTGTCGTGTGCGGCAGCTTCGAGTGTGGTTGCACCGTTCAGCGCAGTGGCGCTCAGGGGAAACAGGGTGTTGTTGATCAGCGTCGACTTGCCCGAGCCGGACACGCCGGTCACGCAGGTCAACAGGCCGATCGGAATCTCCAGGTCGACATTGCGCAGGTTGTTGCCGCGAGCGCCCTTGAGAGACAACGACAGCTTCTTGTTGCGTGGGGTGCGCTTGGCGGGCACCGCGATCTTCACACGTCCGGACAAATACTTGCCGGTCAATGAATCCGGGTGGGCCATGACCTCGGCGGGCGTGCCCTCGGCAACGATATGTCCGCCGTGTACACCGGCGCCTGGGCCGATATCCACTACGTAATCCGCCAGGCGGATCGCGTCTTCATCATGCTCGACCACGATCACCGTGTTACCGATGTCGCGCAGGTGCTTGAGGGTGCCCAGCAGACGGTCGTTGTCACGTTGATGCAGACCGATTGAAGGCTCGTCGAGGATGTACAGCACGCCCACCAGGCCGGCGCCAATCTGGCTGGCCAGGCGGATTCGCTGGGCTTCACCGCCGGACAAGGTGTCAGCACTACGGTCCAGCGAGAGGTAGTCGAGACCCACGTTAACCAGGAACTGCAGGCGCTCGCGTATTTCCTTGAGGATTTTGTCGGCAATTTCACCGCGACGACCGGTAAGCTTCAGCCCACCGAAATATTCACAGGCGTCGCCAATCGGCAGGTTGGTCACTGCCGGCAGCGTCTTCTCGCCCACCCAGACGTGCCGCGCTTCGCGACGCAGTCGGGTGCCGCGGCAGTCCGGGCAAGGCTGGGTACTCAGGAACTTGGCCAGCTCTTCGCGTACCGACGCCGACTCGGTTTCGCGATAGCGACGTTCCAGGTTAGGCACGATGCCTTCGAATAGGTGCGAGCGTTTGACGATATCGCCACGGTCATTCAGGTATTTGAAGTCGACGTTCTGCGAGCCACTGCCATGCAGAATGAATTTCTGCTGATCGGCGGGCAATTCGTTGAATGGCACTTCAAGGCTGAATTTGTAATGCGAGGCCAACGACCCGAGCATCTGGAAGTAATAGACGTTGCGCCGATCCCAGCCGCGTATGGCGCCCTCTGCGAGTGTCAGCTCGCCATTGACCAGTCGCTTGATATCGAAAAACTGTTTCACCCCCAGGCCGTCGCAGGTGGGGCAAGCGCCAGCCGGGTTGTTGAAAGAAAACAGCTTTGGCTCAAGCTCGCTGATCGCATGGCCGCAGATCGGGCAGGCGAAGCGCGCGGAGAAGATGATCTCTTCACCAGGCTCGTCGTCCATCGGCGCTACCAGGGCAATGCCGTCGGCCAGTTTCAAGGCGGTCTCGAAAGACTCGGCCAGGCGCTGTTGCAGATCGGCGCGAACCTTGAAGCGGTCGACCACGACATCAATCGAATGCTTTTTCTGCTTGTCCAGCTTCGGCAGTTCATCCAGCTCGCACAGCCGGCCGTTCACCCGGGCGCGCACGAAGCCCTGGGCGCGCAGCTCTTCGAAGACCGAAAGGTGTTCGCCTTTGCGCTCGCGAATGACCGGGGCCAGCAGCATCAGCTTGCTGCCCTCCGGTTGGGCGAGGACCAGGTCGACCATCTGGCTGACGGTTTGCGCTTCCAGCGGGATATCGTGGTCCGGGCAGCGCGGGATACCAACGCGGGCGTACAGCAGGCGCAGGTAATCGTAGATTTCGGTGATGGTGCCGACGGTCGAGCGCGGGTTGTGCGACGTCGACTTCTGCTCGATGGAAATCGCTGGCGACAAGCCTTCAATGGTGTCGACGTCAGGTTTTTCCATCATCGACAGGAACTGCCGCGCATAGGCCGACAGCGATTCGACGTAGCGGCGCTGGCCCTCGGCGTACAGGGTGTCAAAAGCCAGGGAAGACTTGCCGGATCCGGACAGGCCGGTGATGACGATCAGTTTGTCCCGTGGCAGGGTCAGGTCGATGTTCTTCAGGTTGTGGGTTCGGGCCCCACGAATCAGGATCTTGTCCAAAGTGGCCTCGCTTGGCGGGCGTCGAAAACGTAGGAGTATACGGCCAAATACTGGATGGATGCACACTATCAAACGAGCGGGTTATTCTCTTACATGAAGAGTCTGTCAGGTGAGCGCGGCAAAGCGTCGCGATATACCCTGTCAATCGATGGGACTGGTAGAATCGCCGCCGGTTCACATGAGGTTTTTCCATGCACGATCCCCACAGCGAACGCATGAGTGGCAGTGAGACCCGCGCAGCAAGCGGTCTGGCCCTGGTGTTCGCCTTCCGTATGCTTGGCATGTTCATGGTGTTGCCCGTGTTGGCGACCTATGGCATGGACCTGGCTGGCGCCACCCCGGCCCTCATCGGACTGGCGATTGGCGCTTACGGCCTGACCCAGGCGCTCTTCCAGATTCCGTTCGGCTTCATTTCCGATCGCATCGGCCGTCGCCCGGTGATCTACCTGGGGCTGATCATCTTTGCCCTGGGTAGCGTATTGGCCGCCAATGCCGATTCGATCTGGGGGGTGATTGCCGGGCGGATCCTGCAGGGTGCAGGCGCGATTTCCGCTGCGGTGATGGCACTGCTGTCCGACCTGACCCGCGAGCAGCACCGCACGAAAGCCATGGCCATGATCGGCATGACCATCGGTTTGTCATTCGCCGTCGCAATGGTCGTGGGCCCTCTGCTGACACGCGCCTTCGGCCTCTCCGGGTTGTTCCTGGCCACTGGCGCCATGGCGCTGCTTGGCATCGTCATCGTGATGTTCATGGTGCCCCGTGCCACCGGTCCGCTGCAGCATCGAGAATCCGGTGTGGCCCGCCAGGCGCTGCTGCCAACGCTCAAGCATCCGGACCTGTTGCGCCTGGACCTGGGCATTTTTGTGTTGCACGCCATGTTGATGTCCAGCTTCGTCGCCTTGCCCCTGGCACTGGTCGAAAAAGCAGGCCTGCCCAAGGAGCAGCACTGGTGGGTTTACCTCACTGCGCTGCTGATTTCCTTCTTCGCCATGATCCCGTTCATTATCTACGGCGAGAAGAAACGCAAAATGAAACGAGTTTTATTGGGCGCGGTGCTGACGCTGATGCTCACTGAGCTATTCTTCTGGCAGTTCGGCGATAGCTTGCGGGCTCTGGTAATCGGCACGGTGGTGTTCTTTACCGCGTTCAATCTGCTGGAAGCTTCGTTGCCATCGCTGATCAGCAAGGTTTCACCGGCAGGCGGCAAGGGCACGGCCATGGGGGTTTATTCCACCAGTCAGTTCCTCGGTTCGGCGTTGGGCGGGATCATGGGCGGGTGGATGTTCCAGCATGGCGGTTTGTCGGCTGTGTTCCTTGGATGCGCCGGGCTGGCTGCCCTCTGGTTGGCCTTTGCTGTTACCATGCGCGAACCACCCTACGTGACGAGCCTGCGCTTGCCGCTGTCGCCCGAGGCGATCCGCGAAGCGGGTCTGGTCGAGCGCCTGATGGCCGTCGTAGGGGTAACAGACGCAGTCGTGGTTGCTGATGAAGCAGCCATTTACATCAAATTGGACACCGAACTATTGGATCGCACCACCCTCGAGCGCCTGGTGAACAACCCGGCCCCGACAGCGTGCGAAGCCTAGGAGAACGTTATGGCCCGTGGGGTTAACAAAGTCATATTGGTCGGCACTTGCGGCCAGGATCCCGAAGTTCGCTACCTGCCTAACGGTAACGCCGTGACTAACCTGAGTCTGGCGACCAGCGAACAGTGGACCGACAAGCAAACCGGTCAGAAGGTCGAGAAGACCGAATGGCACCGTGTATCGATGTTCGGCAAGGTTGCCGAGATCGCCGGCGAATACCTGCGTAAGGGTTCGCAGGTGTACATCGAAGGCAAGCTGCAGACCCGCGAATGGGAAAAAGACGGTATCAAGCGTTACACCACTGAAATCGTGGTCGACATGCAAGGCACCATGCAGTTGCTGGGCGGCCGTCCACAGCAGGGCGACCAGCAAGGCGGGGGCAACAACTACCAGCAGTCCGCCCCGGCTCCACGCCAGCAGGCTCCGCGCCCGCAATCGGCACCGCAACAGTCTGCACCGCAACAGTCGCGTCCAGCCCCTCAGCAGGCCGCTGCGCAGCCGGCTCCGGATTTCGACAGCTTTGATGACGATATCCCGTTCTGAGTCCCACCAAAGACCTTTTTGTTAGGTTTTTCCTGAGAGCCCCCGCATTGCGGGGGTTTTCTCGTTTTTGAGCCGTAAAAAATAAATTGACGGTTTTTTACTACGCACCTACCTTGAATTTACGTTAGATATTCGAGGTGTGCATGCAGCTATCAACGAGAAGATTCCAAGGAGAAGGCGGGGAAAGGTTTTCCATCCTCGTGGATGACTTTGGCATGCCTCTTTACTACCCAGCGCTTTATGTCACCGCAGAGCTGCGCGGAGCTTCACTTTCGATCAACACTATCAACAGTGCGTTGTCCGCGATCAAAGGGATGTACGCCTGGCAGGAGTATTACGGCTTCGATTTAGAGTCGCGTTTTAAGCGAAGCGAGCTGCTTGAGCCCCATGAAATCCATTCGTTGCGGGATTTCATGCAGAAGCCAATGGGTAGCATGCTGCCGGATGGGATGAAAGTCGTATCCATTAATAGTCGGAAGAGGGTCTCTAAAGACGCCCAGTACAACCGTCTGACAACCATCGCAGGCTATGTCGGATTTCTCGCTGGTAGGTTGCATCCGGTGACGCCGGAAAGCCTCGAAGCCATCAACGCTATGGTGGCTAGGATCAAAGCAAACCGACCAAAGATCGGCGGTGAGATCGAGAACGACAGATCAGAATCGTACTTGGATGACGCCGTTCTTGATTCTCTGGAAGAGATCCTGAGGCCAGGTAACGAAACGAATCCAGTTGCAGACATTGGTTTGCAGTATCGAAATGCACTGATGTTCACCATCCTTCGTGTCACGGGGATGCGACGTGGAGAGCTGCTGAATCTCAAAGTCGACGACTTCGACTTCGCTAAGTACACGGTGAAGATCGTGCGTAGGCCTGACTCTGGGGGTGACCCTAGGGCCTATCAGCCGCTTGCGAAAACGAAGGAGCGCACAATTCCGCTGATCCCAGAGCTCATGGATCAGATCTATAGCTATATCACCAAGTACCGCAGTCGCGTGCCTGGTGCTCGGAAACATGGATATCTCTTTGTTGTTCATCGGCCAGGGAAAACATTGGGGTGGCCAATTTCCAATTCGGGCTTTGGGAAATTCATTGAGACGCTCTCCAGTGTTGCTGATGCTTTTACTGACCTACATGCCCATGCGCTCCGCCATCAGTGGAATTACATTTTTTCAAAGAGATGTGAAGAGAATGGCTGGACGCCTGAGCGAGAACAAAAAATGAGGTCTTATCTCATGGGGTGGAGTGAAACTTCTGGGACGGCACAAACCTATAACAAAAGGCATATCAGAGAATCTGCTGGTAAAGCCGGAATGGAATTACAGAGGAAGTACTTGAGGAGTCCGTCTGATGAGAATTGATGAAAGCCGTGTATTAGCGCAGTACGAGCGCAAGGTATTCTTCTCGAAGGACGGATACGAAATTTCCGTTTATTCCAATCATTGGCGCCTGAATAAAGATCATGCTTTCAACTTTGATATTCAGGATTCTGTCGGCGGTGATCTTTTGCGGTCGTTTCGGCAGGTTTTGGCATTCTACGGAGAAACGTGCTCGGCTGGTCACACGACAGGTGTATACAATCGGTTTAAGAAGTACTTCGAGTTATCTCAAGGCGTTGAGATGTTTAGTCCAGAGTCGCTGATCTCCTATCGTGACAGGCTAGGCAAGAAGGATGAATACCAGCTTAGCTCCATTCGAGCATTCATGAGGACATGGCTCAGTCTTGGCTATCCGGGAATTCCATCGAAAACTATGGCCATGCTCGAAAAGTGGCGTATTAAAGGTAATGAGAAGGGTTATGCGGTACAGTCCATGTGTCCAGAGAGCGGCCCTTTTACCGATATCGAAATGGACGGGATTGTTTCTGGAGTGCTGGATTGTTATGCGTCAGGTGCTCTGAAATTGCGTGACACTTGCTATGCGATGATTCTTGCTATGACAGGTCGCCGGCCAACTCAAGTGGTTTCTCTGAAGCTTAAAGATCTGATCTTCGTCGACGGGAAGTATTCTATTAACTTTCCTCGGGCAAAACAAAAATATGCGGAATGGCGTAGTGCTTTTAAGAAATTTGAGATAGTTGAAGATTTGTGGGTTCTTCTACAATTGCAGGCCAATCGTGTTAAGGCATCTTTTGAAGGTCTTACTGGAACAGCATTGCCAAGTGTTGTAGTCGGTGAGCTCCCGCTCTTCCACTCTCTGCATAACTACGATGCCTTGGAGGATTTGAGGTCTCAGTTGGATGGAGATTTCCTGCACGCCCGCACCCTCGAAGTGAATGAGACGATGAGAGTTGTTAAAAATGTCGTGGGTTTAATCAGTGAGCGCACTGGCGCGGTTACACATTTGAATGCCTACCGCTTTCGATACACATTGGGAACAAACTTGGCCCGAGAAGGGCGGAGTGAATACATCATCGCAGAAGCACTTGACCACTCAGACATCCAGAATACCGGCGTTTACGTGAAGAATATTCCCGATATCGTCGAGCGCATCGACAAAGCTGTTGCCTTACAACTGGCACCTATCGCACAAGCTTTCCAGGGAGTGATCGTCAGGGATGAGACGAAAGCTCGCCGTGGTGAGGATCGCTCCAGCAGAGTGTGCAGTGCAGGCGGAAAGGTCGGCACCTGCGGCAGCTATGGTTTCTGTGGTGCTCTTGCGCCGATTGCCTGTTACACCTGCTCTCACTTTCAGCCTTGGCTGGATGGGCCACATGAGCTTGTTCTGGATGAACTCCTTAGTGAACGCGACAGCGTACTTGATACCACGCGCGACCTGAAGATCACTTCCGTAAACGACCGGCTCATCCTTGCCGTCAGTAATGTAGTAGCCCGTTGCAATGCCATGAAGAGCGAACTTGCTGATGTCTAATGTCTTTCTTTTTGTGCCAAAAGACCAAGTCACCAGTCGGAAAAACTTGGAAGAGTTCATTCTCATGTGTCGTGACAGCCTCACGGTGTTCGGCGATGACTTGGACTGGTACAGCCACGCATGGCCAGGGGTAGGCAATTTCACCAAGAAGGGAGCTCAATCTCGTGGGTTCACTCAAGAGGAACTGCTGGACGCTGAAATAATTTCTTTCGCCAAGGCGTACGTTCGCTACCAGCAAGGCCATAACCCGAGCAAGCTGAAGAACGAGTTCAAGGCCATTCGCTGTATTGAAGCAGCACTCCTTGAGATCAAAGGCTGCGCGGACATCACCCAAACTGACATCAGTGTGATGAACGAGGCTGCCCAAGTTGCGCGCACCTACGAGGCGTCTTCGTATCAAGCTGGAATCAGCCTGGTGAAGCTCTTAGAGTTTCTCTATGAAAGTAGGATCATCCCTACACCAGTCGCTTGGAAGAACCCAATCAAGAAGCCGAAGGAGATTCACGGTACAGATGGTGTAGCCAAGCAGCGCCGTCGGGAAAAACTGCCAGCGGACTATCTGCTTGACTCAATGGCGGAGATTTTCTGCAACGATCTTTTGGCTGCCCGAGATCGCTTCACTTCATCGATTTTCGCGTTGTGCATGTGTGCCCCCTCAAGAATCACGGAAGTTCAGGATTTGCCGGTGAACTGCTTGCACCGGGGGCCTGACAAAAAAGGAGTGATGCGTCTCGGACTGAGGTTTTACGCCGGTAAGGGCTATGAGTCGGATATCAAATGGATGCCTACGCCGATGGAGCAAGTCGCCGTAGAAGCCGTGCGCCGCCTCGCTGAAATGTCCGAGCCTGGCCGCAAGCTCGCAAAATGGCTGGAAACCAACCCGGACAAGTTCTATCGCCATGAAGGCTGCCCGAACGTAGGTGAAGACCAGCCGCTGACTGATGCACAAGCATGTTTGGCGATAGGCTTTGATCCGGGAGACTCCGCAGGCGTTTCCCGCCAAAGACTAAAACTGGGGATGAAGTTGTACAAACCGTTCCCTGCTTTTTACGCAGAGCACGGTTATGTGACGCTACGGTTTCTTAATGGCTATATGCACAGCAAGCTACCCAAAGGGTGGCCGTGGATGAACGAAGAGCGACGCATCAAATATTCTGATGCTCTCTGTTGTTTTCGACAAAACGAGTTCCGCATGGATATGCCGCCTCGACCAATTATTGTGTGGGGGCCTGGGAAGAGTACGTTCACTACTGACATCAACTACATCGATGGTCAGGAACGGAGTATCTGGGAGCGTCACAATTATAAGAACGCAGATGGCACCCCTATATCCATGGGGTCGCACCAGATTCGCCATTTTTTGAATACGTTGGCTCAGCGCGGCGAGCTTGGTCAATTGGACATTGCGAAATGGTCTGGCCGAGCGAATGTTCATCAGAACGCTACTTATAACCACATGACCGATGACGAGCACGTTGAAATGGCAAGGGAAGCTGGGATCGGGGTCGCGTTGACCAAGATCCGGGAGAATAAGCCGGTAACACTGAAGGATCTCGATGACATCGGTGAAGGGATCGCGCACATCACGATTTTCGGGTTCTGTGTGAAAGACCTTTCGATGGTGCCATGCCAGAAGCACCGGGACTGCCTCAACTGCACCGAGCAAGTCTGCGTCAAAGGGGATGACGGCAAGTTACAGCGGCTCAAGAGTCACAGAGATTCGATTCGCCTCCAGCTCGCAAAGGCTCAAGCAGCGAACGAAGATGGTATCTACGGCGCTGATCGCTGGAGCCAACATCAGATCAAAACCTTGGAGCGAGCTGACCAGCTGATTAAGATCCTTGAATCGAAAGACACTCCAGATGGCACCATCATTCGCTTGAGTGCTGACCAGGAGTTCAGTCCTCTGAAGCGTGCAATTGCAGCACGAGCCATGGCTCCGAGCCTGCCTGCTCCGAAGCAGGACGAGCCGGATATGGACGAGATTCGCGCGTTGATGGGGATGTAACGATGGCCAAACATCTAAGTGATCGAGACGTAGATCTGGTTGTCGGTGTAATTGATGGCTGGGACGGAAAGCTGAGCTGGGACGCTCTTAGCGATGCTGTTGAGCCATATATCGGGACGCGACCAGCCCGGCAAACGCTGGCCTTGCAGGAGAAAATCAGGAGCGCCTTCGATCACCAGAAAGAAAGACTGAGGTCGGGCTATGTGAAGTTGAAACCACCAGCGAGCCTGCGGATCGCTGAGCAACGGATTCGTCGGCTTGAGGCTGAAAATCACCGTCTAGAGCGTGAGAACGAACGGTTGCTGGAGCGGTTCATGCGCTGGCAGTACAACGCTCACAAATTCAACGTGTCGGCTGAGAAACTGGATGCTCCGCTTCCGTTTGTTGATCGTAATTCGTCGGAGGCTAAGTCGTAATGGCCAACGGGCAACAGATCGCAGAAGAAAACCACGCCGCATTTTTGGCCTGGTCGACATCTAAGTCTGATGGCGACTTCAGGGAGTATGTGTATCGCGGCAAGCTCAAGCGCTCTGAAATCGCGACTGAGTGCGGTTTCGGGACGAGTGCTCTGACTCAGAACCCCGCAATCCGTTCTGCACTGAATAATCTCGAAAACGAGCTTCGGGCCGCAGGAATACTCCCTCCCTTGGTCGCTTCGCTGCCTGCAGGTCAGCGAGCGGAGCCAGCGCTCAGAGACACCGAGGCAAAACAGCGCCGGCAGGACGGTCAGCGGCTTAACTCTCTGGAGCAAGAAAACGCCTCTTTGCGAGCGGAGCTCCAAGCCGCAAAGCAGATGCTTGATCGACACGCGCTGATCACCGAGTTTCTCGAAGAGACAGGGCGGATGCCACGATGAACGCCGTCGCTCCTGCACTGATCAATGTTTGCATTCGTGTCACCAGTATTCGCTCTGCGAACCGAAAGGGCTGCATCGCATTTGGCCATCGCATGGACGTATCTCGCGGTATCAATGACCGGTCGAGCCCAGTGGTTATCCGGGTGCCGGAGGCTATCGCAAAGCTCTCTGACATCGCCGTAGGTGCAATCTTTGAGGTCTACGGCGAAGTCAGCACGGTTCTGCGGACTCATGGTGCCTTTGCGATAAATGAGATGACCGTTGACGCTCAGGACATTCGCCTTGTTCGCCCTAGCGGCTCCCAGGTTATTCAGTGGTTGGGTGACAACGTAAAGGGCGTGGGAGAGGTTAAGGCCACCCGTCTATGGGATGTTCTCGGCGGACGGTTGTACGACGCTCTCGACAGTGCAGATCACACAGCTATCGAGCTGATCATTCCAACGGAAGAAGTCCGGGAGCGGTTGTTCAGGCGCTGGGCAGAAGATGGTGATGCGAAGACCCTCCGTTTTGTACAGAACAAGCGCATACCGCTGGATATAGCCCGGAAAGCTATCCGTTTCCACAAGAAAAACACCATTGCTGCGCTTACGAACGACCCTTATCGGTTACTCAGCTTCGCCGGTGGTTGGACAGACGTGGACAAGATCGCCAGGGAAAGCTTTGATGTCACCCTGGATGATCCACGACGGCTGACTGCGGCTCTGGAAGAATCTCTCTATAGGGCATCAGAAAAGGGGCACACCTGCAGTTCGCTCACGGATCTGCACAGAACTGTCGCATCGCTGATCAAACCCCACGCGGCGCCAATCTCTGCCATGTCCAAGGCATTGCTCACCGGCGCCTCAGCGGGCCAGTTTGTCTGCAAAGAACTCATTGATCTGGGCACCATGTTGTTCGCTCCGGGCTCGTGGATTATGGAGCGTCGTAGTGCTGAGTTTGTGCGAAACCTGATCGTTACCCCATCGTTACAGCCGCAATTATTCCCTGTGGACGTAAACGAGGTGATCGCAAGGTTCGAAGAGTCGGAGCGAGCTCATTTGGGCATGCCGTCGTTCAGCCTAAACGCTGCCCAGCGTAGTGCGGTGGCCACCTCGTTTTCGAATCGGTTCAGCGTCATCACAGGCGGTGCCGGAGTCGGCAAGACGACGGTGCTCAAGACGTTGTACAAAGTGCTTGATACTACCGGACGACCTCGGTTTCAAATGGCCCTCTCAGGCCGGGCTACGGCCCGAATGATCGAAGCAACAGGCGAGGAGGCCCGCACTATCGCAGGCTTCTTGCGAAAAGTGACCGACAAGGACATGGGGCCGGCACCCATCATTGTGATCGATGAAGCGTCGATGCTCGACCTTGTGACGTTCTATCGACTTGTTCAAAAACTGCCTGCTGATTGCCAAGTCATTCTGGTAGGTGACCCGTATCAGCTTCCCCCTATTGGTGCCGGGCTGATTCTGCATGTGCTCTGCGGCATGGCCGGCGTTCCTACCACGGAGCTCGTAGAGGTCAAGCGTCAGGCAGAAGACTCTGCTATTCCATTGGCTACCCGTGAGATTCGGAATGGCTGGTGTCCGGCTTTCAGCTCGGACGAAAGCGATGATGCTGTGTTTCTTCCATGTGCGGACGATCAGATCATTTCTACGGTGATCAGGCTCTATGAACAGGATCGGGAGGGCACTCAGATCCTTTCGGCCACCCGATCATGCGATTTCGCCGGCGTAGATGCGCTCAATCGCACTTGTCATCAGCGCTACGCCGATCACAGCCAGCAATTACTAGCCGAGAACCCTGAAACGGGAGAATTCGAGGCAACTGGCATGTGTGTAGGCGATTTGGTGATGTACACGGCCAACGACTGGGGACGAAACCTTCAAAACGGCTCCCTAGGCCAGATCGATGAGATCTTCGACAAGCCGCGCTCTGTAGACCTGGGCGACGATGAGAAGGCTCGTATCTGCGTTGCGCTAGGGATGGCAACGTTCGACGGAGTGAAGCATTACGTCCTGGATACTGACGTTGACTCACTGGAGCTCGCCTACTCGATCACGGTTCACAAGGCCCAGGGTTCGCAGTTCAGGCGCGTGATCATCCCAGTGCGCAAGTCCCGCATCCTCGACAGAACCTTTGTCTACACCGCCGCAACCAGAGCACAAGTCCAGGTAATCTTCGTAGGAGATTATGAGGCCGTGAAAGAGGCTATCGCACAGCCTCCAAAGGCGTTCTCGCGTCAGATTGGGCTACGTGCGCTACTTGCGGCTGAGCTGCCCAAGCTAGTGGCGTAGACTCGCGTTGATGGAGGGGTGTACGCGTCTAGAGGCGTACAAATCGATTGAAAAAGTAGTTAGCGGTTGCTAATCTACGTGTGAGGGCTCAATAAGAGCATTGCTGTTCGGTATCACGGTGACTATTGACCGACAGTGCGGATTGCAGGGCGCACCACCCTGCGGTAGCGGCAACCTGGCAACAACGGTTGGCTTGCGACCCAACCATTCTCGCAATAAGGAATTTCCTTAGAATGAGCATGGTTTGCTAAGTAAGCGCTGCGACTACCAGCCCTCCTAGAACACCCCGTCAAAAGGCGCCCACGTGGCGCCTTTTGTCATTCTACGTTGCAGATAACCTTGCCGACTTCTGTGCCGTGCCCACGGCGATTGATCTTGTAGGCTGTCACGACCGAATAGAATTCAAATACGTGATCTTCGTCTACCACCGGCTCCAGGATCACGAAGCCCTTTGAGCTCCTCAAGACAGCGATCCGATAGCCATTCTTGGTTTGGTGGAACTCACAGTAGATTGGAGCCTTGTGGACAATGACTGACGCCACATAGGCCGCAACATCGTCTACCGTTTTGCATCCCCAGCGTGGCAGTTCGTGACCATGCTCGTCCCAAATGTGTTTAACGCCGTACCCCTTGTTAGGCCCGATGTGACGACCTGCGCGGAGGTGGATGTGGCCGCCTGGCAGAGTGATGCCACGTGATGTTATCTCTGGAACAAATCCGAAACTTTGATGACCGGTAGTGGGGTGTGCAATGAGGTCATCTTTGTGAAGGGTCGACACATAGACGGGGGAGAGGAAGGGGGTTTGCGGTTTCGACACGTCGGGCTCCATGCAGGTGACACTATTGTGCCACAGCTAAAGCGAGGTATCTGTCGCTGGCCAGGATCTTGAGATGCGACCGTTCGTCGGCTTTTTGGAGGTCTGATCGAGCCGCACTGTGCGCAAGCGCTTCGGTGAATTTTGTTAGGTTTTTCGAGACAAAAGAGTATCTCAATGCCAAAACCAAACAAAAAATCGAACAAGATGTTCCAGTGTTTGAGGTATGGTAGATCCATAAGGCTACGCAGCGTGGGTTATTCACTCACTCACTCAGTGGGGTCTAAAGCTTTTCGGTGTTTATAACCGTTCTGATCCGCAGCTTGTTCAGAACCGCAAAATAAAAAAAGCGAAGCCATAGGGCTTCGCTTTTTTGTGGGCGCCGTTAAAAGGTTAACGTGACAGAGCAGTCACATTGGCCCGCGCCGAGTGCAGTTTCTTGTAACTGTCGATCAGCCGCAGGTGCCGGTCCAGCCCCTCCAGCTTCATGCTGGTCGGCGTCAAGCCATGGAAGCGCACGCTGCCGTCCACCGAACCAATCGCCGCATCCGTTCGCTCGTCGCCAAACATCCGGCGGAAATTAGCCGCGTAGTCTTCCAGTTCCAGGTCTTCGTCG
The DNA here is from genome assembly GCF_020295325.1 of Pseudomonas sp. Y24-6. NCBI lineage: Bacteria > Pseudomonadati > Pseudomonadota > Gammaproteobacteria > Pseudomonadales > Pseudomonadaceae > Pseudomonas > Pseudomonas sp. Y24-6. The sequence goes on along the minus strand of NZ_JACBXG010000006.1, from coordinate 305,587 downwards.
AGCTTCATTTCCAGCACGACGTTGACTGCCTGATAGAACAGGCCACGTTCAACGGTGTTGTCGTTGTACTGCAGGAACATTTCCACGGCCTCTTTCGCCTCTTCATATTGCTGCAGGGCGAGATAAATCAGCAGCTTCAACTCCAGGATCGTCAACTGACCCCAAGCGGTGTTGTCATCAAATTCGATGCCGATCAACGAAGTGATGTCGGTGTAGTCGTCCAGCTCACTTTCCACCAGGCGCTCAACCAGTGCCTGCAGTTCCTCGTCGTCCAGGCGATGCAGGTTGAGGATGTCGGCGCGGAAGAACAGCGCTTTGTTGGTGTTGTCCCAGATCAGGTCGTCCGCCGGATAGATTTCCGAGTAGTCCGGCACCAGGATGCGGCATGCCTTGGCGCCGATATGCTCGTAAACCGCCATGTACACCTGCTTGCCCATGCCGTCGAGAATGCCGAACAAGGTTTCGGCTTCTTCGGCATTCGAGTTTTCGCCCTGGCCGGAGAAGTCCCACTCGACGAATTCGTAATCCGATTTGGAACTGAAGAAGCGCCACGACACCACGCCGCTCGAGTCGATGAAGTGTTCGACGAAGTTGTTCGGCTCGGTGACCGCGTGCCCTTCAAAAGTCGGCTGGGGCAAGTCGTTGAGGCCTTCGAAGCTGCGACCCTGGAGCAATTCGGTCAGGCTGCGTTCCAGTGCCACTTCCAGGCTTGGGTGGGCGCCGAACGAGGCGAATACGCCGCCGGTGCGCGGGTTCATCAGGGTCACGCACATCACCGGGAATTCACCTCCCAGGGATGCATCCTTGACCAAAACGGGGAACCCTTGCTCCTCCAGGGCCTGAATGCCGGCCAGGATACCCGGGTACTTCGCCAGCACGTCGGCCGGCACATCAGGCAAGGCAAATTCGCCTTCGATGATTTCGCGTTTGACCGCGCGCTCGAAGATCTCCGACAGGCATTGCACCTGGGCTTCGGCCAGGGTGTTGCCGGCGCTCATGCCGTTGCTCAGGAACAGGTTCTCAATCAGGTTGGAAGGGAAGTACACCACTTCACCGTCCGAACGCCGCACGTAAGGCAGCGAGCAGATGCCCCGTTCTTCATTGCCCGAGTTGGTATCGATCAGATGGGAGCCGCGCAGCTCGCCGTCGCGGTTGTAAATCTTCAGACAGTATTCGTCGAGAATTTCAGTCGGCAGCGCGTCTTTGCGGCCAGGCTTGAACCAGCGCTCGTCCGGGTAGTGCACAAACGCGGCGTTGGCGATGTCTTCGCCCCAGAACTGATCGTTGTAGAAGAAGTTGCAGTTGAGTCGCTCGATAAACTCGCCCAGCGCCGACGCCAGCGCGCCTTCCTTGGTCGCACCCTTGCCGTTGGTAAAGCACATTGGCGAGTGCGCATCGCGGATATGCAGCGACCACACATTGGGCACGATATTGCGCCACGAGGCGATTTCGATCTTCATGCCCAGGTTCGCCAGAATGGCCGACATGTTGGCGATGGTTTGCTCCAGCGGCAGGTCCTTGCCGGCAATATAGGTGCTTGCCTGGGCGTTGGAAGCCGGCATCAGCAGCGCCTGGGCATCGGCGTCGAGGTTGTCCACTTCCTCGATCACAAACTCGGGGCCGGCCTGCACCACTTTTTTCACGGTGCAACGGTCGATGGACCGCAGGATGCCCTGGCGGTCTTTGTCGGAAATGTCGGCGGGCAGTTCGACCTGGATCTTGAAGATCTGGTTGTAACGGTTTTCCGGGTCGACAATGTTGTTCTGTGACAGCCGGATGTTGTCGGTAGGGATATTGCGGGTGCTGCAGTACAACTTTACGAAGTACGCCGCGCACAGCGCCGATGAAGCCAGGAAGTAGTCGAAAGGGCCCGGTGCCGAGCCATCGCCCTTGTAGCGGATAGGTTGATCGGCCACCACCGTGAAGTCATCGAACTTGGCTTCAAGTCGAAGGTTGTCGAGAAAGTTGACCTTGATTTCCATGGGGGTTACCAGAATAGCGGGCTAGTCGATTTGGCCGCCATTATCCGGCATTTCAACGGTAAGTCTCCCCCGTCGGGCTGTTTTAGCCGGCAAAGCAAGGGCCGGCCGGAGGATTCGGCCTGGCCCTTTTCACGGTCAGCGGCTGGCTGCGAGGAATTCGTCAGTCGAGATCACGCTGGCGTAAGCAAAGCCCAAGGCCGACATGAACGCGGCGTGAACCTGGGCGGCTGGCACTGTCACGCCATTGAACTCCAGGTCGCGTGAGGCGCAAGCGTCGTGAATCACGGTGACGGTGTAGCCGAAGTCGGCAGCGGCGCGGGTAATGCCGTCGATGCACATGTGGCTCATGCTGCCGACCACGACCAGTTCCCTGATACCTTGCTCATCGAGGATCGACTGCAGTTCGGTTTCACGGAACGAGTTGACGAAGTGCTTGAGCACCACCGGTTCATCGGCGCGGTTCAGAACCTTGGGGTGCAATTTCGCGCCGTCGGAGCCTGGAGTGAAGAAGGGCGCTTCGTCGGAAGTGAACTCATGGCGAATATGCACCACCGAGTCACCGGCATCGCGAAAGGCCTTGAGCAGCCTTACGGCGTTGTCGGCAGCAGCGTCGGCGCCGACCAGCGGCCACTTGCCCTGGGGAAAGTAGTCGTTTTGGATATCGACTACGATGAGTGCTTGCTTGGCCATGACTGTTTCCTCTTGAAGTGTTTGGGTGTGCAATGGAGTATCGGGTGTGGCAGGCATTCCGAGGATTGGCCGCACCGACAATAGAAGGGGGAAAACTGACAATGAGTCTGCAAAGGACCGTCGCCGAGCTGGGTGTGCTGATCTATCCAGGCGCACAGATGGCAGCGGTACATGGCTTGACGGATCTGTTCGGGGTGGCCAACCGCATTGCTGCCGAACATCAGGCTGCACAACTGCCGCTGTTGCGGGTCAGTCATTGGCAGGTGACCGGCGATCTGCCCCCGACCCGGGTATACGACAGCCATCCCGGACCCGAACAATCCCTGGTGGCGATTTTGATCCCGCCGTCGATTGCCGGTTTTACCGAGGGCCAGGCCCCGCCGGCGTTGTTCCACTGGTTGCGTGAGCAACACGCCAGTGGTGCGACCCTGGGTGGCGTTTGCGTGGGTTCGATTCTGCTGGCCGAGAGCGGTTTGCTCGACGGCCGCAGCGCCACCACACACTGGACCTCGGCCAAGGGTTTCGCCGAGCGCTATCCTGCGATCAAGCTCAAGGCCGACACGCCGATTGTCGATGATGGCGACCTGATTACCACGGCCGGGTTGATGGCCTGGTCAGAGCTGGGCCTGCGGCTCGTCGACCGCCTGCTCGGGCCGAGCATCGCTACCGGCACCGCACGCTTTCTGGTGGTCGAGCACAGCGACAGTGCCAGCGAGTGCGGCAGCAACTTCTCACCTATTCTCAGTCATGGCGACGCGGCGATCCTCAAGGTTCAGCATTGGCTGCAAAGCACAGGCGCGACCGAGGTATCCCTGAGCGTAATGGCGCAACGCGCGGGCCTGGAAGAACGCACTTTCCTGCGTCGTTTTCGTGCCGCTACCGGGCTCAAACCGACCGAGTACTGCCAGCATCTGCGCGTCGGCAAGGCGCGGGAAATGCTTGAATTCACCAACGGCACGATCGATCACATTGCCTGGACGGTGGGGTATCAAGACCCGAGTGCGTTCCGGGCCACGTTCAGGAAAATTACCGGCCTGGCGCCGAGTGATTACCGCAGTCGCTTCGGCGTCGGCGCTGGCCAGAGTTGAACGCTCGAACAGGGGGAATGTCGGAGTGATTAACCGCAAGATTCACTGGCGGCATCCAGCAGGTGGCACCAGGCTTGATCAGAAGCCCTGACCTGCGACATCCACCAAGCGCAGATTGAAGGGGGATGCATGACCCCAACAAACCGCAAGAAACTGGTCGTCGCACACTCCGTGCGGGCCCAGGCACCTCAGCATGAGGTGGAGACCAACCGCGCGCTGGCTCGTTGGCTGGCGCAGATTCTCGGGCTCAAGTTCGGTGGCAGTTACGACGCGAGCGTACACGGCGGTCGCGAGCTGTATCTATTGCCAACCCAGACGCTGGTAGGCGTGGCGGCCGCTCGGGAACTGGGGGTGAGGGGACCGGAGGATTTGTGGGGCGGCTATGTCGACCACGATTTCATCTGCACCAAGGCCATCAGCCATGGTTTATTCAGTCGCGATGCCTATGCGCCTGAAGGCTGGTCACCGTTGTTTTCCGAGCGGGTGCGTAACGTGGTGCTGGACGGTCTGAGTGTCTTTTCCCTGGAAGACGCCCGTCCCGCAGCGGAGCATCTGTTGCAAAGCGGCCCGATCCGGTTAAAACCGGTGCACGCCTGCGCCGGTCGTGGCCAGGAGGTCGTCAAAACCCTCCAGCAATTTGACGCCATTCTCGCCAGACCCGATGCCCAGTCCTTGTTCAGCGAAGGTGTGGTGCTGGAGCAGGATCTGCAAAATGTCATCACCCACAGCGTCGGCCAGAGCTTCATCGGCGACCAGGTGCTCAGCTACTGCGGTGATCAGTACCTGACCGAGGATGCTCACGGCGAGCAGGTCTACGGCGGTTCAAACCTGCTGGTCGTCCGGGGATACTACGAAGACCTGCTCGAGTTGCCGTTGGCAGAAGATGTGCGGCTGGCGATTCGCCAGGCCCAAGTGTTCGATAGCGCCGCCGACGAGGCCTACCCCGGTTTCTACGCTTCGCGGCGCAATTACGATATCGCCCAAGGCCTGGACAGCGAAGGGCAGGTGCGCAGCGGGGTGCTGGAGCAGTCCTGGCGCATGGGCGGCGCCAGCAGCGCCGAGGTGGCGGCCCTGCAGTCCTTCGTCAACGATCCGGGGATGCGCGCGATACGCGTGTCGTCGGTGGAAACCTACGTTGATCAGCCGTTGCCGGCGGACGCTATCGAGGTGTACCGCGGACCCGCGGAAAACAGTGACTTTCTTCTCAAGTACGTAACGGTCAAATCCTATGACGGCTAGAAGCGAAACCATTCAGATCGACATCGACGATGAACAGATGAGCGGGACTTTCCTGAGCCCCAAGTCGAAAGTGCCAGGCGTGCTGTTTGTGCACGGCTGGGGCGGTAGCCAGGAGCGCGACCTGGAACGGGCCATGGGCATTGCCGGGTTGGGTTGCGTGTGCCTTACCTTTGATTTGCGGGGGCACACCGGCGGCACCGGCATTCCTCTGACCCGGGTCACCCGTGAGGACAATTTGCGCGACTTGCTGGCCGCCTACGACCGGCTGCTGGCCCATCCGGCCCTGGATACTTCGGCGATTGCGGTGGTCGGCACCAGTTACGGTGGTTACCTGGCGTCGATCCTGACGTCATTGCGCCCAGTGCGCTGGTTGGCCTTGCGAGTGCCGGCGCTGTATCGCGATGAGCAGTGGCACACGCCCAAGCGAGAGCTGGACAAGACTGATTTACGCGACTATCGCAGCACGCTGATCCGCGCCGACAGTAATCGCGCGCTGCACGCGTGTTCACAGTTCACCGGGGATGTCTTGCTGGTGGAGTCGGAGACTGATGATTTTGTCCCCCATGCGACCATCATGAGTTACCGCGCGGCGTGCCAGCAGACTCACTCGTTGACCCATCGGATCATCGATGGTGCGGACCATGCCTTGAGCGAGCCGGTGTCGCAGCAGGCGTACACCTCGATCCTGGTGGACTGGATTACCGAGATGGTGGTGGGTGAGCGTTTGAGTATTATTCAGTCGAAGTGAGAGGTGTGGAGAGGCTTAGATGCCATCGCGGGCAAGCCTTGCCCGCGATGGCGTCCGTGATAACGCCATCCAGATCAACCTGGCTTCTTGGCAATGCGCAGCGATTTGGCCTTGGCTTCCACCACCAGGTACATCACCAGCGTAATCAGCAGCGGCAAAATAAAGTAGATCGCCCGATACGCCAGCAACCCCGCCACCAGGCTGCCGCGCGAAGCTTCATGCTGCAGCAGCGCGACAAACACCGCCTCCAGCACCCCAAGACCGGCAGGTATGTGGGTAATCACCCCGGCGATGGCGCTGATCAGCAGTACACCCAGCACCAGTGGATAATCCAGCTTGCTGGGGAGCAAGGTGAAAATCACGGCTGCCATCAGCGACCAGTTCAGCGCGCCCAACGCCAGTTGCAGGACCGCCATGCGCAGCGACGGTAGATTGATTTCCACTCCGCGAATCGACCACTCGCGCCGTTTGGAAAACCGACACGCCGCCAGATACCCTGCGCTCACCAGCAACAGCAGCACCCCGACGCCCTGCAGGGCCGTGCTGCTCAGCTTCCAGCCCGGCGGCATGCGCACCAGTCCACTGCTGAACACCGCACCGGCAATCACCATATAGCCGAACCAGTTGGTCGCCAGGCTGAGGCCGAGGATCTTGGCAATGTTCGCCTTACTCACGCCCAGACGCGAATACAGGCGATAGCGCATGGCGATGCCGCCGACCCAGGCGCTGAGATTGAGGTTAAAGGCATAGCTGATGATGCCCACCGGAAGGATCTGTTTCCAGGTCAGGTCCTGGCGTATGTAGGTGCGACCAATCAGGTCGAAACAGGCGTATACCAGAAAGCTCACCAGCGTCAGCCCTGCAGCGATGATCAAGGTGCGTACCTTGAAGTCCGCCAGGGTGTCGAACACTTCATTCCATTCGATGCGGCGGGCGAGCATCGTGAACAGCACGATCAGCGCCAGGAAAAACAGCATCGTCAGTGGCCGTTTCCAGCGACTCCAGCGGGATTTTCCCGGGCTCTCGGCGTGCGGCGCCGACTGTGTTTCAGCGCTGCTCATGGCGATCACTCCCGGTTGAATGGGTAAACAATTTCAGGCGCGGCTTATGGGCCGGCAACCAACCGGCCCATGCAGGGAAGTGGCGCAGAAAGTGGAACACCAGAAAGCCCACGGTCATGTGCCAAACCCGCCCGCGTGGAGATTTCTCTGCGGACATGGCCTTGCAGTGATTGTTGCTCAGGTCTTCAAGACGCTCGAACAGTTGACGATTGAAGGTGCGATCGCGAATCAGCACATTGGCTTCAAGATTCATCGACAGGCTCAGCGGGTCCAGGTTGCTCGAGCCAACGGTGCTCCAGTCCTCATCCACCAGCGCCACTTTGCCGTGCAACGGGCGCTGGCAGTACTCGTGAATCTGCACGCCGGATTTGAGCAGGTAGTCGTACGTCATGCGTGCAGCCAGCTTGGCGACCAGCATGTCCGGCTGGCCTTGCAGGATCAGTTTGACCTCCACGCCCCGGCGGGCCGCATTGCGGATCTCGCGCAGCAGGCGATAGCCCGGGAAAAAATAGGCGTTGGCGATCACCACCCGGCGCTGAGCACTGCGCAGTACCTGCCGATAGACCTCTTCGATATCGGTGCGATGGTCACCGTTATCGCGATACACCAGGCGCACCTGGCCATCGTGGTCGGTGAACGCCAGTTCCGAGCGCCGCTGCCGACGACGCTGCCACCAATACTTGGCGCGGCCAGGGCGACCACTTTGCAGCAGGGCAAAGTGATGAATGTCCGCCACCGCCGGCCCCTGGATCTCCACGGAATAGTCCTGCTTGGCTTCAGGGCCGAAATCGAGCAGGTGATCGCCGGAGAAGTTGATGCCGCCGATAAATGCAACCGTGCCGTCCACCACCACGATCTTGCGGTGCAACCGGCGGAACCAGTTGGTGCGCACGCCCAGGCGCTTGGGGGCCGGGTCGAATATCTGCAGGTGCACTCCGGCTTCGCTCAGCGCTGTGAGATAGCCCGTGCTGAGTTCGCCGCAGCCAAAACCATCGAGGCTGGCAGTGACGCGCACCCCGCGTCTGGCGGCGTCGATCAGCACTTCCTGCAGCTCGTTACCGACCTTGTCTTCGAAGACGATGAACGTTTCCAGGAGGATTTCCGTCTTGGCCTGGCGCATGGCCTCGAACACCCTGGGGAAATATTCCTCACCGTTTTCCAGCAGTTCCACACGATTATTGCCTTGCCAGCCGTACTCGACATCAACGGCTGCAGGCTCGCGCACCGGGGGGACGGAAACGCTGTCCAGAGTGGTTTTATCCATCGACGGGATACTCATAGCTCGATCTCCACCGATAGCGGTGCGTGGTCGGAAAGATGGGACCAGGGCCGTGCAGCCAATACCTGCGGACGGCTGGCCTTGAGGTTGCGGACATAAATGCGGTCCAGGCGCAGGACCGGCAGGCGAGCCGGAAAGCTGCGCGCGGGCTTGCCATGGTGCTCGGCGAACACTTCGCGCAAACCGCACGGCTTGAGCAGCGCATCGGCGCGCTGGCGCCAGTCATTGAAATCGCCGGCGACTATCACCGGCGCATCCTTGGGCAGCTCCTCCAGACGCCGGGCCAGCAGGCGCAGTTGTTCGTTGCGGTGGGCCTCGTGCAGGCCCAGGTGGACGCAGATCGCATGCACCTCGGGACCGTCGCCCGGCAGGCGTAGCACGCAGTGCAAAATCCCGCGGTTTTCATGGCCGCTGATGGACACGTCGAGATTGTCATGGCGGATGATCTGAAATTTCGACAGCAGCGCATTACCGTGATCGCCCGCCGGGTAGACCGCGTTACGGCCATAGGCAAATTGTGGCCACAGGCTGTCGGCGAGGAATTCGTACTGCGGCATCGTCGGCCAGTTGTCGTAGCGCTGGGGATGTTGCTCGTGGGTGCCGTGTACTTCCTGTAAAAACACCACGTCGGCGGACACGGCGCGCACCGCTTCGCGTAACTCGGGCAGGATGAAACGCCGGTTGAGCGCGGTGAAACCCTTGTGAGTGTTCACCGTCAGCACGGTGAAACGCCGCACGGCCGCGTGGGTTTGCAATTGTTCTGGTGCCTCGGGCTGTTCAGACATGCTCATGACAGCACTCCTTCGGCTGCGGGCTCGCCGGGGGTAGTGGCCAGACTGTCTTCAAGATGGAAGCGCTCCAGCAGCCGGCGCGCATCAAACGGCGCGCGCACCTTGATGTCGTTATCGAAATAGCAGAACACTTCACGGGACTTGCGCGGCTGGGGCTTGAGCCGTGGAGCGATCAGCTGTGGATCCGCGGGTTGCTGCCCATGGTTCCAGGCATCGATCCGGTCGCCCCAGCGTTTCAGCGCCTGGGTGGTGTAGCCGCTGGCATACAGCTCTTCGGCGCCGTGCAGGCGCAAGTAGACAAAATTGCTCGTGATGTCTTCGCGATAGGGCCATTTTCCCGCAGTGTCAGCGATTACCAGTGCCACGTTGTAGCGCTTGAGCAAGCGCACGAACGCCGGGTCGACGAAGCTATCGTTGCGGATTTCCACGGCATGGCGCAGGGGCCGTTTCCTGTAGGCCTTGATACTGGCATGCCCCGGTACATGGGAGTCGTGCTGGCGGGCGAGAGCAGCGGCCTGCTGGGTGTTGTGGGGTAGCTGTTCAAGAAAGCTCTCGAACAGCTCGGCATTAAATGTGAAGTTGGGCGGGAATTGCCAGAGGATCGGCCCCAGCTTTTCCTTGAGTTCCAGCACCCCGGAGGCGAAGAAATTGGCCAGGGGCTTGTGCACGTCGCGCAAGCGTTTGACGTGGGTGATGAACCGTGGAGCTTTGACGCTGAAGACGAAATCCGCCGGGGTTTGGGCGTACCACTCGGCATACCGCTGCGGACGTTGCAACGCGTAGAACGATCCATTGATTTCGATGCTGTTGACCGCCCTCGACGCGAACTGCAACTCGCGTTTCTGGGTCAACCCCTTTGGGTAGAAATCCCCCCTCCAGGGCAAGTAGCGCCAGCCTGAAATACCAATATGAATCCCCGCCATGTCGCCTCCCGTCTTGTGGTCCTCGGTTTACCCCGCTCCATTGCTGACTGCGGGGCGATAGAGAAAGTTTCGAGCGGGCTACGGACGGTATCGCCCGTGGATAAGCGGCGAGGAGAGGGTTTTGCCAGTTGTTGATGGGGCACTGCTGCCGTTATCTCGCGGCCAAAACCGAACTTGCACGGGATTTGTCGATCAGTTCCTCACAGATGCGTTTTCGAGGAGCTCCGCGTTTTGCTCAAGTTCAAGACCGCGATACTACTGGGGGCGTTGCTGATTTTTGCCAGCAACGCGTTACAAGCCGCCGCATTGCCAGGCCTTCCAGCCGCTGCTGAAGAGCCGGCCACGCCGGAGCCGCTGGTGCAGGGCGGTTTGCTCGGTGCCATCAGTTCCAGCATCGACAACGTGCAGGACAAACTCGACCTCAACGAAGACCTGGTGGACGCCTGGCGTTTGCGAGCTGATCGGGCTGCGGACGAGGTCGACAAGCTGGTGAACCAGCCTTCGGCGCGCTCGCCCATGAGCGTCGTGGGTGACTTCCTGTTGTTGTCCGGGGTCTGGCTGGGGGCCTTTGCCTTGCTCACGGTGCTCGGTGGCCTGCTGGCCAAGCGGCTGAACCAGGGTCGCTGGCTGGGTACCCGCCAGCGCAGTCAGGACCTGCTCAGCTACGTATTGCCCTACACATTGCCCGCGATTATGTGTCTGCCGCTGACGCTGTCCATCAGCCATTTCCTACCGGCTTCGGTCGGCCGGGCATTGGCGTTGTGCTTTGCCTACGCCACCAGCAGCGGGATATTTTCCACTTCGATGCTGCTGTGTGTGATCGTCATGTTCAACACCGGGCACAAGCGTGCGGCGGTGCAGATCATCCGCGACTACTGTCCCAAGCCTCTATTCCTGATCGGCTTCCTCGCCGCGCTGAGTGACGCACTGACCAGCCCGCAGATCGCCCGGCAACTGGGCGGTAATATCACCAGCAGCATCGCGGTGTTCACCGGGCTGTTTGCGTCGATCATCTTTGGCTTGCTGGTGATCCGCCTGCGTCGTCCGGTGGCTCACCTGATTCGCAACAGACCCCTGGCGCAACGGCTCAAGCAACCATCGCTGCAGGAGTCCCTGCGAATTTTCTCCGGACTCTGGTACTGGCCGATCCTGCTGATGGTCATGGTGTCGGCGATCAATTTGATCGGGGTGGGGGAGGATAATCAGAAAGCCCTGCGTTGTGCGTTGTTCACCACCATCCTGCTGATCGCCACGGTATTTCTCAGCACGGTATTCCAGCACCTGTTCAAGTCGCGAAAAGCCGAGGCGCTGCAGCGCAGCAGCGCTTACAAGGAGCGTTTTCTCAGCCTGCTGCACGCACTGGTGCGGATTGTGATGGCGGTGGCTTTTATCGAGATTCTGGGCCGGATCTGGGGTGTTTCGCTGTTCGAATTTGCCGAACGCAACTCGATCGGGCGGGCAATCAGTGACTCGCTGAGCCGCATTGGCCTGATTTTCCTGGTGACCTGGCTGTTCTGGGTGGTGCTCGACACGGCCATTCAGGAGGCCCTGAAGCCGCCCGTCAACAAGCGCTCATCGGCGCGTCAGCCCAGCACCCGGGTGAAAACCATCCTGCCGCTGCTGCGCAATGCGATGAAGATCATTCTGGTAGTGATCTGCGCGATTACCACCATGGCCAACCTGGGGATCAACGTGGCGCCACTGCTTGCCGGTGCCGGGGTGGTCGGTCTGGCGATCGGTTTCGGCTCCCAGCAGCTGGTTCAAGACGTGATCACGGGCCTGTTCATTATCATTGAAGACACGCTATCGATCGGCGACTGGGTGGTGCTCGACTCGGGCCACGCCGGCACGGTCGAGGGCCTGACCATCCGCACCTTGCGCCTGCGCGATGGCAAAGGCTTCGTGCACTCGGTGCCGTTCGGCCAGATCAAGGCGGTTACCAATCAATCAAGGCAGTTCGCCTATGCGTTTTTCTCGGTGCAGTTCACTTATGACACCGATGTTGATAAGGCCATCGAACTGATCCGCGAGGCCGGGGAATCAATCCGCGAAGATGCGTTCCTCAAGTACAACCTGCAGGGGCCGCTGGACGTGTTCGGTGTCGACAAGATGGACCTCAATGGTGTGGTGCTGACCGCACAGTTCCGCACGGTATCGGGTGGGCAATATGCGGTGAGCCGGGCGTTCAACCAACGCTTGAAAAAGCTTGTGGATAACAGCCCTTGGGTGCATTTCGCGCAGACTTATCCACAGCAGGTTTTGTTGCCCAAGCGGCAGGGCGATGAGGCTCTGGAGAATGGGCAGGCTCCAGAGCATGGAGCTGTTTTGCTGCCGGATCCGCCGCGTAGTCAGTGATTTATATGAGGGCTGCTGGCCCCTTCGCGGGCAAGCCCGCTCCCACAGTGGACCGTGTTAACACGAGATTTTCTGATCACAAATCCCTGTGGGAGCGGGCTTGCCCGCGAAGGGGGCAGCGCAGCCAGCCTCAATGCTGGATCAACCTGCTCCGTACCTCAGCACCCGCCTGGGGATCCAGCTCCAGCCAGATCTGCTGTTTGCCCGCAATCACCGCAGCAGCCGGCACCCCGTCGCGATACACCAGCCGATTGCTCGCCAGTGCCGGCACCTTCGCGCCGGGTAACAGGGTGCCGGCGAGGTTCAGCGGGTCAACCCCGCACACCGCCACCAGGCTCCCGTCATGCGGCCGTCGGCGTACCTCGCGCAACAAGGGTATGGCCTCGGGCAGGGCGAACTGTTCCCCGGCCAATCCGCTGACGAACCGTCCACCGCGAATCTCCCCGCGAGCCTCCAGTCGATGAAAAGTGCGCAGCAACTCACGCCACCCTGGCAACCAGTCTGCCTCTCGTTCCAGCAAGCGCCAGAACACCACCCCGTAGCGTCGAAGCAGCGTCATGGCAATGTGTTCCAGGGTGTCGACGGGTGTCGGCGCCGGACGTTTGTTATCCACAACCGGCGCGGCCAACCCTCGCTTCAGCAACGCCCAGCGCCCGGCATCATCCATGCCGCCAATAAAAGCCCCGCGCCCGCGCCGGCTGCTGCGAGCCTGGCGTCTGCTGGCCGGAGCGATCAGCGCCCGCAGGCCGGCAAAGCTGTCGGCGTTCACCAGGCCTGCGCCCACCAATTCCTGCAGGGCGATTTCCAGCTCGGCGCGCAGAAGATGGGCCTCATGAATCAGCTCATCAAAAAACAACGCGCCGTGTTGGCTGAGGGCGTCGTGGACCTTGCGCGCCTTGGGCGACAGTTGCTCTATTGGCGTCTGCTCTGCGAGGCTGCTCCACAACCCGACGCGGGTGCGCGGCAACAACAGGATCGGCGTGCTGCGCAACGCCGTGCTGGCGCCCTTGCCGCGTGTTGTCAGGCGCGTCCACACCCACTTGCCACTGCGACACAGATCATCCAGCCAACTCGGCGAATAACCCTTGATGCGTGCCGGCAGCAGGTCACTGTCCCAGGCGGAAGCGGCGGCGGGGTAGCCTTCAAACTGACCGACAATCGCTGACAACACGGCGCTGCCCTGGCCTTGAGCGGGGGGGGACAGGTGTTGCCAGTCAAACAGGAATCGCATGAAATCCTGCAAAGCCACCGGCTCGATTTCCCGGCGCAGACGCTTGACCGTGTAGCGATGGATTCGCGCCAGAAGATGGCGTTCGCACCATTCTTCCTCGCAGGCGCCGCTGGAAAAATGCCCGCGCAGAACATAGCCTTCCCGCTCAAGGTGCGCCAGCGCCCCGGTGACCTCAGTGGCGGGCAGGCCGAGGGGGCCGGCAATCGCCGACAAGGGCAGCGGGCCGAACGCGCCCAGGCGTGCCCGCACCACTTCCAGCACGGCGTCATCGCGGTCCCAGGCTTCATCGAACCCGGGCAATGCGACCATCGGCGGCTGCACGGACGCCTGTGGATAAATCGCCTGCACACAGGTCAGGCGCTCCAGCGCGAACCACAGCGAATCGCCGATCCGGCTGGCCCGGCCGCCTTCGGCCAGTGCATTCAACCATTCTGACCACTGCGGGTTGGCCTGGGCTTCCTCTTCAGTGATACAGGCAAGACTCATCAGCGCCTCATGCATCTCATCGATGCGGGTGGGCGCCGGCCAGGCTTGCTCACGCACGGCCTGAATCGCGTCGGCGTCGAGGGCGCCAAGATCGTCGGTGGATTGCGCCTCGGTCCAGCGTCGATTGAGCACCGCCTGGGTGCGGCGTTCTTCCAGCGGCGCATCGTCGAGAAAACTGTAGGGCCGCGCACTGAGGATTTCCGCCGCCAAGGGCGAGGGCGCAGGCAGGTCGCGGCTGATCAGGCGCACCTCGCCACGCTCCATGCGCCGCAACAGGTTGAGCCAGCCTTCGCTGTCCATGGCCTCATGCAGGCAGTCGTCGAGGGTCTGCTCCACTAGCGGGTGTTCGGGCACTTCACGTTCACCGGCGAGATTTTCCACGCAGGCAATCTGGTCGGGAAACACGCTGGCGATCAGGTCTTCGCTTTTCATGCGCTGGATCTGTGGCGCGACCTTGCGCCCGCCGGTGTAGCGCGGCAATGCCAGCGCGACTCCGGCATTCCAGCGCCAGCGCACACCAAACAGCGGCGCCTCGAGAACGGCTTGAATCAGCAGGTGCTCGGCGCTGTTGCTGTGCAGGTAGCGCCAGACTTCATCGAGTTCGAAACTGTGGCTGCTGGATAGAGAAAGGACGATGGCGTCCTCGCTGGCGGCGGCCTGCAACTCGAAGTTGAACGTACGGCAGAACCGCTTGCGCAGTGCCATGCCCCAGGCACGATTGATCCGACTGCCAAAGGGCGTGTGAATGATCAGCTGGGTGCCGCCGGACTCGTCGAAGAACCGCTCCATCAGCAGCGTGACCTGGGACGGCAGTGCGCCCAGGGCCAGGCGTGCACGGGCCAGGTAGTCCACCAGCTGTTCGGCGCTGGCGAGGTTCAGGCCAAGGGTGTCGGTCAGCCAGTCCAGGGCCGGTTGCAGGTTGCCGGGTGTGGCACCCAGCAGGTCGTCGAGTCGGGCTTGCAGGCGAGCCACCGCGAATGACAATTCGGCACTGCGCCCTGGCGCCTCGCCGAGCCAGAACGGGATGGTCGGCGGCTGGCCCTGGGCATCTTCAACCCGGACCTTGCCGGCCTCGACCCGCAGGATTCGATAGGACGTATTGCCCAGCTGGAAGACGTCGCCGGCGATGCTCTCGACCGCGAAGTCTTCGTTGACGCTGCCGATGTTCAGCGCCTGGGGTTCGAGCAACACGCTGTAGTCGGCATTGTCGGGAATCGTCCCGCCGCTGGTGACCGCAGTCAGCTTGCTGCCTCGGCGACCGCGTAATGTGCGGGTCAGAGCGTCGCGGTGCAGGTAGGCACTGCGCATGCCCTGGCTTGAGTTGTAGCCTTCGGCGAGCATTTGCAGCAATGCCTGGTAATGCTTTTCGTCGAGTTCGGCGTAGGGCGACGCTTGGCGGAACAGGTCCAGCAGTGCCTGTTCCTGCCATTCCCGGCAACTGACCTCGGCGATGATCTGCTGCGCCAGCACATCCAGCGGCGCCTTGGGAATGTGCAGGGTATCGAGTTCACCCCGGCGTACACAGTCGAGCAGGGCGGTGCATTCGATCAGGTCATCGCGGGTGGTGGCGAACAGGCGACCCTTGGGTGTGCCGCCGACCTGGTGCCCGGAGCGGCCAACCCGTTGCAGAAAACCGGCGATCGAACGCGGCGAGGCAATCTGGCAGACCAGGTCGACGTCGCCGATATCAATCCCCAATTCCAGAGAAGCGGTGGCGATCAGCACTTGCAGCTCGCCGCGCTTGAGACGTTGCTCGGCATCCAGGCGAAACTCCTTGGCCAGGCTGCCATGGTGCGCAGCTACCGCATCCTTGCCCAGGCGTTCGCTCAAGTGGCGGCTGAGGCGTTCGGCGAGGCGTCGGGTGTTGACGAAGATCAAGGTGGTGCGGTGCTCGCGGGCGAGGGCCGCGAGGCGGTCATAGACCAGTTGCCAGACGTCGTTGGCCATCACCGCCGACAACGGCACTGGCGGCACTTCGATGCCCAGGTCCCGCGGACGGGCATGGCCGATGTCGATGATTTCACAGGGGCGATCACGCCCTGCCAGGTAGCGTGACACCGCCTCGATGGGTTTCTGCGTGGCCGACAGGCCGATACGCGTCAGCGGCTCGCTACACAGGGCCTGCAGACGCTCAAGGCTCAGGGCCAGATGGCTGCCGCGCTTGCTGGCGGCGATGGCGTGAATTTCATCGACGATCACTGTACGCGTGGAGCCCAGCATCTGCCGGCCCGAGTCTGAACCCAGCAGCACATAAAGGGATTCCGGGGTGGTGACCAGAATATGCGGCGGGCTCCTGCGCATTGCCGCACGGTCTTTTTGCGCGGTATCGCCGGTGCGTACGGCAGTGGTGATCTGCAAGGCCGGCAGCCCCATGAGCTGCAGCTGTTCGGTGATACCGGCCAGCGGGTTTTGCAGGTTGATCCGGATATCGTTGGACAGCGCCTTGAGCGGCGAAACGTAGACCACCAGGGTTTCGTCAGGCAAACCGCCTGGGGTCTCCAACCCTCGATGCACCAGGTCATCGATCACCGCCAGAAAAGCGGTGAGGGTCTTACCCGAGCCGGTGGGCGCCGCGATCAAGGTCGAACGGCGCTGGCGAATCAGCGGCCACGCCCGGGCCTGGGCGGCAGTCACCGTCGCGAACGTGTTACGGAACCAGGCACTGACCGCAGGGTGGAAGCCCGCCAGGGCAGCGTCCGGAGGGATTGGCAAGTTCATACGGCAATTTACACTTTACGGGTGACGGTTGCGTACTAAACCCGCAAAATGCAACGATTCCGGCAATTATCAATGACATCACCCCGGGTGCTGTCTAACAGCCATCGTTCCAATCAGACTGGGCCTGCTGACTCTATGCGAATGCGCCTTATGTTACTGGGCGGCGGAAATGCCCTTGGGCAGGCGCTGATTCGCCTCGGTGCGGAGGAAGACATCGGTTTCCTCGCCCCCCGCCCGCCGCAAGACGGCTGGGATGCCGCGAGCCTGACGCAATTGCTCGACGACACCCGCCCGGACGCGCTAATCAACCTTGCGTACTACTTCGACTGGTTCCAGGCCGAGGCAGTGAGCGAACAGCGTCTGGCCGGGCAGGAGCGCGCAGTCGAGCGCCTGGCCGAATTGTGCCAGCACCACAATATCGTCCTGCTGCAACCGTCGAGCTATCGGGTGTTCGACGGTTCCCGCGCGACGGCCTACAGCGAAAAAGACGAGCCGGTGCCCTTGGGCCTGCGTGGTCAGGCCCTGTGGCGCATCGAGCAAAGCGTGCGGGCCACTTGCCCGCAGCATGTGCTGCTGCGCTTCGGCTGGCTGCTCGATGACAGCGCCGATGGGGCCCTGGGGCGTTTCCTGGCTCGTGCCGAGCAGCCTGAAGAACTGCTGATGGCTGATGATCGCCGAGGCAATCCGACGCCGGTCGACGATGCCGCCCGGGTGATTATTTCGGTGCTCAAGCAACTTGATTGTGCAGCGCCGCTGTGGGGCACCTACCATTACGCAGGACATGAGGCCACTACGCCGCTGGCACTGGGGCAGGCTATCCTGACCGAAGCGCGCAACCTGCACCCGCTGGCCATCGAAGCACCCACCGCCCAGGCTCACGCCGCGCGCCCTGACGCTGCCGACGAGCCGCAGCATGCAGTGCTGGCCTGTAAGAAAATTCTGCACACGTTCGGGATTAAGCCGCGTGCCTGGCGCGCGGCACTCCCGAGCCTACTGGACAGGTTCTATCGCCATGGCTGACGGCCCAATTCTCATCACCGGCGGTGCCGGTTTCATCGGCTCGCACCTGACCGATGCCTTGCTCGCCAAGGGCCATTCGGTGCGCATTCTCGACGACCTGTCCACCGGCAAGCGCAGCAACCTGCCGCTGGACAACCCCAAGGTCGAGCTGATTCTCGGTGATGTCGCCGATGCAGCGCTGGTGGCGCGTACGATGGTCGGCTGCAGCGCCGTGGCACACCTGGCGGCGGTCGCTTCGGTCCAGGCCTCGGTGGATGATCCGGTCAGAACCCACCAGAGTAATTTCGTAGCTTCGTTGAATGTGTGCGAAGCCATGCGCCAGGCCGGAGTCAAACGCGTGTTGTTTGCCTCCAGCGCGGCGGTCTACGGCAACAACGGTGAAGGCGAGTCGATCGACGAAGAAACGCCCAAATCGCCGTTGACGCCCTATGCCTCGGACAAACTGGCCAGCGAGCATTATTTTGACTTCTATCGGCGACAGCATGGCCTGGAACCGGTGGTCTTCCGTTTCTTCAACATCTACGGCCCGCGCCAGGATCCGTCCTCGCCGTACTCCGGGGTGATCAGCATCTTCAGCGAGCGGGCGCACAAAGGCCTGCCGATCACCGTGTTTGGCGATGGCGAGCAGACTCGGGATTTTGTTTACGTTGAAGACCTCGTCGACCTGCTGGTGCAGGCCATCGAGAAGCCGCAGGTCGAGGTGGGCGCGATCAATGTTGGCTGGAACCAGGCGACTACACTCAAGCAGATGCTGCAGGCGCTGGAAGTGGTCGTGGGTCAGTTGCCGCCGGTGAGCTACGGACCGGCGCGCTCCGGAGATATTCGTCATTCACGGGCGAACAATCGACGGCTGCTGGAGCGGTTTACCTACCCTGAGCAGACGCCGATGAGCGTGGGGTTGGCGCGGTTGTTGGGGCGCTGAGTCCTGCCGCAATGATAAAGGCGCCTCAAAGGCGCCTTTATCGTTTCTGGATGGTGTTGACCTTGCTCGCGAAAGCGTTCCAACCCAAGCGGTTTAGAACTTGTAACCCAGGCCAACCATGTAGATGAACGGATCCACATCCACGTCGACCTTGGCCCGGGTGCCCGGTGCCACTACGTTGTTTTCCACAGTGGCGGTGGTGTCGATGTCGATGTAGCGCACCTGCGCGTTGAGCATGATGTTGTCGGTGATCATGTAGTCGGCACCCACCTGGAACGCCATGCCCCAGGAGTTTTCCGCCTTGAAGTTGCTGAAACCGTTGGCGCTGGCTTCACTGCCCACGTGTTCGTCGTAGATCCAGGTGTAGTTGATGCCGGCACCCACATACGGCTGGAATAGCGACTTGTGATCCAGCGGGTAGTACACCACGCTCAGGGTCGGCGGCAGGTGTTTGAGCGAACCGAGTTTGCCGTTGGCCGCGCCCAGGGCGGTGCCTTTGATCTTCACGTCGTGCTCGAACGGGGAGGCGGCGAGCAATTCGATACCCCAGTGGCTGTCGATCATGTACGCGAAGTTCAAGCCCAGCTGCGTGTCGCTGCTCATGGTCGCCTTGCCACCCAGGTCGGCCCCGGCCAGTGGGCCCTGGTCGACCTTGACGCTGGAGCTGTCGGCTTTCGGGTTGACGGTGATAGCGCCAGCGCGAACGATGATATCGCCAGCGTCGTGGGCATGGGCGAGCGGGGCTGCGAGCGCGAGGGCAAACAGCGAAGCGCAGAGCGCGGACTTGTGCATGAGGGCTCCAAAGGACGTTAAAAGTTTTCGATGTCCAATGGTAAGGCGGCTAACAATCTGCTCTGTTGACTCAGCTCAATGAAACAGCGAAGGGGTGGTTTTTCGTGGAACCTTTGCGGGCCCCATCGCTGGCAAGCCAGCTCCCACAGGTTCCGTCGGTGATACAAATAGTGTGAACGACTCGATCACTGTGGGAGCTGGCTTGCCAGCGATGGGGCCATTACAAACAGCCTAAAATGACCGGGGTTCACTCCGGCAGCTCATACGCATAAATCTTGTCCGCCTCCATCTGATACCCCGCATCCGCCAGTTCGCTGGTTGACGCCTTCACCTGCATCGCACCCTCGATCCAGTAAGGCTGATACAGCTCGTCCAGCTTCACGCCCAACTCGCTTTTCACATGCACGATCTGGTTCGACGGCGGTGGCGGTACGTGGATGCAGGCGCCGAAATACGGCACCAGCAGAAACTCCGTGGTGCGCCCTTCCTCACTCACTTCCAGTGGCACGATATACCCCGGCAGGCGAATGTTCTGGCCGTCGAGTCCCTGCACCACGGGGGCATTGGGCATGTCCTGCTTCGCCGCTGGTGCCGATTCGGCCGACAGCGCACTGCTCATCTGCGACAGGTCATGCAGCGGCGTCATGTTCGGCACTTCCGGTGCTGCGTCCGGGGGGATCATTTCCGACCAGGTCAGATCCTTGGGCTCGGCTGCCCACAGCGGCAGGGCGAACAGCATCAACAGCGCGAGCAGGACGCGGGGCATCTTCGACTTCCTCATAAACGGATCGACAGGCCATCGGCAAGGGATTGGCGATACGCACGCCAGGCCGGCACGCTGCCCATCAGTAACGCAGCGCACAGGATGCCACCGAGCAGCGTCCATTCATATTCACTTGGCCACGCCAACGGTAAATACAACCCGTAGTTGGCCTGCACATAACCCTGGGCGCCTGCGATACACACGTACAACAGGGCCACGCCGGCAATCACCCCGGACAACGCCAGGGCAAACGCCTCCAGCACCAGCAACGAGGCGATATGCCACGGACGAGCGCCGACCGAACGCAGAATCGCCATCTCCCGCCGGCGTTCGTTGAGGCTGGTGAGAATCGCCGTGAGCATGCCGATCAACCCGGTCAGCACCACGAACAGCGACACCACGAACAAGGCTTTTTCCGCCGTGCTCATCAGGCTCCACAATTCCTGCAGGGCGACGCCGGGCAGGATGGCAAGCATCGGCTCGCCGCGAAATTCATTGATCTCACGCTGCAGGGCGAAGGTGGAAATCTTGCTGTTCAGGCCCAGCATGAAGGCGGTGATCGCTTGCGGCGTCAGGTCCATGTTGCGTGCCTGATCGGCACTGACGCGCCCATTACCCCGGGCCGGTACGCCGTCGTGCCAGTCCACGTGAATCGCTTCCATGCCACCCAGGCTGATGTGCAGCGTGCGGTCCACGGGCGTACCCGTGCGTTTGAGGATGCCGACCACGGTGAATGGCTTGTCGTCGTGCTTGACCAGGCTGATCACCGCGACGCCGTGGGCCAGGACCAGTTTGTCGCCGAGTTTGTAGTGCAGCGCATCGGCCACCTCGGCGCCGAGCACCACTTCGAACGGATCGGTGGCGAATGGGCGACCGTCGACCAGTTCCAGGTGCTGCTGGCGTGCGTATTGATAGTGCTCGAAATACGCCTCGGTGGTGCCCATCACCCGGTATCCGCGATGGGAGTCGCCGAGGGACATCGGGATGGCCCACTTCACTTTCGGGTTGTTGGCGAAGTGCTCGAAGCTGTCCCAGCGGATGTTGTTGGTGGCATTGCCGATGCGAAACACCGAGTACAGCAGCAGATTCACCGAACCGGAGCGTGCGCCGACGATGAGGTCGGTGCCACTGATGGTGCTGGCGAAACTGGCCTTGGCTTCGGTACGAACGCGTTCCACGGCCAGCAGCAGGCAGACCGACAAGGCGATGGCGAATGCAGTCAGGATCGCAGTAAAGCGACGATTAGCCAGGCTGGCCATGGCTAGACGAAACAGATACATCTCAAACCTCTTCGGACGTGGCGGCGCGGTTGAGTTCGGCCAGGGACAGATGGCGGTCGAACAGCGGCGCCAGGCTCTGGTCGTGGCTGACGAACAACAGGCTCGATCCAGCTTCGCGGCATTCGGCAAACAGCAGGCGGATGAAGTTTTCCCGGGCGTCGTAGTCCAGCGCCGAAGTCGGCTCGTCGGCGATCACCAGTTCAGGCTGGCCGATCAGCGCTCGGGCGGCGGCTACTCGCTGTTGCTGACCGATGGAAAGGGAGTCGGCGCGTCGGCTCAACAGGTTCTGATCTTTCAGGCCCAAGTGGGCAAGCAGGGTGACGGCAGCCTGGTCGACGCTGCCGTGACGCTGGATAGCCCGTTCGGCGCGCAACCTGGAGAAATGGCAGGGCAACTCGACGTTCTCGCGCACCGAGAGGAATGGCAGCAGGTTGAACTGCTGGAAAATGTAGCCGGTGTGATCGACGCGAAACGTGTCGCGCGCACCGGCGGACAGCTCGGTCAGCTCCTGGCCAAGCAGGCGGATGCTGCCGCGATCTGGCTTCTGCACGCCGCCGAGCAGCCCCAGCAGAGTGGTCTTGCCGCTGCCACTGGGCCCCTTGAGAAACAGGCTCTCGCCGGCTTCCAGGCGAAACGCCGGGATGTCGAGCAAGGGCGGATGACCGGGCCAGCTGAAGCCCAGGTTGGACAGTTCGATGAGAGGTTGAGTCATAACACCGGTTTCGTAAGTGAACGCCCCCGTAGGAGCTGCCGAGTGCAACGAGGCTGCGATCTTTTGCTTTTTCAAAGCAAGATCAAAAGATCGCAGCCTCGTTGCACTCGTCAGTGCCTACAGGACTCAGGGTGGATTCAGAATTTCAGGGCAGCCGCCTTGGCCGTCACTTCAACGCCCTGCTGGCCACTAGGGCCGATCAGTTGTACCTGAATTTTCTGGGTGGCCGGGAAGGCATTGAAGATATTCGCCAGGTCCAGGGACTTCAGCGCTGCCGGTGTCGAACAGGTGAAGTGGTAATGGGCGTGAATTTCGCTGTGATCGTGGTGATGCTCGCCCTTGGACGCCGCTTCGTGATCATCATTGGCGTCCGGTTTGTCACCGAACAGCGGGCTTTCCAGCTCTTGACTGGTTGCCACGCAGCCGGCAGCGGTCGGCAGGCTGAACAGGGACAGGGGCTTTTCCAGCTGGGCCCGGGCAGCGGCGACCCTGGCTTTGTCGGCATCGGTGGTGGCCTGGTGTTCGAAACCCACCAGGTTCATTGCCGGGCTTTGCAGTTCCAGCTCCAGTGTCTGACCGTCCAGCGCCGCGTTCAAGCGGCCGACGCCATGCTCATGGGCCTCCAGGCTGCCATGCTCTTCGTTATGTTCATGGTCGTGATCATGTTCATGGGCTTGAGCGGCGTAAGCATCGGCCAGCGGCAACAGGGCGAATGGCAAAGCGAGCAACAGACGACGCATGGGGACTCTCCGGGCGGAAGGTGACGAAATGTTATGTGATCTTATAACGTGTACAGAGTTTGACTGCCTGCTTGGCGTTGCACAAGTCCCGTGGGAGCATGCGCAGAAGAAAAAGGCGGGAGCAGACTCATGTTGCGTATACGCGGAAGCATCGGCGCCTGGCCGGTGGATTTGACATTGGAGATGGACGACGCGGATTGGGCGCGGCTTGGCGCGCAGTTGCAGGTCGCTCCGGCTGACGCCAGCGCGACGCCTGTGGCGAAACCGGTCACCCAGGACGATGCGCTGTGGCAGGTCGCCAAGGATCTGTTGCGCCAGGCCGGGCAGTTGAGCGGGCCGGATTTGCTCGAGCAGCTGGAAGGGCTGACTGGCAGCGCGGCAGCGGGCAAGCGCTTGCTGGTGCGCTTGCGCCATTGTGCGGACGTGAAGGTGGTCAGCGGCGCAGATACGCCGATTTACAGCTGGGTCGATTGAAGATCGCCGCCTCCCTTCGCTCGACCGCCCCTGCAAGGAGTCACGTGCACCCCGTAGGCGCTATCGAGTGAAACAAGGCGGCGATCTTTTGCTCTTTTAATAAAGAGCAGCAAACAACTTGCGACGGTACGTGGTCACCAGCGGGTGATCGTTGCCCAGCAGCTCGAAGACTTGCAACAAGGTCTTGTGCGGCAGGCCTTCGTTGTAGCTGCGATTGCGGATGAACAGCTTGAGCAATCCGTCCAGCGCCGCATCGTATTGCTGACGGGCCAATTGCTGGACGGCCAGTTGATAGACGGCCTCATCGTCCAGAGGGTTCTTCGCCAGGCGCGCCTTCAGGTCTGCGGCATCCGGCAGGTCCTTGGCCTGGCCGAGGAACTGGATCTGCGCCTTGGCACCGGCCAGGGCGGCCTTGTGTTCGTCGCTCTTGACCGAGTCGAGTACCGATTGCGCATCAGCCAGCTCGCCGCGCTCAGTCAGGCAGCGGGCGTAGAGAATCAGCGCCTTGGCGTTGGTATTGTCTTCACCCAGCAGCACCTTGAGCACGGCTTCGGCATCGGCGAAGCGGCTGTCGTCGAACAACGCCTGAGCCTGTTCGAACGGATCGGCGGCGGCCGGCGGTGGCATCTGCACATGCGGCTCGAGCATGGTGCGTACGGCTGACTCCGGCTGCGCGCCGGCAAAGCCGTCGACCGGCTGGCCGTCCTTGAACAGCACCACGGTCGGCAGGCTGCGAATGCCAAAGCGGGCGACGATGTCCTGCTCCAGATCGCAATTGACCTTGGCCAGCAACAGCTCGCCCTGATAGCTCTCGGCGATGGTCTGCAGCATCGGCATCAGCACTTTGCAAGGCGCGCACCATTCGGCCCAGAAATCCACCAGGACGGGTTTGTGGAATGAGTTCTCGATCACCGACTGGTCGAAATCGGCGGTGGTGGCGTCGAAGATGTACGGCGTTTCCTGACTCATGGGGGATCTCGTAAAAGCGTGAATGGGGCCACTATAAGGCTTGGCGGGGGGTGGCCGGAAGCGGGGTGTGACCGGGAGAGTTGTATCGCCTGATCTGACGCTTCGCCAGCAGGCTGGCTCCCACCATGGAATGCGGTCAACTGTGGGAGCCAGCCTGCTGGCGATGGCGTCAGCCAGGGCGCCGCGCGTGGTAGAGACTCACATGCCGAAACTCTTCCGGTTCGGCCAGATCCGGCAAGGTCATCGCCTCCAGCATCTCGATGCGCCTATACAGCGGATGGCGAAAATCCCTCACCCGCGAATCCGCCACCAGCGCCTCGCGCCCGCGACTCAGGAATTGATCGAGTAACGGCAGGTTCGCCCGGTCGTACAGGACGTCGGCCACCAGGATCAGGTCGAACCGGTCTGCTTCGGCGAAGAAATCTGTCGAGTAGGCAAGTTGCACAGCATTGAGCTCGGCATTCGCCCGGCACGCTGCGATCGCCAGCGGGTCGAGATCGCAGGCCACCACTTCCAGAGCGCCGGCCTTGACCGCAGCAATGCCCGCCACCCCGGAGCCGGCGCCGAAGTCCAGCACCCGTTTGCCGGCGACCCACTGCGGGTGTTCGGCGAGGTAGCGTGCCACCGCCAGGCCACTGGCCCAGCAGAAACTCCAGTACGGCGGCTCATGCAGGATCCGCCGGGTTTCCTCCGGGCTGAAGGCGCGGTCCATGTTGTCGCCGTCGATCAGCCAGAGCTTTAGCTGTGTTCCGGGCAACGCGACAGGCACCAGCTGCGCATCACCCAGCAATTGCCCCAGCGACTGCTGCAGGTCGAGCGGTGCAGTCATGGTGCTTTGACGAATTGCAGCTGACCCATGGCCTGGGTCGTCGGTTGGGTAATGACCTGCGACGGCAGATGCAGAATCAGCTGCCCCGACTGGCTGGCGCGGCCACGCAGTTCAACCCGCTGGCCCGCCGGAAAGGATTCCGGATTGAACCGCAGGTGGAACGGCAGGACCTGATTGGTACCAATCAGGCTGGAACTGGCGAGCAACTGCTGCGGGCGGTCCTTGTCGTCGATTACCAGCAAAGCCAGTTCGACTTCGGCGCCGGCCGGCACGCCTTGCAGCGTGCCGCTCAGTTCGCGCTGGTAAGCGGGCAGTGGACCAAGCTGGGCCGACTCCCGGGCTTTCTTCTGCGCCTGTTGCGGTGCGGGGCCCGGGGTCGGCGGTTGCGGCTTGGGCGCATCAGTGCCGCAGGCCACCAGCAGGCTGAGAAGGCTGAGTAAAACGAGCGGTTTTAGTGGCATTTGCGGCTCCAGCAGGGTGAAATCCATGGATCGTTCGATATAGCCAGTCTGTATACCGCAAACCCTATGGCTTGTCTTGCGACGGGGATGCGCTACCATGGCCCTCCCTTTTTTTGTTGCCTGCCACCATGCACTGTCCCTTCTGCGGTGCCAACGACACCAAGGTCATCGACTCGCGTCTGGTCGCCGAGGGCGAACAGGTGCGCCGCCGGCGTGAATGCCTGGCCTGCGGCGAACGTTTCACGACGTTCGAGACGGCTGAACTGGTGTTGCCGCGCCTGATCAAAACCGACGGCAGTCGTCAGCCGTTCGACGAAGAAAAACTCCGCGCCGGCATGCAGCGTGCCCTCGAAAAGCGTCCGGTGAGTGTCGAACGCCTCGAATCGTCGCTGGTGCACATCAAACACAAATTGCGAGCCACCGGCGAACGTGAGGTCAAGTCTCTCGTTGTCGGTGAACTGGTGATGGCCGAGCTGCAAAAGCTCGACGAAGTCGCCTACATTCGTTTCGCCTCCGTGTATCGACGCTTCCAGGACCTTAATGAGTTCCGTGAAGAGATCGATCGCCTGGCCCGTGAGCCGGTGAAAGAATGAGCACATCCGCAGAGCAAACCGTCCTCGACGCCCACTACATGGCCCGCGCTCTTGAACTGGCGCGCAAAGGTCACTACACCACCCACCCCAACCCGCGGGTCGGCTGTGTGATCGTGCGCGACGGGCAAATTGTCGGCGAAGGCTGGCACGAACGCACCGGCGAGCCTCACGCAGAAGTCCACGCCTTGCGCGCCGCAGGCGACAAGGCCCGAGGCGCCACCGCCTACGTCACGCTCGAACCGTGCAGCCACCACGGCCGTACGCCGCCCTGCGCCGATGCGCTGGTGCATGCAGGCCTGGCCAGGGTCGTTGCGGCCATGCAGGACCCGAACCCGGCGGTTGCCGGTCGCGGCATGCAGCGTCTGTCTCAAGCCGGTATTGCCACTGAAAGCGGCGTGCTCGAAGGCGAGGCGCGCAAGCTCAACGAAGGCTTTCTCAAACGCATGGAACACGGCTTGCCGTTCGTGCGGGTCAAGCTGGCGATGAGCCTCGACGGTCGCACGGCGATGGAAAGCGGCGAAAGCCAATGGATTACCGGCCCGGCAGCGCGTTCGGCGGTACAACGCCTGCGTGCACAGGCCAGCGTGGTGCTGACTGGCGCCGACACGGTGCTGGCCGATAATGCCCGCTTGACCGTGCGCGCCGATGAGCTGGGCCTGGATGCCGAGCAAACCGCGCTGGCCATGAGCCGGCCGCCGTTGCGCGTGTTGATCGACGGGCGGCTGCGAGTGCCGCTGGACGCGCCGTTCTTCAAGGCCGGCCCGGCGCTGGTCGCTACGTGCATGGCGATCGAAGAGCAATATGCCAATGGCCCGGAGTGCTTGATCGTTGCGGGCGAGGATGGCTTGGTCGACCTGCGCAAGCTGCTGGTCGAGCTGGCTGCCCGCGGGGTCAACGAAGTGCTGGTCGAAGCGGGGCCGCGTCTGGCCGGTGCTTTCGCGCAACAAGGGCTGGTGGACGAGTTCCAGATTTTCATCGCTGGCAAGTTCCTTGGTTCCTCGGCACGCCCCCTGCTGGATTGGCCACTGGCGCAGATGAAAGACGCGCCAGCACTCAAAATCACCGAAATTCGTGCGGTTGGCGATGACTGGCGGGTCACTGCCATTCCTGTGCCAGCAGCGAGCGTATAATTTCCGGCCATCGCCACAGCGCTGGCCCGTTCTCGAGGAGGACTCCATGTTTACCGGCATCATCGAATCCATCGGCAGTATTCGTGCATTGACCCCAAAAGGCGGAGATGTACGGGTTCACGTAGAAACCGGCAAGCTCGATCTGAGCGACGTCAAGCTGGGTGACAGCATCGCGGTCAATGGCGTGTGCCTGACCGCGGTTGAATTGCCAGGCAATGGTTTTGCCGCCGACGTCAGTCGCGAAACACTCGACTGCACCGCCATGAACGACCTCAAAAGCGGCAGCCCGGTCAATCTGGAAAAAGCCCTGACCCCGACCACCCGCCTTGGCGGTCATCTGGTCAGCGGTCACGTCGACGGCGTCGGCGAAGTGGTTGCACGCACCGAAAATGCCCGTGCCGTGGAGTTTCGCATCCGCGCCCCGAAGGAGCTGGCCAAGTACATCGCCCATAAAGGCTCGATCACCGTCGACGGCACCAGCCTGACCGTGAACGCGGTCGATGGCGCCGAGTTCATGCTGACGATCATCCCCCACACCCTGAGCGAAACCATCATGGCGTCGTATCAGCCAGGTCGCCGGGTGAACCTGGAAGTGGACTTGCTGGCCCGTTACCTGGAGCGCTTGCTGCTGGGCGACAAGGCCGCGGAGCCAGCCGCCGGCAGCACCATTACTGAAAGCTTCCTGGCCCAAAACGGCTACCTCAAATCCTGAGCTCTAATTTCGAAAGAAGGGGGGTGCCTTGTGGCGCTCAATAGCATCGAAGAACTGGTTGAAGACATCCGCCAAGGCAAGATGGTCATCCTGATGGATGACGAAGACCGCGAGAACGAAGGCGACCTGATCATGGCCGCCGAGTGCTGCCAGCCAGAACACATCAACTTCATGGCCAAGCACGCTCGCGGCCTCATCTGCATGCCGATGAGCCGCGAACGCTGCGAACTGTTGAAGCTGCCCTTGATGGCCCCGCGCAACGGTTCCGGTTTTGGCACCAAGTTCACCGTGTCCATCGAAGCGGCCACCGGCGTGACCACCGGCATCTCTGCCGCAGACCGTGCTCGCACCGTGCAGGCGGCTGCAGCGAAAGACGCCAGGGCTGAAGACATTGTCAGCCCCGGCCACATCTTCCCGCTGATGGCCCAGGCCGGTGGCACCCTGGCCCGTGCTGGCCACACCGAGGCGGCGTGTGATCTGGCGCGCATGGCCGGTTTCGAGCCGAGCGGGGTGATCTGCGAAGTGATGAACGATGACGGCACCATGTCCCGTCGCGCCGAGCTGGAAGCCTTCGCTGCCGAACACAACATCAAGATCGGTACCATCGCCGACCTGATCCACTACCGGATGATCCACGAACGTACCGTTCAGCGGATTGCCGAGCAGCCGCTGGACAGCGAACTGGGCCAATTCAACCTGGTGACCTATCGTGATTCCGTGGAAGGCGACGTGCACATGGCGCTGACCCTGGGCACCGTGTGCGCCGACGAGCCGACGCTGGTTCGGGTGCATAACATGGACCCGCTGCGTGACCTGCTGATGGTCAAGCAACCGGGCCGCTGGAGCCTGCGCGCTGCGATGGCGGCGGTTGCCGAGGCCGGCAGCGGGGTGGTGCTGCTGCTCGGTCATCCGCTCGATGGCGATGTTTTGCTGGCGCACATCCGCGAGACGGCGGACCAGACACCTGTGAAAAAACCGACCACCTACAGCATCGTCGGTGCCGGTTCGCAGATCCTTCGGGACCTTGGCGTGCGCAAAATGCGCCTGATGAGTGCGCCAATGAAATTTAATGCGATATCCGGTTTCGATCTGGAAGTTGTAGAATACGTGCCCTCCGAATAAAGACCGGTTGTTTCCAGTCCTTGATTCGCGGTTAACACATCACTGAGGGACGCGTAGAAAACGCGTCCCGGCTCTTTAAGAGATCTAACGAATGACCCTGAAGACCATCGAAGGTACCTTCATCGCCCCTAAAGGCCGCTACGCTCTGGTAGTCGGCCGTTTCAACAGCTTTGTCGTTGAAAGCCTGGTCAGCGGTGCAGTTGATGCCCTGGTTCGCCATGGCGTGAGCGAAAGCGACATCACCATCATCCGCGCTCCTGGCGCCTTCGAAATTCCGCTGGTTGCACAGAAAGTCGCCCAGAAGGGCGAGTACGCTGCAATCATCGCACTGGGCGCAGTCATTCGTGGCGGTACCCCGCATTTCGAATACGTCGCTGGCGAATGCACCAAGGGCCTGGCCCAGGTGTCCATGGAGTTCGGCGTACCGGTCGCTTTCGGCGTCCTGACCGTTGATTCCATCGAACAAGCCATCGAGCGTTCCGGCACCAAGGCCGGTAACAAAGGTGCTGAAGCTGCCCTGTCCGCCCTGGAAATGGTCAGCCTGCTGGCGCAGTTGGAGGCCAAGTGATTAGCGACGAAAGCGATCGTTTCAACCCGCGCGATCCAAAGCCTGCGGATGCCGGCAAGCCATCGAAAAGCGTAAAGCGTCGCGAAGCCCGTCAGCTCGCGACCCAGGCGCTGTACCAATGGCACATGGCCAGGCAGTCGCTGAACGAGATCGAAGCGCAGTTCCGGGTCGATAACGATTTCAGTGATGTCGACGGTGCCTACTTCCGTGAAATCCTGCACGGCGTTCCGGCACAAAGAGACCGCATCGACGCCGCACTGGCGCCATGCCTGGACATCACCATCGAAGAGCTGGACCCGGTTGAACTGGCCGTGCTGCGCCTGTCCACCTGGGAGCTGCTCGAGCGCGTCGACGTGCCGTACCGCGTTGTGATCAACGAAGGTATCGAGCTGGCGAAAGTCTTCGGTTCCACCGACGGCCACAAGTTCGTCAACGGCGTACTCGACAAGCTGGCTCCGCGTCTGCGTGAAGCTGAAGTGAAGGCGTTCAAGCGCTAACCGGCGTTTGGTATCGCTATGGGCGAGTTTGAGCTGATCCGCAATTTCTTCGCCGCCGCGCCTTGTGCGCGAGGCGGCGAAGGCGTTGCTCTGGGAATCGGCGACGATTGTGCCTTGCTGGCTGTTCCCCCCGGGGAGCAGCTGGCCATTTCCACCGACACCCTGGTTGCAGGTGTGCATTTCGCAGATCCTTGCGACCCTTTTCTGCTCGGCCAGCGTTCGCTGGCGGTGGCTGTGAGTGATCTGGCCGCCATGGGCGCCACGCCGGTTGCCTTTACCCTTGCCCTGACCTTGCCGACGGTGACTGCCGATTGGCTGCAAAGCTATGCCCGTGGGTTGAACCTCATGGCCCAGGGCTGCGGCGTGGCGCTGGTGGGCGGGGATACCACCCGCGGACCGCTGAGCCTGACCATGACCGTGTTTGGCCGAGTGCCCAGCGGTCAGGCCCTGGTGCGAAGCGGCGCGCAGCCAGGTGACCTGGTGTGCGTTGGCGGTGAGCTGGGCAACGCTGCCGGGGCCTTGCCGCTGGTACTCGGCCAGCGAACGGCCGAACCGTCGATTGCCGATCCGTTGCTGGCACATTACTGGTCGCCGCAGCCTCAGCTGGCCCTGGGTCGAGCGCTACGGGGCAAGGCGACCTCGGCGCTGGATATCTCCGACGGCCTGCTGGCGGACTGCGGGCACCTGGCGCTCGCCTCGAAGGTAGGCGTTCAGGTCGAGCAGAGTAAGCTGCCGGTCTCTGCGCCCCTGGTGGCCTTCCTCGGCCAGGCGGGCGCGCAAGAGGCGGCCTTGAGCGGTGGCGACGATTACGTGCTGGCCTTTACCCTACCGTCCGTCGAGTTGCCCGGCCTGTTGGCCGACGGCTGGCCGATCCATGTGGTCGGACGTGTAGTCAGTGGTCAGGGCGTGACCCTGCTGGATGCCGACGGACGAGACATCACCCCGCAAACCCGGGGCTACCAACATTTTCGGGAGACAACGTGACAGATCATCCCAAGCAGGTTCCGGCGGAATTCGTACCGCCGTCGGTCTGGCGCAATCCATGGCATTTCCTGGCGTTCGGCTTTGGCTCGGGCACCTTGCCAAAGGCACCGGGCACCTGGGGGTCATTAGTTGCGCTACCCTTCATTCCCTTATGGCAGATGCTGCCCGATTGGGGTTACTGGCTGATGCTGGGCATCACCATGCTGTTCGGCTTTTGGCTGTGCGGCAAGGTGGCCGATGATTTACGCGTGCACGACCACGAAGGTATCGTCTGGGACGAGATGGTCGGAATGTGGATCACCCTGTGGCTGGTGCCGGAGGGCTGGTACTGGTTACTGGCGGGCTTCCTGGTGTTCCGCTTCTTCGACATTCTCAAGCCGTGGCCGATTCGCTGGATCGACCGGCACGTGCATGGCGGCGTCGGGATCATGCTTGATGACGTACTGGCCGGTGTATTTGCCTGGCTGGCGATGCAGGGGTTGGTGTGGTTATTGGCTTGAGGGACTGACCAGGGGGACAGGGAATGGCTCGGCGTGGTTTGGCGGTAATGATTTTGGCGATGCTGTGCTCGTGGGTGCAAGCGGGTGACCTGGCGCCACCCTCGGTGATTCATCTGGCCAGCGAAGAGTGGGAAGACTATACCGCTGCCGATGGCCATGGCCTGGCCTGGGACGTCTTGCGCGAAGTGTTCGAGCCGGCGGGCGTCAAGCTGGATATCCGTACCGAACCCTATACCCGCTCCATCGGCCTGGCCCAGCGCGGTGAAGTGGATGCCTGTGTCGGCGGCTATCGTGACGAAGTCAGCGACCTGCTTTATCCAAGGTGGAGCTACGACACCGATCACATCTATGCCTTGGGGCTGGCCAGTAATCCCGCGCCTACCCTCGATACCCTGGGCAACTACCGGCTGGCCTGGGTGCGTGGCTACCAGTATCAACTCTACCTGCCCAATATCAGCCGCTACAACGAAGTGGTCCGGCGCACAGGCATCCTGTCGATGCTGCTGCACAACCGTGCCGACTACTACATCGATGCCCTCACCGAGGTGGATTACGTGGTCAGCCGGGCCAAGGATCCTGCGCAGTTTCGCCGTACCCATGTCGCCGAGTTGCCGTTGTACCTGTGCTTTGCCGACAACCCCAGGGCGCGCGGGCTGATGGCGTTGTTTGATCAGCGCATGGAAGTGCTGGTGAAGAACGGCCAGTTGAAGCCGATCTTCGAACGCTGGAAGCAACCCTACCCCTTCTAACGTCCAGCTCCTACGGGGCTGATCGCACGACCGTTGATCAAACATTTTGATTGTTATGCCCCATAATTCAGCCTAAGCGTCCGCTGGAACCTGCTGTTACAATGCCGCGTCTGCGAATCTCCAGTACCTATAGATCAGGAGCACACCGGTGCCTGTCGTTTTTGTCGCCGCTTCCAAGCTGCCAACGCCTTTTGCGCAATTCACCATGCACGGCTTTCTCGACGAAGAGAACGGGCGCGAGCACGTAGTCCTGAGCCTGGGTGAGTTCGATGACGGTGCCCCGGTACTGGGTCGCTTGCATTCCGAATGCCTGACCGGCGATGCCTTGTTCAGTCAGCGCTGCGACTGTGGTTCGCAGCTTGAGGCAGCCTTGCAGGCCATCGCCCGTGAAGGCCGTGGCGTGTTGCTGTACCTGCGCCAGGAAGGTCGCGGCATTGGCCTGTTGAACAAGATCCGGGCCTATGAATTGCAGGACGGGGGCGCCGACACCGTCGAAGCCAACGAGCGCCTGGGCTTCGCCGCTGACCAGCGTGACTACGCCATGTGCCTGCCGATGCTGGAACATCTGGGAGTGAAATCCCTGCGCCTGATGACCAACAACCCACGCAAGGTCAAAGCCTTGACCGACATGGGCATCGTGGTCGCCGAGCGCGTGCCGCTGCACACCGGGCATAACCCTCACAACAAACTGTACCTGGCCACCAAGGCCAGCAAGCTCGACCACATGATGGGCAACGAGCATCAGGGCGAGGCGGATCGAGCGTGACCCGAGGTCAGGTGCGGCGGCGACTGTCCGTCAACTGGTGGCAATACCTGGCGCTGGCGCTGGTGCCATTGTTCGTGATCAACGGCGTGTTCGGCCAAATGGAGCCCATCCTGCCGGTGTTGGCGATGCCTTTGTTCATTGCTGGCGTGGCCTCGATGTTTGTCAGCCTGAAATTCTTCGGTGCCTACAAGCACGCGCTGATCGCCACGCAAAAAGCCCTCGATACCCCTGAGGAGCCCGCCGCCTGGATCG
The DNA here is from genome assembly GCF_020295325.1 of Pseudomonas sp. Y24-6. NCBI lineage: Bacteria > Pseudomonadati > Pseudomonadota > Gammaproteobacteria > Pseudomonadales > Pseudomonadaceae > Pseudomonas > Pseudomonas sp. Y24-6. The sequence continues at coordinate 272,161 of NZ_JACBXG010000006.1, read as the reverse complement.
CCCTGGCCGCCAAGCGACGCACGGCGTTCCTGGTCGCCGGTTTGCCTGCCTGGATCGGCGCCCTGGCGGTGTTTGTGGGGCTGGAAGCGGTGCCGCTGTTTCTGCTGGCGCTGTCGACCGCCGTGTTGTTCTACCTCTACCGCATCCCGCGTCAGCTTGGCTGATGTGGCGTAATTGGCTGGCGGTGCTGCTGCTGGCCGTGAGCGGCAACGCTGCGGCGGTCGAGCGGGTTGTCAGCCTGGCGCCATCCCTGACTGAAATCGTCGTTGAGTTGAATTGCGCAGATCTCCTCGTGGGCGTTCTGGATGCCGGCGAGCGCCCCGCTGCACTTGATCAACTGGCTTCGGTCGGCCGCTACGGCCAGCTGGACATGGAGCGCCTGCTCAGTCTCAAGCCGGATTTGCTGTTGTTATGGCCCGGCAGCGTCGGCCCGGCCCAGCGCGAACAGCTCAAGCGCCTTAATATCCCCACTTATGTTGCCGAACCGCATGACCTGCAACAACTTGCGGCACAGATCGAAGCGATAGCTCGCCAGCTCGGGCGACCGGAGCGGGGTCTGGCGCTGGCTGCAAGTCTGCGGGCTCGCCTGGCTGAGCTGCGTCAGCGATACCGAAGGGATGAACCGTTGCGGGTGTTTTATCAGGTCTGGGATCGACCGCTGTATACCGTGGGTGGCGGGCAGATCATCAGTGATGCTCTTGAGGTGTGTGGGGCGCGCAATGTGTTTGCCGACCTGCAGCTGCCGGCGCCGCAGGTGAGCGTGGAGGCGGTGCTGCAGCGCAATCCCGAGGTCATTCTGGCCGGGGATCAGGCACAGCTTGAGGCATGGAGGGCCTGGCCCCAGGTCGCGGCCGTGGCGCACGGGCGGTTGTTGCGCGTGGTGGATAAGGGGCTGGAGCGGCCTAGCGGGCAGATGGTCGAGGCGACGGCCGCATTGTGTCGGTTAATTGCGCCGGACCGCTAAACCGAGTCGCCTGCATCGCGGGCAAACCACGCTCCCACAGGTTTTGTGCATTACCTGAAACCTTTGGGAGCGGCGGTTCGACGGTTCGGCTTGCCCGCGACGAGGCCAGTCCAGGCAACGTTGGGTCAGAGCTCTGGGTCAGAGCTCCGGCGTCCAGCTCACCCCGAACATCCACGCCCGGCCTTCCTCGCGATACCCGTATTGACTCCCGTCATAGCTGTACAGCACCCGGCTGTAACCCTTGTCCAGCAGGTTATCCACCTTCAGTTCAAGCCTGATCTCGCGATTCAACTCCCAGCTGCTGCGCAATCCCAGCAGCGCATAACCGCCTAAGGGCTGCTGGTTGGTCTCGTCGTCGTAACTGCTGCTCACGGCCTGCCAGCTGGCGCCGACGCCCAGCCGGTCAAACTGTCGATCCAGGTCCAGGCTCAGGGTGCGTCGAGCGCGGCGGGCCAGGGTATGGCCGGTGTCGCGATCCTGCGGATCAATGATCGCTACGCCCAGGTTGCCTTGCCAGCCGAACAGCTCCTGCTTCAACGCAGCCTCGAAGCCGTTGATGCGCGCCGATGCGACGTTCTGCGGGCGTGAATTGCTGCCGAAAATGATCGCGTCTTCCAGGTCGGTGCGATACAGCGACGCCTCCAGGCGACTGGTGTCGCTTAACTGGCTGCGCCACTGCAGTTCGTAGCTCTTCGAGGTTTCCGGCTTGAGATCCGGGTTGCTGAAATCCGGGTAATACAGGTCGTTGAAGGTCGGTGCGCGGAAACCTTCGCTGTAGCTCAGCAACAGGTCATTGTCCGGATTCAGCGGCAAGGTAAAAGTGCCACTCCAACTGTTCTGGCCGCCAAACTGCTGGTTCTGGTCCCGGCGCAAGCCCAGCTCCGTGGAAAAACTCTCCGCCTGGTAGCGGTGCTGAATGAACGCAGCACGGTTCCAGCGACTGTCTTGATCGAACGGCGTGCTGCTGTTGATCCGGTCTTCATACCAGTCGCCCCCAAGGATCAGGCTGTTGCGGTCGTTGAGCGTCAGGTCGTTCTGCCAGTTCACCGAATCGCGGTAGGTATTGAAGACGCTGCGCTCGTCGCTGAGCTTGTCGAGCGTCTTCTCGCGGTTCTCGCTGTGCCCCAGTTCGACCCGGGTTTTCCAGCGGTCGTTGACCCGGGCATCGACGTAGCTGCTGAAGCTGCTGACGGCAAAGTCGCTGTAGGGTTGCTGTTGAAATGATTCAAACGTGTCCAGGTCGAAGCGGCCAAACGGGTTGTCAAACGCGCTTTTGCCGCGGTTATCCAACAGGTTGGCGCCGACTTCGATGTCATCGGTCAGCGCATGGCTGAGGCTCATGCTCACCGACTTGTTACGGTACTCATCATGGTCGCCATCGCTGGGGTACGACTCGTGGGTGCGATCGATGCCGGCGGTCTCATCAAGACTGGCCCCCAGGTCGAAACGGGTTTTCTCGTCACCGCCAGACAAGCCAAGGCTGCGTTCCCAGGTCTGATTGCTGCCAAAGCCGGCGTGAATGCGCGCCTTCAGGCCCGGCTCGGCGCCGCGGCGGGTGAAAATCTGGATCACCCCGCCAATGGCATCGCTGCCGTAAATCACCGACCGGGAGCCACGCAACACCTCCACTCGCTCAACCTGCTCGATGTTGATGTGCTGCAGGTTGCTGTCGCCGGAAGTCGAGTTGCCGATGCGCTGGCCATCCACCAGCACCAGGCTCTGCGCCGACCGGGTGCCGCGAATGTAGATCCCCGGCAGGCTGCCGCGCCCGCCGGTTTGTCCGACCTGTACCCCCGGCACGCGCCGCAGCAGGTCGGTGACACTGGCCGGTTGCAGGCGGTCGATATCTTCGCGGGTGAACACAGTGTTGGCGGCGCTGCTGTCGTTGCGCGCTTCGACCTGGCGGTTGGCGCTGATCAGCACGTCGGGAAGCTTCAGGGCCTGGTCGCGTTCAAAGGTGTCGGCCAGCAGTTGACCGGCAGGCAGGAGGGTCAGCGCCAGGGCGAGCGGGGAGAGTTTCATGGAGGATCCGAGGTGATGCGGCACAACGCCCTGTAGGAGCTGCCGAAGGCTGCGATCTTTTGATTGTGTTTTGGCAGATCAGGAGCTGGCGAAGGGCAAGATCAAAAGATCGCAGCCTTCGGCAGCTCCTGCGCGGGGTGGTTACAAATTGAACAACTGCAGGCGCTCGCGAATCGAAGCTTCGATCCCGGCCTCATCCAGTCCACACTCAGCCAGCATCTGCGCCGGCTTCGCGTGCTCGACGTAAAGGTCCGGCAAGCCCAGGTGCAGCATGGACTTGAGGATATTTTCCCGAGCCAGAAATTCGCTGACCGCGCCGCCAGCGCCGCCCATGATCGCGTTTTCCTCGACGGTCACCAGCAAGTCGTGACGGCCGGCAATTTCACGGACCAGGGCTTCATCCAGTGGCTTGACGAAACGCATGTCGACCACGGTTGCATCCAGCGTCTCGGCGACCTTTAACGCTTCGGCCAGTTGCACGCCAAACACCAGCAGGGCGACCTTGCTGCCCTGGCGGCGAACGATGCCCTTGCCGATGTCGATCGGCTCCAGGGTTTTTTCTATCGCAGAATTCGGGCCAGTGCCGCGTGGGTAGCGCACTGCTGCCGGACCGTTGTACAGGTGGCCGGTGGTGAGCATCTTGCGCAGTTCGTTTTCGTCGCTTGGTGTCATCACCAGCATGCCGGGGATGCAGCGCAGGAACGACAGGTCGAAGCTGCCCGCGTGGGTCGGACCGTCTTCGCCCACCAGGCCGGCACGGTCGATAGCAAACAGTACGTCGAGGTTCTGCACCGCCACATCATGCACGAGCTGGTCGTAGCCACGTTGCAGGAAAGTCGAGTAGATCGCCACCACTGGCTTTGAACCTTCGCAAGCCATGCCTGCCGCCAAGGTCACGGCGTGCTGTTCGGCAATCGCCACGTCGAAATAGCGCTCCGGGAACCGTTCGCTGAACGCCACCAAGTCCGAGCCTTCCTTCATGGCCGGAGTGATGCCGACCAGTCGCGGGTCTTCGGCGGCCATATCGCACAGCCACTCGCCGAATACACCCGAATACTTGGGGCCGCCGGCTTTCTTCGGGGCCGCCGCCGGTGCGTCGACCGGCTCCAGCTTGGTGATCGCGTGATAGCCGATCGGGTCGACTTCTGCCGGAGCAAAGCCTTTGCCTTTCTTGGTGACCACGTGCAGGAACTGCGGGCCCTTGAGGTCGCGCATGTTGCGCAGGGTCGCGATCAGGGTCGGCAGGTCGTGGCCGTCGATCGGTCCGATGTAGTTCCAGCCCAATTCCTCGAACAACGTTCCGGGGACCAGCATGCCCTTGGCATATTCTTCAGTACGACGAGCGATTTCCCAGGCACCGGGCAGGCGCGACAAGACCTTCTTGCTGCCTTCACGCATGCTCGCGTAAGTGCGGCTCGACAGGATCTTCGCCAGGTAATTCGACAGGCCGCCGACGTTGCGCGAAATCGACATGTCGTTGTCGTTAAGAATCACCAGCATGTCGGCGTTCACTTCCGGCGCGTGGTTCAGCGCTTCGAAGGCCATGCCGGCGGTCAGTGCGCCGTCGCCGATCACCGCGATCGCCTTGCGATCACTGTTCTGCAGGCGGGCGGCAATGGCCATGCCCAGCGCGGCACTGATCGAGGTGCTGGAGTGGCCGACGCCAAAGGTGTCGTACTCGCTTTCGGAGCGACGCGGGAACGCAGCAACGCCGTCCTTCTGGCGCAAGGTGGCCATGCGCTCGCGGCGGCCGGTGAGGATCTTGTGCGGATAAGCCTGATGACCCACGTCCCACACCAGCCGGTCATCCGGGGTGTCGAATACGTAATGCAACGCGATGGTCAGCTCGATGACGCCCAGGCCGGCACCGAAATGCCCACCGGTCTGTCCGACCGTATAGAGCAATTCCAGGCGCAACTCATCGGCCAGGGTTTCCAGCTCGGCTTCGCCTAACCGGCGCAGGCCGTCCGGCGTGTTGGCACGGTCGAGCAGGGGCGTGGTCGGGCGCTTGCGGGGAATCTCATGAAACGTCGTGGGCATCAGGCGAATCGTTATAGGTATAAAAGATGCGGCAGTTTACCTGATGCATCGCCCCCTGCCCACGCGTTGGTTTTAACTTGGCGGATACGCCGTCAGCTGCGGCGCTCGACAATATAGCGGGCCAGGTCGCGTAACGGCTCCGCGGCCGCGTCAAACGGTCGCAGGGCGTGCAGGGCCTGATCGCGCAATTCCAGGGCGTAGGCCTTGGCTTCATCGAGACCGAGCAGGGCGGGATAGGTCGGCTTGTCGCGGGCGATGTCCGCACCTTGGCGTTTGCCCAGGGTTTCGGTGTCGCTTTCGACGTCGAGAATGTCGTCCTGCACCTGGAATGCCAGGCCGATGGCCTGTGCATAAGTCTGCAGGGACTTCAGTTCGTCCTTTTCGGCACGGCCGCTGGCCAGGGCGCCAAGCTTGACGCTGGCTTCGATCAACGCGCCGGTCTTGTGCCGGTGCATGTATTCGAGCGCCTTCTGATCGAGCTTCAGGCCCACCGAGCCGAGGTCGATAGCCTGGCCGCCCACCATGCCGGCCGGGCCTGCGGCCAACGCCAGGGCGCTGACCATCTGCAGGCGGATGTCAGCATCGGCGCTGCTCAGCTGCGGATCGAGCAGGGCGCTGAACGCCAGGCTCTGCAAGCCATCACCGGCCAGAATGGCGCACGCTTCATCGAATTTTTTGTGCGTAGTTGGCTGGCCGCGACGCAGATCGTCGTCGTCCATGGCCGGCAAATCGTCGTGCACCAGGGAGTAGGCGTGGATCAGCTCAACCGCACAGGCCGCACCATTGGCCTGCTCGACCTTGCCACCCAGTGCTTCGCAGGCGGCATAGGCCAGCAATGGGCGAACGCGTTTGCCGCCGTTCATCACGCTGTAACGCATGGCTTCGTACAAACGCCCGAGTTCGGGGCTTGGGGCGATAAACAAGGTCTCCAGTGCCGCGTTGACACGCGCCTGGCTGTTGGCCGAATAGGCGGCAATCATTCCGGTTGTTCCGCGTCGAAGGGTTCCTCGGCGAGTTCGCCATCGCGCTCAAGCAGCACCTGAACCTTTTGCTCGGCCTGAGCCAGCGCCGCCTGGCAATCGCGAGTCAGCCCGATGCCCTGCTCGAAAGCCGTCAGCGAATCTTCCAGCGACAACTCGCCGTTCTCCAGTCGCTCTACCAGCGTTTGCAGGTCAGCGAGGGATTGTTCGAAATCCAGTGCAGCTTTTTTGCGGGCCATGGCGGCTATTTCCGGTTGACGTTAAACCGGCGCGACACTAGCAGACATGGGGGTTATGGGCAAATGAACGGGGTTTTTTAGACCTGTTTCAAGAGCATTGACACCGTCCCTGTGGGAGCGGGCTTGCTGGCGAAGGGGGAGTATCCGTCACCATTAATGTTGGCTGGTAAATCGCTTTCGCGAGCATTTCCACCACAAATAAAGATGTATCTGATTGTTTAAAAAACGCCACATCGCTAACCTTCGCGCCTTGTGCGACCCGATATCACGGGTCATTCTGACGAAACGCAGTTTTTTGGATCTGTAACGCACCGAGGATCGGGTGCCAGGTTTCGTTATGCATGGCAGGAGGCGTCACATGCGTTGTTTTCTTTCACTGCTGATGCTGCTGGGCTGGGCCTGCGCCGCCTTGGCCGAGCCGACGGCGCAATTGTCAGAACCGGTCGGTGGCTGGCGCTACAACGGCTTGCTCGATCGCAGCGGATACTCTCAGGTTGCCTATCCGACGCCACCCATCGACCGGGGCGTGCAGCGCAATCGCACCATGATCCAGGGCCAGCTCAAGGCCATCGGCACCCAGCGCGGGCCGCATACCCTGGCGGTCAACGGCAATCCCCTGAATCTGTACACCGACGACCAGGGCCGCTTCGCCCGGCCCTATGCGTTCGGTGCCGGCTCCAACAGTGTCGAAGTGCGCAGCGCCGAAGGCAAATCCCTCAAGCGCGTTCAATTCTATGAAGCCAACAGCCTGCGCACCCCGGCGCAGATTCGCGTGGTGCTGGGCTGGGACGATCCGAAAGCCGAGCTCGACCTGCACATCGTCACACCCGATGGCCAGCATGCGTTCTGGTCGCATCCGGCGTTATCCAACGGGGGCGGCCTGGACCCGGACGGGGTGGACGGTCCCGGCCCGGAAATGTTCACCATGACTGCGCCGATGCGTGGCACCTATCTGGTTTACGTCAACTATTGGGGCAACTTCGGTAGCGGCGGCTATAACTTCGATGAGACCAGTAACCAGAACGAGGTTATCACCTCGCAAATCAACCTGGTGCTGAACGAGAACACCATCAACGAGAAACGCGAAACTTTCATCGTGCCCCTGCGCGCGATTGGTGACCTGCTGCTGGTCAAGACTTTCAACTATTAAGCATCCCGCTCCACGGATGAACTGCTGAGCCTCGGGAACATGAGCGTGAATATGAGCGATAACACCGTACCTGCGTCAGCCAATCCCCCGCGTCGCTGGCCGGCACTGTTGATCGGCCTGTGCGTAGTGGCTGGCGTGGCCGGCGCCATGGGTTGGTTCATGTACAAACCCAAGGCGCCGATGGCACTGCTGGCCAGCGACAAGCTGGGAATGAGCCGGCCGGACGGCCTGCTCGAAACCCATTCCCTGAGTCAGTTGCCCAAAGACCTGCTGGCCGTACCGTTTCTCAAGGAAACCCTGACTGAGGATTTCGTCTTTTATTACGAGACCCATGCCGATCGCCTGGGCTTGATCGGCAGCCTGCGACGGATCATTTACGAGCATGACCTGAAATTACAGGACAGCCTCATCGAGCAGCTGTTCGATCAGCCGGCAGATGTTGCACTGTGGCGCGGGGCAGATGGTCGCCTGAAGGATTTTCTGCTGGTGATGGATCGTGGAGGCCTGGCCAAAGTGCTGGAGCCGCTGGCCAAGGTGGCGCTGGATGATACCCAGTTGAGCAAGGTCGCTGAGGTGAAAGTCGGCGCCGACGATGTCGCGCTGTACCAGCTGACCTATAACGCTACCAAGGCGTTGCTGTTCGCTTCTCATGGCGACAAATTGGTGGTGCTGTCCAATCCGACCCGCCTGCAAGACCCCGAAAATGGCGCAGCGCCAGAGCCGGGGAGTGTTTCCAGCCAGGCCATCGCGGCCTTGCTCAATGGCGAAAAACTGTTTCCCGAGGCCTTTGGCCTGCCACCCCGAGCCCCGGGGGTGAAACAGCGGTTGTCGGTGAATTCCAGTGTTTTGGCCATGGGCTACCAGCGATTCATTCCCAACTTTGCCGGGCTTCGTTTCGACATGGACGACCAGGGCTGGCACGGCTTCCTCGCCATGGACGAACTGGACAATCAGCCAGACTTCGATTTCAAGCCGATCTGGCAGGCCATGCCCATGGGCGCCAGCGCTTGCGTAGCCTTGCCGCTGGCTGCCGAGCAACAGCAACCCTTACTGGTGAAGCTCGGCGCCGATGACAAGGTGGCCCAGGCGTTGACCGGACACATGGCAGGTGCTGCCGGCCTGTGCTGGTACGCCGATTCGCGGCTGTACACACCGTTGATGGTGGCGAGCCTGGACGATGATGACAGTGCCAGGCTCGACGGCGACCTGGGCACTTTGTTCGGCTCGATGGTCGGTGCCTATGAAGGCAAGGTCGATGAGCACGCTTTCCCTGTGGTGGAGAAACAGCAGGGTGACACCCGTCAGTGGCAGCGTCAGGTCAGCTCCAGTTTCGGCCCCTATGCAGCCAGCGAGGCCGAGCAACCGGCGGCGATCACCGGCAAGGCGTTCATGCGCGTGAGTCTGGCGCGCCATGGCTCGACGCTGCTGTTCTCCCTCGACGACAAACTCGTCGACAAAGCCCTCGACACCCTCGACAAGCGTTTTCCGCCGATGGCCGACCTGGTGCCGAAAGACCTGTTGATGCCGGTGTATTTCGGCCCCGATGCCATGGCGCAACTGATGCAGCGCGAAACCCTCGACAGCCTGCCACAGGACATGGAGCCGGTGTTTTACAACGCCGCCCAGACTTACCTGATGCCCAAACTGCGCACGCTGGGCGGCTATGGTAAATACGCCCTGACCTTGCCCGAAGGCAGTGAGCCCAACGGCCATTGGCAGTGGCTGCCGTTGCAGTGGAAAGCCCTGTGACCTTGCTTGTCCGCAGCCTTGGCCTGGTGGCGATGCTCTTGGGCACTCGCGTGTTCGCCAGCGACGCGGCCTCGCTCGATCCACAGCAATCCCAAGTTTTTCGCGCCTGGTTCGTACGCATCGCCCAGGAACAGTTGGTGCAGGGCCCAAGCCCGCGCTGGTATCAGCAGGACTGCGCCGGGCTGGTTCGATTTGCCGCCAACGAAGCCCTGAAGGTGCATGACGACAAATGGCTGCGCAGCAATGGTATGTCCAATCGCTACCTGCCGCCGCAATTGCAACTGAGTGAGGCGCAACGTGGCCTGGCCCGGCAGTGGCAGCAAGGTGGCGGCAAGGTCGGGCCCTACGTCAACGCGATCAAGCTGATCCAGTTCAACAGTCATCTGGTTGGCCGTGACGTGGCTCAGGCCCGGCCCGGCGACCTGATGTTTTTTGATCAGGGTGACGACCAGCACTTGATGATCTGGATGGGCCGCAACATTGCCTATCACACTGGCACCACCACCCCCACTGACAACGGCATGCGCTCCGCGAGCCTGCAGCAACTCATGACATGGAAGGACACCCGATGGATACCCGACGCAGCCAATCCCAACTTCATCGGCGTCTATCGACTGAATTTTCTCTCCCAATGATCGGTGCCCGCATGCTGCGTTTTCTGCCTTTGCTGTTGGTTCTGATGCTGCCTTTCTCGGCGGCTGATGCTGAAGACAGCGTCGAGCCAAGTGGCTACACGCCGGTGCCCGGCGAGAGTTTTTTCCTGCTGGCCGACAGCAGTTTTGCCAGCGACGAACCCGCAGTGGTTCGGCTCGAAGCCCCCGGGCGCGATTACCGCCGGTTTCGCATGGAGCCTTATGGCGGCGCGGATATCCGGGTGTATCGCATCGACAAGCCGCTGGACTTTCTCAAGCGCCAGAAGAACCTGCACCGGGTGGTCAGCGATGGCCAGTTCAAGGGCGAAGGCCTGTCGAACACCCTCGCGTACCTGTGGGACAACTGGTACCGCAAATCCCGTCGAGTGATGCAGCGAGCGTTTTCCTACGAGTCGCGTAAACAGGTCACCGAGCAAGTACCGGAGCTGAAGATGGGCGCCGCCATGGCTGCGCCCACGCCCTACGATGCCCAGCCGCAGTTCGCCCTGATTCCGGGCTTGCCGGTGGTCAGCCAGTTCCGCTATCCGCTGTGGGAAGCCAAGCCGATCCAGCCGCCGCCAGGCGTGAACCTGGCCGGTTCCTCCAGCGATTTTGTCAGCGTCGCTGCGGGCAACGTCTACATCCCGCTGGGTCATTTGAAGCCGGGTCTTTATCTGGTGGAGGCGCTGATCGGCAAGTACCGCGCAACCACCATGGTGTTCGTCTCCAACACCGTGGCGGTGAGCAAAATTGCCGGTGATGAATTGGTGGTCTGGGCGGCGCGCAAACACGAAGGCAGCTCGGTGCCGAAGGTTAATGTGCTGTGGACCGATGGCCTCGGCGTGATGAGCAGCGGCGCTACCGACACGGACGGTTTGCTGCGGCTGAAACACGTCAGCCCCGAGCGTTCGTTCGTGATCGGCGAGGACGAGGAGGGCGGTGTTTTCGTCTCCGAAAACTTCTATTACGACAGCGAAATCTACGACACCAAACTCTACGCGTTCACCGACCGGCCGCTGTACCGGCCAGGGGATTGGGTGTCGCTGAAAATCGTCGGCCGCGAGTTCAAGAACGCGCGGGAATCGGTGGCGCCGACTGCTGCCGACGTCAACGTGACCGTGCTCGATGCCACCGGCACGGCGCTGCAATCGCTGGCTCTGAAGCTCGACTCCAAAGCCGGTACCCAGGGCCGTTTCCAGCTGCCGGACAACGCGGTGGCGGGCGGTTATGAAATGCGTTTCAGCTACAAGGATCAGGCCTACAGCAGTGCCTTTCGCGTCGCCGAATACATCAAGCCGCACTTCGAAATTTCGCTGAACCTGGCCAAGCAGGATTACCGCACGGGCGAGCCGGTGAAGGGCAGCCTCGTGCTGTTGTACCCGGACGGCAAACCGGTGGCCAACGCCAAGTTGACCCTGAGCCTGCGCGCCCAGCAGCTGTCGATGGTCGACAACGAGCTGCAATACCTCGGGCAATTCCCGATCGAGCTGACCAGCACCGAACTGACCACCGATGTCAAGGGCAACGCGACCCTCGACCTGCCGGCCGCCGACAAACCGAGCCGCTACATGCTGACGGTGTTCGCCAGTGATGGCGCGGCGTATCGGGTCAGGACCACCAAGGAAATCCTCATCGATCGTGGTGCTGCAAGTTTCAGCTTGCGTGCACCGCAGCGCTTCAGCGCAGTCGGCGACAAGGTTGCCTTCGGCTACGCCAACGAAAGTGCTGGCGAGCAAAGCAAAGCCGTGACCCCGAGCAGCTACAGCTGGGTGCGTCTGGAAGACCAGAGCACCGGCGAGGGCAAACTCGGCGCGAAAGACCAAGGCTTCACTATCGCTTTCGACCGTCCGGGCACTTACAACCTGACGCTGAAGGATGAACATGGCCGCGTCGTCGGCGCCACCGGTCATTCGGTCACCGGCGAGGGGGTCAAAGCCGTGCCGGGCACTGTGGAAATTGTCCTCGATAAACCCGAGTACGCGACCGGCGATGAAGCCCTCGCCTTGATCACCTTCCCGGAACCGGTCAGCGATGCACTGCTGTCCCTGGAGCGTGACAAGGTCGAGGCCACCGCGTTGCTGTCCAGGGGCGGTGACTGGCTGAAGATGGAAAAACTCAGCGAGACCCAGTACCGCGCGCGCATCCCGGTGAAGGATAACTTTGCACCGAACCTGACATTCTCCGTGCTCTACACCAAGGGCGGTCAGTACAGCTTCCAGAACGCCGGCATCAAAGTGGTGACGCCGCAAATCGACGTGGCAATTGCCACCGATAAAGAGGCGTACCAGCCGGGCGATACCGTGTCGGTTGACCTGACCACCCAGTTCGCCGGCAAGCCAATTGCGGCGCACCTGACGGTCAGCGTCGTCGATGAAATGATCTACGCGCTGCAACCGGAAGTTGCGCCGACCATCGACCAGTTCTTCTACCACCCGCGCCGCAACAACGTGCGTACCAGCGCCAGCCTGTCGTTCATCAGCTACGACGTGGCATTGCCCGGCAGCCCAGGCGCGCCGGGCAAAGCCAACCGCAGCGAGCGCGGGGTGAAAGTGCTGGAGCGCCCGCGTCGTGAAGACGTCGACACTGCCGCCTGGCAGCCGGAATTGGTGACCGATGCCAGCGGCAAAACCCGTTTCACCTTCAAGATGCCGGACTCGCTGACTCGCTGGCGTATCACTGCCCGGGCCATCGCTGATGACGGGCAGGTCGGGCAAAAGAAACAATTCGTGCGCTCGGAAAAACCGCTGTACCTGAAGTGGAGCGGCCCTACCCGATTCCGTACCGGCGACAAACCGGATCTCGGTGTGTTCGCCTTCAGCCAGGCCGAAAAACCGGTCAAGGCTGAGCTGGTGATTCATTACGGCGGCGCCGACCAGCGCGTGCCGGTGACCCTGAACAACGGCATCAACTACATCGCGTTGCCGGCGTTTGCTTTGGCGAGTGGGGACTGGACGGCTGAACTTGTGCAGGACGGTAAGACCGCTGATGCCTTGGCCGTGCGCCTGACTGCGACCGGTGAAGGCTGGCAGGTGACTCAAAGCCAGGTGGTGGATGCGCCCAGCGGTGATACAGCGCTGAACTTGCCGGCGGACGCGACGGATATTCGCCTGCGCCTGGATGACAGTCCGCAAGCGTTGTTCCGCTCGGCGCTCGATGATTTGTTGAGTGACCCGTACGGCGGCGTCGAGCAAACCGCCAGCCAGTTGTTGCCATTGAGCATCGCCTATCCATCGCTGTCGTCGAACCCTCAGGTCCGCGATCGCTTGCGCCTGATCATGCAAAACAGCCGTCTGCGCCTGGTGCAAATGGCCGGTCCTTCGGCGAGTTTCACCTGGTGGGGCCAGGACGGGGAGCCGGACGCCTTCCTCACCGCTTACGCCTATTACGCCGACTGGTACGCCAGTAAAGCGCTGGAACTGACCCTGCCGCCGGAGCATTGGCAGCGGGTGCTCGAGGTTTACGCCAAGCAAGCGAAAAACACGCCGCTGTTGCAGCGTGCGCTGATTCTGGCTTTCGCCAAGCAGATGCAATTGCCGGTGAACACCTTGCTCAGCGGCTTGCTGGATGACCTGACACAAGCAGGCGAGGGGCCGGCAGCGAACATGCTCGACGACGCGCAAGACAGCCTGGTCATGGGCGATCCGGATTCGGCGTTGGGCCTGTCGGTGGCCCGCGTGCTGGCGGCGTCCCTGGCCAACCCGTTGAGGGTCAGCCTGCCGGAGGCGTTCAATCGTCAGCTGGCGGACGCCCGGCAGCGCCTGGAGGTCAGTTCACACCCCTTTGTCGAAGCATTAAATCTGTCGCTGCAACCCTTCGAACAGGCCCGGGCGCAAGCCTTGCTGCCACGCCTGCTGCCGCAACAATCCACCCTGGAACGCGCCTTGGCGCTGACCTGGCTGGCGCGCAGCATTGAACAGGCCTCGCCCACCATCGCGCTGGCACCGGGAGACGGCTGGAAGAAACAGCATGGCGCTACCGGTGAGCTGTACTGGACGTGGCAGGGCGCTACGCCAGTGCCGACAGTGCTGGCGTTGTCCGGGGCACAGGAGCGGCCGTTAAAAGCCGCGCTGAGTTTCCAGACACGGCAGCCGCCAGCCGAGCCGTTGGCCGTGACCGTTACCCGCCGTTTGTCACGACTGGTGCCCGGTGACGAAGCCTTCACCTTCAAGCTCGAGCCGGTGAACGGCAAGCCGTTGTCCAGCGACAGCCTGTACCTGGACGAAGTGGTCATCACCAGCAAAGCGCCGAAACCGCTGCGCTACGGCATGATCGAAGTGCCGCTGCCACCGGGCGCCGATGTCGAGCGCACCACCTGGGGCATCAAGTTGATGGGCAAGGCCGGCACCGAACCGACTTCGCTGGAGAAGGCGCGTTTCGAACCGGGGCAAATGGCTTACGCCATTCCAGTGGATGCCTTGAGCGGCGAATTGCGCGTGCGTCACCTGGTGCGCTTCTCGCACAAAGGCCAGTTCAACCTGCCGCCAGTGCGGTTCACCCAGATCTACGCGCCACAGCACCAGGCCCAGGAACAGAAACCGGCGCTTGGCCAGGTCATGGTCCACTGACATGACCCGGCGTCTGGTCTGGCTACTGCTGTGTTTGCTCCCTGCGCTGGCGACAGCGCAGGACGACCCGCTGCGGCTGGGCTTCAAGGGTGAATTGCTGTCGTTGAACCGGACGCAATTGATCTCCCGCGAGTCGTTGCCTTCAGATCTGCAGACGCCGTTAGGCAGTATGTGGAAGCTGTTTGTCTACGCATGGCTGGTGGATACCGGCGCCCATGAACCACCTTATGAATGTCGCGGGCAGTCGAAGGAAGAAGTGTATTGCTGTACGACTGGCGGCAAGATCGGGCGTGATCAGGCGCTGGTGAATTCCTGCGGGTTGTACTTTGAGCCTGCGCGGTTGGGCATTGCGGGCGCTCAATGGCGCACGTATTGGCAGGCACGGCAGGCACCGCAGTGGTTGCTGAACTTGCCGTCGTTGCAGCCTTCGACCCGGGTACAGGTCGTTGACTTGCTGCGGATGCTGGCCGTAATGCCCGCGCAGGATCAGGCGCGGCGGGTGTTGCTCGATGTGGTGTTGAACGCGGCGGACGGCAATGTCGTCGGTGAACTCGGCGGCCGGCTGCGGGTGAAAACCTGGAGCTGGCTGGGGGATCAGGACCCTGCGTCGCGTCAGGGCGGGTTTGCCGGTTGGACGGTGGATGGCACGCCGATCTGGGCCGGTGGGCGCGGCACCAGTCAGATGGTTCTGCGCAAACATGGCCAGGCCCTGGCGGCAGTGTTGCCGGTGGATTGGCCGTTGGATGCGGGACGTTGCGTTGAGGTTGGTCTGTTTTCACGCTATCCGGTTGGACGGGTTCTGGCGGGGGATCGGGTGGTTGCCGATGGGCCATTGCAGGGCGACTATCGCGTGGAGTTCGCTAATGGCAATCAGCTGGCTATCCACAGCGACGGTGAGCTGTTTCTGCTCAAGGACAAACTCGTTGCGCGCCTGGACCGCGAAGAATACGTCGCCCGTGTCCTGCAGCGAGAAGCCAAATCCGAACCGGTTGAAGCGGCCAAAGCCCTGGCCATCGCGATCCGTACCTACCTGCTGCAAAACGCCACCCGCAGCGGCGACTGCCTGAGCATCGACGACAGCAGCACCCGCCAACGCGTCGCCCCACGGCCGGCCATCGCCCAATCGCGCAACATTGCCGCGTGGACCAGCGACCTGGTCCTGGCCGGCAGCACCGTCACCTATCACTCCGACCAGCCCGGCCCGGACAAACTCTCCTGGCAACAAGCCGTCGAACAAGCCAACGCCGGTCAGCGCTACGACGCCATCCTGCTGCATGCCTATCCACGCGCCAGCCTCAGCCGCTGGGACAACCCTGTGGCGTCCTGCGAAGCACTGCCCGCCGCCCAGGACTGGCTGCAAAAACAGCGCCGCAGCTGGCGTGGGCGGTTGGACAGCGAGGTCGGCTACAACGAAATCAGCACCTTTGCCGTCTGCCGCCTGGCGTTCGGCCGCCCCTATGTCGACCGCGAACGCCAGCGGCTCTATGTGCGCGGCGTGCTGTCGCTGCAGGATCGTCTCGACCTGACCCATGAATACTTGCACCTGGCCTTTGAAGCACATCCCAACGGCCAGGACGAAACCTACATCGAAGGGCTTGCCCGTCACCTGCTGCTGGAATAGGCCATGAAACTCCGTTATTCACCGATCATCCTGTTCCTTTGCCTGTTGCCGACAATGGTGGCGGCCCAGAGCGCCGTGAAACTCGACACCCCCGTCGGCGGCTGGCGCACCGGTGCGCCCGAGGGGGAGGGCGAGCGTTTCCGCCAGACCGTCAACTACCCGGCTTCGTCGGTCAACACGCCAGCCGGCCAGGCCAACACCGCCCGCATCAGCGGCCAGATCAAGGCCACCCCCAAATCCACCGAACCAGGCCGCCTGATCGTCAACGGCGTCAGCATGCCCCTGAAGATCGACGACGCCGGCCGCTTCGATCGTCCGTTCTCATTCCCCAACGGCAGCAACAGCGTCGAAGTCCGCAGCCCCGACGGCCAGCAGCGCCACCGCAGCCAATTCCTCAACACCAGCGGCGGCGCCACCCCGGCCAAGCTGCGGGTACTGCTGGCATGGGACAGCGACAACACCGACCTGGACCTGCACCTCATCACCCCGGACGGCGCCCACATCTGGTACGGCGACCGCGCCGTCCCGAACGGCGCGGCGCTCGACGTCGACGTCACCACCGGCTACGGTCCGGAAATCTTCGCCATGCCGGCACCGATCAAGGGGCAATACCTGGTGTACGTGAATTATTTCGGCGGCGGGTACCGCAGCGATGACGAAGGCCAGGAAGATGCCGTGCAGCCGCTGACCACGGCGCAGGTGACGGTGATTACGGAGGAAGGGACGCCGAACGAGAAGATGGAGACGTTTGTGGTGCCGATGCGGGCAGTGGGGGAGTTGACGTTGGTTAGGGGGTTTAGTTATCCGTGAGGGGATTTCGGCAGTGTTGCTGGAATTACTTCCCTGACGACGCGACCGGGTGAAAATCTCAAGAAGTAAGCAAAATCTTATAGATATAAAGAATGTTTGCACTAATGCTCGTAAGGTTTTGCCGGTGCGCAACTCTGTATGGAAATTAAAATACCATCCAGATGGTCGCCACATTTTTCTCCCATTGTTCTAATAACGTTCCCTACTTGCTTGGAGATTCTTTGATGCTATCGCGCGTCATAACCCTATCATTGCTCGCCGGCCTGGCGTCTCAGGCCATCGCCAGCTGTGACATGCCCGACTCACTGGTCAATCAGACCATGATCAATGTGGCCGATCCACTTTACTCGCCGAGTAATCCCAATGCCGGTAATCAAATTCGGTTAACGTTGAACGATGGTCATTATCAACTTGAAGTCCTCGGAACGCCGATCATCTCCACTGGCGAATATGAATACCGTAAGCATGCGCGCGACCTGGGTCAGTTGGTCATGCGAGAAACGTATCAAGGCGAGCCGGTAAACTACACATGGACCCTGGTGTGTGAATCCAACCAGCGCGGCACTTTTGTCTTCAGTCAGCAGAACGGCCCCATCAAACCGGATGTTCGCCAAAACACCGGGCGCTATACGCTGGATGCGACGAGTCGCTGACACCTTGCCGACAGGCTGAAGGTTGGCTTTTTGTACGCGTTCTCCTGTAGAAGCCAGCTGGCTGGCGATGGTCGTTAACGATAACGCGTGTGGGCTGGCTAAATGCGGCGCGCTTGAGTCCATCGCCAGCCAGCTGGCTTCCACAGGTTTTGGGTGAGTTGAGTTTCCCGCGATGGCATGAACATGTTCAGCGTGGGCACGGCCACCTGTGGGAGCTGGCTTGCCAGCGAAGGCGGCCTGACAGCCACCCCACTGTCTTCTGATGCACCTATCCGCTTCTGCGATAACAACCGCTTATATCTTTATCAGAGCAGTAGGCCGGCTGGGCGTCATTGACGTTGAAATCCCGTACAAGCCACAGGAAGCAAGAATAATTCTATAGATGCAAGTCACGTTTTACGATAACCCGCGTGATGTTCTCCGGGAGTGATTTATACATAAAAAGTAAATATGTAATAACTTGCCGTACTCGTGTCTTCTGTTTTAGTTGTGTATCGTGTTTGACTGTAGGCACTCCTGATTTTCTTACTGATACATTTTCTTCTTGAGAGCAACATGAAGATCATCCTCGAACCCATGTCCGTCGCTTCATTCGAGCGCTTCAAAGTTTACAGCATTGCCGATTTCGCCGCGCAGATGCAGCGCACCGGCGAGTGGGCGATTGACCGGGCGCCGGCGTTGGCCGAGGCGGCCTTTGCCCGGTTGCTGCCCGAGGGTTTGCTGACCGCGGATAACTACCTGTTCGATATCAGGGACAGGGCCCTGGGTGAGTGCGTAGGCGCCATCTGGGCTGGGGTGATCGAAGAGGAGCAGCGTGAAGGTTTCATATTCGACCTGGTGGTCCATGAGTCCTACCGGCGCAAAGGCTATGCAAGATTGGCGATGCAGGAAGTCGAAGCATTTTTTGTGACCTTGAGCGTGCGCTCGATTGCGCTGGAGGTTTACTTTGATAATGAGGGTGCGCGGCGCCTTTACGATGAGTCGGGCTATCAGGTGACCAGCCAAAGCATGCGTAAAATATTATGACTTTTTAGGTCTTGATAAAATATTGTCAATGATGATGCAGGTGTCCGTGCGAGGTTTTATCCCAGTCCACAACTGTAGCCGTTTGGCACCGCCGTTGGTCGCTTTCAAAGAGCGATGCTTCCGGCGCGATTTCAAGCATGTTTTGGGTTTTAGCGTGGGGGGTAATGGCAAGTCGTCGGCTTCGGCATTATTTTGGTATAAATACTCTAAATCGAATAGTTGCTCTAATTTCCGCTGCGCAGGCGAATGATGGGAGTAAATTGAATAAGAAGAGTACTGGATTTTGAGGTATGTAGTACTTATCTGTAGGAGATAGTTGTAAGTAGAATATTGGGATTTTTTCTTATTTTTTTTTCGGAATTTTCCTAAAGTCGCTGTGGTGTGCTCTGCTTATATTCGTGGAGTCAAGCAGCCAATTGAGAATGTTCGTTATATCTGCGGTCTGTAATTTTATATGTGTGATGGGTTACCAGACTTGAACATATTGAAGTTTGTCGTGGATCTGGCGCATTCGTTTTATTTGGCTGGATCGTTTTGACTTGACTAACGATTCTCTCAATCACAGGTAGTGAAAAATGTTTAAAAAACTTGCGTTCTCCCTTTCCTCGGTTGCTGTGCTGATGAGTTCTTCCCTGGCCATGGCCGCGACGGAAGAAGCGATCACTATTCAACTCAAGGCCAATGTGCCAGGTCCGACTTTCCATGTCCGTCCGCCTGCGAGCGAAGACTGGACCACCGTGCAGGAAATTCGCTGGGATGCCCAGCGCAAGCAACTGATTAACTGGAGCAAAAACCTCGAGGTCTTGAGTACCACGGCCGGTATCCAGGCCAAGCTGGTCTCCGAACCGGAGCTGATCAGCGGCTCCAACCATATCAAGCTGGAAGTGTTTGTCCACGGCAATAGAGTAAAAACCACAAGCGAAGAGGTGGTTAACGCTGCAGATGCTCAGGCGGGCCGTCAGGTAACGTTTGAAATCAAGCCGGAGCAGACCACTGGAGCGGCTCGTCATCCCGAAGGCAACTATACCGGCACCGTCGCGCTGATCTTCGAGCCCGCCGCCGCCCCTTGAGACGCCGTTAACTGAGCAGTTGATCAACGGCTACCTTACGCGGCTGGCGAGTCACTTGGATCCGCCAGCCCGTTTTTAACTTTATTTTCCGCCAAGAGAATTCCCTGCATGTTCCCGATGACGCCCATCGCGGCGGCGCTTGCATTTTTTTTCTGTGCCGGAGTGCTCGCGGCCCCCACTGCCATCGGCACCACGCCGCGCAGTTTAATGGCCCAGGCCAAGGGTCTGCCCAGTGAGTTCGAGGAGCATTTTTTCGATGTGCCGCTGGCGGTTCGCGTGGAACTGGATCAGCAATTGCTCGGTGAGGCGATGATCGTGCTGTCGCGCGATGACCGCATCACCCTGCTGGAGTTTACCGACGTCGCCGACAGTCAGATCCCGGCCAATGAGCGCGACACCTGGGCCGCTTACCTGCAACAGGGCGTGCCGCTGGGGGCCTGTGTCGGCAGTTGCCCGGAGCAGATGCTGGCCGTGCACTACAGCCTGCAAAACTCGCTGGTGTCGATCGCCACCGAGCGCGCCGAACGCGACACCCAAACCCCGCGTTTTTACGACCAGCCGCGCGCCGGCAGTACCGGCCTGATCGTGCGCAACCAGTTGAACCTCAACGGGGGCCAGCAGCAGGACCTGGGTGGGCGGTACGGTCTGGAAGCCAGCAGCAGCCTCGGCAACTGGACCCAGAGCTTCAACATGCAACTGTCGCGCATGGGCGGCGGTAATGACCAGGTCTATCATGCAGTGCAGGAGCTTTATAGCCAGCGCGAACTGCAGGGCAACTTCCTGCGCCTGGGCTACTTTACTCCGGCCTCCGAAGGCTTGAGCCGCCAGCCGCGGACCTTGGGCAACAGCCCGGACACCGCCCTGGGCGTCATGTACGGCAGCTCTGACAGCCTGGCCATCGACACCCCGACCCCCAGCGTCTACCCGATCTATGTCACCGCCAATCGCCTGGGCTCGGTGGAGATCTACCGCGACGGCCTGTTGATCAACACCCAGCCGGTGCCCGCCGGTTTGCAGACCCTTGATACCCGGCCGCTGCCCGGCGGTATCTATGAAGTCGAAGTGCGCCTGATCGAAGACGGGCAGATCACCTCGACCAGCCAGGAGCTGGTGTACAAACCCAACAACTGGCGCAACCCCGACGAGCGCTGGCGCTACAACCTGTTCGCGGGGCGCGAGACCAAGCTGCTGAGCAACTGGGACGACGACAAGAACGACGCCATGACGGCGGGTGTCGCATTGAACTACCTGCTGCACCCACGGGTGGTGGTCGGCCTGTCCGGGCGCCAAGTGCGCGACACCTTGCAATACGGCACCTCGGTCGACTGGAGCCTGGCCGACAGCGTCAGCGTCTACGCCAACCTGTATCAAACCCAGGACTATGGCACCGGCGTCGACCTGCAAGGCCTCTACAGCTATGGTTCTGGCAGTCTTATCGCCAGCCATACCCGCAGCTGGCTGGACACTCGCAACACCTACGAGACCCTGCCCGACGGCACCCGTATTCGCCAGCGCAACGTGTACAACGGCGAGGCCAGTAACTCGTTGCTGTCGATCAACCACCGTGTCAGCCAGAAAAGCTCGCTCAGTGCGCGGGTCTCCCACAGCGACGGCTACACCGAGGGCGTGGGCCTGGATGTGGGCTGGAATCAGCGCACCTACCTGTTTGGCAGCGATGGCAACTGGCGCCTGTCGCTGTTCGACCGCCCGGGCAGTTCCAGCACTGGCAACGAGCGTAATCGCGGCATCGACCTGAGCCTCAACCTGTCCCTGGGCGGCCCCGGCCAGCAGATCAGCGGCAGCATTGGCTCGCGCACTTCCCGTGACGGCGCTCGCGACAACAATGCCTCGGTCACGTATCGCAAGACCCTGCAGGATCACCTGCTGCAAAGCGTTTCCGCCACCGCCAGCAACGACACCTACGGCGTCGGCGTCTCTGGCACCGCCAGCTTCCTCACCGAAGCGGTCAGCGGCGATGCCTTTGCCCAGCGCTCGTCCTATAACGGCAACCTCACCGGTGGCCTGAACCTGGACAGCACCTTTGCCTTCAGCGGCGAGCAGATGGTCATGACCAGCCAGTCCCGGGGCGATGGCGCCGGCATGATCATCGACGTCGAATCCGACCTCGATAACATTGCCCTGCGCGCCGACGATTTGAGCGGCGGCAGCACCCGGCTGCACCCCGGGCGCAACTTCGTGCCGATCACTGCCTATCGCAACAGCACGGTGAGCTTCGATTTTGAAGGCAACCACGTGCCGGCCGCCAGCATCCAGCCGGTACGCACCCGCTATCACCTGAACAAGGGTGGCGTCGAGTACCGCAAGATCAGCGTTAGCAAGACCCTGACCGTGCTCGGTCGCCTGCTCGACCCGCAAGGCCGGCCACTCAAGGGCCACCACGTGATCAACCACGCCAGCCGCGGCGTCAGCGAAGTCGACGGCTTCTTCTCGATGGAAATGAGCGCCAGCGCGCCGACTTTGGAAGTACGCCACAACGACCAGTTGCTGTGCCAGTTCCGCCTCGACCCGGCGGCCCAACCGACCGAGCAGGATGTGTTGATGATCGGTGATCTGCGCTGTTCGCCGGATACCCTGGCGGATGCGACATTTAAAGCAGAGAAGGCCGGTTAATGGAGTTCTTCAATGCTCATGGGGTTGGTAACTGCCCAGGCAATACCCAGACAACATTCACGGTTGGCAAGGGCCCGAAAGTCTGGTCTGGCGACTCTCTATGTATCAAGCAACAAACGAGGTTTTAACCCATGAAATACCTGATGACGTTCTTCGGTCTTTGCTGTTTGCCATTCCTCGCCCAAGCAGGCCCGCAAATCAATGTCGGGGTGGTCTACGACTACCTCGACGGCGAAAAAAGCACCTACTTGAAGCGGGTGTTCAATGGAGGCGATGCCACGGCCTTCGTCAAGGTCAATGTTCTGGAGATCGTTTACGACGCAGAGGGCGTGCCGCAGGAAATCCCGGTCAAGTCCCAGGCCGACGTGGTGGCCCGCGATGGCCTGATGGCCAGCCCGGCGCGGTTGATCGTGCCGGCCAATGGCATGCAGGGCACGCGCTTGCTGTTCATGGGCGAGCGTGAGCATGAGCGTTATTTCCGTGTGCGCTTCATCCCGGTGGTGCCGGAGCAGGAGGATCAGTTCGCGGTCTCCAGCGAAGAGCGTGAAGATTACAAAAAAGAGCTGTCGGCCGGGGTCAATATCCTGGCCGGGTACGGCACGATCTTTTTCGTGCGCCCGAAAGTGACCCGTTTCGATACCAAAATTGAAAACACCAAGGGCCAGTACCTGTTGCGCAATAACGGCAACAGCGTGGTGATCGTCGATCAGTTCAAGGACTGTTCGAGCAAGAGCGAGCAGGAATGCAACCCGGTAACCAAACACCACATTCTCGCCGGGCGCGAGTTCAAGTTCGACAAACAGGCCGGTCGTGAATACCGCTTCAAGCTGGTGGAAGGCGAAAAGAAAAAGACCATTGAGGTCAAGGGTTGATCCCGGCGCCCCGCACTGGCGGGGGCGCCCTGAAGTCACAGGTATTTGCCATGTTCAAGACACTGACCACCACTGTGCTGCTGTTGACCAGTACCTGGGCGCTGGCCGCTCGGGAGGAACACGTGTTCGAGGTCTCGGTGCGCATCCCGACCTTGCAGTTCTACGTGACACCCACCGACCCCGGCTGGATGCACAAGGAGCAGGAACTGCAGTGGGATGTGCGTAAGTCGACCCTGAGCAGTTTGCGCAAAGAGTTTGACGTGCTCAATGACGGCGGCGCGGTGAGCGCGAAGTTGGTGGCCCCGGCGTATTTATCCAATGGCAATGCGCCGGACAATATCCAGTTGAAAGTGAAGTTCAACGGGGTGGAGCTTGATGCGCAAGCGTATAAGCAAGTTGTCTCGGCGCAGGATGCCAAGGTGGGGAGTCGGGTGCCGCTGGAAGTTATTCCGCAGATGACGGCTGGGGGATATAAGCCGGGGACCTATTATGGGAATGTTAATATTGTCTTCAATGCTGTTGCACCGGATGCTTGATAGATTTATGACTTTATTAGAAATTTTGGTTTTACGCGTTCGTCACTGGTTGTGGCGAGTGGTATTGGTCGGTAGTGTTGTATCTCCTGCATCTGCCGTTGATATAGATATCATGGCGGAATTTGTGCCGGATCGTTCTCGTCCGCAGGATAATAAATTTAAAGATATTACTCCTCCTTATGGTATGTGTGCCTGGAAGCCGAACAATTGTCCAGGTATAAATAGCGTGCATATGCGGTCCTACGCAATGGCAACGCGGCCTATTATTGCCAATCATTCTTCAGAGCGCCAGGGTGCAATGTTTCGTTTGCCCTCTCAATGGCGGACGATCAGCGTATATCACGAGGCAGATGGAATGCCGGAAATTTTAAAATTTAGGATGGCCGGCATCTCAGGCACTTACTCCACGGGTCCAGATTTAAGACGATATTTTAACGACTATAGTTCGACTGCTGAGCAGTTACATGAACGTTTGTGGGGTGGCGGTAATGGTTGGCGAAATCCACCATCCCCATGTGGGTTTTTAGCGGAGCCTGCACGTATAGACTTCCTCACGCATCAATTTAACTGGGGAATGCCGATACAAA
The DNA here is from genome assembly GCF_020295325.1 of Pseudomonas sp. Y24-6. Lineage (NCBI taxonomy): Bacteria > Pseudomonadati > Pseudomonadota > Gammaproteobacteria > Pseudomonadales > Pseudomonadaceae > Pseudomonas > Pseudomonas sp. Y24-6. Next base: position 248,014 of record NZ_JACBXG010000006.1, on the reverse strand, counting down.
GTGACGGTGTATGCGCGAAGCGGGCTTCATACGATATAATCAGCTTGCAGTACTACAATTTGACTATGGTGTATGAGCTTGAAGCACCGAAGCCGCTAGATATGCGGGCGGGAAGGTATAGAGGGAATTTGAATTTCTTGATGGGCCCGGGTCAAGATATAGATTTTGGTGATGTTGTTTTACCTGATACTCCAAATTTAAACATCAATTTCACTCTCGATGTCGAACATGTGTTTAAGGTCGATATTCCACCGGGCGGTGATCGGGTGGAATTAGTGCCCGAAGGTGGCTGGCAATCCTGGTTGCAAAACCCGGCTCGTGCTCCGAAAAAACTGTTTCGGGACCAGACGTTCCTTATCTCGTCGTCCGTTCCTTTTAGTATGCAATTGATTTGCAGCGACGGGTATGCAGAATGGTGCGGAATTCGTAATGAAAATAACCACCATATACCCCTTGCGGTCCATGTCAGTCTGCCGAGCGGGATTGTTGATGGTGAGGGACGTCCGGCCGTTCGTCAGACACTAAGTAATAAGCGAGGCGTAAAGTTTCAGCCGGGAATTTATGTGGACAATAAGCCCGCCACCTTGCACTTCGAAGCCGGTCGCTTCGTTGACGAGATGCTCCGTGATCATGCTGGCAGCACTTACTCGGGTACCGTCACGGTTGTTTGGGATTCAGATGTTTAATGCTGGCCGATTGAGGGAACTGTAGGAGCGAGCTTGCTCGCGAGGGTCGTTACGATAACGCGGGGAGTCTGGTTGCCCGTGGTGTTCTCGGGTTTTTCGCGAGCGTGCTCGCTCCTACAGTTTGGGGGGCGTACTTGTTATTTGGGGGTTCTGTTAATGGGCGGTGATGACTTATGTGTTTCGGTAAGAAAATTCTTGGTTCGCTGAGTTTGTCTGTTTTTCTATTGGCGCCGCTGGCGAGCGTGCAGGCCTCGGATCAACAGATCAGTCAGTACCTTTCCTCGCAAAAGGCCGAGCAACTGTCGCTGCTGGAGCTTCTGGTGAACACCAACAGCGGCACCCTGAACATCGAAGGCGTGCTCAAGGTCGGCAAGCTGCTGGAGCCCGAGTTCCAGGCGGCCGGTTTCAGCACCCGCTGGATCGAGCTGCCAGCGGCGATGCAGCGCGCCGGCATGCTGGTGGCGGAGCGCAAGGGGACCTCCGGTAAAAAACTGTTGCTGATCGGCCATCTGGATACGGTGTTCCCCAAGGACAGCCCCTTCCAGACGTTCGAGCGCCAGGGCCGGTTCGCCACCGGCCCGGGCATCATCGACAACAAGGGCGGCGTGGTGGTGATGCTGTATGCGCTCAAGGCCCTGCACGCCATGGGCGCGCTGGACGGTGCGAGCATCACCGTAGTGTTGACCGGCGATGAGGAAAACAGCGGCAAGCCGATTTCGGTCTCGCGCCAGCCCCTGATCGAGATGGCCAAGGCCAGCGACGTGGTGCTGGACTTTGAACCGACGGTCAGCGGCCATGCCTCGGTAGGGCGGCGGGGCACGGCGCACTGGTTGATTGAAGCTGCCGGTCGAGAGGGGCATTCGTCGATCATCTTCAGTGACGAAGTGGGGGCGGGTGCAGGTTTCGAACTGGCGCGTATTCTCGATCAACTGCGTACCAGCCTGGCAGGCGAGCCAGGGCTGACCGTTAACCCCGGCACGCTGGTGGCCGGGGTCAAGGCCGAGTACGACAAGGCCAGTGGCGCGGGCAGGGCTTTTGGCCGGACCAACCTGGTGGCACAAACCGCCATCGCCAGTGGCGATGTGCGCTACTTGACCATCGAGCAAAAACAACAGGCCGAGGCGCGCATGGCCGCTATCGTCAAGGACAGCCTGCCCGGCACTACCTCGACCCTGCATCTGGAGCAGGTGCTGCCACCGATGCCGAGCACCGCCAGCAGCCTTCAGCTGTTCGAGCGTTACAGCCTGATCAGCCAGCGCCTGGGCCATGGCCCTGTTACGTTGCTGCCCGCCGAGTTGCGTGGCGGTGGGGATATTTCCTATGTTGCGCCCTATGTCTCCACCGCGCTGGTGGGCATTGGTGCCAGCGGCGACGGCGAGCATTCGGCGCGCGAACGCCTGGACGTCGAGTCGTTGTTCAGCCGCTCGCAACTGGCCGCGTTGCTGATGCTGGAGCTGGTCAAGCCAGCGCCCTGACTAACGGCCAGACAACTGCAACTGTGCCCTGGCCCGGGCATCCGGGCTGACTTCCAGCGACAGCGACAGGACCTTGACCTGTTGCTGTTCGAGCTCCGCCAGCCAACCGATAAACGACGCTAAAGGGCCTTCCAGGCTCAGGTCGATGTGTCCCGAAGGCGAGTTGTCCATGCGTTCCAGATTGAGCTGCGCCTGGCGGCTGGTGCGGGTAATCAGCCCCGGCAGCGCTTCGCCGCTGATGGCCTTGGTGCTGACGCGCGGTTGCGCGGGCAGGCTGTGCAGTTGCTGTTGCAAACGGCTTTGTTGATTAAACGCCTGTTCGGCGCGGGCCAGAGCCTGTTGCGGCGGTTGCCAGAGCAGCAGGTAAGCGGCCATCACGCCTATGAACACCGCCAGGCCGCGCACGGCCTGTTGCTCGCGGGTGGCCAGGGCTTGCCAGCGCTGGCGCAAAACGGCAACGGCTGACGGTGCTGCGGTCGGGGTTACGGGGGCGTCGCTCATAGGGCTTGTTCCTTGATCTTGAGGCGCGTGCTGACGCCCTGGCTGTCGCGTACAGACGCCTCGGCGCTGACGCTTAGCCACTGGCTGACCAGGCGTTCACGCAGTTGTTGCAGGTCGGCGAAGTCCGGGGCGCTGACTTGCAGGCCCCAGCCTTCGCCCTGCTGATAGCTGAGGCGATGGACCACAGCCATTCCACCGCCGCTGGCGCCCCATTGTTCGGCCAGTTGCGAGAGCTGGTGGGTCATCCCGACCTGGCTTTGGCCTTGCTGGCGTAGCTTGGCTTGCACTTGGCGTGGCAGGTCGATGACCGGGCCGTCGTCCGGGAAGCGTTGTTGCCACAGGGCCAGGTTGGCCTGCTTGAGTGCTGTCGTGCGTTGCTCGATCAGCAATCGATGGCCGACGGTCTGCACCAGGTGTGCGGCGCAACCGATCACCAGCACCAGGGCCAGGGTTCGCCACGGCCAGCGGCGTTTGCCGGGGCGTGCGAACGCGCCCTGGCACAGGTCAATGGCACTCGCCGAGCCCTGGCTCAAGCGGGTCCAGGGGTTGTCTTCAGTGTGCCACTGGGCCGGATCGATGCCGCTCGGCGCCTGCGCGCCGAACCAGTACAGGGTGCCGGGCAGTAGCGCGGCGAGGGCGGGTAGTTCGGCGTCGCTCAGGGCCAGTCGCAGCGGTGCCGCGCCGCCGATCAGCCAGCGTTGGTCCCAGGCGAGGGCGCAAGGCTGGTCGGCGGGCAGGCAGTCGGCGTCGATGTGCACGCGGACCGGGTGCAGGCCCTGTTCGGCCAACGTTGCCAGGCACTGGCGCAAGCGCTCACGGTCGATGGCAAACAGTGCGCAGTGCTGCTTGTTGCGCAAGGCGCCGTGGGCCAGGTGCAGGTCGTCGAGGTCGTCGATCACCTGCTCTTCCAGGGCCGATTGCAGCGCCTGGCGCAGCCAGCGACCGCTGCGTGCGGGCACGCTGACCTGATGATAACTGGCCATTTCCATCGGTAGCAGCAGGGTCAGCGGTTGGCCGCGCAGCTGTGCCGCGGCCTGTGCCAGGCTGCCTTGCTGCGCAGGGGTATCGGCCTGCCACCAGGTCAAGGACCACTCGGCGTCGGCACTTGCTGGGGGGGAAAGGTACAGCCAGTGACTCATGATCATTACTCGTTTGGCCGGTCGGCTTTGGCAGGGTTGGGGGGCAGGTGGCGCTGTTCGACGCGCAGGGTCTTGCCGTCGATGCTGTGCAGGTCGCTGACCAGGCGCAGGCGTCTTCCGTCGAGTTCTACGTCTATGGTGGCGCGAAACTGCTGGCTGCCCACCGTCAACCCACGGGCTTTGATGTCGCGGCCAGCGAGCATGGGGTTGTCGAGGAAGACCTGGACACTGGGGTAGCCGGCCTCGGGTCGGGTCTTGACCAGGTTGCTGGCGGTGGCCAGGTCCAGTCCTTCGAGGCTGGCCAGCACCACGGCACTGGCGGTGTTGATGTTCAAGGCGCTGGCGGGGCCTGCCGTGAGCATGGGCCGCAGTTTTTCCAGGGCTGCGGCGTCCACTTGCGGCAGTTGGCGCAGTTCGCTGATGTCGCTGATGGGCAGGGGCTTGCCGTTGCGCCCGGGCCGGCTCGAGAGCAAGGCCGGGTCGTGGGCACGCACCCCCAGCAGCGCCAGCAGGCGCTGGTAGCGGGCGCTGGCAAGCAGATCATTGGGACGGCGCAGGCTGTTGAGGTTGAGCCGGGCGCCGAGGTCTTCGAGCTCGATATGGATGCGCCCGCCTTCGATGTCCATGACCGGTGCCGGTGCTGCCCAGGGCTGGCCCGGGTGCACCACTTGCAAGCCGTTCTCGCGGCGTGCTTGCGCCAATATTTGCTGACGGGCCCAGCTTTCGCCACTCAATGCCAGTTGCCAGAGTTGCTGGTGCTGCACCAGGTTGGCACTGCTGTGCAGGCTCAGGCGCTGGCGGGCGAGCATATGGCTGACGATGACCGTCACCAGGGCGGTGATCAGCAGCACACTGAGCAAGGCGACGCCGCGCTGCTGGCGGGGATTACGCATGGGGCGGGTCGGAGCGGCTGGCGCTGGCGGGCATACCGCCAGGCATCAGGATGACCCGGCGGATATCCGGGAACCCGGGGGCATCGATCACGATTTCCAGGGCCCCCGGCAGGCCCAGTTTTTGCTCATCCGCCGGCCAGCCGGTGTGGGGTTGGCCGTGGCCATCGATGTAGCGCAGGCGGCTCAGGCGCACGCCGTCGAGCAAGACCTGGCGCTGGGGCTGCGCGACGCCCGGCTTGCCGTCATCCAGTGGCAGGGTTTCGCGCAGCCATTGCTCGTCTAGCCACAGGTGGCGCACCTGCAGCACCTCGCTGCGCGGCTGGTCCAGCGGGTTGCGCCAGCCGCCGCGCACCAGGCGCAGTTCGCCGGGTTGGCCGATCATCGCCTGGCTGGCGCTGGCGTCATCGCTCAGGGCACGGCGGCTGGCCAGTTGCAGGTCACGCTCGAGCAGGGTCATGGCCCGCTGCAGATGCCGCAGTTGTCGTTCGTGACTGGCGATACGCCGGTCACTGTGCAACACGCGGTCGAGCAACTGCCAGGTGGCCAGGCCCAGCAGGCTGAAGATGGCGATGGCCACCAGCACCTCGAGCAGGGTAAAACCGCGCTGCGTCATGGTTGTGCCTCGATAAAACCGACCAGGTGCGCGCGGCTGTATTGCCGGGCGTCATCCAGGCTGGCCTGGGGGGAAACCCGCACGCTGACTTTGAGCAGGCGCGAGTCGGGCGCCGGTTCGCTATCGGTCAGCAACCACCACTGGCGCCCGCCGAATTCGACCCTTTGTTCCTGGCGTTCCTGGCCACGCGCGAGCATGCCGGCGCGCAGTTCGTTGAGGCGGTTGTCGGCGATCCACAGGGCCTGGGTACGTTCCGACAGCCCGGCACTGTTGCGCGTAATATGTTGCACGGCGCTGTAGAGGGCGATGGAGGCGGTGGCGAAAATCGCCAGCGCCACCATCACTTCCAGCAGGGTAAAGCCGCGTTCACTCGACAGGTTCAAGGAGCGGCTCCTGGATACCGTCGCTAGACAGGCTTAGCAGCGGCTGGCCGCGGTATTCCAGCCATAGAGTGAAAGGCGTGGTTTCGTCGCTGGACAGCACCAGCAGCTGTGGCAGGTCGTGGCCCTCATACGGAGTTTCGAGCAGGTCGGTGGTCTCCAGGCGCAGGCTGAGGTTCGGCGCCAGGGTCTGGCGCGCAAACTCCTGATTCGGCGCCCAGCGCCCGTGTTCCTCCAGCCGCTGCACGGCGTAACCGTCGGGCTCGAAGCGCACCCCATACTCGCGGTTGGTCAGCACCGCTTGTTCACGCAGCAATTGCAGCAGGCCACGCAGGCGCTCACCTTCACGGCGCACCTGTTGCGTCCCGGAGTCGGGGTTGAGCAGGCCGACCAGGCCGCTGAACAGGGCAATCACCAGAATCACCAGCAACACTTCCAGCAGGGTGAAACCCCTGGCGCGTGAAGGGCCCACCGCCTAGCGCTCCCAGTTGCCTATGTCGGCATTCAGGCCTTCGCCGCCGCTCTGGCCATCGGCGCCAAAGGAAAACAGGTCGTAGCTGTCGTTGTAGCTGCCCGGCATCAGGTATTGGTACGGATTGCCCCAGGGGTCCATCGGCAGGCGCTTGAGGTAACCGTCGGGGTTCCAGTTGCGCGCCGGTGGGTAGCCGTCGGGTTTGCTGACCAATGCCTGCAGGCCCTGCTGGCCGGTGGGGTAGTTGTGATTGTCGAGCTTGTAGATGTCCAGGGCCATGGCGATGGCCTTGATGTCGCTCTGGGCCGCCGTAGCCTTGGCCTGGTCGGGGCGGCTCATGATCTGCGGCACCACCAGGGCGGCGAGCACCCCGAGGATGACCACCACCACCATGATTTCGATCAGGGTAAAACCGCGTTGTCGCTGGATGTTTTGCACGTTCAAGTGTTCCGGATTCAGGTGATCAGTTGGTTGAGGCTGAGGATCGGCATCAGGATCGCCAGGACGATGATCAGTACCGAGGCGCCCATGAACACCAGCATCGCCGGCTCGAACAGGCCGACCAGCAAGGCAATGCGGTTGGCCAGTTGTTCTTCCTGCTGGCGGGCCGCGCGTTCGAGCATGTTGTCCAGCTCGCCGGAGCGTTCGCCGCTGGCGATCATGTACAGCATCATCGGTGGAAAACTGCCGTTGAGTTCCAGCGCCCGCGTGAGGCTCACACCTTCGCGGACCCCGCGAGCGATGTCTTTAAGACCTGTACGAATTTTCTCGTTGGCCACCACTTCGCAGGCGATTTCCAGGGCGTCCACCAAGGGCACGCCGCTGCGCCCGAGAATCGCCAGGGTGCTGACAAAACGCGTGCAATCGCTGGCCCTTAGCAGGCGTCCGATCAGCGGCAATTGCAGCAGCGTGGCGTGCCAGCGCTGGCGGTGGCGCGGCTGGCGCAGGGCCATCCGCACGCTGAGCACCAGCACACCCACCAGCACCAGCACCGGCAGGCCGAAGTCGCGCAGCAGGGCGCTGCTGGCGATCAGGCCACGGGTCAGCAGCGGCAGCGTTTGGCCGCTGTCGATAAACACTTGCACCACGTCCGGGACTACAAACCCGAGCAGGAAGCCGACGATGCTGAAGGCGGCGACCATCAGGATGCTCGGGTAGAGCATCGCCAGTTGGATCTGCTGGCGCGCGGCCTGGCGCGCCTCGGTGTAGTCCGCCAGTTTGAGCAGCACCTGGCCCAGGTGCCCGGAGCGCTCGCCGGCGGCGACCGTGGCGCGGTACAGCTGTGGGAAGGCTTTGGGGTAGCCGCCCAGGGCGCTGGCCAGGCTGTAGCCTTCGAGCACCCGCGCCCGTACCGCCAACAGCATGCTTTTGATCCGTTGTTTTTCGCACTGCGCCGCCACTGCCGCCAGGGTTTCTTCCAGCGGCAGCGCCGCCTGCACCAGGGTCGCCAGTTGCCGGGTCAACAGCGCCAGCTCGGCGCTGTTCAGGCCGCCACCCGAGGGGCGCGCCGGGCCTTCGCCGCGCACGCGCTGTCGCTGGGTGGCGGTGATTTTGAGGGGCACCAACTGACGCTCGCGCAACAGCTGGCGCACCTGGCGTTCGCTGTCGGCCTCGATCACACCGCTGGATTTTCGACCGGCGCTGCACATGGCCAGGTATTCGTAGGCGGCCATGTTCAGTCCTCCTGGGTCACGCGCAGCAGTTCTTCGAGGCTGGTCAGGCCTTGCAACACCACGGCGCAGCCATCGCCGAACAGGCTCGGGCTGTGCTGCCGGGCCTGGGCCAGCAGCTCGTGCTCGCCGGCGCCGGCATGGATCAACTGGCGCAGGCTGTCGTCGAGCAACACTAGCTCGTAGATGCCCTGGCGCCCGCGATAGCCGCTCTGTTGGCAAGCGCTGCAGCCTTGTGGCTGGTACAGCAGCGGGGCGTTTGCCGGGCTCACGCCGAGGCGCTCGCAGGCTGCGGCATCGGCCGGCGCACTGCGCTTGCAGTCGGCGCACAGCAGGCGCACCAGGCGCTGGGCCAACACCCCCAGCAGTGAGGTGCAGAGCAGGAAGCGTTCGACGCCCATGTCCGCCAGGCGCGTGACGGCGCCGACGGCGCTGTTGGTGTGCAGGGTCGAGAGCACCAGGTGCCCGGTCAGGGAGGCCTGCACGGCAATTTCGGCGGTCTCGCGGTCGCGGATCTCGCCGACCATCACCACGTCCGGGTCCTGGCGCAGAATCGCCCGCAAGCCACGGGCAAAGGTCATTTCGGCCTTGGCATTGACCTGGGTCTGGCCGATGCCGGTGAGGTGATACTCCACCGGGTCCTCGATGGTCAGGATGTTGCGCTGCGGGCTGTTGAGGCTGGCGAGCCCGGCGTACAGCGTAGTGGTCTTGCCGGAGCCGGTGGGGCCGGTGACCAGCAGGATGCCGTGGGGTTTGTGCAGGGCCTGTTCCAGGCGCTGGCGCACCTCGGCGTTCATCCCCAGGCGGCTCAGGTCCAGGCGCCCGGCCTGTTTGTCGAGCAGGCGCATGACCACCCGTTCGCCGTGGCTGGAGGGCAGGGTCGAGACGCGCACGTCGACTTCGTGGCCGGCAATGCGCAGGGCAATGCGGCCGTCTTGCGGAACGCGTTTTTCGGCGATGTCGAGCTTGGCCATGACCTTGATCCGCGACACCAGCAGGGTGGCCAGTTCACGCCGTGGCCTGAGCACTTCGCGCAGCAGGCCGTCGACCCGCAGGCGCACCGACAGGTGTTCTTCGAAGGCTTCCAGGTGCACGTCCGATGCTTTGTTTTTCACCGCTTCGCTGAGGATCGCATTGATCAGGCGGATAATCGGCGCGTCGTCCTCCTGCTCCATCAGGTCGGTGGTGCGGGGTAACTGCTCGGCCAGGCTGGCCAGGTCGAACTCCTCGATGAACTGCTCGCCCAGGCCTTCGGCCACCTGTTGTGCACCGTCCTGGCCGTCGCGGTAGTGCGCGGCCATCTGCAGGGCGAAGGCATCGTCGTCCAGCACCTGGCTGAGCAGCGCGGCGCCATGATAGCGGCGCACTTCGGCGATAATCGCCAGCGGCGTGTCGGCCCGGCAATACAGGCGCGCGCCCTGCTCGCCGGGCTCCAGCAGCACGCCGTGGCGACGTGCGTAGGCAAAACTCAGGCGCGACATCGCCGGCGCCGTCATGGGCGCTGCAACCTGGCCGGAGCACGCATATCGAACGCCTCCGCAGGGTCAATCGCTTCGGCGTCAAACAACTGGTGTGGGCTGTCCGGCAGCAAGGCGCGGGTCTTGCCGTCGGGGCTGCGCAGGTCACGCAGGCTGCGGTATTTGCGCGAACTCAAGGCCTCGGCACTGGCCTGGCTGCGCAGCAGGGTCGGGCGCAGGAACACCATCAGGTTGGTCTTTTCATTGACCTCCTTGGTGCTGGAAAACAGCTTGCCGATCCAGGGAATGCTGCCGAGCACTGGCACCTTGCTGACCTGCACCTTGACGTTGTCCTTGATCAACCCGCCGAGCACGATGATCTGCCCGTCATTGGCCAGGATGGTGGTCTTGACCGAGCGCTTGTTGGTGATGATATCGCTGGTGCTGATGCCCGCGGGCGCCGCGGCCAGCTCCGAGCTTTCCTGCTCGACCTTCAGGCGCAGGGAGTTGCCTTCGTTGATGTGCGGGGTGACCTTGAGGGTGATCCCGACATCCTTGCGTTCCACGGTGGTGAACGGGTTGCTCGCGCCATCGGTGCTGGTGGTGTAGGAGCCGGTCTGGAAGGGCACGTTCTGGCCGACCAGGATCTCCGCTTCCTGGTTATCCAGGGTCAACAGGCTGGGGGTCGACAGCAGGTTGTTGTTAGAATCGCTGGACAAGGCGTTGATCAGGGCGCCGAAATGACTGCTGCCCAGGCCGATGATCGCGCCATCCGGCAGTGTAGGGGGCTTGCCGTCCTTCAAACTGCCCAGCAGCGTGCCGATGGCCAGACCGGTGCCGCTGAAGTTGGCCGCACCGCCGAAGTGTGCGCCACTGCCGGCCCATTGCACGCCCAGGGCTTCGTTGATATCGCCGCTGACTTCGACGATGGCCGCCTCGACCAGCACCTGGGCCCGGGGTTGGTCGAGTTCGTCGATCACGCTGTCGAACATCGCCAGTTGGGCCGGCGAGGCCATTAGCACCAATGCGTTCTGACTTTCATCGGCGCTGATCAGGATCGGCGCGTTCTGCTTCTGACTGGATCTGCCACTGCTGCTCCCACCGTCGCTTCCATTAGCCGACTCCAGGCGTTTGCCGATGCCGCCGAGCAGGGTTTCCAGTTCCTTGGCGTCGCTGTGGTTAAGACGGCGCACGCGGGTGTTGTCGCCGGCGTTTTTCGGCACATCCAGCACCTGTGCCAGGCGCTGCATCTGTTGGCGCACCGGGGCCGAGCCGACCAGGATCAACTGGTTGCTGCGGCTGTCGCCGATGGCCTTGGCGCTTTGCTGGGCGCCACCGCCCTGGTTCAGGCTGTCGGTCAGGGTCTTGGCCACATCGGCGGCCCAGGCATGGCGCAGCTGCAGGGTGCTGAAGGCCTTGTTGCCGGGGGAATCGAGCTCGCCGATGACTTCGCGCAGGCGTTTGACGTTGTTGGCGCTGTCGGAAATCACCAGGGCGTTGGCGGTGGTCGACGGTGCCAGGTAGGCGTCGGTGGCCACCAGCGGGCGCAGCGCCACGGCCACTTCGTTGGCAGCGGCATGGTGCAGTTCGACCACCTGGGTGACGATTTCTTCACTGCTGGCGCTGCGGCTGGCACTGGCCTTGGTCTTGGCTTCGGCCACCGGCAGGATCAGTACCCGGTCGCCCTGGTCCATGGCGGCGAAGCCCTGGCTGCGTAACGCGGAAAGGAACAGTGAATAAATGCCTTGCTGGTCCATAGCGGTCGTCGATTGCACCGTGACCTTGCCGTTCAGGCGCGGGTCCAGGACCATGGTCTTGCCGGTGATCAGGCCGACCTCGTTGACCAGGTCGCGCAGTTCGGCATCCTTCATGTTCAGGGTCCATTGTTGCGCCGCAGGGGGCTTGTCGGCGGCCTGCACGGGGGAGAACACGGTGCCGAGTGTCAGCAGGGACGCGGCCAGTAACGCTAGGTTCATGATTTTTGGCTTCACAGGGACGGTTGAATGAGGGACCCGGCCGGCGCGGCGGCGACGGTCGTACCGGCAGGCGCTGAAGGGGTTAGTAGCGAGGTCTTCGCCGTTGCCAGTGTCAGCGTCTGCTCCACGCCGTTGCGCAGGATCACCACCTGCGTTGCACCGATCCGGCGCAAGCTGCCGCCGCCCGGCAGGGGCTGGCCGATTTGGTAGAAACGGCTGCCCTGGGGGCTACCGATCAGCGCCCTGGACAGCTGCGCATCGCTTTCAAGCAGGCTGCCCAGCAGGTCCAGCGGCACGCGTGGGGTGTTCAGCGTTTCGGCGGCGGGCACCGCGCCGAACAGCCGGGCGATCGCACCGCTGTTCAGCGGCGCCGTGGCGACCGGCGGGGCGCTGGCCTGGTGGTTGGCGTCACTGGTAGGCGCGGCGTTGCTCAGCAGCCAGCTGCCATGGCCCAGCCAACTCAACCAGGCACATAGCAGCAGACACGCGGCAACGCCCAGCCAGGTATCCACGGCAGCCGTTTTCAGCCAGTGGGCCATGCGTGCATCAAGGTCTTTCACGGCGGCTCCATGGGCGGCAGGCGCCCGCACGGGGGGTCATGCCCGGCGCAGCGACATGCGCTGCAGCAGCTTGTGCCCATTGCAGTGATGCACCGCCACGGCGCCGATGTGGCCGACCACCAGCAGGGCCAGGACTACGCAGCAGGCCTTGTGCACGGTGTTGAAAAAGCCAGTCAGCAGCGGTTCTGCCAAAGGCTGGGGAATGAGCGCCAGGGAAAACACGTTGATCGGGCGTTCCATCATCAGTACCCCGGTGACCAGCACCAGCGCAGTCATGACGTACAGGCCCAGGTGGCCGGCTTTGACCAGCACTTGATTGCCCTCGTCTGGCGCATGCGCCAAGGGGTGGGCCAGGGTGAAATAGATCCGCAGCGCAAACAGCGGAATCAGCACCGCAGTCAGCGATACGTTGATGAAATTGATGCCGTCGCTTAGGGCGTCGGGCAGGTCGAGCATCGCGTTGCCGAAACCACTGACCGTGGCCCAGATAATCACCAGGGCGAAAATCCAGTGCAGCAGCACGCGTGGGGTTGAATAAGCGATTGAGCGCATGGGTGGTTTTACTTCAGAAATAGGCAGGACAAGACGGAAAGCGTGGCGCTTGCGCGCCACGCCTGGTTCAACTCCGGGATCGCTTACTTGCGGATCCAGGCGTCTTGCCAGTTGGAACCGACGCCTGGTTCAAAACCGGTGGCGTTTGCGCCCCACTGGGAGCAGAAGCCGCTGTAAGGGAAGATCTTGCATTCGTAGGTATTGCCATCCTTCGGCTGCAGCACGGTGGTGCCAGCCTTGTATTCCTTCAGGCCTTCAGGGAAGACGAAGTCATACGAGCCATCGCTTTCAGCCTGCACGGTGAAAGAAACGGTTTCCTGTTTGGTCGCGCCTTTCTTCGGTGCCGCTTCGACTACCAGGTCGAACTTGCCGGCCTCGATGTCCTTCAGGTTGAGCGAGAAGTGCGGGGTGTTATCGCCGGCGGCGGCTTGCTTGTGTGCAACGCTTTCATGCTTGGCGTTGAACACCGTGGCCTTGATGGTGAAATCACTGCCCTTGGCAATCGCGTTGAAGTGCAGGTCGACTGCGCCTTCCTTCAAGGTGTAGCTCGGCTGCATACCGGTGATGTTCAGTTCGATCGGCTGGTTGACCAGTTCCTTTTCCAGCTGGAAGCCAGTGATGTCGCTGCCTTTCTTGACGAAGACGCTGTTCTTGCCGAAGTTCGGTACCACTTCGCCATCAGTGTTGAGCTCACCCATCAGGAAGCCCAGGTTGGCCGCATTGACTTTTTCCGCCAGCATGTGTGGCCAGATATCGGCTTTGGCTTGTTCGTCCGAGGCAATGGTCAGGCTGACTTTCTTGTCTGTCATTTCGCCGCTGGCACCGAACAGGCGGGTGGTGACTTTATCGCCGATTTCCAGCGCTTGTGGCTGCACCACGCCGAGGTTGTCCCAAGGGGAAGGGGCCACTTCCTCACCGTCGATGTTGACGTCGATGGTTTGGTAGAAGGTGGCATCGGTATCGCCGACTCTCCAAGTGGCCAGCACTACGTGGTAGCCGGTGTGATCAGCAGGAATATTGACTTCGTGGGAGGTACGCACCTCGGCCATCTGTTTGCCGCCATTGACGTGAAGCAGTGGTACCAGTTCAAACGAATCGCGAGTCAGGGGCTCGTTCGGATTCCAATCTTTTTTGGTGATGTAGAACTCTTGATAGTCGATCGGGTGGCGAGCGCTGTAATGCCAGGTGAACGTGTTCAGGCCGGGCTTGATGTCGCTTTTTCCCCAGCGAGTAGCCGTCTGGATATCTAATTCGCCGAATTGGCTCATGCCGCCGCTGGCGATCTTGCCGTCTGCCGGGCCACATTCGGTAAAGGGGCCCGTGCAGGCAATGCCGTTATAGTCGCTGCGGCCGGTGACGGTGTATTCAACACTCTGTGGCTCGTACGTCACGCTGCCGCAGTCATTGTTCACATTGGTGCGGCACATGTATGCACGGGATTTCGGGCTTTCGATGTAGCCGTGAGCACTGGCTTGCTGGACGGCCATGGAAGCCAGGGACGCCATGCCGATGGCGGCAACCAATGGCAGTTTGCGGAACAGACGCGATTGCTTATTGCGGATCATCTCTCGACCTTAAATCAGATGAATAATCATGGGGTTCATGCCTCCTGAGGGGGGGGCCCGATACGCCAGTAACCTTTGTCGATACCTGCCACCGGGCCACCTCAGAAAGCATCGACAGACTAAGGCGGGTGTGCGGGGGCGGGTATGGGAGGAGTACGAGAGTGCGGCGGACGCCTATCCCGTCCGCCAGCGTGAAGATCACGCCACTGTTTCAAGTGCCTGCTGGACGTCGTCGTGCAGCGTTGCCAAGCTCTGGCGCAGTGCCAGCAGGCCGTTGGCAATGCCTGAAGGATCACCTTCAGCCAGCTGTTTGAGCGCATGGCAGGCCCGGGCCAGGTCCTCGGCATCGATCAGGCAGGCGACGCCGTTGAGGCGATGCACGAGGTCGTCGACGGCCTGTGTAGTCGCCGGGAGCCGGCACAGTTGCGCAATCTCCTCACCCAGGTTGTTGCGCAGTTCCAGCAGTACGCGCCGGCGCAGCTCGGGGGTGTCGGCGAAGGTCTCCAGGTGCTGCAGATTCAAGCTGCAGATGGGTTCCTCGCAGGGTGTCGGCGCAGGGGCGAAGTGATGGGTGCTGAGCACCTCCTGCAGGCGCTCCAGGGTGACCGGCTTGATCATTAACTGGTTCATCCCTGCTTCCAGGCAGCGCGTCGCTTCGTTGGTCAGGGCGCTGGCGGTGTAGCCGATGATCGAGAGGGGCCAGGCCTGGCGGTTTTTTTCTGCGGTGCGCACCGTGCGGGTCAGCTCGTAGCCGTCCATGTCGGGCATGTTGCAATCACTGATCAGCACGTCATACGACTCGAGCTGCAAGGCCAGCAGTGCCTCGGCGCCGCTGCACACATGGGCGGCCTGATGGCCCAGGCGCTCCAGCTGCAAGGCCATGACCAGGCCGTTGGTCGAGACATCGTCGACCACCAGCACGTGCAGCGCGCGGCTCGCCTGCGCAGTGGGCGCCCGGCGCTTGGCGCTCGGTGGGCTGACGGCCTGCCAGGTCAGTGGCAACTCGAGACTGACAGCGCAGCCCTGTCCGGGCTGGCTGTCGAGCCAGATCCGGCCTCCCATGAGCTGGACCAGTTGATGGCATATGCTCAGGCCCAGTCCTGATCCGCCGTAGAGGTGCGCGATGCTGGCGTGGGCCTGGCGATAGGGCTCGAAAATTTCGGCCTGCTGTTCTTGTGGAATGCCGATGCCACTGTCGCTGACCGTTAGTTTGAGCAGGCTGGTGTCGGGCCCTGTATCGCTTTCCTGCACCCAGATACGGATAGCGCCGCTGTGGGTGAATTTCAGCGCGTTGCTGATCAGGTTATGCACGATCTGTTGCAGGCGCAGGGCATCCAGGTGATGCATCCGTTGCGGGGCCGCGCAATAGTCGAGACTCAGCTCCAGATGTTTTTCATGAGCCTGGGCAGCGAACAGGCGCAGGCTGCTGCTGAGCAGCGGTTGCAACGCAGTCGGCGCCGGGGTTAGTTGCATCAGGCCGCTTTCGATCTTGTCGAGATCAAGGATATTACCAATCAGGTCGATCATCGACATCGCCGATTGCTGGGCGACACGCAGGTTCATCGAAGGAGTTGGCTCGGCGCTGGCCTCCAGCTCCAGCAAGCCGACCAAGGCGTTCAACGGGGTACGCAACTCATGGCTCATGGTGGCGAGAAACTCGCTCTTCGCCGCGCTGGCTTTCTGGGCGATCTGCTTGGACTCACGCAGCTTGAGTTCAAGCTGCTTGCGCTCGGAAATATCCAGCCACCCGCCGAGCAGGCCCTCCAGTTCACCCCGGGCATTGTAAAAGGGCACCAGCCATTGGTAGAGCTGGCGTAGTACTCCGTTGAGCTCAAGACTGGTGTCGACAAAGTGCGGTTGGTGGGCCCTTAACAGGCGCCGGTGCGCGTGCTGCAGGTTTTGGGAAAAAATACTCGGCAGGCAGTCCTGCTCGGTCGGCAATTGGCCTCGAATATTTTCCAGTGCGGTGCAGAACAATTCTTCGTAGGCGCGGTTGCAAGTGTTGAGGCGGCCCTGCAAGTCGCACACGTATAAGGGGGTCGGCAGGCTGTTGATCAGTGAAAATTGAAAGGCCAGTTTGTCCTGCAGTTCAGCCTGCGCCGATTTGCGCTGGCGAACCTGAATCTGCAGGCGCCAGTTCCAGTATAGCGACGACAGGAAGATCACCAGAATCACCAGCGCGATAGCCCAGGCCTGGTCCGATACCAGGGCCCAGGGCGAATGGATCGGAGCTGGAGCACTGACGGGCAGTTCATCGCAGGCTTGGACCGGGCACCAAGCCCCCATTCCTGAAAGCAGGCACATAGCGGACAACAGGCGCAGCAGCCGGCGCCCCATGCGGTAATGGAAAGCGGGAGTTAAAGCGAGCATTGAATAACCGGGATCTGTGAGTGACGGGTGCGTCTCATGCCAGGCCGCAGGCCTTGATGTGGGTGAACAGAGCAGCAGCCGTGTCCACGCCAAGCTTGCGCATGGCACTGATTTTCTGGGTGCTGATGGTCTGTTTGCTGCGACACAGGTGCTGGGCAATCATGCTGACGCTGAGCCCCGAACCGATCAGGCGCAGCACTTCAACCTCCCGGGCGGTCAGTTTATGCAGTTGTTGCGAGCTGTCGTGGCTAACGCTGAGTAGTTGCTGGATCGAGGGCGACATGAATGGTTGCTCGCCACGGTGGTTGATGGCTTTTGGCAAGTCATTGAGCAACCCGCGCTTGCTCACCAGGCCGCTGATATTCATTTTCAGCAATTGCGCGGTCAATGTCGGGTTGTCGAGCATGGTGACCACGACTATTGCCATGTCGGGGTAGTACCTGCGCAGTCTCTGGATCAGCCGCAGCCCATCCATCTGGCGGTCGCAAGGCATGTTCAGGTCAGTGACCAACAGCTCGCAGGGCTGCTGGTGCAGCAGGTCAAGCAACGTTTCCACGCTTTGCGCCTCGCCGACAATCTTGAGTGCGCTTTGGCTTTTCAGTACGGCGCGCACGCCCATCAGGGTGATTGGGTGGTCGTCGGCTATCACTACGCGCAGAGTCATGTTCGGGGTGTGCTCGAGGTTTGGGGCGAAGGCAGGACAGACATCCTGTGGCGTGCCAAGGAGCGTCTGGTCAAAGACCCGAGGATCCTACCCTTGTTACACGTAGGAAAATTCAGGAGAAGTCTGAAAATGTAATCCTGGTTTTTAGCCGGGGTCGCGCCAGGGGGGGCATGAGCTCAAGCTCCCTTTATTTATGGTTTTAATTGGGAGTTTTCCTATGGGTGTTGATGCTCGCGCGCGCTAAACAAGATGGCTGCGCTGCTGGCAGAAGGGCCGATAAACAAAGGGAAGTGAGTGACAATGAAAATAGACCTACAGGCGTTGGTCGTGCCATTCGTCAAGGCATTTTATGGTGAGGTCATCTGCTCGCCGGAAAGACTGGCTGGATTATACGGTGACGAGTCGGTGTGTTTTTCCAACAGTGAGCTCTTCAAGGGGGCCAATGAGATCGTTCAGGGCAGTGCGTGGCGCAGCCAGCTCGATCATCACGTGCATACCAGCAATGTGCTGCCCTTTGGGGACAATGCGCTGATTGTGGTCATTGGTGAGGTGCACAGCCAGGCGCTGGAGCAAAAGAGCTGCTTTTATGAAACCTTCGCTCTGGTGATGCGTGAAGGTGGCCGGGTCTACGTATCTCATCAGTCCTGTGTGTTTGGCTGAGAGTGCTCTTACCGGGGGGGCGTGACGCTTGCGCGTCACGCACGGGTGCTGAAAGCACCGATTACCTGCGCGACCAGGCCGCCTGCCAGTTTGCGCCGTTGCCCGGCTCAAAAGAAGTTGCACTGGGGCTCCACTGGATGCAGTGGCCACTGTTCGGGAACGGCTTGCACTCGTAGATTTTACCGTCCTTGGGCTGCAGCACCCGGGTGCCGGAGACGTAGCTCTTCAAGCTCGCAGGGAAGACATGGTCATACTGGGCGTCGCTTTCCTGCTGCACAGTGAAGCTGACGGTGTGTTGCAACTGGGCTCCCTTCTTCGGGGTGGCGATGATCACCAGGTCGAACTTGCCGACCATGATGTCCTCGAGGGTGATCGAAAACTGCGGCGTGTTGTTACCGGCTTCAGCCTGCTGGTGCGCGATGCTTTCACCCTTGGCGTTGAATACCGTGGCCTTGATGGTGTAGTCGACGCCCCTGGCGATCGCATTGAAGTGCAGGTCGACCTTGCCGTTTTTCAGTGTGTAATTTTGGCGCATGGCGTCGACTTTCAGCTCACCTGGCTGTTCTGCCAGTACCTGCTTGACCAGGACGCTGGTGATGTCACTGCCTTTCTTGACGAAGAAGCCGTTCATGCCGAAGTTCGGCACTACCTGGTTTTCGACATTGAGTTCGCCCATCAGGAAGCCCGGGTTGGTCGCGTTGACCTTTTTCGCCAGCAGGTAGGGCCACACATCGGCGCGGGACTCTTCGGCCGAGGTAATTTTCAGGCCGACCTGTCGTGCTTGCAGTTCGCTGCCTTCGACAAACGCACGGGTGAATACCTCGTCGCCGATTTTCAGGGCCTGAGGTTGCACGGTTCCGATGTGTTGCCAATCCGAGGGCGGTGCCTTTCCGTTGTCAATATCGAGGTCGATGACCTGGTAGAAGGTGGCGTCGGTATCCGCCGCTTTCCAGGTGGCCAATATGACATGGTACCCGCCGTGGTCGGCCGGGATGTAGACCTTGTGCGGAGTGGTGCCCTCGGCTGGAACCGGTACGGTGTTGTTCCATTTTTCGTCGAGCAGTGGCTTGAGTTCGAATGATTCTCGGCTAAGCGGCCGGTTCGGATTCCAGTCTTTATTTGTGATGTAAAATTGCCAATAGGCGGTGGCATGGCTGGCGTTGTAATGCCAGGTGAAGGTGTTGAGTCCTGGCTTTATAAGGGTTTTTTTCCAGCGGGTCGCCGTCTGCTCGTTCAGTGGCGAGAAGACGTCCATACCGCCAGCCGCGATGGTGCCATCAGCTGGGCCGCATTGATTGAAATCTCCGGCGCAGGCTCGGCCCTCCCCTGGAAATGGCGGATGCTGCCGCCGGGACGACCAGGGAATTCAATGCTTTGCGGTTCGTACTGCACGCTGCCGCAGTCCCTGTTCAGCGCGCCTTGATGTTCCTGGCACATGAAGGCCCGCGATTTCGGGCTTTCGATGTAGCCGTGAGCGTTGACTGGCTGGGCAATGATGGCGGTAACGCCCATGGCCATGACCATGGGCAGTTTGCGCAGCAGGCAAAAGGGTGTTCTGTGGATCATCGATTGACCTTATGAGTATTAGGAGTTGATTCTGTGCCTGTCGACGTTGCGGATTTGGCAGCGGGCATCGGCTGCCTGCGTTTGTTGTTGGCACAACCCCGGGGCGTCGCTATACGTTACGGGATGTGTAGCGCGGGTATATGGGACGAGTCCGAACTGGCTCTTTAAACTGCGGGTCACGGGCTGGCGCTTTCACACCGGTATGCTCATTGGGCCGATGCCGCCGAGCCTCACGGCGGCATTGAGTAGTGCGTGGTGCCAGGAAGTCCCTGCTTCGTAATAAAAGTGCCTGGCCACGCCGTAGCAGCAAGCCCCGGCGCCTGGCTGGCGGCCAGGTGGCGTCATATATGGGAGTATTCCTATATCCCTGTTCTTCCAGGTCGCATACATAGGAAGAGTCTTGTAAGGGTGAGCCTGCGCGGGACGAAGACTGACTATTTCAAGTAGTTCATCAAATAGCGATGATTAACAACAAGATGTGTCATCAGTCCCTGATTCTTCCGTTAGAGAATGAAGCCATTGTTTGATGCTTTTATAAAAAAAATTCTATTTGTCTGCGGCGTCAGCCTGCCGTTGTTGGCAGGCTCGGTAAGTGCACACAATCAATCCACCGTTGAAACAGAGACGCTACTTCGTGGTAGTACATCTTGGGATGGCCTGCCTTATGTAGATTACCCGAGCGGATCGCCCGAGTTGACGGTGGTTAAAATTACCATCCCGGCACACACGGCATTGCCTTGGCATACACATCCAATGCCGAATGCAGCCTACGTCTTGTCCGGAGAACTCACCGTCGAAAAAAAGGACAGCGGTGAGAAAAAGACCCTCAGCGCAGGGCAGGTGTTGCCGGAGATGGTGGGGGCGTTGCATCGTGGGCTGACGCGCGACTCGCCCGCAGTGCTGATTGTGTTTTACGCCGGGGCCAAGGGTATGCCGTTGTCCCAGCCTTGACGCGGGTGTGGGTGAAATCAATAGATAACTGTTCACGCGAGTTGGAGCTGTTTGCCATTGCGCTGGCGGCGTTAGTTCAAACGGTGACTCATTACAATTTCGTAAACATATTTCATGAAGTATCCGAATTAAAGGGGCTTACAATGATTTCCCCCCGGCGTCCCTACTGGCTGCGGTGGGTTGAGTCTTCATGACAGGGAATGAGGGATGAAGTGGTCAGGTGTGACCGGTGTGCGGCGCTATCTTGAGGGGGCAGGGGCTCGTTATGAGCAGGCGTACAGCAAGGGAATATTGCGTGCTTTCCTGCGTACACTGCTGTTGACGATTGCCGGTTTCCAAGAGGGGGCCTGGGGCCAGTCCAGCGACTTGTTTACAGAGCAGGAGCTGGCCTGGATAGCTGCGCATCCGGTGTTGAACATCGGTATCGACCCCGATTGGCGCCCCATCGAATACATCGGGGACGGGGTCTACAAGGGGCTCAGCGCCGAGTACGTGAAGGCGGTCGCCAGAGTGTCCGGGCTGCAGTTTCGCCTGGCCCCGCCGGTAGGCTGGACGAGTGCTACCGAGGCGCTGTTCGAAGGACATGTCGATCTGCTCCCGGCTGTTTCCGAATGGCTGGCGTCTCCGAATATTCGGCAACGGATCGCCTACAGCGAACCGTACTTCGTCGGCTCGACCCTGATCGTCACCCAGGCGAGTTCACCGGTTATTTTTGATCCGCGCCAACTCAGCGGTAAACGGGTTGCCGTCAAGGGCGGGGGCGGCTACGAACAAAGCTTGCGCGCGCGTTACCCCGACATCGAACTGGTAGTGGTCAATAGCCCTGCGCAAGCGCTGGAGAAGGTCGCCTTGGGCGACGCATATGCGGCGGTCGATATTGAAGCGGCACTGATTCCGATCCTGCAGAAACGTTACTTCGATACCCTGCACGTGGCGGGCTCTCTTCCGGATATGCTCGCGGTGGTCAGAATTGGTACCCGCATTGAAGATCAGCTGTTGATCTCCATCATCGACAAGTCGCTGGCCTCGCTGACTGCGAAGGAGACCGACCTGATGCTGGCGCAATGGGTGAGCACCACCCATTACCAGCTACCTTCGTGGTCGACGATGCTGCATTACTACGTGTGGGAGCTGGCACTCGCCGTAATCTTGTTGCTCGCCTTCGTTTTCCTGTTGTTGCGAGCGTACAGGGCTCGACGTCGGGCCGAGCGCAGCGAGCGCGACAAGGCCATGTTCCTTGCGGTCATGAGCCATGAAATCCGTACGCCGATGAATGCCGTCCTGTCGTCGGTGGAGTTATTGGGGCGCAGCAAATTGTCGCCTGATGATGCGTTGCTGGCCAAGGTCGCCGTGACCAGCGCCAATTCCCTGCTGGGGTTGCTGGACGATGTGCTGGACTTTTCCAAGCTCGAAGCCGACAAGCTGGAGTTGCGCTGTCTGCCGACGGATTTGCAGGCGCTGATTCAGGACGCGTTGAGTATCGTCGAATCGCGGGCCGAGGAAAAACGTCTGCGGTTGAACATGTCGGTGCGGCTGGATTCGCCACTATGGCTGGTCATCGACGCCCAGCGTGTACGTCAGGTGCTGATCAACCTGTTGTCCAATGCGATCAAGTTTACCGAGGCCGGGCTGGTCAGGGTCGAGGCTGAAGTGACTGTTGACCCGCTTGTCCCTACTACCGGTCGGCTGCGTGTTGTGGTGTCGGACACCGGGATAGGTATCTCCAGGCGCCAGCAGTTGCGATTGTTCCAGGCGTTTTCACAAGTGGATGAATCCATCGCGCGCAAGTTTGGCGGTTCCGGTTTGGGGCTGACGATCTGCGCCAGCCTGCTGAAGTTGATGGGTGGCTCCATTCGACTGGAGAGTCAGTTCGGCCGTGGTACCCAGGTAGAGGTGTTGTTGAGTGCGCCCTTGGTCCCGCCTTTGAACAACCCGATGCACGATGGGCATCCCCCTGTGTTGTCGACGGGCAGGCGGCGTGCGCTAAGTGTGCTGGTGGTAGAGGATCATCCGGAAAACCAGTTTGTCATCAAGCGCCAGCTGCATGCACTGGGACACAGCGTCACACAGGCAGAAACCGGGGGGCTGGGCCTGAGCCTGCATGCCCATTCGAAGTTCGACATCATCCTGTTGGACTGCAATTTGCCAGACATCGATGGCTACGCATTCGCCGCGAGTGTTCGTCGACGAGAGGTCGAGACCCTGGAGCGTGTGCCGATCATTGCGATCTCGGCGCTGGTCGGCCCCGAGCACACGAGTGTTTGTTTCGAGGCTGGTATGGATGGCGTACTGGCCAAGCCATTGAGACTCGAACAGCTGGGGCAAATCATTGACCTGTGGTGTGATGTCCCGCCTCTGGCGACGGTCGATGCAGACGAGCCCCCTGGCGTTGAAGTTGATTTACAACAGGCATTTACTTTGACCTCCTGTGTGGACCTTGAATGTATGTTCCAGGCCCTTGGCGCCAGTGACTGGCTTCAGGTAGCCCGCATGGCCCATCGTATATCCGGGGCCGCCATGATGCTCGGGGTTACCGATGTGGTCGCTGCCGCGCGCGAGGTAGAGAGCCTGGCAGCAGAGGCAGGGGGCACGCAGGGCATTGCCGCGGCTATCGAACGCCTGCGAGAAACAGTCGACTGTTTGTCATGCGTCGAGAGTGGGTGATTCGCGATGGCCGGCAAACCGGTGTTGTTGATACCGGCCCTTTGTTCCGCTTTGGGGTTTTCCCCTGAGTGCGATTAAGGTCTTCGATTGGCGGACGCGGTCTGCAGGTTGGCTTGCACGAATGACAGGGCGAAAGTCATTCTTCCTGTCATTCAGGTTTTATTTAAAGCAGATCAGCATGAAGCTCTGAGAGGTATCACCTGAACGGCCTGCTTTGCCCATGTACGATGTGATGACCGTGACGCGATCCTGCCGTGGTGCTGCACCCAGCTTCGCTACCCCATAGAGCAAGTCATCTTCGCCCTCGCTGTCAGTCGTGGATGCAGAGCAAAAAGCCGGTGCTTGTTTGTAGGTGTCGGGCTTGAAATTAATTTCATAGTTTGAAAACCAATCCTTTTGAGGGAAGTATTTCACGCTATCAATCCATTCCGACGACTGACTGAGTACTTTTCCCTCTTTGCTGATAGAAGCTGTAAAGTACTCGTTTTCTGCAGGGGCTGACACTGCCGTACAGCTGATGCCTAGTACCGCCAGTATGCCCGAATTTCGCACTATTTTACTTAAGTTCATAGTATGCCTCCAAAGAACATGGTGCCTGTTAAATACTTCCAGGTTGGAGCAAAATTAAGTTAATAGGGAGTTGTGCGTCAATTGCCTTGAAGTATCTGAATATAACAACTGTAAATATTGAAACTTTGTTGAAAGCGCCAGGGTTGGCTCTTGTTATGGATGTTGATGATGTTTTTTTACAGGGT
The DNA here is from genome assembly GCF_020295325.1 of Pseudomonas sp. Y24-6. Taxonomy (NCBI): domain Bacteria; kingdom Pseudomonadati; phylum Pseudomonadota; class Gammaproteobacteria; order Pseudomonadales; family Pseudomonadaceae; genus Pseudomonas; species Pseudomonas sp. Y24-6. Next base: position 224,445 of record NZ_JACBXG010000006.1, on the reverse strand, counting down.
GGGATTTTTTCGAGTTGAAAGCAGGTTGATTTCTCAACGGAGAATTACCGTTCCGATACCCGCACTGGCCGCGCCATGGGATTAATCTGAATCTCTAAAAATTTAGGAATATTCCTATTTTATTTGGGCGCAGGTTCTCTGTATTCTTGACTCTGCTTGTTTTAGTCATAATAACCCTGGGAAGCGTGTGGGCTTGTGCTCAAGTAATGAGTAGCCATTCTGGTTGTCCTGAGGCTAAGGAATTTTTCATGGTTTCATTGTTTCGTCCCATTCGCCTGATGGTGCTGGATGACCATGCGCTCATTCTGCAAGGCATCGCCGAGAATGTCAGGCAAGAGCGGGATATCACTGTGCTCGGGTATTTTACCCAGAGCCAGAAGTTGATCGACGCATTGAATCAACAGGAGGTGGATGTGGTCCTCATGGACTATTCCCTGGGGCCGGGCGAAGTGGACGGACTGAACCTGATTCGCGGCTTGCGGATCAAGTTTCCCAAGGTGAGCCTTCTGGTGATTTCCGCATTGCATGCCCCGGCTACTGTGGCCATGGCGATGCGCTGCGGTGCCAAGGGTTTCCTGGGCAAGGAAACGGCGAAGGAACAGTTGCTGATAGCGATTCGCCGTGTCGCCAGCGGGCGTGACTACCTGCATCCCATGATGGAAAACGAACTGCGGGAAAATCAGGTGTCAATGGCCCAGGAGAGCCAGGAAGATCTGGCGAACCCTTTGGGATTGAACACGTTGATCACCTCCAGCGAACTGTCCGTTCGTGAGCGGGAAGTATTGCGCTGTTGCCTGGATGGCTTGTCGGTGACGCAAATCGCTCAGAAATTCACGCGCAGCGTCAAGACCATCAGCACCCAAAAGCATTCTGCCTATAGAAAGCTCGGGATTCGCAACGACAACGAACTGTTCAAGGTTCGTTCGCAGTTTGAGGGTTGGTAGTGCGGCGGGTCGTTGTTTTTCAGCCTACCGGCTTGTCACTGCGGCCGCCGCTTTGTACTGACAGGTCTGCCTCCACACCAAGAAACTGACTGACACAACCTTTGGGGACGTGGGCGAGACGCGAAACTGTAATTAATTGAGGGGCGGCCTCATAGGCTTCGTATTTATTGGGTGGTGAATTGCCGCTCGACGAAGTGATCAAGGACTGTTTGCCATTCCTCGCGTTGCTTATAGTGCTTCTCGGGTGCTTCGCTGCTCAGCAAGGGATCTATATTAGGCTGGGTTCAGGGAAGTTACGAACTGGGGCTCCGGGCTTTAGTTGCTCGCGCCGACGAATCGGTCGGACTCCAACCTGTATAAGATCTTCAGAAACCTATGTATGAGCTATTGAAGTCGTTTGGGGTCAGACCGCCATTGCGGTGTTATGTAACATATTCGTTGGTTTCAATGGGTGTGGTTTTATAAATAGACTTTCTGATCTGCGAATCTTTTCGATTACAAACGCATCAGATGGTGTTGCATTTGAGCCTGATCTTTATCTCCAGGTAGGTGCATGAAAATGAACAATGTGAGAGCGCTTCTGACTGTAAGCGCCTTATCATCACTTTCGCTGTGGATTGATTTTTTTCTCATTTTTTTAGTGCCTATTTATTTATGGCACGCATCACCCTCTGAAATTGCGATTCTAGCCTTCTCCTTGGGGGCAGCTTCACTATTTGTGGGGCCCATAGCGGGCATTATTCTAGATCGTATACATATTAGAGTTAGCTTTCTTTCGGGAATGTCATTGCGAATTCTCACTACATTAGGTTTTTTTCTCGCGCCTAGCTTCGAGTGGTTTGTAATAATCGCCGTGCTTAAAGGTCTAGCTAATATGCTGTATTTTCCAGCATTAGCGATATCAGTTAAGCAGCTAGTGTCAGCGGACTGTAGAACAGATTTCTTTAGTTACTCCAGCCTGCTTGATCAACTTACAAAAGTATCCACCCCGCTTCTTGCTGGAGTCCTCACTATTTTGCTGCCTGTGCAATCAATCTTTTTGGTGTCAGTCGCACTTCTACTTGCGGCTATACCCTTTTTAAAATTGATATGGCCTAGCTTGCAGCCAGCTCTGCCAAATGCTGTGCTTACTATAAGGTCAGTTTTTCTCGATCTTATAAGCGGAGTTAAAATATTTCGATCTTTAGACGTTCAGTTAAAAATAGGTTTTTTTACTCGCTCTCAACATCTCTCGCTTTGGCTAGCTACGACCCTCACCTTGCATCACTCATAACGTCTCTTCAATTTCCAGCGATTGTTTTTTCCTTAATAGTATCCTCTACCGCAGCGGGTGCTGTATGTGCTGCGATTGCGATTAAATTTAAAATAATAAATTTTAATGAAGTAAAGTTGCGAACTCTTGGGTTGGTTTTTTTAGTGCTGGGGTCTTGTCTGCATGTATTATTTTATATTTCTCTTCTGTTATCCGCCCCGCTTATTTTATGGTCTCTTGGCTTCTAAATGGATTTGGCTACGAGCTATTGATTATAGCTTCTAACATCATACTTCAAAATCTCTGTCCAGCAGAAAAGTTAGGAAGGGTTTCAGCGTCATTCAGAAGCCTGCAAATGCTCTGTATCGTCTTAGGCCCAATATTAGGTAGTGTGCTTATTTCAGTATTTGGTCGGGCCTCACCTTTTATTTTGGCTTCTACATTAGCTTTGCTCACGGCAGCACTGGCGATCTATTTCCAGTGTATGTCGAAGCGCATCGAAAATGCAGAATCACAAATGATGTGAGTGAGCCTCTGTCGTCCGACAGAGAAACCCCAACTTGCGTCATTACCCTCAATGCACAACAACCGTTGTCCCCCCACCGTCAGATCATTCGCTGCATGAGTGGTGCGCCAATCATCAGTGGCATCCCATTGCAGGATATCCCCGGGATTATTGAGCGCCTGCCAGGTTTCACCGATGGGCGCGCAACGCTCGTTTGGATCTTGATTTTCATAATGTAAAAGCCATTCCGGCACAAATCGGGCGTCCAGTGGCAAGTACGTGCATGCAGTGGCCGCTCGCTCTAGGCATGGCGGTTCCTGATTAGCATTTGTTCTATCTCGCTCAGGATACGGTGCGGGTCAGCACCCAGGTTCATGGAGACCTCAAGAAATTCAATCACGTCGAGCCTGCGCTCTCCACGCTCATACTTCGATACGTAGGACTGGGGTCGGCCCAGCTTTTCGGACAGCTCTTGCTGAGTGAGCTGCGAGGTCTTGCGTGCCTCGACCAAAAGCGCGAGAAAGTGTTGATACGGTGCTGTGTGAATCGTCTTCATGCTGATCTGCCGATTTTTTACCAACAGATCAAATAAACCTTTTTCAGGTTTATCCCAAAACGGGTTCAACCCGTTTTAGGTTTGTGGTAGATTTTTATTTTCTTCGCAGACGTTGGGAGCATGTCGTGGCGTCGACCAGTACAAGAGCAATCAGGAAGGATGCCAAAGCGGACAGGTTTATTTCAGGCATTAAAAAGCCGGCTTGTGGCCGGCTTCTCGGGGACTGGCTTGATTCATTTTTGGTAAACCGCGCCAGCCTTCAAAACGTACACCCGGCTCTTGCGTCCGGCTGTGGGACCTGGGGAGAAAATCATCTGCCAGGTCGGTGCGATCTGGGCCTCGGAAGGGTCGATGCGCAAATGTGGGGCGCAGCATACTGATTTTTGTGGGGAATTCCCAGTGTGATGTGGCCGGTCGAGCGTTTCGGTGAGTAGCAGCTAACTGCGCAGCTGCTACAGGTCAGTTCGTCAGGTTTACAGGAACGGCACGATCGGCCGGCGTTTGTTGAGGGTGGACCACCAGAAGACCCAGCCGAGCACGCGGATGTTTTCTTCTTCGATTTGCGCCGGGCGGAAGACTTCGTCGGGGTATTGGGCGTTGTTGTGACTGCGCATGCGAATGGCGTTGCCGGGCACGCGGTGCAGGTATTTGATCAGGAGCATACCATCGTGTTCGACGGCGTAGATCTCGCCGTCGATGATTTGAGTGAGACCGCGATCGATTGCGAGCAGGGAGCCGTCTTCGATTTTCTCGGCCATGCTGTTGCCCATCATTCGTGCGCAAATGGCGTCGGAATATTTGATTTCCAGGGAGTCGAGGTCGCAGCGCGGCAGGCGGATGAAGTTGTCCGGGTCCTTGCCGACGTGAGTTTTGCTGGAGCCGGGTGTAATTGGCATTTCCTTGTAGAAGGGCACTTCGACATCCGTCGGCTCGATCACCTGGTAGGTGCCGCGGATGGCATGGGCGTCGAAGATGTTGCCGGTGTTTTCGATCAGGCGCGCTTCTGCGGCATCCTTGGGCCCTTCGCCGATTTTCAGCCAGGCGCTGTTGATGGACAGAATCCTGGCGACTTCTTCCATACGGTACTCGGGCACGCCTCGGGTGTACCAGTTATGGACGTTTTGCGCATTGGAGATCTGGAGGAAGTCGGCGAATGCCGTCGTCGTGATCTTCGCCTCCTTGAGGGCTGCCTTGAATCGTTTGCCGCAGGTTTTGTTCTTTTTCATAAACGCGAGTTTAATGCGGTGGGCCAAGGCTTTGAATCAACGAGCCGTTCAAATATCGCCTGATTTTTGCCACTGGATGTAAGACGCTTTGTAGGAAAATTAAACAAAGAAAAACCAATTCGGCCTGCTGTTAAACACATCGTTTAAGGCGCTTTTCCAGCGCCCACAAAAAACCCCGGATATCCGGGGTTTTTCTTGAAGCTGCAAGCTTGAGGCTTGAAGCGGCTTCTTTAGCCTTTATAGGCCGCAACCGACTTCATGATCTCGGTGCGGGCTGCTTCTGCGTCGCCCCAACCTTCGATCTTCACCCATTTGCCTTTTTCGAGGTCTTTGTAGTTCTCGAAGAAGTGCTTGATCTGTTCCAGCAGCAGGGCTGGCAGATCGGTGTATTCCTTCACGTCGACGTACAGCTGGGACAGCTTGTCGTGCGGGACTGCGATGACTTTGGCATCGCCGCCGCCGTCGTCGGTCATGTGCAGGATGCCGACCGGACGAGCGCGGATCACCGAGCCTGGGGCAACCGGGTAAGGGGTCACGACCAGCACGTCGAGGGGATCACCGTCGTCAGCCAGGGTGTTCGGGATGAAACCGTAGTTGGCCGGGTAGAACATCGGGGTGGCCATGAAACGGTCAACGAACAGGCAATCGCTGTCTTTGTCGATTTCGTACTTGATCGGCGCGTGGTTGGCCGGAATCTCGATCGCGACGTAGATGTCGTTCGGCAGGTCTTTGCCAGCCGGAATCTTGCTGTAGCTCATTGGGCGGTGCCCCCGTTAGTTGACCAAAAACACTTGGCCGGATTGACCAAAAAGTGGCGGCGATTATAGGCATATTCCGCCGTCGATGCCACGTACCAAGGGTCGTAGAGACCTTAGTCGTGTGCCTGATAGACCGGGTCTTCGGCCTGAAGTTGCCGCAGCCGGGCGAGCGGGTCCTGCCGGTAAAACAGCTTCAGCTGCTCGTAGACCTGAGGATACGCCTCGTGCAGCAAATCCGGGGCGCTGAAGAAGTATTCGCTGGTGACGGCAAAAAACTCCGCAGGATTCTCTGCGGCGTACGGGTCAATGGCGGTCTGGGCGTCGGGATCGTGGTCCAGTTGCTGGTCGAGGTCGTCGTACGCCTGCTGCATGACCCGGGCCCAGTCGCTGATCCGCATGTCGGCATGCAGCGGCGGCAGGCCGTTGGCGTCGCCGTTGAGCATGTCGAGTTTGTGCGCGAGTTCGTGGATGACCAGGTTGTAGCCTTCCCAGCCACCGCTGGCCATCACGCCCGGCCAGGCGAGGATGATCGGGCCTTGCTGCCAGGCTTCACCGCTGTGTTCGCCATCCCATTCGTGCTCGACGCCGCTCGCGTCGCGATGGCGCTGAGGGCTGAGGAAGTCATCCGGGTAGAGAACGATCTCGTGAAAACCCTGATACCAGTTCAGGTCACCCAGGTGCAGCAACGGCAATTGCGCCTGGACGGCCAGCAGCAGGCGCTGTTCCTGGTGCAGTTCGACGCCGGGCAGGGCGCTCAGGTGTTTATCGTCGAGGAACAGCACGCTGGCTTCACGCAGCCACTGGTCTTCCTCGGCGCTGATGCCGTCGAGGAAGCTCAAATGCTGGCGCACCCGTTGCCACAGGTCGTCGGCAATCGGGTGCTTGGCCAGGATGCGCTGGCGCCGCCAGGCGCTCAGGGACCACATGACCGGTCAGTGTTGGGCGGTTTTGGAGCTGGAGCCGCCCATGCGGCTGCGCACGATGCCGATGATCATCGGAATCAGCGACAGCAGGATGATGCCGACCACCAGCAACGACAGGTTGGTCTTGATGAACGGTACGTTGCCGAAGAAGTAGCCCAGCGTCACCAGCCCGCCGACCCAGAGGATGGTGCCCAGTACGCTGAAAAAGAAGAAACGCGGGTAAGGCATCCGGGCAACGCCGGCGACGAACGGAGCGAAGGTGCGGATGATCGGCAGGAAGCGCGCCAGGGTCACCGTTTTGCCACCGTGCTTGTCGTAGAAGTCGTGGGTCTGCTGCAGGTAGTCGCGACGAAAGACTTTCGAGTTCGGGTTGCTGAACAAGCGCTCGCCCGCCGTTCGTCCTATCACGTAGTTGGTACTGTCGCCGAGGATGGCCGCCAGCATCAACAGGCCTCCCAGCAGTACCGGGTCCATGCCGCCACCGGCGGCTACGGCACCGGCGATGAACAACAGGGAGTCGCCCGGCAGGAACGGCATGACCACCAGGCCGGTCTCGCAGAAGATCACCAGGAACAGAATGGCGTAGATCCATGGCCCGTAGTTGTTGACCAGCAAATCGAGGTAGACGTCGAGATGCAGGATAAGGTCGAGCGGGTTGAAATCCATGGAAAGCACCTGTGGTGACGGCCCGACTCAGCAAGCCTGTGCGAATGACTGCGCGAAAAGGCCTACAGGGGGATGTAGTTTTTCTTACGAGCCGAAAAGGTCGGCATTATACGAGCTGACAACTGAAAAGCCCGTTGAGTTTGTAGCGGGGGATGTCGGGGAGACCGGCGGTGTATTCGGGAGGCTTTTGTGTGGGCTGCTCGCGATCGGGTGTGTCATGCGCACCTGCGGTGTATGCGCCACCGCTATCGCGAGCAAGCTTTGCTCCCACAGTATGAGCTGACCCCCACAGTAGAGGGTGAGCTTGCACCCTCAGTCGCGAGCTCCGGGTGTACCGCTCAGAGCTCGTCGCTGATCGGCAGCACGTAGTTCTTGAACTCGGTGTCTTCCTTGAAGCCAATGGACTCGTAGGTTTTCTGCGCGACTTCGTTATCACTGCTGGTGGACACGCGCATGCGCACGGCATTGGTGTCCTTGGCCATCTTCTTCGCAGTGCGGATCAGATTGTCGGCCACCAGTTGGCGCCGGGCATCTTCGGCAACGTAGATGTCGTTAAGGATCCACACGCGTTTGAGCGACAGCGAAGAAAAGCTTGGGTACAGCTGGCAAAAGCCCATCAGCTTGGTGCTGTCGTCATCGGACACCGCCAGGTAAATCACCGACTCCTTGCGACGCAGGCGTTTTTCGAGGAACGCCCGGGATGAGTCCGGATAAGGCAGGGAGCCATAGAACTCGCGGTATTTGACGAATAACGGGGTCAGCATGTCCAGGTGTTCGAGGGTCGCTTGAATAATCCGCATCGATAGGTCTCGTCTTCAAGTGGCTGTCTTCACGTGCTCTGACGGCGAACGGTTCTCACTCGGCAGCCGTGCGTCGATCCTGCCTGAAACCAAAGGCCAAACGCAATGCGGAAACGGTTCAGGCTTCTGGTGGACCGAGCAGGAAGTTGCCTTTCATTTCAACGTCCGGGTGCGCTTCGAGGGTTTGCACCTGGGCTTCATCCTTCAGATTGACCCCGGACAACTGCCGCCGACAGGCCTCGCGCATCAGGTACAGCAAGCGATGTGCCGCCATGCCGTAGCTCAAGCCCTCGAGACGAACGTTGGAAATACAGTTGCGGTAGGCATCGGTCAGTCCGACCTTGGGGTTGTAGGTAAAGTACACCCCAAGGCTGTCCGGCGAGCTGAGGCCGGGGCGTTCACCAATCAGGATGACCACCATCTTTGCGCCCAGCAGCTCGCCGATTTCGTCACCCACCGCGACTCGACCCTGTTCCACCAGGATCACCGGCGACACTGACCAGCCTTCGGCCTGGATCTGTTCTTCCATGCGCTCCAGCAATGGCAGGGTGTGCCGATGCACGGCCAGCGCCGACAGGCCGTCGGCCACCACGATGACCAGGTCAACTCCGCCGGGGTTGGCTTGGGCGTGTTCGCGCAGGCTCTGGGCCGACTCGTCGCTCAATTTCCGGCCCAGATCGGGGCGTTGCAGATAGCTGTGGCGATCAGTGGCGGCACTGCGCAGCAGCAGGCTTTGACGTGCGCGTTGATCGAGTTGTGCGCTGATAGCGGCGTGATCAACCGGCAGATGCACGGCGTCCCGCGCCTGGGCGTGGGCCAGCTGGAAGTCCAACTGGGCACTGGTGGGCATGCTGGTGCCGGTTCGTCCGAGGGCGATCCGCGCCGGCGTCAGGCGGCGCAGTTCCAGCCAGGGGTTTTGCGGATCAACAGGTGGTTTGTCCATATCAACACTCATCCCAATTGCGCCAAGGCCTGGCGGAAGGCCGGGGGCAGGTTGTTGCCGAAGAGGACCTTGCCGTCCGCCTGGGTAAAGATGCCCATCCTGGCCAGCCACTGTTCGAATTCCGGCGCGGGTTTCAGGCCCAGGGTCTGCCGGGCATAGAGCGCGTCATGAAACGAGGTGGTCTGGTAGTTGAGCATGATGTCGTCGGAGCCGGGGATGCCCATGATGAAATTGATCCCGGCCACGCCCAGCAAGGTCAGCAGGGTGTCCATGTCGTCCTGGTCGGCTTCGGCGTGGTTGGTGTAGCAGATGTCGCAGCCCATGGGCACGCCCAGCAGCTTGCCGCAGAAGTGATCCTCGAGGCCGGCGCGGATGATTTGCTTGCCGTTGTACAGGTATTCGGGCCCGATAAACCCGACCACCGTATTCACCAGAAACGGTTTGAAATGTCGCGCAACGGCGTAGGCCCGGGTTTCACAGGTCTGTTGATCGACCCCGTGGTGGGCGTTGGCGGACAACGCACTGCCCTGGCCGGTCTCGAAATACATCAGGTTCTGCCCCAGAGTGCCGCGATTCAGGCTTAGCCCGGCGTCGTAGCCTTCCTGCAGGACATTGAGGTTGATGCCGAAACTGGCATTGGCCGCTTCGGTGCCGGCGATGGACTGGAACACCAGGTCCAGGGGAACTCCGCGATTGACCGCTTCGATGGAGGTGGTGACATGGGTCAGCACACAAGCCTGGGTCGGGATGTCATAGCGCTGGATGATGGCATCGAGCATTTCCAGCATCGCGCAGATGGAGGCGATGCTGTCGGTGGCCGGGTTGATCCCGATCATGGCATCGCCGTTGCCATACAGCAGGCCATCGAGAATGCTCGCGGCAATGCCGGCGGGTTCGTCGGTGGGGTGATTGGGCTGCAAGCGCGTGGACAGCCGGCCGCGCAAGCCCATCGTGCCGCGGAACCGGGTGACCACGCGGATCTTCTGCGCGACCAGCACCAGGTCCTGGACGCGCATGATCTTCGACACGGCGGCGACCATTTCCGGGATCAGGCCAGGTGCGAGGGCGCGCAGTCTCTGTTCGTCGGCATGGTCGCTGAGCAGCCAGTCGCGAAAACCGCCGACGGTTAAATGGCTGACTACCGCGAAAGCCTGCTTGTCATGGGTGTCGATGATCAGCCGGGTGACTTCATCGGCTTCGTAGGGGATCAGTACTTCCTGCAGGAAGTGGGTCAGCGGGATGTCGGCCAGCGCCATTTGCGCGGCCACCCGCTCGCCGTCGTTGAGCGCGGCAACGCCGGCCAGGAAGTCCCCGGAGCGTGCCGGACTGGCCTTGGCCATGACGTCCTTGAGGCTTTCGAACCGATAGACCTGGGCGCCGACGGTGTGAGCAAAACTAGCCATACAGATTCTCCGTGACGGCGCAGGCCGGGCCTGCGCCGTGGTTTGCGGCGGTCAGTGCAAGGCTTTTTCAGCGGCCTGAATCGCCGCGAACTCTTCTTCGGGCGTGCCTGCTACCAAGTGATGCCGACTGTAGAACGCAAAGTAAGCAATTAACACTCCATAGATGATCGCGGCCCCGATGACCACCCGCGGATCCACCAGGAAGCCCGCCACTACCGCGATGCAGGCCAGTACCAGGGCCACGCCGGAGGTGAAGATACCGCCCGGCGTACGGTATGGCCGATCCATTTTGGGGCGGCGAATGCGCAGGGTGATGTGGGCGGCCATCATCAGGACGTAGGAAATGGTCGCGCCGAACACTGCCACGAGGATGAGCAGGTCACCCTGGCCGGTCAGCGACAGGCCAAAACCGATAATCCCTGGAATGATCAGCGCCAGCACCGGTGCTTTGCTTTTATTGGTTTCAGACAGTTTGCGCGGCAGGTAGCCGGCGCGGGACAGGGCGAAAATCTGCCGCGAATAGGCATAGATGATCGAGAAAAAGCTGGCGATCAGGCCTGCAAGGCCCACCAGGTTGACGAAGCCGCCCATCCAGGTCGAACCGCCATACGCCTTGCTCAAGGCTTCGACCAGCGGGTTGCCCGAGGTCAGCAGCGCGTTGGCACCTGCACCACCGGGCCCGATGACCAGGATCAGCAGGGCAAAGCTCACCAGCACCAGCATCGCGCCGATCAGGCCGCGGGGCAGGTCGCGTTTCGGGTTTTTGGTTTCTTCTGCCGCGAGCGGCACACCTTCGACCGCGAGGAAGAACCAGATCGCGTAGGGAATCGCCGCCCACACGCCGACATAGCCAAAGGGCAAGAAGCTGCTGGCGCCCTTGGCGTCCGTTACGGGAATGTCCAGCAGGTTGGCGACGTTGAAGTGCGGCACCATCGCTACCAGAAATACGCCCAGGGCCAGCGCGGCAACGGCGGTGATGATAAACATCAGTTTCAGGGCCTCACCGACACCGAAGATGTGGATCGCGATGAAGATAATGTAGAACGCCAGGTAGATCATCCAGCCGCCAATGCCGAACAATGACTCGCAATAGGCGCCGATAAACACCGCGATCGCTGCGGGTGCGATGGCGTACTCGATCAGAATCGCTGTCCCGGTCAGGAATCCGCCCCAGGGGCCGAATGCGCTGCGGGCAAAACCGTAACCGCCACCAGCGGTAGGAATCATGGAAGACAGTTCGGCCAGTGAAAAGCACATGCACAGGTACATGGTGGCCATCAGCAATGTGGCGAGGAACATGCCACCCCAGCCACCTTGGGCGAGGCCGAAGTTCCACCCGGCGTAATCGCCGGAAATGACGTAGGCCACGCCGAGGCCGACCAGCAGGACCCAGCCGGCGGCGCCTTTTTTCAGTTCCCGTTGCTGGAAGTATTGCGAGTCGACTTTTTCAAAGTCCACGGAAGAGCCGGTCGCCGGGACGCCCGAAGGGGATTCGCTAGGCATAGGGTTCACCATTGTTATTGTTTTGGGTGGGCCTTGTGGGGTGTGAGCCTGCTCGCGATGGCGGTGGATCATTCAACTGATGCGTTGAAAGGGTGAACCGCTATCGCGAGCAGGCTCGCTCCCACAGGGGGAGCAAGTGCTGCGAGTTTTAGAAGAAGCCCAGCGGATTGATGTCGTAGCTCACCAACAGGTTTTTGGTCTGCTGGTAGTGGTCGAGCATCATTTTGTGGGTTTCACGACCGACGCCGGATTTTTTGTAACCGCCAAACGCGGCGTGCGCCGGGTACAGGTGGTAGCAGTTGGTCCATACGCGACCGGCCTTGATGGCGCGGCCCATGCGGTAGGCGCGGTTGATGTCGCGGGTCCAAAGGCCCGCACCCAGGCCGAACTCGGTGTCGTTGGCGATGGCCAGGGCTTCGGCTTCGTCCTGGAAGGTGGTGATGCTCACCACCGGGCCAAAGATTTCTTCCTGGAACACGCGCATTTTGTTGGTGCCCTTGAGCAGGGTCGGCTGGATGTAATAGCCGGTCGCCAGGTTGCCCTCGAGTTTTTCCACCTTGCCGCCGGTCAGCAGTTCCGCGCCTTCGCCCTTGGCAATCTCCAGGTACGACAGAATCTTGTCGAACTGCTGCTCGGACGCCTGTGCGCCGACCATGGTGTCGGTGTCCAGCGGGTCGCCTCGCTTGATCTGCAGGACTTTTTTCATCACCACTTTCATGAAGTCGTCGTAGATCGACTCCTGCACCAGTGCGCGGGACGGGCAGGTGCAGACTTCGCCTTGGTTGAAGAACGCCAGCACCAGGCCCTCAGCGGCCTTTTCAATGAAGGTTTCTTCAGCGTCCATGATGTCGGCGAAGAAGATGTTCGGCGACTTGCCGCCCAGCTCCACGGTGGACGGGATGATATTTTCGGCGGCGCATTTCATGATGTGCGAGCCGACCGGAGTCGAGCCGGTGAAGGCGATCTTGGCGATGCGTTTGCTGGTGGCGAGCGCTTCGCCGGCTTCTTTGCCGAAGCCTTGCACGACGTTCAACACACCGGGCGGCAGCAGGTCGCCGATCAGCTCCATCAGTACGGTGATGCCCAGTGGCGTTTGCTCGGCTGGCTTGAGCACTACGCAGTTACCGGCGGCCAGCGCCGGGGCGAGCTTCCAGGCAGCCATCAGGATCGGGAAGTTCCACGGGATGATCTGCCCGACCACGCCCAGGGGCTCATGGATGTGATAGGCCACGGTGTTGCCGTCGATCTCGGCAGCGCTGCCTTCCTGGGCGCGCAGGCAACCGGCGAAGTAGCGGAAATGGTCGGCCGCCAGCGGAATGTCGGCATTCAGGGTTTCGCGCACGGCCTTGCCGTTGTCCCACGACTCGGTGATCGCCAGGACTTCCAGGTTCTGCTCGATACGATCGGCAATTTTCAGCAGTACCAGCGAACGGGCCTGGGCAGAAGTGCTGCCCCAGGCGTCAGCGGCGGCGTGTGCAGCGTCCAGCGCCTTGTCGATATCTTCGGCGGTGGAACGCGGGAATTCGGCGATGGGTTGGCCATTGACTGGCGAGGTATTGGTGAAGTACTGACCTTTGACAGGCGCGACGAACTCGCCGCCGATGTAGTTACCGTATTTGCTTTTGAACGAAACGATAGCGCCTTCAGTACCGGGGTGAGCGTAACGCATGATGGTTCTCCTTGGCTTTTATGCTTATTGAGGGAGTGGCGCATGTGCGCTTGCCATAAGCGTAGAGCAAAGGTTGGGCCACTGCCTTGCAGGGCCGGGGAATCAAGGGGTTGCGCGGTTTTTCTCGGACGGGTGGGCGGGCGCTGTGACGGTATCGGTACAGCGTGGGTGACAGTTTGTGCCGGATTTGCCACACCCTGTGACTGGGCGGTCTTGCCAGTATTGCAATGCGCTGGAGCCTGGAGGATGCTCAGTGGGCGTGATGGACCGCGTAGGACCTCTCGGGAGAATAATAAGAGATGCAAGACAACCATTTGAGCCGTCATGCCCAGCAGGTCATGACCGTCACCCAGGGCAAATCACACTTGCATGGCCCTGGCAGTGATCCGTCCATCGCCCGTTCGTGGCTACGTTGTCTTGAGGACTATCACCTTGACCCTTCCCTGACGATGGCGCCCACGGTGCTGGAGCACGGCCGCGTGCTGGAAAGTCGCGAGCGCTTGCAGCAAGTGCTGCATATCGCCGGTACTGAAATGACCAGCCTGCACCAGCAATTGTCCGGCGCCGGTCATGCCGTGCTGCTGACCGATGCCCGGGGGGTGATTCTCAACTGTGTCACGGCGCCTGCCGAACGCAAGATCTTCGAGCGTGCCGGCCTCTGGCTGGGCGCGGACTGGAGCGAAGCCTGCGAAGGCACTAATGGCATAGGCACATGCCTGGTGGAGCGTCAGTCGCTGACCATCCACCAGGATGAACATTTTCGCGGGCGTCACACCGGCCTGACCTGTTCGGCGAGCCCCGTGTTCGACCCGCATGGCGAGCTGCTGGCGGTGCTCGACGTGTCCTCGGCGCGCCACGATGTATCGCGCCAGAGCCAATTCCACACCATGGCCCTGGTGAACCTATCGGCGAAGATGATCGAGAGCTGTTACTTCCTGCGCTATTTCGACAATCAATGGCTGCTGCGCTTTCACCTGCAGGCCGAATCCGTCGGGCTGTTCAGCGAAGGCTTGCTGGCATTTGACGGAGAAGGGCGGATCAGCGCGGTCAACCAGAGCGCCCTGAATCTGTTGGGGCACATTCGCGGCGGGCTGCTGGGTAAGCCCGTCGAGGCATTTTTCGATTGTTCGCTGGACGAGCTGCTTGGTCGTGCAAGTATCAATGCCAGCGCCAGTTGGCCACTTCGCACTCGTGACGGGCGCAACCTGTTCGCCTTGTTGCGCGGGCAATCGCGCAGTATTGCGGCACCCATAATAAAGAGCCCGGTAGCGCCGCAGCAATCGCGTCCTGCCGGCATTTGCCTGGGTGATACGTCGCTGCAGGAGGATTTTCGCAAGGCCTTGCGAGTCTTCGAGCGTGACGTGCCGCTGCTGATCAACGGCGAGACAGGCTCGGGCAAGGAGGCCTTTGCCAAAGCCGTGCACAATGCCAGCCAGCGCTGCGAAAAAGCATTCGTCGCGCTCAATTGTGCGGCCATCCCCGAAAGCCTGATCGAAAGTGAGTTGTTCGGCTATCGCGGCGGCAGTTTCACCGGGGCGCGCAAGGAAGGCATGCGAGGCAAACTACAGCAGGCGGATGGCGGCACCCTGTTCCTGGATGAGATCGGTGACATGCCCCTGGCATTGCAAACCCGTCTGCTCAGGGTGCTGGAAGACCGCCAGGTGGTGCCGATCGGCGGTGAACCGGAGGCGGTGGATGTACGCATCATCAGTGCAACTCACCGTAACTTGCTGGGGCGGGTGCAGAACGGCAGTTTCCGCGAAGACTTGTATTACCGGCTCAATGGACTCGAAGTGGCCTTGCCGGCGCTGCGCGAACGCACCGATAAATCGCAGCTGCTCGATTTCCTGCTGGCCGAGGAGGCCGGCTCGGACGCTGTGCTGATTGAAGAGCCTGCGCGCCAGGCGCTGCTCGGGTTTGCCTGGCCGGGTAATGTGCGCCAACTGCGCAATGTGCTGCGCACCTTGGCGGCGTTGTGCGACGGCGGGCGGATCGGTCTTGCGGACTTGCCGGCAATGATTCGCCAGGCGCTGCCGCAAACGGATATGGCCCCCGCACCATCGGAGCATCCGCTGGAGGATGCCGAGCGGTTGGCCTTGCTCAATGCGCTGGAGCAAACGCGCTGGCACATGACTCACACGGCCGAGCAGCTGGGTGTCAGCCGAAATACCCTGTATCGCAAACTTCGCAAGCACGGCCTAAGCCGATCCCTGTAGGAGCGAGCTTGCTCGCGAAAAACCTGAGAACAATGGGGTCATTCAGAAAACACGCGTTATCGTTGACGTTTTTCGCGAGCAAGCTCGCTCCTGCAGGGCAGGCGGTGATCTTGAAACACAGAGTGCGAATTTTGCCTCTCTAGGCTAACCTGCGGCCATGTTTTACGAGGTCGACTATGCACATTCATATTCTTGGTATTTGCGGCACTTTCATGGGTTCGATGGCGGTCCTGGCCAAAGAGCTGGGCCATCGCGTCACGGGCTCCGATGCCAACGTCTACCCGCCAATGAGCACTCAGCTTGAGGCTCAGGGCATTGAGTTGACCCAGGGTTACGATCCCGCGCAACTGGACCCGGCTCCGGACCTGGTGGTGATTGGCAACGCCATGTCCCGCGGTAACCCGGCAGTCGAATACGTCCTGAACAAAGGCCTGCCGTATGTCTCCGGCCCGCAGTGGCTGGCGGACCATGTGCTGCAAGGCCGCTGGGTGCTGGCTGTCGCCGGGACCCATGGCAAAACCACTACCAGCAGCATGCTCGCCTGGGTGCTGGAACACGCGGGCATGAGCCCGGGCTTCCTGATCGGCGGCGTGCCGCAGAATTTCTCAGTGTCGGCGCGTCTGGGTGATACGCCGTTCTTCGTCATCGAAGCAGACGAATACGACAGTGCCTTTTTCGACAAGCGCTCCAAATTCGTTCATTACCGTCCGCGCACCGCGATCCTGAATAACCTTGAGTTCGATCATGCGGACATCTTCCCGGATCTGCCGGCTATCGAACGGCAGTTTCACCATTTGGTCCGAACCATCCCGAGTGAAGGCCTGGTGATCCATCCGACCACCGAGCCTGCCCTGCACCGGGTGATCGACATGGGTTGCTGGACACCTGTGCAGACCACCGGTGCCGGCGGCCAGTGGCAGGCCAGGCTGCTCAGCGAAGACGGCTCGAAATTCGAAGTGATGTTCGAAGGCAAGGTCCAGGGCGTGGTGGAGTGGGACATGACCGGTCAGCACAACGTTGCCAATGCCTTGGCAACCTTGGCGGCGGCGCGACATGTCGGCGTGGTGCCGTCCATGGGCATCGCAGCCCTGAGCGCCTTCAAAAGCGTGAAGCGGCGAATGGAGAAAGTGGCGGAAGTTCGCGGCATCACCATCTATGACGACTTCGCTCACCATCCGACGGCTATCGCCACGACGCTCGACGGCCTGCGCAAGCGCATCGGTGACGCACCGCTGATTGCGATCATCGAACCGCGTTCCAACTCCATGAAACTTGGCGCACACCGTGATGGCCTTCCGGAAAGCGTGGTCGATGCCGACCAGGTGATCTGGTATGCCCCGGCCAATCTCGGCTGGGACCTGGGCGCCACCGCCGCGCTGTGCACGGTACCGTCGATTGTCAGTGATTCCCTCGAAGGCATCATCGAACGCGTGAAGAGCCAGGCCCGGCCCGGCACTCACGTGGTGATCATGAGCAACGGCGGCTTCGGCGGCCTGCACGGCAAACTCGCCGAGGCGCTGCAATGAACAACGGGCCGGAACGCATCACGCTGGCGATGACCGGCGCTTCGGGCGCCCAATACGGCTTGCGCCTGCTGGACTGCCTGGTGCGCGAAGACCGGGAGGTGCACTTTCTGATCTCGAAGGCGGCGCAATTGGTGATGGCCACCGAGACTGATGTTTCGCTGCCGCCGAAAACCCAGATGATGCAGGCGTTCCTGACCGAATACACCGGCGCTGCCGCCGGACAGATTCGCGTCTATGGCAAGGAAGACTGGATGTCGCCGGTCGCTTCGGGCTCCGGGGCTCCGGCGGCGATGGTGGTGGTGCCCTGTTCCACCGGGACTTTGTCGGCCATCGCCACCGGGGCTTGCAACAACCTGATCGAACGGGCTGCGGACGTGACCTTGAAAGAGCGTCGCCAGCTGATCCTGGTGCCCCGTGAAGCGCCTTATTCGAGCATTCATCTGGAGCACATGCTCAAGCTGTCGAACATGGGCGTGACCATTCTGCCGGCATCGCCGGGCTTCTATCATCAGCCGCAGACGATTGATGACCTGATCGATTTTGTCGTGGCGCGGATTCTCAACCTGCTGAACATTCCCCAGGACATGCTGCCGCGTTGGGGCGAACACCACCTGACCAGCGATGAATAAGCTGCTGGTGATCGTCCTCGCGCTGCAATTGGCCGGCTGCGCTACTGCACGCACGCTGGATGCTGCCAAGCCTGGGGCCCCCGTGGTTTATGCAGGGACTCGGCTGGATTTGTATGCCCTGAACGGCGGGTGCTGCGCCATGGATCGCTTCGGTGCCGAGGCGCCTGGTTACCCCGGCGCGGACCTGCCGGCGAGTGCGTTGCTGGATACGCTGTTGTTGCCGTTGTCGTTGTTGACGGTGATTGGCGTGGGGTTTCAGGCGACCGGGGGATTGTGAAAGTCAAAAGATCGTCCGATCGGACGATCTTTTGATCTTATTTACCTAACTTACGTAATTCATCCGACTCTACCACCCGAACCCCGTCCTGCTCCTCCAGTGCCAGGCGCCACATCGCCCGCGCCAGTTGGCAGGCTTCAATCCCGTGGTACTTGCCCGGAATCAGCCGGGATAACGGCCCGGCGACTTTTTCAGCCAGGCGTGGCTCAACTCGATCACCCAGCAGTAGAGAAGGGCGGCAGATAGTCAATTGCGGCCAGTCCTGCGCGCGCAAGGCTTGTTCCATCTCGCCTTTGACCCGGTTATAGAACACCGACGACTTTGGATCCGCCCCCAGCGCGCTGACCACGATCAGGTGCCGAGCGCCCATTTCCCGGGCGCGTTTGGCGAATGCCACCACCATGTCCAGGTCCACGGCGCGGAACGCCTGTTCCGAGCCGGCCTGCTTGATGGTGGTGCCGAGGCAGCAGTAGGCAATGTCCACGCGGCCGTTGAGTTGGGGTAGAAATACCGCCGGGTCGCCGACAGGGTTTTCCAGGTGGGGATGCTCGGCCAATGGCCGGCGTGAGGGCGCCAATACCCGGGTAATCGTGGGTTCATTAAGCAGGCGGTCAAGCAAGTGTTCACCGGTCAAACCGGTAGCTCCGGCAAGCAATACGTGCTGAGGCGTCAAGTACATAGTGTTTCTCCCTTGATACTGTTCAGCTTAGTTGCTCTTTGCATCCTTGCTGTCGACAGACACACTTTGCAGCGCTTTGCGTGCCTGCTGCTTGCGCAATAATTGCCAGTGCGACAGGACGGTTTTGGGCGCCCAGATCTGCGGTTCGGATGCTTCAAAGTTGTCAGCCAGCTCGCGCTCGGCCACGGTCGCCCTGGCCAGCTTGAAGGCTTGTTCCAGGTCATCGGTCTGGTTCAGCGCCTGGGCGAACAGGGCATCGCCGAAATAGGTGAAGTTGGCTTCCTCGGAGCAGCCGAACGACACGCGATCAGCCCGTGAGGCGGTCATGATCAGGGTGCGTTCATCCTTGAGGGTCGGGATGAAACCACCGGAGTAGCACGCGGAAATCACGATGACCTTGTCGCGATTTTTCAGCGGGGCCAGCACTGCGGCAAGCTCGTCTGCCGGCAGGTCTGACAACTCCATGCGCGGCTGGTCCAGGACCAATTCATGCTCGCTGGTGCCGTGGCTGGTCAGGTAAATGAAAATAAGGTCTTCCGGCCCGCTGCGCTCGGCCAGGGTCGCCGCGGCGCGACGCAGGTTTTCTCGGGTGGCCATCGGTCGATCCACCAGATGGTCGCGATGATTGACCAGGCGGATCTGGCCAAACGCACCGAAACGGCTGCTGAGCATGTTGCTGACATAATCGGACTCGCGCAGGAACACGCTCTGCTTGCCATCACCCCCGAGGGTCAGGGTGTAGAGCTCGACGGCTGGCGTCGAGGCGGGCACGCTTGCCAGCGCGTCGTCCAGTAACCGCCCCTGGGCCAGCAGGCCAAGCTCAAGGCTGTCAGGCAGCAGCTTGCCTTCGGCATCGCGAACCCGCTGGCCAGCGATCCAGGTACCGCTTTGCACGGTGCCGTCAGTCAACACCAGCGTGCCGCGACCCGAGTAGCTGTCATTGTCGAACTGGCCAATATAGAAACTGCCGTCCGCAAGGTTCAATCGCCCCGCGCCGCTGAAGCGCCAATCGCTGAACTGACCCACGTAATGGCTGCCATCGGCGCCAATCAGTTCGCCTTTGCCATTGAGCGACCCTTCCTTGAACTGCCCGAGCCAGACATCGCCATCGGCATTCTCGTAGCGACCCTTGCCGTGCAGCTGGTTGTTCTTGAAGCTGCCGACATAGATATCGCCATCGGCACTGTTGAAGGTCCCGTTACCTTCCAGCTGACCGTCGACGAAATTACCGGTGAACTGGTTGCCACTGGCGTCGCCGCGCTGGCCTTCACCATTAGGTTTGCCATGCGCGAACTGGCCCTGATACGAACTGCCGTCCTCGAGCTCGAGGCGACCCAGTCCTGAATATTGATCGGCCTTGAACTCGCCGCGATAGGTCATGCCGTTTTCTTTGAGGGTGCCTTCGCCGTCCCGTCGACCGGCCTTGAAACCGCCGGTGTAGCTGCTGCCATTGGTGGTCAGCGTCCCCTGGCCGTCGAACAGGCCCTGGTTGAATTGTCCGCGATACACTTCGCCATTGCTGCCGTGCCACTCGCCCTGGCCATGCCATTGGCCTTTGTCGAACTGGCCTGCGTACCAGCTGCCGTTCGGATAATCGACGCGGCCCTGGCCTTGCAGCAATCCGTCTACCAGTTCGCCGCGATAGCGTCCGCCGTCCGGCAGGCGCGCGTCAGGGGGCAGCAGCGATTCGCCGTCTCCGCAAGCGGTCAGCAACAGGGTCAACGCGAGGAGGGCAATCGAGCGCATAGCGGGATCCGGGCAATTAGGCGACCGAGTATGCCGCAGCTCCATGACCTTATATAGCCAGGAAAGCACCAGAAGGCGCGAAACAGCATGAGCTGCTTCGCATCCAGGATCATTTACACGAAGCAGAGCGACAGGGGTTCGGCAATGTAGGCCGGTTTCTCTGAGCCTTCGATTTCCAGCGTGGCGGTGGCCTTGAGGAGCCATTGGCCGGGCTTTTTCTCGGTGACTTCGGCCAGGTCGACCTTGAGGCGGACCCTGGAATTGACCTTGACCGGCTGAATGAACCGCACGCTGTCGAGGCCATAATTGACCACCATCTTCAGGCCTTCAGGCAGTATGAGGATGTCTTCCATCAGCTTCGGGATCAGCGACAGCGACAGGAAGCCGTGGGCGATGGTGCTCCCGAATGGCGTTTGCGCGGCTTTGACCGGGTCGACGTGGATGAACTGGTAATCCCCGGTGGCTTCGGCGAACAGGTTGATGCGCTCCTGGTCGATGGTGAGCCATTCGGAACTTCCAAGTTCCTTGCCGACATAATCTTTGAGCTCTGCAACTGGAACATAGGGCATTGAGACTCTCCTTGGGTTCATCGGTTTTATAGTTTTGAGGTGGGGGGGCTCAGGCCTCCCGAATTACCACTTTAGATCACCATGGCCGTTTACTGCGGTCAACTGACCATGCTTTTGGCGAATGCCGGTCCATAGCGTGGGCATGCTTATAATGCTCGGCCCGCCATTGCGGGTGACAGGATTGGCGGGAGGCCAGGATGTTGCTACGAGGTTTGACATGGCTGGTGCTGTTCCAATTGCTGGGAACAGCGATCAATCACCTGTTTCTGCCAGTGTTGCCGGGGCCCATCGTCGGGCTGCTGCTGTTGCTGGCGTATTTGATCAGTCGCGGGCAAGTGGGCGAGCCACTGAACCTGGCAGCGGGCAGTCTGCTGCGTTACCTGCCGCTGTTGCTGGTGCCGCCAGCCGTGGGCGTGATGGTGTACGCCAAGGATATTGCCGCAGACTTCTGGGCCATTGTTGGCGCGCTGGTGCTGTCGCTGCTGCTGTCGATGGCGTTCGCCGGGGTGCTGATGCAGCGTTTGGTCAAGCGTCATGCGCCGCCTGAGGACAGCCAATGATCTTTGACTGGCAGGGCGCGTGGACGTCCGTGATCCACCATCCATTGTTCGGCATCGGCATTACGCTGGGCGCCTACCAGCTGGTGCTGGCGGCATTCGAGAAAACCCGCTGGGTCTTTTTACAACCGGTGCTGGTCTCCATGCTGTTGGTGATCGCAGTGTTGGCAGGTTGCGGCATCACTTATGCCGAGTATCGCAAGAGCACCGAGATCCTCAGCATCCTCCTGGGGCCGGCGACTGTGGCGCTGGCCGTGCCCCTTTACCTGAACCTGCGACGCATTCGGCAGTTGTTCTGGCCGATATTTACTACGCTGGTGATAGGCGGCGTGGTCGCCACCGGTCTTGGAGTGTTGCTGGGCTGGTCGTTCGGCGCAGAGCACATGATCCTGATGACCATGGCGCCCAAGTCCGTGACCTCGCCGATTGCGATGCTGGTCGCGGAGCAGATTGGTGGGGTGGCCGCGCTGGCGGCGGTATTCGTGCTGATAACCGGCGTGATCGGGGCGATTTTCGGGCCTGGCCTGTTGAATCGGCTGGGCGTGCACAGCCCCGAGGCTCGGGGCATGGCGTTGGGCATGACGGCCCATGCGGTGGGCACTTCGGTAGCCCTGCAGGAAAGTGAAGAGTGCGGCGCCTTTGCGGCGCTGGCAATGAGTCTGATGGGCGTGGCCACGGCGGTGTTCCTGCCGTTGGCGGTGTCGATGGTGGTGTAAGGAAAATGTCTATGAGCTTGCCGCTTTTTCCACTGAACACAGTGCTGTTTCCTGGCTGCATCCTCGACTTGCAGATTTTTGAGGCGCGCTATCTGGACATGATCGGCCGTTGCATGAAGCAGGGCGGCGGGTTCGGCGTGGTGTGCATCCTTGATGGCGAAGAGGTCGGCCTTGCTCCGCAGGGTTATGCGCTGGTGGGCTGTGAAGCGCTGATCACCGACTTCAAGCAGCAGGCCAATGGTTTGCTGGGCATCCGCGTCCAGGGCGGCAGGCGCTTCAATGTGCTGCGCACCGAGGTCCAGCGCGATCAGTTGACGGTGGCCGAGGTCGAGTGGCTGGAAGACGAGCCGGAGCAACCGCTGCAGGACGAAGACGCGGACCTGGTGGCCTTGCTCAAGGCATTGGCCGAGCACCCGATGGTCGAGGCCTTGAACATGGGTACCGAAGCGACCGGGCAGCAGTCGTTGGCCAATCAGCTGGCGTATCTGTTGCCTTTCGCCGAAGTGGACAAGATCGATTTGCTGCAACTCGATGATCCGCAGCAGCGCCTGGATGCCATCCAGGCACTGCTCGATGAACTGCAAGGCGAGTTGTTCGCCTGATCACCACGCCAATGCGCGCTGCGCCTCAGTAGGCGTAGCGCAGCATGGCATGCGGCAAGTGGCGCAGGGCGAAGAAGCCGAACAGCGCCACCATTGCGGGCAATACCAGCCACCAGACCCTGGGTGTCATGGCCTTCAATTCTTCACCGCGCTGTATTGTCCACAGGCTTGCCGCACAGACGCAGGCCGCCAGCATGGCCCCTGCCGTAATGTCGGTCGGCCAGTGCGCACCCAGGTAGACCCGTGATAACGCAATCGCCAGCGCCGGCAGGCATCCCACCAGCAGCCAGGTCAGGCGCATGCGTGGGGGTTGCCCGCGACCGGCCAGCACCGCCAGGGTCAGGAACAGCGCAAACGCCCCGGAGGCATGGCCGCTGGGCATGCTGTAGCTGGTCAGTGGGTCGCTGAGAACTTCCGGACGTACCCGGGCGAAGAACTGTTTGGTCCCGGTATTGGCCAGTGCCGTGATCAACAAGGTTGCGCAGGCGAATATTGCTTGGCGCCACTGACGCATCACCAGCAGCAAGGTCACAAGCAGTGCGCTGAACAGCAGCATGTTGCGGAATTCGCCGATAATCGTCAGCGTCACGGCGACTTCATCGAGTGTCGGGCTGCGATGTTCCTGCACCAGCGTCATCACCCCCTGGTCGAGTGCGGTCAGGTGCGGATAGCCGATGAACAACCCGGCCAGAATCAGCAGGCTCATGCTGGCAATCAACACCGTCGCCTTGCGATGGCGACGCATGCTGCTGGTGATGCTCAAGCCGACCATCACCGCAATGCTGCCCGCCACGATGCCGGCTTCCGGCCAGAAACCTTCCGGCAAAGGCAGGCGAATCGCCGCGCCGGTGGCCCAGCCAGGCAGCAGGTAGGCGACGCTCCAGCCAGCCGCAGCCAACAGGCTTACGGCGGCAAAGCGCGGGAAGGGCATGTCGAACATTCCTGCGACCATGGGCAGCATGGGACGTAGCGGGCCGATGAAGCGGCCGACCAGCAAACTGGCAATGCCATAACGCTGGAAGTACGACTCTGCGCCGGCAATCCATTCCGGATGATGGCGCAAGCCGGGCAGGCGGCGGATGTTCTGGTGAAAATGTCGCCCGATGAAGTAGGAAACACAGTCACCCATCACGCCGGCGACGAATCCCAGCAGCAACGTCTCGCTCAGCGAAAGGGCGCCGCTGCCCGCCAGCACCGCGACGGCAAACAACAGCACCGTGCCGGGGACGATCAACCCTGCAATCGCCAGGCACTCGACGAAGGCCACGACGAATACAGCCGCTGCCAGCCACTGCGGGTTTGCCGCGAGCCATCCGGTCACGCTATCGAGCCATGGGCCCATAAACACTACTCCATCGAATTTTTATAAGCGTCCGCAGTGGGCGAACGCAGGCTTCAATACACCAACGAACCCTGTAGGAGCGAGCGTGCTCGCGATGGTCGCTAACGATAGCGAGTGCTGTCTGGATCAACGCGGCGCTCGGGAAAGCATCGCGAGCAAGCTCGCGCCTACAGGGGCTCGATTATTCAATTCAGCAAAATATAATCCCGCCCTTCGACCTGACCGCGTCGCAGCGGGTTCCGCGTGCAATAGGGCGCATAAGCCGCATCGACGAAGCGGTACATGAGGTGTTCATCCCGTCCTTGGGGAATTCCCAGTCGAGTGGTCTGGATCACATGGGCCGGTGCCGCTCCCACGTCTTCCACCAGCAACATCTCGTGGTCAAAGCGCTTGGCGTCCCACATGGGCACTTTCAGGCCCAGCGCCTTGCACAGCAAGGTCTGCCCGGCGCAGAGCTTTTGCGACGGGCGAGGGCGTCCCTGGCCATCGGGGTTGTTCAACAGCATTTGCGCCAGGCTGGCCGGTCCGCTCAGTTCGTCGACCCAGGGATAGGCCGACTTGATCAACACGGCATTGCCCGGCCCCAGAGCGCTGAAATTCAGGGAGTCACCGCCGCGGGCGTAATACATATAGATGTGGCCGCCATCCAGAAACAAAGCCTTACGCTTTTCTGTATAGCCGAGGGAGGCGTGGCTGCCTTTTTCTTCGAAATAATAGGCTTCGGTCTCGATGATCCTGGCGCTGAGCCACAAATTACCGACCCGGTGCCGGATAACTTTGCCCAGCAGATCCCGCGCCAGCGTCTGTGCGTCGCGGTCGAAGAAGGCGTCCGCAAGCCCGTGGGGCTTGAGGTCGGCGGCGGATGGGGCAGTCAGGTTAGTCATGATGAACAGCGTTTATCAGGGCTGATTGAGCCGTGATGATAACAATGTGCACCTTAATTACGGCTGAACGTCGGCAAATTGAAGTCCATTTCGACCATCCGCCCGTCACCGCTGTTAGTCACGGGTCGCGACAGCTATAATCTGCCGCTTTACTCTTTAACAAGACCAAGCAAAGACCACTCCAGACCATGACCGAGTCCGTTCTTGACTACATGACCCGCCTGGGTCGCGCTGCCCGCGAAGCTTCTCGCGTCATTGGCCGTGCCAGCACCGCGCAGAAAAACCGCGCCCTGCAGGCTGCTGCCAATGCGCTGGACGCGGCGCGCGTCGAGCTTGCCGCTGCCAATGAGCTGGATCTGGCGGCCGGTCGTGCCAATGGTCTGGAGCCTGCGCTGCTGGAGCGCCTGGCCCTGACGCCGGAGCGTATCGACGGGATGATCGTCGGCCTGCGGCAGGTCGCGGCCTTGCCCGACCCTGTGGGCGCCATTCGCGACATGAGCTTTCGGCCTTCCGGTATTCAGGTCGGCAAGATGCGTGTGCCCCTGGGGGTGATCGGGATCATCTACGAGTCGCGTCCCAATGTGACCATCGACGCCGCCAGCCTTTGCCTCAAGTCGGGTAATGCGACCATTTTGCGTGGCGGCTCCGAGGCGATTCACTCCAATCGCGCCATCGCTGCGTGCATCCAGCGCGGCCTGGCCGAGGCCGAGTTGCCTGCCGCCGTGGTGCAAGTGGTCGAAACCACCGACCGTGCAGCAGTCGGCTCCCTGATTACCATGCCCGAGTACGTCGATGTCATCGTGCCCCGTGGTGGCCGTGGCCTGATCGAGCGGGTCAGCCGCGATGCGCGGGTGCCCGTGATCAAGCATCTTGACGGTATTTGCCACGTTTACGTCAGCGCTCACGCCGACCTGGCGAAAGCACAGCGCATCGCCTTCAACGCCAAGACCTACCGGTATGGCATCTGTGGTGCGATGGAAACCCTGCTGGTGGATGAAACCGTTGCCAGGGATTTCCTGCCGTCGATGGGCGCCCAGTTCCGCGAGAAAGGCGTTGAACTGCGCGGCTGCGCCCGGACCCGGGCGATCATCGATGCGGCCGTGGCAACCGAAGACGACTGGAACACCGAATACCTGGCGCCGATCCTGTCGATCCGCGTAGTCGATGGGCTGGACCAGGCCATCGAACATATCAACCAGCACGGTTCCCATCACACCGACTCGATTGTCAGCGAAAGCCTCGCCGACACGCGACGTTTCGTCGCCGAAGTCGATTCGGCATCGGTGATGATCAACACCCCGACCTGCTTCGCCGACGGGTTTGAATATGGATTAGGTGCCGAGATCGGCATTTCTACTGATAAGCTGCACGCCCGCGGACCTGTGGGTCTGGAAGGCCTGACCTGCGAGAAATATATCGTGGTCGGCGATGGCCAGTTGCGCGGCCAGGCGTCGGTCTGACTTGGGCGACCTCGACCTGACAGCGCCGGCCACTCCCGACGAGCCTGCCCCGAGACGCATAGGCGTACTGGGCGGCACGTTCGATCCGGTGCACATCGGCCACTTGCGCGGTGGGCTGGAAGTCGCCGAGTCCCTGGCACTGGACGAATTGCGCCTGACGCCCAGCGCCCGACCGCCTCATCGCGGTACGCCGCAGGTGTCGGCGAAGGACCGGTTGGCAATGGTCGAATGCGCGGTGGCCGGTGTGGCACCGTTGGTGGTGGACGCTCGCGAATTGCAGCGGGACAAACCGTCCTACACTATCGACACCCTGGAGCTGATGCGTGCCGAACTGGCCGCTGAGGACCAGGTTTTTCTACTTTTGGGCTGGGACGCATTTTGCGGCCTGCCCACTTGGCATCGCTGGGAAGAGTTACTCCAGCATTGCCACATCCTGGTGCTGCAACGCCCGGATGCCGACAGCGAACCGCCGGATGCCTTGCGCAACCTGCTGGCAGCGCGCTCGGTGAGCGACCCGCTGGCCCTGAAAGGGCCGAGCGGACAGATTGCATTCGTCTGGCAGACGCCGCTCGCGGTATCCGCCACCCAGATCCGTCAACTGCTGGCCAGCGGTAAGTCGGTACGTTTCCTGGTGCCCGACGCGGTCCTGGCCTACATCGATGCGCACGGACTCTACCGTGCGTCGAACTGAAAAACGGCGAGCTTCAAGGCACGTGATCACGTGTAGCGAAGCGCCCGAACATACGAGCAAAACGAGTTTTATATGACTGACAAAGACGTAGCTAAAGTAAAGCGCAAAGGCACATTCAAGAGCGCCCCTCTGCCAGTAGAGGCGCCAACCGGGCCGGAGTTGCGCGGTGAAGAGCTGGTCAAGGTTGCCGTTGCAGCCCTGGAAGACGTGAAGGGCCAGGACATCCAGGTCATCGACGTTCGTGAAAAGCAGAGCATCACCGATTTCATGATCATCGCCACCGGTACTTCGAACCGCCAGATCGGCGCGATGCTGGACAAGGTCCGCGAAGCCGTCAAAGCCCTGGGCGTCAAGCCGTTGGGTGAAGAAGGCAAGGGCGACAGCGACTGGGTATTGCTGGACATGGACGACGTCATCGTACACATGATGACTGCCTCGGCACGTCAGTTCTATGACCTGGAACGCCTGTGGGCCGGTGCCGAGCAAAGCCGTTCGGCCAGCGCTGCACACCACAGCCCAGAGAACACCCATGAGCACTTCACCAAGCTCAACAAAGACCAGCAATAATAAGGGACCGCTGTGCGACTGCGACTGATCGCCGTCGGTTCACGCATGCCCAAATGGGTGGAAGAAGGCTGGCATGAATATGCCAAGCGTCTTCCATCCGAGCTGGCGCTGGAACTGGTGGAAATACCGCTCAATACCCGTGGCAAGAACGCCGACGTGGCACGCTTCATCCGACAGGAAGGCGAAGCCATGCTGGCTAAAGTCGGCCCGAACGAGCGGATTGTCACTCTCGAAGTCCACGGCAAGCCCTGGAGTACAGAGCAGTTGGCGGTCGAACTCGATCGCTGGCGGCTGGACTCGCGCACGGTGAACTTCATGGTCGGTGGCCCCGAAGGGCTGGCGCCGGAAGTCTGTGCCCGGGCAGATCAGCGCTGGTCGCTCTCGCCGTTGACCCTGCCGCACCCCCTGGTGCGGATCCTGATCGGCGAACAGCTGTACCGTGCCTGGACAGTGCTGTCCGGCCACCCTTACCACAAGTAGCTTTACCCTCATGCCCCAGCCGATCCGCATCAAGGACCACGAAAAAGACGCCCGTCTGGTGCGTGGCCGCGTCGTGTTCGGGGCAATTGCGGTGGTGACGCTGATTTGTGTGCTGATTGCGCGGCTGTATTTCCTGCAGGTGATTCAGTACGAGTATCACTCGACCCTGTCGGAAAACAACCGGGTGCATGTGCAGCCGATCCCTCCGACTCGCGGGTTGATCTTCGACCGCAATGGGGTCGTTGTCGCCGACAACCGACCCAGTTTCAGTCTGAGCATGACCCGCGAGCGTTCCGGCGACTGGCAGCAGGTGCTCGATGTGATCGTCGAAGTCCTGGAGCTGACGCCGGACGATCGGGTGATATTTGAAAAGCGCATGAAACAGGGGCGTCGGCCGTTCGAGCCGGTGCCGATCCTGTTTGAACTCTCGGAAGAACAGATCGCCCGGATCGCGGTCAACCAGTTCCGCCTGCCCGGGGTGGAAGTGGTCGCGCAACTGGTGCGCCACTACCCGCAGGGCGCGCACTTCGCGCACTCGGTGGGATACATGGGGCGAATCAACGAGAAAGAGTTGAAATCCCTCGATCCGGTCAATTACAGCGGCACCCATCACATCGGCAAGACCGGTATCGAACGATTCTACGAACCCGAACTGCACGGCCAGGTGGGTTACGAAGAGGTCGAAACCAACGCGCGAGGCCGTGTACTGCGGGTGCTCAAGCGTACCGATCCGATTCCCGGCAAGGACATTGTCCTGAGCCTGGACATCAAATTGCAGGAAGCTGCCGAAGCGGCACTTGGCGGGCGTCGTGGCGCCGTGGTGGCATTGGACCCGGCCACCGGCGAAGTGCTGGCGATGGTCAGCCAGCCGAGTTTCGACCCTAACCTGTTCGTCACCGGCATCAGCTTCAAGGCCTATGCCGAGTTGCGCGATTCCATTGACCGGCCGCTGTTCAACCGCGTGTTGCGCGGCCTGTACCCGCCGGGCTCGACCATCAAGCCTGCCGTGGCCATTGCCGGCCTGGATTCAGGGGTGGTGACCGCATCGAGCCGTGTGTTCGATCCGGGCTACTACCAGCTGCCGAACTACGACCACAAGTACCGCAACTGGAACCGTTCCGGTGACGGCTTCGTCGATCTGGACACGGCAATCATGCGCTCCAACGACACCTATTTCTACGATCTGGCCCATAAGCTGGGAATTGATCGGCTGTCGGCCTATATGGGCAAGTTCGGCATCGGCCAGAAGGTCTCGCTGGACATGTTCGAAGAATCGCCGGGGCTGATGCCGTCCCGGGAGTGGAAGCGCGCCACCCGACGTCAGGCGTGGTTCCCTGGCGAGACATTGATCCTGGGAATCGGCCAGGGGTACATGCAGTCGACACCGCTGCAACTGGCGCAGGCCACCGCACTGGTGGCGAACAAGGGCGTCTGGAATCGTCCGCACCTGGCCAAGACGGTCGAAGGCGAGAGACCCAAGGACGAAAACCCGATGCCGGATATCATCCTGCGCGATCCGTCGGACTGGGCCAAGGTCAACCACGGCATGCAGCAGGTGATGCACGGTGCCCGGGGCACCGCGCGCAAGGCAGCCATCGGTGCGCAATACCGCATTGCCGGCAAAAGTGGTACGGCCCAGGTGGTCGCGATCAAGCAGGGCGAGAAGTACGACCGCTCCAAGGTTCAGGAACGTCACCGCGACCACGCCCTGTTCGTCGGCTTCGCGCCGGCCGAGAACCCGAAAATCGTCGTGTCGGTAATGGTCGAGAACGGCGAGTCCGGTTCCGGCGTAGCGGCACCAGTGGTCCGTCAGATCATGGATGCCTGGCTCCTTGGCCAGGACGGTCGGCTGAAAGCCGAGTACGCCAGCCCTACCAGTGCGGAGGCTACGGCCCGTGAAGAGTAATTTCGATCGCATCCTCTCCAGTGAAGATGTGATGCGTCGCCGTGCGACGCTGCTGCAACGCATGCATATCGACGGTCCGTTGCTGATCCTACTGTTGACCCTCGCGGCCGGCAGCCTGTTCGTGCTGTATTCGGCCAGCGGCAAGAGCTGGGATCTGCTGGCCAAGCAGGCCACCTCGTTCGGCATCGGCCTGGTGTCGATGGTCGTCATCGCCCAGTTCGAGCCGCGCTTCATGGCCCGTTGGGTGCCGGTGGGTTACGTGCTGGGCGTGCTGTTGCTGGTGGTGGTTGACATCATGGGCCACAACGCCATGGGTGCCACGCGCTGGATCAACATCCCGGGGGTCATCCGCTTCCAGCCTTCGGAGTTCATGAAGATCCTGATGCCGGCGACCATCGCCTGGTACCTGTCCAAGCGCACCTTGCCGCCGCAGCTCAAGCACGTGGGGGTAAGCCTGTTCCTGATCGGTTTGCCGTTCATCCTGATCGTGCGCCAGCCCGACCTCGGCACTTCGCTGCTGATTCTGGCGGGGGGCGCCTTCGTGTTGTTCATGGGTGGCCTGCGCTGGCGCTGGATCCTCAGCGTGCTTGCGGCCGCGGTGCCGGTATCCGTCGCCATGTGGTACTTCGTGATGCACGATTACCAGAAACAGCGCGTGCTGACCTTCCTCGACCCTGAGAGCGATCCACTGGGCACCGGCTGGAACATCATTCAATCCAAAGCCGCCATTGGTTCCGGCGGGGTGTTCGGCAAGGGCTGGCTGCTGGGTACCCAGTCGCACCTGGACTTCCTGCCGGAAAGCCACACCGACTTCATTATTGCGGTGTTGGGCGAAGAGTTTGGCCTGGTGGGCATCTGTGCGCTGCTGCTGATCTACCTGTTGCTGATCGGCCGTGGCCTGGTCATTACCGCCCAGGCCCAGACATTGTTCGGAAAATTGCTCGCCGGTGCCCTGACCATGACGTTTTTTGTTTACGTTTTCGTCAACATCGGTATGGTCAGTGGCCTGTTGCCGGTTGTGGGGGTGCCGTTGCCGTTCATTAGCTACGGAGGAACTTCGCTGGTGACACTGCTGTCAGCGTTTGGGGTTTTGATGTCGATCCATACCCATCGTAAGTGGATCGCGCAAGTTTGAATAAGGTGAAGATTTCAATGCAAGAAATGCGTGGCTGGGCGACTCGATACGCGCCGTGGGTCGGCCTGGTAGGCATCCTTGGCACAGCGCAGCAAGCGCTGGCCGGCGATTACGAAGGCACTGCGCAGGTGGCCGAATTCGTCGGTGAAATGACCCGCGACTACGGTTTCGCCGGTGAGCAGCTGATGGGCGTGTTCCGCGAAGCCGAGCGCAAGCAGTCGATTCTGGACGCGATCTCGAAACCTGCCGAGCGGGTCAAGCAGTGGAATGAGTATCGCCCGATGTTCATCACCGACGCGCGCATTGCCCGCGGTGTGGACTTCTGGCGCCAGCACGAAGCCGTATTGGCGCGTGCCGAACAGGAATACGGGGTGCCGGCCCAGGTGATTGTGTCGATTATCGGCGTTGAGACCTTTTTCGGCCGTAATACCGGTAATTTCCGGGTGATCGACGCCTTGTCCACCCTCGGTTTCGACTATCCTCCCCGTGCCGAATTTTTCCGCAAGGAATTGCGCGAGTTTCTGCTGCTGGCCCGGGAAGAACAGGTCGATCCATTGACCCTCAAGGGTTCATACGCCGGGGCCATGGGCCTGCCGCAGTTCATGCCCAGCAGTTTTCGCGCCTATGCAGTGGATTTCGACGGTGATGGCCACATTAATATCTGGACCAATCCGGACGATGCAATCGGCAGTGTCGCCAGTTATTTCAAGCGTCACGGCTGGGTGGCCGGAGAACCCGTGGTCAGTCGCGCCGATGCGCGTGGCGACCAGGTGGACGAGGGTTTGACCACTGGCATCGAGCCGACTAAAACCGTCGGGGAGTTGCGAGCGTTGGGGTGGTCGAGTCATGATGCGCTGCGCGATGATATGCCGGTCACAGCTTTCCGCCTGGAAGGTGACCAAGGTCCTGAATACTGGATGGGCCTGAAGAATTTTTACGCGATCACGCGTTATAACCGCAGCGTGATGTATGCCATGGCCGTACATCAACTGTCTGAACAGCTGGTCCAAGCACGGGGCGTCAAGTAATGCGGGCATTGCCTATGAATAAACCCCTGAAGCTGATGGCATTCGGTGCCTTGGCGGTGCTGGTCGCCAGTTGTTCGACCAGCCGCTCTCCTACGCAAAAACCTGCGACCACGGCTGTGCGCACCATGCCGGGCCTGGACATCAACCGTGCTCACAAAGACGGCGCGCCGTGGTGGGATGTCGACGTATCGCGCATTCCGGATGCCACGCCAACCCTGCATACCGGTCCTTACAAAGCCAACCCCTACACCGTACTGGGCAAGACCTACTTCCCGATTCAGGAATCGAAGAGCTACGTGGCATCGGGCACGGCGTCCTGGTATGGCACCAAGTTCCATGGTCAGAACACCGCCAACGGCGAAGTCTATGACTTGTATGGCATGAGTGCTGCCCACAAGACCTTGCCACTGCCAAGTTACGTTCGGGTGACCAACCTGGACAACAACAAATCAGTGGTGCTGCGAGTCAACGATCGTGGGCCGTTCTACTCCGACCGGATCATCGACCTGTCCTATGCCGCCGCCAAGAAGCTCGGCTACGCCGAAACCGGGACCGCGCGCGTCAAGGTCGAGGGTATCGACCCGCAACAATGGTGGGCCGCCAAGGGGCGTCCGGCGCCGTTGATGCTCAATGAACCGCAGATCGCCCAGAACAAGGCACCGGTCATCACGGCTTCGGCCGGTACGGTGGAGCAATGGACACCGCCGCCACAGCAGCACGCGGCGGCCGTAGTGCCAGTGCAGATCGATGCAAAAAAAAACGCTTCTGCACCAGCCTCTGGCCAGTATCTGCAGGTGGGCGCGTTCGCCAACCCGGACGCTGCAGAGCTCCTGAGATCGAAGCTGAGCGGAATGGTGAGCGCTCCGGTGTTCATCAGTTCGATAGTGCGCAATCAGCAAACCCTGCACCGGGTGCGCCTGGGGCCAATGGGCTCGCCGGGTGAAATCCAGCAGGTGCAGAACAGCGTGCGACTGGCCAATCTCGGTTCGCCGAGCCTGGTCACCGCCGAGTAATACGTAGTACTTGATTGAAGGCTCACTTGCGATTTGGGGGTGAGCCTGGTTGTTGGCTCGATGAAGAACAAAAGCCCGGCAAGGGTTATGAGTGAACAACTGAACACGCGACAGCTCG
The DNA here is from genome assembly GCF_020295325.1 of Pseudomonas sp. Y24-6. NCBI lineage: Bacteria > Pseudomonadati > Pseudomonadota > Gammaproteobacteria > Pseudomonadales > Pseudomonadaceae > Pseudomonas > Pseudomonas sp. Y24-6. Next base: position 191,156 of record NZ_JACBXG010000006.1, on the reverse strand, counting down.
TTAGAGTGCTGTCTGATTAGTTTTGCCTTTGGGCAGTTCCCATTAGCGATTTCGAGAGACGGATGAACATCACCACCTTTGCCAAACGCCTTTGCCTGCTAGTCCCGCTGCTCATCTCGCCTGCCGCTTTCGCGGTCGAGATGATGCCGTCGCCACCTCAACTGGCGGCTAAATCCTATGTACTCATGGACGCCAGCAGCGGCAACGTGCTGGTCGAGAACAACGGTGACCAGCGTCTGCCTCCGGCCAGCCTGACCAAGCTGATGACCGCGTACATCGCGACCCTGGAAATTCGTCGTGGCCAGATCGGCGAAAACGATCCGGTGACCGTCAGCGAAAACGCCTGGCGCACCGGTGGTTCGCGGATGTTCATCAAGGTCGGCTCCCAGGTAACGGTCAGTGACCTGCTGCACGGCATCATCATCCAGTCGGGTAACGACGCCAGTGTTGCGCTCTCCGAGCACATCGCCGGCAGCGAAGATGCCTTCGCCGACATGATGAACAAAACCGTGGCCGACCTTGGCATGACCAACAGCCACTTCATGAATCCGACTGGCCTGCCGAACCCGGAGCACTACTCGTCGGCTCACGACATGGCCGTGCTGGCTCGCGCAATCATCCACGAAGACCCTGCCCACTATGCGATCTACTCGCAGAAAGAGTTCTTCTGGAACGGCATCAAGCAACCTAACCGCAACCTGCTGCTGTGGCGCGACAAGACCGTGGACGGCCTGAAAACCGGTCACACCGACGAAGCCGGCTACTGCATGGTGTCTTCGGCTGTACGTGACGGCATGCGCCTGATCGCCGTGGTCTTCGGCACCAACAGCGAAGTGGCTCGCGCCTCTGAGACCCAGAAGCTGCTGACTTACGGTTTCCGCTTCTTCGAAACCCAGACCTTCTATCAGAAAGGCGCCGAGCTGGCCCAGGCTCCAGTCTGGAAAGGCACCACCAACCAAGTCAAGGCCGGCCTGGCTCAAGACCTGACCATGACCCTGCCAAAAGGTCAGCTGAAGAAGCTCGCCGCCAGCATGACCATGAACCCGCAACTGATTGCGCCAATCGCCAAAGGCGACGTGATCGGTAAAGTCGAAGTGAAACTGGACGACAAGGTTGTGCACAGCGCAGACCTGATCGCACTGGACGCGGTCGACGAGGGTGGTATCTTCCGTCGCATGTGGGATAGCATCCGTCTATTCTTCTACGGCTTGTTCAACTGATTTAGTGTGGACCTGCATGGCCCCCTTCCAATCCGGTGCGGGGCCATGTTCGTTACCACGGCTTACGCTCACGAGGCCGTTACGCCATGACCGATACCGAAGTAAAGGCGCCAAAGATCGAATTCCCCTGCGCGGATTATCCTATCAAGGTGATCGGCGATACCGGCGTAGGTTTCAAGGACAGGATCATCGCGATCCTTGAGAAGCACGCCACTGTTGACCTCAAGACGTTCGCCGAACGCCAGAGCACCAACGGCAAGTACACGACCATCCAGCTGCACATCATCGCTACCGGTCAAGAGCAGCTGTACGACATCAACAGCGAATTGCGCGCTACCGGTTTTGTGCACATGGTGCTGTGATGTCTGGCACGCTGGGCTTTCGCGAGCTTGGCCAGATGGCTTACGAGCCGGTCTGGCATGCCATGCAACGCTTTACCAACGAACGTGGCAGCAATGCCGCGGACGAGATCTGGCTGGTCGAGCACCCACCGGTGTTCACCCAGGGCCAGGCCGGCAAGGCTGAACATCTGCTGTTGCCGGGTGATATCCCGGTGGTGCAGGTCGACCGTGGTGGCCAGGTGACTTATCACGGCCCCGGCCAGTTGGTCGCCTACCTGTTGCTCGATGTACGCAAGCTCGGTTTTGGTGTGCGTGACCTGGTCACCCGCATGGAGCATTGCCTGATCGAGCTGCTGGCTAGCTACGGCGTTACCGCTGCCGCCAAGCCGGATGCACCGGGTGTGTATGTAAACGGGGCAAAAATTGCCTCCCTGGGTTTGCGCATTCGCCATGGCTGTTCCTTTCATGGCCTGGCCCTGAACGTGGACATGAACCTGGAACCGTTTCGACGGATTAATCCCTGCGGCTACGCCGGGCTGGCGATGACCCAGCTGAGCGATCACGCAGGATCGATTGAATTTGCCGAGGTAAGTGCCCGGCTGCGCGCGCAGCTCGTCAAACACCTCGACTATGCTGAGCAGACGACCCTAACGGGCGGAATCGACTGATATGACTACTGATGCAGTGCAAACCATGATCCCGACGCTGGATGTTACCGAGCGTCCGGCCCCGCGTGCCAAGGTTGAAGCCGGCGTCAAGCTGCGCGGCGCCGAGAAGGTTGCACGCATCCCGGTAAAGATCATTCCGACCACCGAACTGCCAAAAAAGCCGGACTGGATCCGTGTGCGCATCCCGGTTTCCCCGGAAGTCGACCGCATCAAGGCGCTGCTGCGTAAACACAAGCTGCACAGCGTGTGCGAAGAGGCATCCTGCCCGAACCTGGGCGAGTGCTTCTCCGGCGGCACGGCGACCTTCATGATCATGGGTGACATCTGCACCCGTCGTTGCCCGTTCTGTGACGTGGGCCACGGTCGTCCGAAGCCACTGGACGTCAATGAGCCGCAAAGCCTGGCCATCGCCATCGCTGATCTGAAACTCAAGTACGTGGTGATCACCTCCGTTGACCGCGATGACCTGCGTGACGGCGGTGCCCAGCACTTCGCCGACTGCATCCGCGAAATTCGCAAGCTGTCGCCAAATGTGCAGCTCGAAACCCTGGTCCCGGATTACCGTGGACGCATGGACGTGGCGCTGGAAATCACTGCGGCCGAGCCGCCTGATGTGTTCAACCACAACCTGGAAACCGTGCCACGCCTTTACAAGGCTGCGCGTCCGGGCTCGGACTACCAGTGGTCGCTGACCCTGCTGCAACGCTTCAAGCAGATGATGCCGCACATTCCGACCAAGTCCGGCCTGATGCTGGGGCTGGGTGAAACCGATGAAGAAGTCATCGAAGTGATGAAGCGCATGCGCGAACATGACATCGACATGCTGACCCTGGGCCAGTACCTGCAACCGTCGCGCAGCCACTTGCCAGTCCAGCGCTTCGTGCACCCGGACACCTTCGCCTGGTTCGCCGAGGAAGGTTACAAGATGGGCTTCAAGAACGTCGCATCCGGCCCGCTGGTTCGCTCTTCGTATCACGCTGACGAGCAGGCCAAGCTGGTCAAGGCCGAGCTGATGTCGTCCTGATCAACTGCTGGTAAAACAGCCCGCAAGGCCTGTCCGGCTTGCGGGCTGTTTTTTGCCTGGCCTGAGGCACACCGCAATTTTGTCCTGCAGTTGGAGGGCGCTGTCCCTCTTCTGTTTGTGCCCGTTCCTGACTACTGTGGTGCAAGACGCCTTCACACCGGGAGATTCATGGATGACCGTTAAACCAACCCACGTTCTCAGCCCGCACGTTCCTGTCCCGGCGCTGCCTGCCGAGGGCCTGATCGGCGTCATCGCTCCCGCCGGCCCTGCGCCTCTGGACACCGACAAAGCCACCGCCTGGATGCGTGCTCGCGGGTATGCGCTGCGGATTTTTCCCGGGGTCTACGAGAAGGAGGGTTACCTTGCCGGCAGCGACGAAAGGCGGCTGGCAGATTTACACGCCGCGTTTGCCGATCCGCAAGTCGATGCGATCATTTGCTTGCGTGGCGGTTACGGCACCCCGCGCTTGCTCGATCGCATTGATTTCGACCTGTTGCGCAACAATGCCAAGCCATTCATTGGCTATAGCGACATCACCGCGCTGCATCTGGCGATCAGTCGATATGCGGGGTTTGTGACCTTTCACGGGCCGCTGCTCAATGCCGACCTGCTGGGTGACCGTAAGCGGCCGACCGAGTCCTCGTTTTTCAACATGCTCAGAGGGCAGGTGAAGGCGGGGAGTGTACTGACTCACCCGGTGGCCTACCCCTTGATCACGATCGAGCCAGGTATTGCCCACGGGCGCTTGCTCGGCGGTAACCTGTCGATGATCGCGGCCGTCATGGGCACGCCCTATGCGCTCGATGCCGAGGGCGTCATCCTGTTTATCGAGGACATCAACGAGCCGCTGTACCGTATTGACCGCCTGCTGACCCACCTGCGCCTGGCGGGCACGCTGGGCCAGCTGCGCGGGGTATTGGTAGGCGATGTGGCGGGGGTGGAGACGGCTGCGCTTGAGCGGCTGCTCAAGCAGACTTTCGAGCCTTTACGCATCCCGGTACTGGCCGGTTGGCGCAGCGGGCATTGTGATCCAAACCTGACGCTGCCGATGGGGGCGTTGGTGAAGCTCGATGCGGGGGGCAAGGCGTTGGTGTTGGAGCAGGATGTTGTAATCAAGTCTTAGATCATCACGGACTGATAGTCAGTCATCGCGGGCAAGCCCGCTCCCACAAGTTCCAGGTTGAGTGCGAATGTTGCGTACGCCCTGGATCCTGTGGGAGCGGGCTTGCCCGCGATGCTTTTAGCGGTTACGCAGGCCTTCCAGCAACTTGTGCGTCGGATACCCATCCGCCGGCCAGCCAAACGACTGTTGGGCACTGCGTATCGCCTTGCGCGTGTTGGCGCCTATGATCCCGTCGGCGGTACCGGCGTCGTAGTTCTGTGCGCTCAGCAGGCTTTGCAATTCAATGCGCTCGGTACGACTGAGCGGCATGTCATCTTTGGGCCAGGTACCACTGATCAGGCCGCCACCGCTGAACCGTTCCGACAGCAGGCTGACGGCCAGGGCGTAGGACGACGAGTTGTTGTACTTGAGAATCGCGCGGAAGTTATCCAGCACCAGAAAGGCCGGGCCCCGGTAGCCTGCCGGCAGCAGCAGGGCGGCAGACAACTGCTCTGACCCTGCTGGAACCTGGGCACCACCGGGCAGTGTTACGCCCAGCTGCCGCCATTCGGCGACACTCTTGCGCAGCGTACCGTCTGCCAGGACGTAGTTAAAACCGTTCGGCAGCTGCACTTCAAAGCCCCAGGGCTGGCCTTTCTGCCATCCCGAGCTTTGCAGGTAGTGCGCGGTGGAGGCCAGCGCGTCGGCGGAACTGCCCCAGATGTCACGGCGCCCGTCGCCATCGAAGTCCACGGCGTGGGTGTTGTAGGTCGTCGGGATGAACTGGGTCTGGCCCATGGCCCCGGCCCAGGAACCGAGCATCTTCTCGGGTTCTATATCACCCTGTTGCAGGATTTGCAGCGCGGCGATCAACTGCGCCTGGGCGAAGCCCGGACGGCGGCCTTCGTAGGCCAGGGTTGCCAGGGAGTTGATGACCGATTTACTGCCCTGGAACTGCCCAAAGTTGCTCTCCATGCCCCAGACCGACACCAGTACCTGCCGGTCAACTCCATAGCGCTGCTCGATGCTTTGCAGGATGTCGGCGTACTGGTTGACCAGCGCCTGGCCCTTGCGCACCCGCAGGGGCGAAAGCGCGCCATCAAGGTATTCCCACACCGGGCGGGAAAACTCCGGCTGGCTGCGGTCGGCGCGAATGACGCTGGGGTCCAGGCTGACATTGGCGAATGCGCGATCGAACAGATCGGCACGGATCCCGGCGGCGAGTGCTTCCTTGCGGAAACCTGCCTGCCAGTCGGCAAACGTCTGCGTGGGCTGGAGATCAAGATTTTCACCGGTCGGGACCACCGGCGGTATGACCGCAGGGGCTGTTGCGACAGGGAGGGTCTGGAGCGGTTGAGCGTCGGCGGCGGTGGGTTTTTCCGCGCAAGCGACAAGCATAACGAGGCTGGAGGCAGCTAGCAGTTGGCGCAGGGGCCAACGACGGGAAAGACTAAGGGGCATGCACAGGTCCAGGGAAAAACGAGTCAGGTGCAGACCTTAACATGTTGAGCGGTTGGTTGCCTTTCAGGGCGCCAGAAAGTAAGCAGCCACTATAGGCGCTGCCGAAGGCTGCGACCTGTTGATCTTATTCAGCCGGCAACATCAATCGCTGGCCAGCCATTAACAACGACAGGCGGCTCAGGCTCATCCATGGCGAACCCGCTGCCTGACCTTTGATCTGCGCATCAATACGCTGCGCTTCCAGCAACAACTGCGCCCAGCGTTGCGCCGAGTAGCGTTGCAGGGCCTTGCTCATCAGCGGTTTGCGCTTGTCCCAGACCGGTGGTCGGGCCGAGCTGAATGCCTTGTCCAGTGGTACGCCCTGGCTGTATTGCAGCGACAGGTTGGCCAGCAAACGCAGCTCCCGCGCCAGAGCCCAGAGAATGACCGGTGGCTCGACGCCTTCACCGCGCAGGCCTTCAAGCATTCGCAGTGCGTGGGCCGCTTCGCCGTTGAGAATCGCATCGGTCAGGCCAAAAACGTCGAAACGCGCGCTGTCGGCCACCGCCGCTTGCACGGTTTCCACCGTGATCTGCCCACCTTCAGCCATCAGCTTGAGCTTTTCGATTTCCTGGGCGGCAGCCAGCAGGTTGCCTTCGACCCGTGCGGCAATCAGTTCGACCGCGTCCTGGCTGGCGGAGAGCCCGGCCTGCGACAGACGCTGGCGGATCCAGCTGGGCAGCTGGTTGGCATCCACCGGCCAGATCTGCACGAACTGGGTGTGCTGGCCTTCGACCAACGCCTTGCCCCACTTGGTTTTCTGCGCGCTGCCGTCCAGCTTGGGCAGGCTGATCAGCAATACCGTGTCTTCGGCAGGTCGCGAGCAATATTCGATGAAAGCGGCAGCACCCTTGTCGCCGGGTTTGCCCGACGGCAGGCGCAGTTCCAGCAAGCGTTTTTCAGCGAATAACGACATGCTGGCACCCGCTTGCAGCAAGGTGCCCCAGTCGAAACTGGCGTCGGCGGCGAATACCTGGCGCTCGTCAAACCCTTGTTGGCGAGCCGCAGCGCGGATGGCGTCGGCGGCTTCCTGGCACAGCAGCGGGTCGTCGCCGCTGATGATGTAGACCGGCGCGAGGTTGCCTTGCAGGTGTTTGGCGAGTTGGGCGGGGGCGAGTTTCATGGCAAAGGGCGAGCGGGGCGCCTGGGCGCCCCGCAGGTCTTACTGCTGCGGCAGTTCAACGGGCGACTGACGTGGCGTCTCCGCCTCGGCTTTCTGCGCCGCTTCCATGGCGGCGGCCTCAGCCTGGGCCTTGGCGTCAGCAGTCTGCTGCATCTGATCCAGCTGTGCCGGGGTGAGTTGTTGCAGGCGCAACATCATGCGCTGGACCAGGTCGCGACGGATTTCCTTGCGTGCATCATCGGCTTCCAGTTCGGAGCCCACCAGGTTGTTGCCGTCGTGGATGAACACCTTCTGCACTTCGATTTTGTCGCTCAGCAGCTCGCGATCACGCTGGCCACGGATATCGTACTCAAGCACGGTCGTCAGCTGGTACTCGCCAGTACGGCCGGCACCTGCATAGCTGAGAATGCGCTGGCTCTCCTGCTCGTTGGTCAGGATCAGCTTGTACGGCGCGCCGGCGATAACCTTGACGCCGCTGCTTTCGAGCACCTGGCGCATCTGGGTCACGGTAGGGCCGTAGGCATTACGTGCGCTCAAGTCGAGTTCCTTGATCGCCAGCTCGGTCGTACCAGTACCACGCAGCTGGAAACCGCAGGCGCTCAACAGGACCGCAAGGCCCATCACCAGCAAATTGCGTTTGATCATCTTGATGTTCCCCTTGAAACCAGGTGGGCCGACTGTGCGGCCCGAAAGGTTTTACTCGGCGCCAGGCTCACCTGGCGCCTGGTCCAATTAGCTGGCGACGATATTGACCAGTTTCCCGGGCACTACGATCACTTTACGAATAGTCAGGCCGTCAACGAAGCGCAGCACGTTCTCGTTGGTGCGGGCAGCGGCTTCGACTTCTTCGCGAGTCGCGCTGGCCGGCATTTCGATCTGCCCACGCAATTTGCCGTTGACCTGGATAACCAGCGTCAGGCTGTCCTGCACCAGCGCGGTTTCGTCCAGCACCGGCCAGCCGGCGTCGATCACCGCATCCGGGTGGCCGAGCTGATTCCACAGCTCGTGGCAGATGTGCGGAGTGATCGGAGCCAGCAGCAGGGTCACGGCCTCCAGGCCTTCCTGCACCAGCGCGCGATCCTGTTCGGTCACTTGCGGTGCTTTTTCCAACACGTTCATCAGCGTCATCACCTGGGCGATGGCGGTGTTGAATTTGTGGTTCTGGCCGACGTCGTGGCTGGCCTGCTTGATAGCCAGGTGGATCGAGCGGCGAATGGCCTTCTGCTCGTCGTTCAGGCCGGCGACGTCCAGTTTCCCCGGCAAGCCTTGAATGACATGGCCTTGAGCCAGGCGCCAGACGCGCTTGAGGAAGCGATGCGAGCCTTCCACGCCAGAGTCGGACCATTCCGCGCTCATGTCGGGTGGCGAAGCGAACATCATGAACAGACGGCAGGTGTCTGCGCCGAACTGGTCGATCATCGACTGTGGGTCGACGCCGTTGTTCTTCGACTTGGCCATCTTCTCGGTGCCACCGATTTCCACCGGCAGGCCATCGGCGATCAGCTTGGCGCTGACCACCTTGGCCTTGCTGTCGCGCTCGAGTTCGACGTCCGCCGGGTTGAACCAGGTGTAGGCACCATTGGCTTCGCGACGATAGTAAGTCTCGGCGATCACCATGCCCTGGGTCAGCAGGTTCTTGAACGGTTCGTTGGAGCTCACCAGGCCTTCATCACGCATCAACTTGTGGAAGAAGCGCGCGTACAGCAGGTGAAGGATGGCGTGCTCGATGCCGCCGATGTACTGATCCACCGGCAACCAGTGGTCAGCGGCGGATTTCTCCACCAGGCCGCCTTCATAGTGCGGTGAGGCGTAACGGGCGTAGTACCACGAGGACTCGACGAAGGTGTCCATGGTGTCGGTTTCACGCTTGGCCGGCTGGCCGCATTTCGGGCAGTTGCACTCGTAGAACTCGGGCATGCGCGCCAGAGGTGAACCTGCACCATCCGGGACCACGTCTTCGGGCAATACGACAGGCAGTTGATCTTCCGGAACCGGCACGTCACCACAAGACTGGCAGTGGATGATCGGGATCGGGCAGCCCCAGTAGCGCTGACGGCTGATGCCCCAGTCGCGCAGGCGGAACTGGGTGCGCGAGGCGCCAAGGTTTTTCTTGATCAGCGCGACTTCGATGGCGTCAAACGCGCCCGGGAAGTCCAGGCCGTCGAACTCGCCGGAGTTGATCAGCGTGCCGTGCTCGCCGTAGGCGTCCTGCCATGGCGCCGTGTTGGTGTCGCCGGAACTGGTGCGCACCACGGACTTGATAGGCAGGTTGTACTTGGTTGCGAACTCGAAATCACGTTCGTCGTGGGCCGGAACAGCCATGACCGCACCGTCGCCGTAGTGCATCAGCACGTAGTTGGCGACCCATACCGGGAGTTTCTCACCGGTCAGCGGGTGCTCGACGAACAACGAGGTCGGCAGGCCTTTTTTCTCCTGGGTGGCGACGTCGGCTTCAGCCACGCTGCCGCCTTTGCATTCGGCGATGAACGCCTGCAGCTCAGGGTTGTTCTGTGCCGCCAGGGTCGCCAACGGGTGTTCGGCGGCCACGGCCACGTAGGTGGCGCCCATCAGGGTGTCCGGACGGGTGGTGAAGACTTTCAACGCGCCGGTTTCGCCGATGGAGTCGACGTTGTAGGGGAACTGCACTTCCATGCCGCGGGATTTGCCGATCCAGTTGCGCTGCATGGTCTTGACCTGTTCAGGCCAGCCAGTCAGCTCGTCGAGGCTCTCGAGCAGTTCATCCGCGTAGGCGGTGATCTTGAAGTAATACATCGGAATTTCGCGCTTTTCGATCAGCGCGCCGGAACGCCAGCCGCGACCGTCGATCACCTGTTCGTTGGCCAGGACGGTCTGGTCGACCGGGTCCCAGTTCACGGTGCCGCTTTTCTTGTAGATCACGCCTTTTTCGAACAGGCGGGTGAACAGCCATTGTTCCCAGCGGTAGTAATCGGGCTTGCAGGTGGTCACTTCACGCGACCAGTCCACCGCCAGGCCGAGGCTGCGCAGCTGGTTCTTCATGTAGGCGATGTTTTCGTAGGTCCACTTGGCGGGAGCCACGTTGTTCTTCATCGCGGCGTTTTCCGCCGGCATGCCGAAGGCGTCCCATCCCATGGGTTGCAGGACGTTCTTGCCTTGCATGCGCTGGTAGCGGGAGATCACGTCGCCGATGGTGTAGTTGCGCACGTGCCCCATGTGTAGCTTGCCGCTAGGGTAAGGGAACATCGACAGGCAGTAGAAAGTCTCCTTGCCTGGCTGTTCACTGACTTCAAAGGACTTTTGCTCGTCCCAGAATGACTGGGCGGCGGCTTCAATTTCACGGGGCTGATATTGTTCGTGCATGGCTACTTTTGAACTGAATAGGGGTGGCCTAATCCTCTTCGTTGCAATGCTGGACGGTGAACGCGCCAATTCGACGTTTCGCTGTCCAGGCGAGCTGGAAGTGGAGTTACAGGAAGCGCCGTAGCATACATGACCGCGCTCTGCCGAGGGAAACCCTGATTGCACGCAGGCGCCGCCCGATTTGCCCGGCGAGGGCCGTTGGTCGCGGCGCTGAGCCGGTTTGGTGATGGAAGCTAAGCTCTAAATGGGGAGCAAGACTTATCTTCAATGAGGTGAGGGATGGTTGAGTCACAGCAAAAAGTCACGAAACCGCAGCTTTATGAACGACTGATCGATCGTCTGGGGATCGCCCTGGACGCTGCTAAAACCGCTGACCGGCTGCGCGATGAGCGCCCCCTCGAGTTGGAACTGCGTGGCCTGAGCCCCGCAGAATTTGCCTTGGTAAAAGCGTATCTGGACCGCAGTGAACGTGAAACACACGGATGCCTGTCAGAAGCAGTGAAGCAGCTTGACGCACCGCGCTCGGCCAAAATCATCTGGCTCAAGGACAAGGTACCTGGCAGGGACGCGGTAAAGGTCCGGTCGCTGCAATTCAAATAAATAAGGCTCCGGCCGCATTTCAGGCAATGAAACAGTTTAGTCCTTTCGATTTAGTTGTCGCATTGCATCAACCCTCTTAGGCTTCGGGCATCTCTGGAGATGCTCGATGCCTTTTCGTTATTTCGTGAAACAACTTCTCTTGCCGCCCGGCATCCTGTTGCTTTTGCTGGCCCTTGGCTGGTGGCTGCGCCGCACCCGGCCACGACTGGCCGGCCTGTGCTTTGCGTTGGGCCTGGGGGGCTTCTGGCTGATGAGCCTGCCGATTGTCGTGCAATGGAGTGCCAATGCCCTGGAGCGCGTGCCGCCGTTGACACGTGAAGAGTGGGCGACACTCGGCCAGCGTGCCGATGCCATCGTGGTGCTGGGTTCAGGGCGCGAACGTGGTGACCCGGCATGGGGCGCCGATCAGCCGACAGGTATCGGGCTGGAGCGGCAACGTTATGCCGCGCGCCTGGCCAAGGCGTCGGGGTTGCCGGTGCTCACCAGTGGCGGCTTGCATTACGGCACGCCACCTTCCGAAGCCAGGTTGATGGCGGATTCGATGCTGGACGATTTCGGGGTGACCGTACGCTGGCAGGAAGGACTCAGCCGCACGACCTGGGAGAACGCGCAGATGAGCGCCAGCATGTTGCTGCCCCAGGGGATCAAGCGCGTGGTAGTGGTAACCCAGGCGGCCCACATGCCGCGGGCTGTCTGGAGTTTCCAGAAAGCCGGATTCGAGGTGGTGCCTGCGCCGGTGGGGTTTCTCGGTGGGGATAACGCGCGACCGCTGGGTGGCTGGATGCCCGAGTTCAAGTCGATCTGGCAGAGCGGGCAGTTGATGAACGAGGCGGTAGGACAGGTGGGGTATTCGTTGTTTTACCGATAAACCATGCTTACGCATTCCGCACTCTGTGTAGGAGCGAGCTTGCTCGCGAAAAACTTAACGACACCGCGTTCATTCAGAATGCCCGCGTTATCGCTAGCGTCCATCGCGAGCGAGCTCGCTCCTACAGACAATCAGACGGTCTTGGCCATCCTGTTCGCCACCAGCGCCCAGCCAAACAACAACACACACACCACGATCAACGGCCACGAACGCCATTGCAGGTAGGGCGTCAGGTTATGCATCGGCACCACTTCCCCATACAAAATGCCGCGCTCGAACTGCGGAATCTGTGCGGTGATCTGGCCGAACGGGTTAATCAGCCCGGTGACGCCATTGTTGGTCGCGCGAATCATCCAGCGACCGGCCTCCAGTGCGCGCATCTGCGCCATCTGCAAGTGTTGCAACGGGCCGATGGACGTACCAAACCAGGTGTCGTTGCTGATCGTCAGCAACAGGTCGCTGCGCGCCGACAGGTCGGCGGCGAAGTCTGGATACACCACTTCGTAGCAAATGAATGGCGCAATCTGATAACCCTTGGCTTGCAGCAGTGGCTGATCGGCCGGGCCGCGGGCGAAGTCGGACATCGGCAGGTCGAAGAACGCGATCAACCCGCGCAGGATGTCCTGCAGCGGCACGTACTCGCCGAACGGGACGAGTTTCTGCTTGAGGTAGGTCCCGTCGCCTTCACCGACCACGGTAATGCCGTTGTAAAAGCGTTTCTGGTGGTGAACTTCCTGACGGATCGGCACGCCGGTGATCAGCGCAGAATCACGCTCGGCCGCGAACTTGCCCATCATATTCAGGTAGCCTTCGGCGGATTCCTTGAGCACCGGTACTGCGGTTTCCGGCCAGATCAGCAGGTCGACCCGTTTGGAACTGAGGCTCATGTCGCGATACAGGGCAAGCTGAGCGTTCAACTGCGCCGGGTCCCACTTCATGCTCTGTTCGACGTTGCCCTGGATCGCGGCAACACTCAGTGGCGCGCCTGAGGGGCTGGTCCAGGCGTGTTCCTTCAGTGCAATGCCCGCCACCCAAGGGCCGGCCAGCAGCAATGCGCCCGCAGCGATGAAACCTTTGCGTCCAGTGCGCACCAGGCGCAGGCCGTTACAGATAAGCGCCGCCGTGAGGGCGAGGGCAAAGGAGATCAGCCACATCCCGCCCACAGGCGCGAGCCCGGCCAGAGGCCCGTCGAGCTGGCTGTAACCGGAGTAGAGCCATGGGAAGCCGGTGAGGAACCAGCCCCGGAAGGCTTCCTGGGCAACCCACAAAGCAGCGAATGCCAAGGCGTCGGCCAATGGCGCTTCATTACGGCGCAGCCAGCGCGCCCAGATCCAGGCGGGCAGGGCGAAGAACCAGGCAATCGCCGCCGTGAAGATCAGCATGAGGAAACCGGCGAGCAGCACCGAGGCGCCACCGAAGTGGTGGATGCTGTAATAGATCCAGCTGGTACCGGCACCAAACAGGCCGAAACCGAAACACCAGCCACGGCCCAAGGCCTGGCGTGGAGTCAGTTGGCGTAAGCCGGCGTAGAAAAAACCGACCGCCAGCAATGCCAGCGGCCAGATATCGAACGGCGCCAGGGCCAGGGTGGTGAGTGCACCGGCCGCCACGGCCAGCAGGTTACCGGGCCAGCCGGGGGCGGTCAGACGGCGCATTTCAATCCTTAGCGAGCAATGGGTGTCAGGCGCAGCAAGTGAATTCGACGGCTGTCGGCGTTCAGGATGCGGAAGCGGTAAGGGCCGATTTCAGTGATTTCGTTGCGTTTTGGCAAGTGCCCGAACGCGCTCATCACCAGGCCGCCGACGGTGTCGAACTCGTCATCGGAGAACTCGCTGTCGAAGAACTCGTTGAAGTTCTCGATCGGCGTCAGGGCCTTGATCAGGAAGTCACCGCTGGGCAGTGGCTTGATGTAGCTGTCTTCTTCGACGTCGTGCTCGTCTTCGATGTCGCCAACGATCTGTTCCAGCACGTCTTCGATGGTCACCAGGCCAGCGACACCGCCGTATTCGTCGATCACGATGGCCATGTGATTGTGGTTGGCGCGGAATTCGCGCAGCAGCACATTAAGGCGCTTGGACTCCGGTACGAAAGTGGCCGGGCGCAGCAGATCCTTGATGTTGAAGCTGTCGCCGTTCTCCTTGAGGATCAACGGCAGCAGGTCCTTGGCCAGCAACACGCCCATCACGTCATCGTGGCTTTCGCCGATCACCGGGTAGCGGGAGTGGGCCGAGTCGACCACGGCAGGCAGGAACTCGCGAGGTGTCTGGGTCGCCTTGATGCTGATCATCTGCGAGCGCGGGACCATGATGTCCCGTACCTGCAGGTCAGCGACCTGGATGGCGCCTTCGACAATGGCCAGCGCTTCGCTGTCCAGCAACTTGTTCTGATGGGCATCACGCAGCAGCTCCAGGAGCTCCTGGCGGTTTTTCGGCTCGTGGGCAAAAGCCTGGGTGAGCTTACCCAGCCATGACTTCTGCCCGTTGCTCGATCGATCTTCGCTCATAGCGATTACTCTGAATCCTTTGTTGTAACGATAGGGGATGTTTGTGTGTCGTCGTCCGCGTACGGGTCCGGATGACCCAACTCGGCAAGCAACGTTCGTTCCAGCGCTTCCATTTCTTCGGCTTCGTCGTCATCTATGTGGTCGTAACCCAACAGATGCAAGCAGCCATGAATCACCAGATGCGCCCAGTGGGCCTTTAGTTCCTTGCCTTGTTCAGCGGCCTCGCGCTCGACCACCGCCACGCAGATCACCAGATCGCCCAGCAGCGGTATATCGAGGAACTCGTCAGGCACGTCAGCCGGAAACGACAGCACGTTGGTGGCATAGTCTTTCTGCCGCCAGGTGTGGTTCAGCTCGCGCGCCTCATCCTGGTCAACCAGGCGAATGGTCATTTCGGAATCGGCGGTGCGTTGGCGCAGGGCTAGCTCGCACCATTGGCGGAACTCGGCTTCGCTGGGAACAGGCGCCTGGGTAGCCAGTTGCAGATCAAGCTCAAGCATCGCGGCGGCTGTCCTTCGGTGCTTCGTCGGCCACACGGTTTTCAAAGCGCTCGTAGGCTTCGACGATGCGTTGCACCAGCGGATGGCGCACGACGTCCTTGGGCATGAAATGGGTAAAACTGATGCCTGGCACGTCCTTGAGCACCTCGATCACGTGGTGCAGCCCGGACTTGGTGCCCTTTGGCAGGTCGACCTGGGTGATGTCACCGGTGATGACTGCCGTGGAGCCAAAGCCGATCCGGGTCAGGAACATCTTCATCTGCTCGACGGTGGTGTTCTGGCTTTCGTCGAGGATGATGAAGCTGTTATTGAGCGTGCGGCCACGCATGTAGGCCAGCGGTGCGACTTCGATTACCTGGCGTTCGATCAGCTTGGCCACGTATTCGAAGCCGAGCATTTCGTACAGCGCGTCGTACAGCGGGCGCAGGTAGGGGTCGATCTTCTGCGACAGGTCGCCGGGCAGGAAGCCGAGCTTTTCGCCCGCTTCAACCGCCGGACGAACCAGCAGGATGCGGCGGATCTGCTCCCGTTCCAGCGCATCTACTGCGCAGGCGACGGCCAGATAGGTCTTGCCGGTACCGGCGGGGCCGATGCCGAAGTTGATGTCGTTGCCGAGGATTTCCTTCACGTAGCGCAATTGATTCAAGCCGCGAGGGCGAATCATGCCTTTCTTGGTGCGCAGGGCGACGGACGGTTCGGACGGGGACACGTTGTCCAGCTCTGCGACGGCCGATTCCTGCAGGAACAGGTGGACCATGTCCGGCGACAGCTCGGTACCCTTGGTTTCCCGGTACAGGCGGCGCAGCAGGTTTTCCGCTGAGCTGGTGTGTTTAGGGTCGCCGATCAGCTCGAACTGGTTCCCGCGGTTGCGGATCTCGATTGTCAGGCGCTGTTCGATCAAGCGCAGGTGCTCGTCGAATTGCCCGCACAGATTGGCGAAGCGGCGAGCCTCAAAGGGCTCGAGGATAAAGCGATGTGGTTCGATGGGTGCGTTCAAGGTCGTATTTAGCCGCCCTGGGGCAATTAGGATGAAATCAAGGATAACGCCAGTGGGCTGGGTGCGAAAGCTCTTAAATGGATGAGCTCATTCTTATGATCAACTCGGTCCACTGTGGGAGCTGGCTTGCCAGCGATGAGGCCATCAAGTCCAGCGAAGATGTTGCCAGTTACGCCGCTATCGCTGGCAAGCCAGCTCCCACAAAGTCGTCATTGCCCCGGTTATTTGCTACTGGATCAGCGAGCCCCGCAGCGAGTGCGGCTGGGCGGCATCGATGTGCACGTCGGCAAACTGGCCAATCAGGGTTGGATTGTCGCAACGGAAGTTGACGATACGATTATTCTCGGTGCGGCCTTGCAGTTCGCCAGGGTCCTTTTTCGAATAATCGGTGACCAGGATCCGCTGGATCGAACCGACCATTTGTCGGCTGATTTCGAAACCTTGCTGGTTCAGGCGATGTTGCAAAGCATTCAGGCGCTCTTTTTTCAACGCTTCCGGCGTCTCGTCCGCCAGGTCGGCTGCCGGGGTGCCCGGGCGCTGGCTATAGACGAACGAGTAGGAAAAGTCGAAACCGACGTCCTCGATCAGTTTCATGGTCTGCTCGAAATCTTTTTCGGTTTCGCCCGGGAAACCGACGATAAAGTCCGAACTGATGCAAATTCCCGGAACGGCTGCACGCAGTTTGCGCAGCTTGGATTTGTACTCCAGCGCCGTGTGGTTGCGCTTCATCGCCGAGAGAATCCGATCGGAACCCGACTGCACCGGCAAATGCAGGTGTTTGACCAGTTCCGGTACTTCGGCGTGGGCCTGGATCAGGCTGTCGGAGAACTCCAGCGGGTGTGAAGTGGTGTAGCGGATGCGGTCGATGCCATCGACAGCCGCAACTACGCGGATCAGCTCGGCCAGGTCGGCCAGGCGTCCGTCGTGAGTGGCGCCACGATAGCCGTTGACGTTCTGGCCCAGCAGGGTCACCTCACGCACGCCATTTTCGGCCAGGTGGATGATCTCGGCGATCACGTCGTCGAACGGGCGGCTGACTTCTTCGCCGCGGGTGTAAGGCACCACGCAGAAAGTGCAGTACTTGCTGCACCCTTCCATGACCGACACGTAGGCGCTTGGGCCGTCGATGCGCGGCTCGGGCAGGTGGTCGAATTTTTCGATTTCCGGAAACGAGACGTCGACTTGCGGCAACTTGGTGGCACGCGCGGCGTCGATCATTTCCGGCAGGCGGTGCAGGGTCTGTGGTCCGAATACCACGTCGACATAGGGCGCGCGGTCGCGGATGGCCGCCCCTTCCTGGCTCGCCACGCAACCGCCCACGGCGATCACCATGTCCGGGTTGGCCAGTTTCAATTCGCGCCAGCGGCCGAGCTGGGAGTACACCCGGTCCTGGGCACGTTCGCGGATCGAGCAGGTATTGAGCAAGATCACGTCGGCATCTTCAGCGCGAGCGGTGACTTCCAGGGCCTGGTGTTCACCCAGCAAGTCGACCATGCGCGAGCTGTCGTACTCGTTCATCTGGCAACCGTGGGTTTCGATGTAAAGTTTCTTGGCCATGGACAGAGTCATCACGTGATTCAAAGAACCGCGCATTATAGGGAACATGGCCCCATGTTCCTACCGCTGTGCGTCCGGCGGCTATGCTATAGTTCGCGCCCTCATTTTTATCCCCCGATGTGTTGCTCGCCCACCATGACCAAACGTGAAGCTCCAATCTACAAGGTGATTTTCCTCAACCAGGGCCAGGTGTACGAAATGTATGCCAAACAGATCTATCAAAGTGATCTGTGGGGTTTCCTGGAAGTGGAAGAATTCGTCTTTGGCGAGCGCACGCAAGTGGTCGTCGATCCGAGCGAAGAGAAGCTCAAGGCTCAGTTCGAGGGTGTGGTACGCAGTTTTGTGCCGATGCATTCGATTGTGCGCATCGATGAAGTCGAGCGCCTGGGTACGCCAAAAATCAGCGAAGCCCGTGGCGCGGTCGGCAATGTGATGCCGTTTCCGATGCCGATGCCTGACAAGTAAGCCTTCGAGACCGCGTCGACCCTATCGCTGGCAAGCCAGCTGCCACAGTAGATCTGCGGTGTTCACATTATTTGTGAACGACAGCGCCGCTGTGGGAGCTGGCTTGCCAGCGATGGGTCGTCAGATTGAAGCAAAAACTAGGGAAGTGGCGAAAACGGCGTACGCCCATCCGCGCTTTGCAATTCCATCAAGTACTTGCGGAAAATCTGCCCGAGCACCTGAGTGGCCACCTCAAGTTCTTCACGCGGCATCTTCTCGGCCACCTCGTCGGCAGTGTCCAGCGCATCCTCCGCGCCATTGACCGCCGCCATCTTCAGCACGATATACGCCTGGACATTGTTGGCCGGCACGCCTTCGCCGTGGAAGAACATGGTGCCGAGCTTGAATTGCGCCTGGGCGTGGCCTTGCAGTGAGGCTTTTTCGAAGTAGCTCAGGGCTTGATTGAGGTCGCGCGGCGCATTTTTGCCGTCGTAGTAGAACTCACCCAACTCGTATTGCGCCTGTGCATCCCCTTCATCCGCGGCTTTCTGGCAGGCAGCAAGCGCCTGGGCCAAGTCCTGCGGCTGAGTATTGAGGGTGCAGCGACCCATCGCTGGGATTAACAACGAGTTGCCGCCTGCTTGTACAAGCAAGGGCTGAAGGAGCAACAGGCAGCCCAGTGCAAGGGCGCGGCCGGTGCGGTTCATGGGAATCGACTTACCTCTGAAGGGCGCGCGGACCCATCGAGGGGATCCAATAAGCGCGCATTATGAAATAAGCAGGGCCATCCTTACAAAGTCTTTACTCGTTTTTCTGCTGCGAGGGAAATATATAACCCACTTTGCGGGAAAAACCTGGCAGATGAGCAGGAAAGGGGGCGCGGATGCAGGGATTACTGACGCTGGCAATCGCCAGCGTCAGCGGCACGGCATTACTTCAAGGCAGCGAATGCACGTTCAGCGGCATCCAGCGTCAGTTTCAACTCGGCTTCGCCATGGGCGATCGAGGTGAAACCGGCTTCGAATGCGCTTGGCGCCAGGTACACGCCGCCTTCGAGCATCAGGTGGAAGAAACGCCCGAACAGCTTGGCATCGCTGGCCATCACGTCGTCGAAGGTCACGATGTCATCGGCACCACTGAAGTACAGGCCGAACATGCCGCCGGCCTGGGTGGTCACGAACGGGATACCGGCTGCATCGGCGCGTTGTTGCAGGCCATCGAGCAGGCGACTGGTGTAGTCGGTCAACTCGGCATGGAAGCCAGGACGGCTGATCAGGCGCAAGGTGGTCAGGCCCGCCGCCATTGCCAGCGGGTTACCCGACAGCGTACCAGCCTGGTAAACAGGCCCCAGTGGTGCAATGTGCGACATGATTTCACGCTTGCCGCCGAAGCAGCCAACCGGCATGCCACCACCAATGATCTTGCCGAAGGTGGTCAGGTCCGGGGTCACGCCGTAATGCGCTTGTGCACCGCCCAGTGCCACACGGAAACCGGTCATCACTTCGTCGAAAATCAGCACCACGCCGTGCTTGTCGCACAGGGTCCGCAGGCCTTCGAGAAAGCCCGGTGCCGGAGGAACGCAGTTCATGTTGCCGGCCACCGGCTCGACGATGATGCACGCGACTTCCTGGCCCACTTCAGCCAGCATGGTTTCGACCGCGTCGATGTCGTTGAAGGGCAAAGTCAGCGTGTGTCTGGCGAATGCCGCCGGTACACCTGCCGAACTCGGCACGCCTTGGGTCAGGGCGCCGGAACCGGCCTTGACCAGCAGGCTGTCGGAGTGACCGTGATAGCAGCCTTCGAACTTGATGATGCTGTCGCGCCCGGTAAAGCCGCGGGCCAGGCGAATGGCACTCATGGTCGCTTCGGTGCCGGAGCTGACCATGCGCACCATTTCCATTGAAGGCACGAGCGAGCACACCAGATCCGCCATCTGGGTTTCCATCTCGGTCGGTGCGCCATAGGACAGGCCGTGCTCAAGCTGCTTGCGCACGGCGTCCAGAACGTCCGGGTGGCTGTGGCCGAGGATCATCGGGCCCCACGAGCCGACGTAATCAACGTAGCGCTTATCGTCTTCGTCGGTGACGTAGGCCCCTTCAGCGTGTTTGAAAAACAGCGGCGTACCGCCAACGCTCTTGAACGCGCGCACTGGCGAGTTCACACCGCCGGGGATGTGTTTCTGGGCATTGGCAAATAGCGTTTCGGAACGAGACATGATCGGACTCTCAAATCAGATTTTAAGCGACTTAAATGGAAAGCAGTTCGTTGAACGCGCGGGCGCGGCGTGTGACTTCAGCCGTGCTTTCGGCGCCAAACAGGCCGTGGACCACCGCCAGCAGATCGACCCCGTGGGCCACCAGCGGCTCCGCGTTTTCCAGGGTGATGCCACCGATTGCGCAGATCGGCAAATGCAATGTGCTGCGAGCCCGATCCAGCAGTTCGAGGCTGCAGGTCGGCGCGCCGGGTTTGGTGGTGGAATTGAAGAAGCGACCGAAGGCAACGTAACTGGCGCCTTCTTTGGCGGCCTGCTCGGCAAGGTTGATCTGCGCGTGGCAGGTCGAACCGATAATTGCCTGGCGGCCCAGTAATGCGCGGGCCGGGGTCAACGGGCCGTCGGTCTGGCCGAGGTGTACGCCAACGTTCAGGCGCGCAGCCAGCTCGGCATCGTCATTGATGATCAGCCGGGTCTTGTACCGGTCGCACAGATCCCGCAGGGTTTCGGCCTCGCGCAGGCGCCGGGCTTCGTCCGTACTCTTGTCGCGGTACTGCAGCAGGGTGACGCCACCTTCCAGCGCCGCCTCCACGTACGAGAGGAATTTACCGGCCAGCAACTGGCTGTCGGTGATGGCGTAAAGGCCACGTAGTTTCATCGGACAAGCCTCACCGCATGACTAATGGGAAGTTACGAACAGAAATCCAGCGGCAGGCGGCGTGGCACAAATTGACCTTTACCCAGCTGCTCCGCATCACGCAAGGTGCGCCATGTGTAGTTAAGCGCGGTCTGCACGGCACTGACGAGGTTTTCACCCTGCGCCAGACGACCGGCCAGGGCGCTGGCCAGGGTGCAGCCGGAACCGTGATAACTGCCGGGCAAACGCTGGCAGGTGAAGGTTTCGCGGCGACCGTCGCGGGTGTACAGGCGGTTGTGAATTTCCTGCTCGTCGCCGTGACCGCCGGTGATCAGCAGATGCTTGACGTAGGGCAGCAGTTTTTCCGCGCATTGGTCTGCCGTGCCTTCGGGGAGCTCGGCGAGGATGCGCGCTTCGGGCAGGTTGGGGGTGGCAATGATCGCCAGTGGGAGCAGGCGTTCGCGCATCGCGTAGCCGACTTCGTCCTTGCCCAGGCGTCCGCCGCCGCCCGCGCGCAGTACCGGGTCGCAAACCATCGGCAAGTGCGGATGCGCCTGCAGCAGCTCGACCACGGTGTCGACCATTTCCAGCGAACCGAGCATGCCCAGCTTGACGGCGGCGACTTCGGAATCGTTGAGCACGGCGTTGGCCTGGGCCAGCACCCATGCTCGGTCGAGTACGCGGAAATCAGTGACGTTGACCGTGTCTTGCACAGTCAGCGCGGTGACGGCCGGAGCCGCATGACAACCCTGGGCGAGCAGGGCTTCGATATCTGCCTGCAAGCCGGCGCCACCACTGGGGTCGTGGCCGGAGAGACAGAGGACAACGGGGCGGGAGCTGTAGATATTCATGGTGCGCGAGCTTACCACCAGTCACTCGACTCATGACAGTGGACTCTGTAGCAGCAGGGTCGCTCCCACAGTCGGCATGAGGGGGGCAACCGCTCTAGCTCAATAGATAGCGCTGCAAAGCCCGTACTAGAGCCTTTCGAGTATATTTTTCAATGGTGTTCATTGGCCACTAACGGCTATGCTAGAGTGGATCCAAATCAATAACAGGTAATACCGGTTTTACGTCTACTCAAAGGGAATGAGGGGCTTCCTGAGATAACCGGACCGGCCACGCTGGGGCTTAGATGCACTATTTGCTGATGTTGCTGCTCTGCTTTCCCCTTTTGGCGAGCGCAGTCGAATTCGACGAGAACACTCAAAGCCTGCCATTGGGCCGAACCCTGCAAGTGTTCGAAGACGCGGGCGGGCAAGCGACCATTGCCGACGTCCGTGCCGAGGATGCCGCAGGACGGTTCAAACCCCACGATAATGCCACCCTCAACGCCGGCTATTCGCGTTCAGCGTTCTGGCTGAAAATCGACCTGCACTATCGTCCGAAGAATCCAGCGACGCAAAGAACCTGGCTGCTGGAACTGGCCTATCCGCCCCTCGATCATCTGGATCTGTATTTACCCGACGCTGCGGGCGAATACCGACTGGTGCGCCAGACCGGCGATGCCTTGCCTTTCTCCACCCGCGAAATTCGCCAGAACAATTACCTGTTCGATCTCGATTTCACCCCCGACCAGGCGCAAACCCTGTACCTGCGCCTGCAAAGCGAGGGGTCGATCCAGGCGCCGGTGACCTTGTGGTCCAGTACCGCGTTTCTCGAAGAGCAACCGCTGCGCCTGTATGTGCTGGGCCTGATCTACGGTGTGTTGCTGGGGATGCTGGTCTATAACCTGTTCATCTACCTGAGCGTGCGGGACACCAGCTACCTCTATTACATCTTCTATATTGCCTCGTTCGGCCTGTACCAACTGTCGGTGAACGGTGCGGCCGTGCAATATTTCTGGCCGGACAATCCCTGGTGGGCCAACGCCGCCACACCGTTCTTCATCGGCTGTGCCGGGTTGTTTGGCAGTCAGTTCGCCCGCAGCTTCCTGCAGACGGCCACCTACAGTCGCTGGCTCGATCGCTTGCTGCTGGCGCTGGTTGTGTTTGGCGCAGTGGTCATCGGTTTGTCCCTCATGACCAGCTACGCCCTGGCCTTGCGCCTGGCCACGGCCCTGGCGCTGATTTTTACCGTGGTGATTTTTGCCGCAGGGATCTTCGCCTGGCTGCGCGGTTTGCGCGTGGCGCGGTATTTCATCATTGCCTGGTCGGCCTTTTTGCTCGGCGGCATCATCAACACACTGATGGTCCTGGGTTACCTGCCAAACGTATTCCTGACCATGTATTCCAGCCAGATCGGTTCGGCCATCGAAGTGGCACTTCTGTCCCTGGCGCTGGCCGACCGCATTAATGCCATGCGCGAGCAGCAGGCGCAGACCCTGTTTGATGCCGGGCAGAAGCTCGAAGTGCTGAACCAGCAACTGGCGCACAGCAACCGGCTCAAGGACGAATTCCTCGCCACCCTGACCCACGAGTTGCGCACGCCCATGAACGGGGTCATCGGTTCGCTGGAGCTGATGCAAACCGTCGCGATGGATCCGGAGCTGGAGCAGTACCAGCAAACGGCGGCAGGATCTGCCCGGGACATGATGCGCATGGTCAACGGCATCCTCACGTTGACCGAGTTGCAGGCCGGCAGGCTTACGGCCAGCGCGGCGACGTTCAGTCTGCGCAGCGTGATCGAAGCCTTGCGCCTGCAGTTCGAGAGCAATGCCCTGAGCAAGTCGCTGGACTTCAAGGTCGACGTGACACCGGGCCTTCCAGACCGCCTGCACGGTGACAGCGCCAAGCTGATGCAATGCCTGGAATGCCTGCTGGACAATGCGATCAAGTTCACCCGGGTCGGTGGGCTGGCGCTGCGCGTCACAGGCAAACCTGCGCAACCTGGAAGAATGGCGCTGTGTTTTGCGGTGATTGATACCGGTATCGGTTTTACCGACCTGGGGGAGGCGACCATGTATCAGCGCTTCTTCCAGCTCGATGGCTCAATGACCCGCGAGTATGGCGGGCTGGGCGTGGGTCTGGCCATTTGTCGGCAGCTGGTCGAGTTGCTTGGGGGGCGACTGACGCACCGCTCCGAGCCAGGTCGCGGCAGTCGTTTCCAGCTGGACGTCGAATTTGAACTGTCAATAACGCAATCCCCGCCCCGCACTTCACAGCATTACTCGCGCCTGCGCCAGCCGCGAGATTGCAAGGTGCTGCTGGTGGACGGGAACACCGTCAACCAACTGGTTATCCGCGGCATGCTGCTCAAGCTCGGGTACCAGGTGCGCACAGCCGACAGCGGGTCGGCGGCACTCGATTACCTGCAGCGGGAGGCGTTTGATGCGGTATTGCTCGACTGCCAATTGCCGCCATTCAACGGCATGCCCGTCAGTAGCCAGATCCGTACGCTGGCGGGCTGCGCCGAGCTTGCGGTCTTCATGATTGCCTTGAGCATCGATCGCGAGCACTGCACCGGCGCCAGTTTCATCGACTACTTGAGCAAGCCGGTGAAGTTCGAGGATTTGCAGGCGGCACTGCAACGCCGGGTGCTGGGTTTTGAGCAGGGCGAAAGCGCCGCCAATTAGGCAGGTATGACACTTTGAACGCTCAGGGGGCAGTGCTTAACTGAAAACCCCTTGGCCGACCAAAGGAGCCCCGTCATGAACCTGCATCAGTTCGCCGAAACCCACGAAGTCACCAACCAGCCACCGTCGCTGGATGGCGCCAACCTGTACCGCGTCGATTTGCCGCTGCAGCAATGGTCGCGGCATTTTGGCGCCGGCTGGGCCGAATCGCGCATTGATGCCTACGGTGCGCTGGCCGGTGGGCCGCTGATGGCAGCCGGGTTCCTGGCCAACGAGAACAAGCCGGTATTTTCCAGCCACGACCGATACGGCCATCGCATCGACCTGGTGGAATTTCACCCGGCCTATCATGAGTTGATGCGTACGGCGGTCGAGCATGGCCTGACGTCGTTGCCCTGGGCGCAGCCGCAGCCGGGAGCGCACGTTGCCCGCGCCGCCATGACCTATCTGCATAGCCAGGCCGAAGCCGGTAGCGGTTGCCCGCTGACCATGACGTTTGCCAGCGTGCCGGCCCTGCGCCTGCAGCCAAATCTGGCTGACATTTGGCTGCCGAAAATCCTCGCCACCGAATACGATCCGCGCAACATCGGCATGGCGCACAAGGCGGGCGTCACCATCGGCATGGCCATGACCGAGAAACAGGGCGGCACCGATGTTCGGGCCAATACCACCAAGGCTTATCCGGTTGGCGCCAGTGGACCGGGCCAGGCGTACGAACTGGTGGGTCACAAGTGGTTCTGCTCGGCGCCGATGTGCGATGCCTTCCTGACGCTGGCCCAGACCGACAAAGGCTTGACCTGCTTCCTGTTGCCGCGCCATCGCCCGGACGACACTCGCAACCAGTTCTACATCCAGCGCCTCAAAAACAAGCTCGGCAACTGCTCCAATGCCTCCAGCGAAGTAGAGTTTCGCGGCGCGCTGGCGTGGATGGTCGGCGAGGAAGGGCGCGGGGTGCCGACCATCATCGAGATGGTGGCCATGACTCGCTTTGATTGCATGGTCGGTTCCAGTTCGCTGATGCGCCAGGCCTTGACCCAGGCGAGCCATCACTGCGCGCACCGCAGCGTCGGGGGCAGGCTGCTGAGTGAGCAACCGCTGATGCAGAATGTGCTGGCGGACCTGGCCCTGGAAAGCGAAGCCGCCCTGGCCTTGAGCCTGCGCATGGGCCGCGCCCTGGATCATTTGGCTGACGATCATGAAGCAAAATTCGCCCGGCTGGTGACCGCCGTGGGCAAGTACTGGATCTGCAAACGTGCACCGGCCATGATCAACGAAGCCGCCGAATGCATGGGCGGTGCGGGGTATGTCGAGGACAGCATCCTGCCGCGCCTGTACCGCGAGGCGCCGGTGAACTCAACGTGGGAAGGCTCCGGCAACGTGCAGTGCCTGGACGTGCTGCGGGCGTTGTCGAAAGAGCCCGGCGTGCTCGATGTGCTGTTCAGTGAACTGGGCGATGGCCATGGCGACAAGCGCCTGGCGGCGCATATCCACCAGCTGCAGGCAGCATTCAAGGACACGGGCGATATCCAGTACCGAGCCCGCCAGCTCACCGAGGACATCGCCCTGGGTTTGCAGGCCAGGTTGTTGCTGGAGGCGGGTAATGCTGCCGTCAGTGATGCGTTCATCGCCAGCCGACTCGGCTCGAACGGCCGCGTGTATGGTGCGCTGCCACGCGGCCTGGAGGTAGAAGCGATCGTCGCCCGATCAACCCCGCAGATGATTTGAAGGGCAAAAGATCGTCCGAAGGCTCGGGCCGCGTTCGGACGATCTTTTTTTCACTGTTCCCGTCCGACGACGATGCAGGCAAGATGAAGCTCTGCAAGTCAGAACACAGGATGCTGATCGTGACCGAAGCTTTTATTGTCGTTCAAACCGCCGAGCAAGCCGTGGATCGGCTTGCGCTCTTGCACGAACGTGCAACCACTGCGCTGAATCAGGCGCTCAAGCGTTACCTCAAGGATCGTATAGAACCGGACGCCGAACAGCGTGCGATGTTTCGTTATCCCGAACTGCGTCTGACCTATCACTGCCAGGGCGAAGTGCCGCAGACCACCCGCGCCTACGCCAAGGTTCAACTGCCGGGCACTTACAGTGTCACCGTCACTCACCCTGCGGCGTTTCGCAAATACCTGCTCGAACAGCTGGTGCCGCTGATGCATGACTTCACCGTGACCGTGGAAGTCGGGATCAGCCAGCAGAACATTCCCTATCCGTACGTGGTCGAGCAAGGCGACGAGCTGGCGGGTTCCGGGGTAACGGCTGCCGTCCTGGCACGCGTCTTCCCCAGTACCGACCTGTCCGCCGCCACCGATGGCATTGCCGATGGCCTGTACGACTGGGAAAACACCGACCCGCTGCCACTGGCCCTGTTCGACGCCGCACGGGTGGATTTCTCCCTGCGTCGCCTGGTGCACTACACCGGCAGCGACTGGCGCCATGTGCAGCCGTGGATCCTGCTGACCAACTACCACCGCTACGTCGACCAGTTCATCGTGCATGGCCTTGAGCAGTTGCGCAGCGACCCGCGTTTCGTGCGCATGGTACTGCCGGGCAACGTGATCATTGAAAAGAGCATGGACCACGGCGAGGCATCGGCCATTGCCGCAGGCGTGGTGTGGCATCGCTACCAGATGCCGGCCTATCACCTGATCGCCAGCGATGGTCATGGCGTGACCCTGGTGAATATCGGCGTCGGCCCCTCCAACGCCAAGAACATCACCGATCACCTGGCGGTACTGCGCCCGCATTGCTGGCTGATGATCGGCCACTGTGGCGGCCTGCGTCAGTCCCAGACCATCGGCGACTACGTGCTGGCTCACGCCTACATGCGGCGCGACGGCATTCTCGACCGGGTGGTGCCACCCAATATCCCGATTCCGGCCCTGGCAGAAGTGCAGATGGCCTTGCAGCAGGCGGCGGCGAACATCACTGGCGAGAAGGGCGACGAGCTGAAGAAGCGTCTGCGCACCGGCACCGTACTGACCTACGACGACCGTAACTGGGAACTGCGCTGGGCCCAGGAGCGTCCGCTGATCAACCTGTCCCGCGCCGTGGCGGTGGACATGGAAAGCGGCACCATTGCCGCCCAGGGCTATCGCTTGCGGGTGCCGTACGGCACGTTGCTGTGCGTTTCGGACAAGCCGCTGCACAGTGAAATCAAGCTGCCGGGCTCGGCGAACGCGTTCTACGAGCGTGCGGTCAGCCAGCACTTGAAGATTGGCATCGAAGCGGTGGACCTGTTGCGCACGGAACTCAACTCGCTGCACTCGCGCAAATTGCGCAGCTTCGACGAACCGCCGTTCCGCTGATTGTTCTCATGGTCATTTGGCGGTCAGGGCACTAGCATTAGCAGCCCTGACCGTTAGATGTTCTCTTCGCCATGTCCCGTCCCCCACGTCCTGCTTCCCGCCGCCCCGGTGCGAACCTTGCGCCATCCGCCTCGGCCCCGCGCCGGGTCGCCAAAGCGCCGCCTGCCGAACCCCGGCTGATCCTGTTCAACAAGCCATTCGATGTGCTGACTCAATTCAGCGACGGCGAAGGGCGGGCGACGCTCAAGGATTACATCGAGATACCCGGCATCTACCCGGCAGGACGTCTGGATCGCGACAGCGAAGGCTTGCTGTTGCTGACCAATGACGGACAGCTGCAGGCGCGCATCGCCGACCCGAAACACAAGCTGGCCAAGACCTACTGGGTGCAAGTGGAAGGCGAGCCGAACGCTGTGCAGCTGCAGCGCTTGCGCGACGGCGTCGAGCTCAATGACGGCATGACCTTGCCCGCCGAGGCGCGGCAGCTGGAAGAACCGCAGCTTTGGCCGCGCAATCCTCCCGTGCGTTTTCGCAAGAGTGTGCCCACCAGTTGGCTGGAACTGGTGATTCGCGAGGGCCGCAACCGCCAGGTGCGGCGCATGACGGCTGCCGTGGGTTTGCCGACCTTGCGTCTGGTGCGCGTCAGAATTGGCGACTGGTCGATCGAAGGGCTCGATCAAGGCCAGTGGAAGGAAGTGCCGGCGCGTTTATAAGGCGCCGGACTCGATCAGGCCGATCACCACGCTCTTGATGATGAACGCGGCCACGCCCAGGCCCAGCACGAAGAACAGAATCATTGAACCGAAGCGACCGGCCTTGGATTTCTTCGCCAGATCCCAGACGATGAAACCCATGAATATGATCAGGATGGTGACCAGTCCGGTCATCATCCACTCTTCGAATACGGCAGGATCCATCGAAACTCTCCGGCGTGGGCGCGGCTAAAATTGCGGGGGGGCGAGTATACGCCACGCAAGGTTCGCGCAGCATTGACCTGCGTCGGTGTGCCGCAGTCATTGGTCGCCTTCGCCGGCCCTATCGCTGGCAAGCCAGCTCCCACAGGGTTTGTGCTCGCTCACAATCGTGAGTTCAACACAAAACCTGTGGGAGCGTGGCTTGCCCGCGATGGCGTCTTCAGCTGCGCAGATGTGTAAGCGGCAACTCGGTACTGTTCAAAACCTGGTTCAATACAAAACTCGAGCGCACACTCGTCACCCCGTCAATCCGGGTCAAGTGCCCCAGCAGCAGCTTCTGGTAGTGATCCATATCCGGCACCACTACCTTGAGCTGATAGTCGGCGTCCATCCCCGTCACCAGGCTGCATTCGAGCACCTGGGGCAAAGTGCGGATCGCCGCTTCGAAGTTCTCGAAGCGTTCCGGCGTGTGCCGGTCCATACCGATCAGCACGTACGCGGTCAGGCTCAGGCCGAGCATCTTGCGATCCAGCAGGGCCACCTGGCGGGTGATGTAGCCGTCGTCCTCCAATTGCTTGACCCGACGTGAGCAAGGGGAAGGCGACAGGCCTATGCGTTCGGCCAGCTCCTGATTGGAGATGCGCGCATCACGCTGCAATTCCGCCAAAATGCTCAAGTCGTATCGGTCGAGTTTGCTCATCATTCAGGCCTTTATCATAACTATTGCGGCAGATTATCTATCCAGGGTTAAAAATTGCGCAAGTGATGTTTAATTCAGCAATCTTCGCAATCCTCTGCCGCAGCCTCAAGCCTATTCTTATTACCAGAATCACTGCTCGGACAAACAGTCCACTGCAGCTCGCCCAATCAGGTCAGCTGCGGCCGCCACCCCCACCGGGGATGTGCCGGCCTCCGAGCTGCACACTGTCCAGAAGACGGCGTGAGGTGAGCCGACGTCATAAGCGTCGAGCACGGACGAAGTTCTCAAGGGGAGGCCGACGGGTCTCCCTTTTTTAATGCCTGCGAAAAATACTGCGCGACTGATAACCTGTTGCAGAACCGGCCTGTGCTTTCCCAGTCTTATGTACAAGCCCTGAGCTCCTGTGAGGAAAAGCATGAAGTCGCGCATCTGGCGTTTGGCCGGTGTTGGTTTGCTGTGCATCAGCGTCACGACCCAGGCGCTGGCTGACGAGCCGCAAAATCGGGGGCCTGGTGGTGGCCCGCAAGGTGATGCTCGCCAGGGCAATAATCCGGGGCGCGGTGGCAACGATCATTCGCAACGCCCGCAGAATGCGCCCCAGCAGAGTAATCAGCCCCGTGGGCAGGGCAACGACATCATTCGCGGTGACAACAGTCGACAGTTCGAGCACAACGGACCCAATCGCAACGGGCAAAGTCGCCCGCCACCGGATTACAACAGCCCGGTGCGACCACCGCCGCCTCCACCCCAATTACCCGCCAATGACCTGCCGATCCAGGGTCGCCCCGACAGCGTGCGCCAGACCCAGCAACCTCAGCGGGGCTATTATCAGGATGTGCCACGGCGCAACGATGCTAACCCGCAGTGGCAATTCGGCGGGCCGGGGGCGCGTCCCGATGACCATCGTAATGACAATCGCTGGCCCGGTCGCCCGCCTGGGCACGGTAGTGGCTGGGGACCTGGGCCGCAGTATCGTCCAGGGCATGTGATCGACCGCTTCCCGGACCGTGATTATCGTGTGCCCTACGGTGGCCGCGATTACTTCTACTCGGGCGGCTACTGGTACCGTCCACAGGGGCCACGTTATGTGGTGGTGCAACCGCCGCGCGGGATCCGGGTGGGCTACCTGCCCGATTACGCACGCGAGGTGTGGATCGGCGGTTCGCTGCTGTTCCTGGCGGCCGGTTCGTACTATGCCTATCAGGAAAGCACCCGGGATTACGTGGTGGTCGAGCCACCGGGACAACCGCTGCCACAGTCGGCCAGCAACGGCTACGACGTTGAAGCTTACCCGGCCAATGGACAGTCGCCGGAGCAGGTCAATCAGGACGGCTACGACTGCTACCGCTATGCAGTCGAGCAGAGTGGTTTCGATCCACGTGCCGACACTTATCAGCCGGACCCCTCGGTGGTGCAGATCTACCGGCAGGCCCAGGGCAACTGCCTTGGCAGTCGCGGTTATCAGGTCAGATTCTGAGCGCGGGCCGCTTGCACCACTTCTTGCGGGTCGGCGTGCACCAACACCTCGGCCCGTGGGTAGGCGGCGTGGATGGCATCGGCGGCCTGGTCGCTGATGCCGTGGGCCACTGCCAGGGTCAGGTCGCCTGGCAGCTCCAGGTGTAACTGCACAAACCACTGGTTGCCCGAGACCCGGGTGCGCAAGTCATGCGCACCCAGCACGCCCGGTACACTGCAGGCCAGTTCAAGCATGTGCTGGCTGACATCCGCTGGCAGCTCTTCATCCATCAGCACGGTAAAACTCTCCCGGGCGATCTGGATGGCGCTCCACAGGATGTAGGCGGCGATGCCCAGCCCGAACCACGCATCCAGCTGATGCCAGCCGAACGCCGCCAGCACCAGTGCCACCAGGATGCTGCCATTGAGCAGCATGTCCGAGCGATAGTGCAGCGAGTCGGCGCGCACTGCATTGGAGCCGGTGGCCTTGACCACACGATGCTGCAGCATCAGCAGCGCCAGGGTCAGTGCCAGGGAGAACAGGATCACCCCGATGCTGATCCAGGCTGCGCCTATCGGTTCCGGATGCTGCAGCCTGTCAAACGCCTGCAGGGCGATCAGCACCGCACTCCCGCCAATGAACAACGCCTGGGCCATACCGGCCAGCGACTCGGCCTTGCCATGGCCGTAGCGGTGATCGTCATCGGCCGGGCGCAGGGCGTAATGCACCGCCAGCAGGTTGAGCATCGAAGTGACGCCGTCCAGCGCCGAATCGGTCAGCCCGGCGAGCATGCTGACCGAGCCGCTCAACCACCAGGCAATGGCTTTGGCGACGATCAGCGTACAGGCCACCGCCACCGAGGCACGGGTCGCCAGCCGCAGCAGGCGGGCGTGTTCGGAGCTTGAGATCATAGGTGCGGCGGTTCCTTGCAACAGGTTTATGCAGCGGGTTGCAGGCCGAACATGGCCAACTGCTGGGTGCTGCCCTTGTGCTGGATCAGGCGTGGATCATCCAGCGGGAAGCTGCGGCCCAGTTCGGTTTCCAGGATGGTCTGCAATTTGCCGTTGTCGACCTTGCCGTCGGCGCCAATCGCTTCCTGGAGTTTTTCCGGAGCCACTTGGGCGGTCTTCCCGGGTTCGAAGTAGATCGCGCCAGTGGCGAAGTCCACGGCGAAGGCGATCAGGCCCGGGACGATGTAGAACAGCAGGCCCACGGCATCGAGCACGGCAATGGCCGGATCGATCTTGCCATCGATCTGGCCGCGGCGATCAGGGTAGAAGATCGATCCGCAGGCGGTCACTTGAGTCAGCAGGGTCGCAACTAGAACACCACCAATCAGGCGAAAGGGAGCACGCATTTGAATCTCCTTGAGTCATCTGGAAAACGAAGCGTCGTCGGTATGAATTAGGACCGTGAGAAACGCCAGGCAGTTCGCCGTTATACTCGCGCCTCTGTTTGGGAGCCAGCATGATTTCTTTACCGATCGATGAAGTTTTACCCGCCCTGCGTGAAGCCTTGGCCGCACGTCATGAAGCGGTGCTCGAAGCACCGCCCGGCGCGGGCAAGACCACTCGGGTACCGCTGGCCTTGCTCGACGAGCCCTGGCTGGCCGGGCAGACCATCCTCATGCTCGAACCACGACGTCTGGCCGCGCGAGCGGCGGCGGAGCGCCTGGCCAGTGAGTTGGGCGAGAAGGTCGGGGAAACCGTGGGCTATCGGATTCGCCTGGACAGCCGGGTGGGGCCCAACACCCGTATCGAAGTGGTCACCGAAGGTATCCTCACTCGACGCCTGCAGGATGACCCGGCCCTGGAAGGCGTGGGCCTGTTGATCTTCGACGAATTCCACGAGCGCAGCCTGGATGCCGACCTGGCCCTGGCCCTGAGCCTCAACGGCCGGGAACTGTTCCGGGAAGACCTGCCGCTGAAAATCCTGCTGATGTCGGCCACCCTCGAAGGCGAGCGCCTGGCCGGGTTGCTCGATGATGCGCCGATACTGCGCAGCGAGGGGCGCATGTACCCGGTGGCGATGCGCTGGGGCAGGCCGTTCCAGGCGGGTGAATTCATCGAACCGAGACTGGTGCAGACAATACTTGAAGCCTTGAACGATGAAGCCGGCAGCGTTCTGGTGTTCCTGCCCGGGCAGGCGGAAATTCGGCGGGTGCATCAACAGCTGGCCGATGCGCTGGGCGACAGTTCCCAGGTTCTGCTCTGCCCGCTGCACGGCGAGCTGGACCTTGGCGCCCAGCGCGCGGCTATTGAGCCGGCTCCTGCGGGCAAGCGCAAAGTAGTGCTGGCCACCAACATCGCCGAGACCAGCCTGACCATCGACGGTGTGCGTGTGGTGATCGATGCCGGGCTGGCGCGGGTGCCGCGCTTCGACCCCGGCAGTGGCATGACCCGCCTCGACACCCAGCGAATTTCCCGTGCCAGTGCCACCCAGCGTGCGGGCCGGGCCGGGCGCCTGGAGCCGGGGGTGTGTTATCGCCTGTGGTCCCAGGATCAGCACGAACAGCTGGCGGCCTATGCCAGTGCGGAAATCCTCTCGGCTGACCTTGCCAGCCTGGCCTTGCAACTCGGTCGCTGGGGTGTAACGCCCGGGCAACTGGTCTGGCTCGACATCCCGCCGGCCGCCGCCTATGCGCAGGCGCAGGATCTGCTGCAACGCCTGGGCGCTCTGGATGGCGAGACGCTGACCCGCCACGGCCAGGCCATGGCCGAGCTGCCGGCGCATCCACGTATTGGTCATTTACTGTTGCGCGGCCAGGACCTGGGGTTGGCAGACATGGCCTGCGACGTCGCGGCTCTGCTGGGGGAGCGCGATATCCTGCGCGGCGCCGGTGCCGATCTGCATAGCCGGTTGGTCCTGTTGTCCGGCGCGGAACGCCCCTCGCGTGGCGCCCAGGGCGGCGTCCAGCGTGCGCGGCAACTGGCACGGCAGTATCGCGGCTACCTGCGGGGCAAGGCGACGCAGGCGGTCAGTGATCCCGAACATCCACGCTGGCTGGGCGCGCTGTTAGCGCTGGCCTATCCCGACCGCGTGGCGCAGCAACGCCGTGCCGGTGGCGCCGAGTATCGCCTGGCCAACGGCCGGGCGGCGCTGTTCGCCGAAGCGGACAGCCTGATGAAGCAAGCGTGGCTGGTGATTGCCGACCTAGGCAGTCGCCAGGGCCAGCGAGAGGAACGGATTTACCTGGCGACGGATTTTGATCCGGCGCTGTTCGACTCCGTGCTGTGCGAGCAGGTGCGCATAGTCGACCAGCTTGACTGGGATGAGCGCGAGGGCGTGTTGCGCGCCGAGCGCCAACGCAAGGTTGGGGAACTGATCCTCAGCCGCGAGCCGTTGACCGGCCTGGATGAAAGCGCCCGGAGTCAGGCGCTGGTCAATCTGGTGCGGCGCAAGGGCCTGGAGCTATTGCCGTGGACCCCGGAGCTGCGCCAGTGGCAAGCGCGAGTGGCGCTGTTGCGCCAGCTGGATCTGGCGGGGAAGGGTGAGAGCGAATGGCCGGACGTCAGCGACGCCGCGTTGCTAAAAAGCCTTGAACACTGGCTGATGCCGTATCTGGGCAAGGTTTCGCGGCTGAGCCATTTCAGCAACCTGGACCTGTCGAGCATCGTCCACAACCTGTTGCCCTGGCCGCTGCCGCAACGCCTGGACGAGCAGGCGCCGCATCACCTGAGCGTGCCGTCGGGCTCTTCGATCCGCCTGGATTACAGCGAGCAGCCACCGATCCTGGCGGTACGCTTGCAGGAACTGTTCGGCCTGTCTGACACCCCGCGCATCGCCGGCGGCAGGCAGTTGGTGAAACTGCACCTGCTATCCCCGGCGCGCCGGCCGGTGCAGGTGACCCAGGACCTGGCGAACTTCTGGCGCAGTACCTACGCCGAGGTGAAGAAGGACTTGAAAGGACGATACCCCAAGCATTACTGGCCGGATGATCCGTTGGTGGCAGAGGCGACAGCGCGCATAAAACCGCGCAAAAGCTGAAGATCAACAGATCGCAGGCTATGCCAGCGCCTACGTTGGCTCGCATTCAAATGCAGGAGCCTGCGATCTTTTGACGGTCAAGTGGCCGCCTTGGCCGTCAGCTGCTCCCGACAGTAATCGGCAAACAACTGCGCCGGCTTGGTCAACTGGCCGCGCTTTAACCACGCCGCCACCAGCCCGGAGCCGGTGACTGCCTCGGCGATGTCCACGCACACCACCTTCTTGCCGTCATAAGTGCATTCCGAGTGCGGCCGGGTTACCAGGATCGAGAAGCCGAATCCTTGCCCGACCATGCCCCGGACCATCTCGATCGACGGCGAGCTGAAAGCGATATGCGGTGCCAGGTCGAGCTCTTCGAACAGGCTGACGAAGTAAGTTCGACTGGGCTGCACGTCCAGCAGAATCATCGGCTCCAGGCACAGGTCCCGCAGCGACACCTGCTTGAGCCGGGCGAATCGATGATCCTCGGGCAGCAATGCATAAGGCCGTTGCGCCGGCATCAGCGGTTCGGTTTCGATGGTCGCATCCAGGTCGTGTTCGTACAGGATCGCCAGGTCGAAAGCGCCCGAGGTCAGACCCTGCACCAGCTCTTGCTGCTCGCCGTCGCGAATGCGGATTTTCACACCGGGGTACAGTGCCGAGAAGCCGGCGATCAACTGCGGCAGGTACAGCGGTGCAACTGTTTCAAAGCAGCCGATATCGATTTGCCCGGCCACCACGTCGTTATCGGCCAGGGCGTTCTGTTCGAACTCCTTGGCCATGCGCAGCAGTTCCTGGGCCTTGCGATAGAAGCGTCCACCGCTGGGCGTCAATGACACGCCCTGGGCGTGATGGCGAATCAGCAACTGCACGCCGAAGCTGTCTTCCAGGCCTTTGATCGCGGTGGAAATCGCGGGCTGGGCGATATACAGCTTGCGTGAAGCCTCGGCGACGCTGCCGCATTCGACGGTGGTGATGAAGTATTTCAGTTGACGCAGATTGTACGCAGCCACGGCAAACCTCGGATTGGATGGGTACGACATCCAGGCAATTTTGCGCCGACGGCTTCCGTTCTGACGACGGTGTTGTTGTGCCCGAACAATAACCACATAGGGCGTCACCGGGGAGATGGGTTGCCCAGTTTTTTCATGGTCTGCGAAGACATTTTTACTATTTTGGCTCGACACCGGCCTGGGCCACCATCCAAAGCACTGGAAAAGCCCATGGAGCATCTGAACCTGCTCCAGACAGCCGCTCATAAGAAAACGGAGAACTGGCGATGACCACACCACGTGAAACCCGCGACTACCAGGCCGCCGACGCTGCGCACCACATCCACGCATTCGTTGATCAGAAGGCGCTCAACGAAGAGGGCCCGCGGGTGATGGTCCGTGGCGAACGCCTGCATCTGTGGGACAACGACGGTCGGCGTTACCTTGATGGCATGTCCGGGTTGTGGTGTACCAACCTTGGGTATGGACGCAAAGATCTGGCGGCTGCCGCATCCCGTCAGCTTGAACAGTTGCCTTACTACAACATGTTTTTCCACACCACCCACCCCCAGGTGATCGAACTCTCCGAGCTGCTGTTCAGCCTGCTGCCCGGGCAGTACAGCCATGCGATCTATACCAACTCCGGCTCCGAAGCCAACGAGGTGCTGATCCGCACCGTTCGCCGTTATTGGCAGGTGCTTGGCAAACCCGAGAAGAAGATCATGATCGGCCGCTGGAACGGCTACCACGGTTCGACCCTGGCGGCGACGGCGCTGGGCGGCATGAAGTTCATGCACGAGATGGGCGGCATGCTCCCGGACATCGAGCACATCGATGAACCGTACTTCTTCGCCCACGAAGGCAACTTGACCCCCGCTGAATTCGGCCTGCGGGCGGCGCAGCAACTGGAAGCGAAAATCCTCGAGCGGGGCGCCGACAAGGTGGCGGGTTTTATTGCCGAGCCGTTCCAGGGCGCAGGCGGCATGATCTTTCCGCCAGAAAGCTACTGGCCAGAGATCCAGCGGATTTGCCGCAAGTACGACGTGCTCTTGTGTGCCGACGAAGTGATCGGCGGCTTTGGCCGCACCGGTGAATGGTTCGCCCATGAGCACTTCGGTTTCGAACCGGACACGCTGTCGATCGCCAAGGGTTTGACCTCGGGTTACATCCCCATGGGCGCTTTGATCCTGTCGAGGAAAATGGCCCGGGTGCTGGTGGAGGAGGGCGGAGTGTTTGCCCACGGCCTGACCTATTCCGGGCACCCGGTAGCGGCGGCGGTGGCGATCGCCAATCTCAAGGCGCTGCGCGATGAAGGCGTGGTGACGCGGGTCAAGGATGACATCGGCCCCTACCTGCAACAGTGCTTGCGTGAAGTATTCGGCAATCATCCGCTGGTGGGGGATATCCAGGGCGTGGGCATGGTGGCGGCATTGCAACTGGCCGAGGACAGAACCAGCCGCAAGCGTTTTGCCAACGAGAACGATATTGCCTGGCGTTGCCGCACCCTTGGCTTTGAGGAAGGGGTCATTATCCGTTCGACCCTGGGCCGGATGATCATGGCGCCGGCGTTGATTGCCAGTCGCGAAGAGGTGGATGAACTGGTGGGCAAAACCCTCAAGGCAGTGGATCGGACTGCCCGGGAGTACGGCGTGCTCTGATACTCCAGGCAGGTCCTGCGAACGCTATCGCGGGCAAGCCTTGCGCTCACAGAGTCTGTGGTGGTCAGACAATTTTTGTTCGGCACACCCCCTGTGGGGGCATGGCTTGCCCGCGATGGCTTAATGCCATTCTGTATCCAGGTTGGATTACGGCGAAGCGGGCAACAGAAACCGCGCAATCACCGGCAAGTGATCGGAGATGCGCAACGTGTCGTCCTGCCTCACCATCGCTTCGACCCGTTTGATTCGCGGGCTGTAGAACAGGTAATCAACCGTGCGGTCCGGCCCGTTCAGGCCCGGATCATTCGGGTAGTGGGTCAGCCAGAGCGCCCGGTCGGCCCCACTGGCTTCATTGTTGGTCGGGATCATGGGGTACTTGTCCCACAGCACGTGCAGGGCGCTGTCGGCTGAGTAGGGGGTACGTTGCTCGTTGGGCAGGCGCTGGAACTGACCCAGCGGCAGCAGGTTGAAATCACCGCCCAACAGCCACGGCGTGCCTCGGCCTTCGTAGCGGTCGAGCACCTTGCCCACGGCGCTGACTTGATTCTGCAGGGTTTCGTCAGGCTGGCTGGCGCGGTCCAGGTGCGTGTTGAGCAGGGCGATCTGACCACCGTCGCTCAGCGGTAGATAAGTGACCAGCAGGGCGTTTTTCGGCTCGAACTGACGGCTGATGAAATTGGCTGGCGCGATGGGCAGTTGCAGGCGTTCGGCGTGGTCGATCTGATAACGGCTCAGGGTCGCGAGTTGGCGGCCAACGCTGCCGTAAATATGCGGGTCGGGAACAAATTCGGCTTTCCAGTCGAAGGCGTGGGCGCTGCAGGGGTACAAATCGGCAAGTCGTTCCTGCAACAGTTTGAGCTGGTTCTGGTAGTCGCTGGCTTTGGCGCCATCGTCCAGCTCTTGCAGAAGCACCACATCCGGGAGCTCGTCGCGGATCACCCGGGCCACCTCGTCCAGGCTGAAGGCCATGTCTTCCGGCGTCGGGCCTTCGTCCTCGCCCTGGGCCAGGTCGTTCCAGAACACGTAGCGTTTACCTGCCAGGTACTGCACGTTCCACGTCATCACCTTCAGCGCCTGACCGGGCACCAGCGTGGGGGCCTGGGCGTTGCAGCTGACCGGCAACACTTCCTTGGCATCGGGGCGCCAGGTCAGGTTGGCAATCAGGGCGGCCAGGCCGATCAACAGTAGCAGGCCCAGCAGGGTGTAGCGCAGTAGACGGGTCATGGCTCGGCTTTTATCGCGTTACATAAGTTGAGCCCGAGCATAACCGAGCGCAGCAGGTAACCCCAAGGGCCGCGACCGTCAAAGCGGCCCATCGATTTTTTCGGGGGCATCGCTGATCAGCATGAACAAGCGGAACAGCACCACGCTGGTGAACAGTTGCAGGAAGCTGTGGGCACTGTCGATCAGCAGTGAGAGCACCGGGTTCTGCGGCTCGGGATATACCGCCAGGGTCGCGCCCTTGAGGATCCACAACGGGCCCATCACACACAGGATGCACACCAGGATGCGCAGGAAATTGCCGCGGGTCAGGCGCAGGCTTTCCTTCATCGCGGCCAGCGGCGCCAGGCCGCGCAGCACCAGCAGGTACTCGCCGAACGCCAGGGTCACCATCAGCCAGATGCCCGGCAGGAAATACAGCGACAGGCCGAGCAGGATCAACAGGGTGTTTAGTGCGGTGAGCAACGCAAAGCGCGGCCACAAGGTTGCAGACATGGCCAGCAGGTCGCGGGTGCGGGGTGATTCGCCCCGGCTGCGTGCGTCCAGAAACAGGATCAGGGCCGCGGTGTAGAGCGGGTAGATCAACAGGCCGACAATCACGCTGATGCCCGGGAAACTGTCCGGCTCGGTGGAGTGGTCGACCACTTGCTGCAGCAGCGCCTCGAAAATTACCAGAGGCAGGCACAGCTGCACGATCTGGCCCAGATTGCGTTTGAAGAAGTACAGGGAGTCACGCAGTACATCGAAGGCATTCATCAGTCGGTATCGCAGGTTGAAAGCAGTGGCACACTTTAACCGATGATGCGCTTTGCGGCGCAAACGTAAACGTTCGGTAAAGGTCATTGAAACATCCTGCATCAGCCTCCATTACCGTCAGGCACCCCATCCACGGCGGATGAGGACGATGAAATTCCCGGCAATCTACGAGGTCGCCATGAACAACGAAGAACAAACCCTGATCGATGGCCTGTTTTCCCGGCTGCAAGAGGCCCAGGCGCAATCTGCCCCGCGTGATGCCCAGGCCGAGGCGCGGATCAACGAGCACCTGGTTCGCCAGCCTGCGGCGGGTTATTACATGGCCCAGTCGATTCTGGTGCAGGAGGCTGCGATCAAAAGCCTTGACCTGCAGAACAAGGAGTTGACCCGGCAAGTGCAGCAATTGCAGGCTGAACTGCAGTCGGCCAAAGCGCAGGCTCCGGCTCCGGCTCCGGCCAGCGGTGGCTTTTTGTCGAGCATCTTTGGCGGCGGTTCCCGTGATCCGCAGCCGGCGCAATCGGCACCTGCCTCCAGCGGTGGCGGCTGGCGCGAGCCCGCCCGGCCGTCGTTCAACGCGCAACCGTCACAGCAGAACTTCGGTGCCGCCCCGCCCCAGCAGAACTATGGCGCGCAGCAGCCTGCCGGCAACAGTTTTCTCGGCGGCGCCCTGAAAACGGCGGCGGGAGTGGCGGGCGGTGTCATGCTGGCGCAGGGTATCAGCAGCCTGTTTCATCACAACCAGCAGCCTGAAGTGGTTGAAGTGATCAAGGAAGAACCGGCCCAGGTCAACGATCAGGGCGATAGCGGCAATGGCTGGGGCGATGAACAGCGGGTGGCTGACAACAACGACCAGGGCGGCTTCAGCGACGCCGACTACAGTGACGACAGCTCGTCGTTCTTCGGCGACGACGACTCCTTCGTCTGACCCTGCGGTGAGGGGCCGGCTCGCGCTTGACTGCGCAGCCGCCCCCCAAACCAGCCCGAGCGCGACCCTGCACCTTCGCCACATGGCCGATTATTCGCGGAATACGCCTGCGGGCTGGCATACTGGGCCACTTTTCGGGCCAGCTGCCCGATCCAGCCCGCGCCCTTGTGCGCGAACGAGGATGCCCGGTGAAAAAAATCGCAGTGTTCGCCGATGTCCAGAACCTCTACTACACCGTGCGTCAGGCCTATGGTTGCCATTTCAACTACGCCGCGTTGTGGGCTGATATCAGCAAGCAGGGCGAGATCGTCGAAGCCTATGCCTACGCCATCGATCGTGGCGACAGCAAGCAGCAGCAGTTCCAGCAGATCCTGCGCAACCTGGGCTTCACCGTGAAACTAAAGCCTTATATCCAGCGCAGCGATGGCTCTGCCAAGGGCGACTGGGACGTGGGGATCACGCTGGACATCATGGACGCTGCCGATCATGTCGACGAGGTAGTGCTGGCGTCCGGGGACGGTGATTTCGACATGCTGCTGGAGCGCATCATCAGCAAACATGGGGTACAAGCGGTGGCTTACGGCGTACCGGGACTGACCGCCAACTCGCTGATCCGCGCCGCCAGCCGCTACGTGCCGATCGAAGGCGCGTTGCTGCTCAAGAATTGATTTTTACGGAGTTGAAACAGGTTTGGAACGCATAGCAGTCATCGACTTTGAAACCACCGGGATCTCCCCGAGCAGCAGCTGCCGGGCCACGGAAATTGCCGTGGTGATCCTTGAACAGGGGCGCATCGTCGAGCGTTACCAGAGCCTGATGAATGCCGGCGTACGAGTGCCGCCCTTCATCGAACAACTGACCGGCATCAGCAACGCCATGTTGCGCACTGCGCCCTCGGCGGAAAAAGTGATGAACGAGGTCAACGAGTTCGTTGGCATCACGCCGTTGCTGGCGCACAACGCCGCGTTCGACCAGAAGTTCTGGGATTTCGAGCTGGGGCGCATCAAGCGCACCCGCCTGCAGAACTTCGCCTGCTCGCTGTTGCTGGCCCGCCGCCTGATGCCTGCTGCGCCGAATCATAAGCTGGGCACGCTGACCACCTTCGCCCAACTGCCCCACACCGGCCAGGCTCACCGGGCCATGGCCGACGCCGAGATGGCCGCCAACCTGACGGCGCATCTGGCGCAGGAGTTGCGGCAAAAGCATGGGTTGCGAGAGTTGTCCCATGATTTGCTGGTGAGCTTGCAGAAAGTGCCGGCAGCGAAGATCAATGAGCACCTCAAGCGTCATCGCGGGTTCTAGGAACAGCGCGGATCCCCCGTAGGAGCTGCCGAGAGAAACGAGGCTGCGATCTTTTGATCTTGATCGGATTGGGCTCTGAATCTCATCCTGGCAGGGCTGCGGCCGCCCACTCTACAATCGATCTGCAAAGATTCTTATGTTGTTTTGAGCGCTCTTCAGCAATTAGCGCCTCTCTGACTTTTCGTAATTCAGTCTTGTGGCCTCGTATACCAGACTGAACAAGGCTAATAAGTAAGTCGGCCCGATTGTATGTTGATTCACTTTGTTTAAGGCAGCCTCATGCTTTGACGAACGATCCTACAAAACAATAAGGCTTTACTGCCTTGCTGCCCTGCGATGGGACCGTTAACCTCTGGGATGTCGCTCCAATTCAGCGACCGGGACTGCAAGCCCGCCGAAAGTTTGTTAGGCGCATACAACCGCACCTATAATCGCGTCGCGTTATCTAGCGACCATCGATTTATGGTAGCTGTGTGCGGGAGACCCTTGGGTCTGCCGAGGTGCCTAACACTCGGTCTTGCAGGCCTGCACATCGCTGCCACCCATCATCTGCAAGTGATGCTGGTAGCTCCGACTTTTGTTAGGAGATTCACATGGTCAAAGTCACCCCCAATCCGCCTGTCGACTCAGGTCAGTCCTGCGCTATGGAAATCGCCGCGTGGAGACCCGAATTTGTACCCCGCAGCTTCATTCGCCATCACATCCAACTCCGAGCTTTTTTGGTGGACTCAGAGGCTTGGTTCTGTGCCCGAGATATCGGTCGATTAATGGGCGTGGATGTATCTGGAAAAAAAGCGCTCAAGCTCGATGCGGATCAGCGACAAATAATTTGTTTGTCTGAGGGCGATGGGTCCGAGGGGACTCTGGTACTGAGTGAGTCGGGCGTCTATGCGATGTTGGTATACCATTACTGCCCGGAAAATCGGCAATTAAGGCGTTGGCTGACTCAACATGTGGTGCCGACGTTGCGAGAGGATGCCGGCCCCGTTTCGACTCAAGTGCCGCAAATGCAGGCTATGGACTGGGGTGGTGGAACCCTGAACTTGCTTCATTGGAGGAGAGAACCTTGGATTCGCCTGCGTGATATGCCGGGATTTTTGTCCGCCAGCTGATGTGGTGTTTGCTCCGCCAATACGCGGGTTCCAGGAACAGCGCGGATCCCCCGTAGGAGCTGCCGAGAGAAACGAGGCTGCGATCTTTTGATCTTGATCTTGATCTTGATCTTGATCTTGATCTTAGAAGCGAAAAGATCGCAGCCTCGTTTCACTCGACAGCTCCTACGCAGCTCCTACGCAGCTCCTACGCAGCGTCTGTGCGCACTCATTTTTGAAAGTGTACCGGCGCTAAAAATCGCTTTTGTAACTTATTTTTACCCGCTCGCTTTCCTAGAATGCCTGTTCTCCTGTCCTGCCCGCGAGCTTCCCAATGTCTGCCCCACGTCGCTTTCCCTTATCGTTGATCGCCGCTTTTTTTGCGTTGTACGTGATTTGGGGCTCGACCTACCTGGTGATTCGCATCGGGGTGGAA
Source organism: Pseudomonas sp. Y24-6 (assembly GCF_020295325.1). NCBI lineage: Bacteria > Pseudomonadati > Pseudomonadota > Gammaproteobacteria > Pseudomonadales > Pseudomonadaceae > Pseudomonas > Pseudomonas sp. Y24-6. The sequence goes on along the minus strand of NZ_JACBXG010000006.1, from coordinate 148,282 downwards.
TACTGGCCACCGCTTCTGCTCGCCGGGATCCGTTTCGTCATCGCGGGCTCCTTGATGTACGCCTTTCTACGCTGGCGCGGGGCGCCGGCGCCGACGTGGGCACAGTGGAAGGCGGCGGGAATTATCGGGATTTTGCTGCTGACCTGCGGTAATGGCGCGGTCAGTGTGGCCGAGCACACCGGGGTCGCTTCGGGCGTGGCGGCCCTGGCGGTGGCGACGGTGCCGTTGTTTACCTTGCTCTGCGGCTATTTCTGGGGCGCGCGTAACACGCGTCTCGAATGGGCCGGGATCGTGCTCGGGTTGATCGGCATCGCCATGTTGAATCTGGGTTCCAACCTGCAATCGAGCCCGCTGGGCGCCGCCCTGCTGATCTTCGCGGCAGCGGCCTGGGCCTTCGGCTCGGTGTGGAGCAAACATCTGCCGCTGCCCCAGGGCGCGATGGCCAGCGCCGTGGAAATGCTGGTCGGCGGCGTGGCGTTGTTAATCGCCAGTGCACTCAGCGGTGAACACCTGGACAGCCTGCCACCGATCGAGGGCTGGGCCGCGCTGGCCTACCTGACGTTCTTCGGCTCGATCATCGCTTTTAACGCCTACATGTACCTGTTGAAAAACGTCCGTCCCGCTGCCGCGACCAGTTATGCCTACGTCAACCCGGCCGTCGCGGTGTTGCTGGGCATCGTGTTTGTCGGCGAGACCATCGGAATAGAGGAGGCGCTGGCGATGGCGGTGATCATCAGTGCGGTGGTATTGATCGGCTTGCCGCAGTGGCGCCGCCCGCCAGTCAAACCCGCTGTAGCGGTGCCGACAGAATCCCGAGTGAATTAGGGTAAACTGCGCGGTATTGCACACTCGTTTTGCACAACCGCGCTGAATTTTCCTACGGTAATCCCATGACTTTCGCCTCCCTTGGCCTGATCGAACCCTTGCTGCGCTCTTTAGAGACGCTCGGCTACCAGACTCCTACGCCGGTTCAGGCGCAAGCCATTCCGGCGGTGCTGGCCGGTCGCGACCTGATGGCTGCGGCCCAGACCGGCACTGGCAAAACGGCCGGTTTCGCCCTGCCGCTCCTGCAACTGCTGGCCATGGAAGGGCCGAAAGTCACGGCCAACTCGGTACGCGCGCTGATCCTGGTGCCGACTCGCGAGCTGGCGGAGCAGGTTCACGAGGCCGTGCGTCAGTACGCCGAAAACCTGCCGTTGAGTACGTATGCCGTGTACGGCGGCGTCAGTATCAACCCGCAGATGATGAAGCTGCGCAAAGGCGTGGACCTGTTGGTCGCAACACCGGGACGTTTGCTGGACCTGTTCCGCCAGAACGCGCTCAAGTTCAACCAGCTGCAAACCCTGGTGCTGGACGAAGCCGATCGCATGCTCGACCTCGGCTTTTCCGAGGAACTGGGCAACATCTACAAAGCGTTGCCGAAGAAGCGCCAGACCCTGCTGTTCTCCGCGACCTTCTCGGATGCAATTCGCACACTGGCCGGGCAAATGCTCAACGACCCGCTGCTCATCGAAGTCAGCCCGCGCAACGTAGCGGCCAACACGGTCAAGCAGTGGGTGGTGACGGTCGACAAGAAGCGCAAGCCGGAGCTGTTCATTCATCTGCTGCGCAAGGGCAAGTGGAAACAGGTGCTGGTGTTCGCCAAGACCCGTAACGGTGTGGACGCGCTGGTGGAGAAACTCCAGGGCCTGGGCATCAACGCCGACGGTATCCACGGCGACAAGCCGCAGGCGACCCGCCAGCGTGCGCTGGACCGCTTCAAGGCCAGCGAAGTGCAGATCCTGGTGGCCACTGACGTCGCGGCTCGTGGCCTGGACATCGAAGACCTGCCGCTGGTGGTCAACTTCGACCTGCCCATCGTTGCTGAAGACTATATTCACCGCATCGGTCGTACCGGCCGTGCGGGTGCGACCGGGCAGGCTATTTCCCTGGTCTGCGCCGACGAAGTGAATTTGCTGTCGGCCATCGAGACGTTGACGCGTCAGACGCTGCCCCGGCAGATGGAGCATGATTTCGAGCCGGAGCATCGCGTGCCGGACACCGATGCCAGCGGCCAGGTGGTCAAGAAGCCGAAAAAGCCGAAGAAACCCAAGACTTCCGGCGGCGGCAAACGCAATCTGGGCAAGTGGGTCGAGAGCGCAGAAGCATCGACGCCAGAGCCTTCGATCAAGCCTGTGCGCAAGGTGCCGGTGTTTAATACCGGGCCGCGCAAGAAGAAACCTTAACGGGTGCGGTGGTAGCCAGGCCCATCGCGAGCAGGCTCGCGATGGGCCGCCTCGGTCTTCATTCTTTGCGCTGCAACCACTCCAGCATCCCCAGCCCCGCCGCCCGACCACTGGCGAAGCACGCGGTCAGCAGGTAGCCGCCAGTCGGCGCCTCCCAGTCCAGCATCTCACCGGCGCAAAACACTCCGGGGAGTTGCTTGAGCATCAGTCGCTCATCCATCGCTTCGAATCGCACGCCACCGGCGCTGCTGATCGCCTCGTCCAGCGGACGCGTTTTCACCAGGGTCACGGGCAGCGCCTTGATTGCCCGGGCCAGCCGCACGGTATCGGCAAAATCCGCCGCTGCAACCTGCTCTCGCAGCAACGCCGCTTTCACCCCATCGATCCCCAACTGACTGTGCAAGTGCTTGGACATGGAGCGCGAGCCACGGGGTTTATCCAGTGCTGCCTGGATTTTATCCACAGGCCGTCCCGGCAGCAGATCGATATGCACAGTGGCCGCGCCATCGCGATTGATGGCCTGGCGAATCGGCGCTGACAGGGCGTAGATCAGGCTGCCTTCAATTCCGGTGGCCGTGATCACGCATTCGCCCAGGCGCGGCACGTCGTCATCCAGGCCAATGGCGATGTTTTTCAGCGGCGCGCCGGCGAATTTACTGACCATCAAATCGCTCCAGGCCTGCACCTCGAAGCCGCAATTGCTCGGTTGCAACGGTGCCAGCTGCACCCCGCACTGTTCCAGGGGCAGCATCCAGGCGCCATCCGAGCCGAGTCGCGCCCAGCTGCCACCGCCCATGGCGAGCAGCGTAGCGTCTGGCGTAATGGTTTTTTCGCCCTCGGGGCTGTCGATGCGCGATCCACCCTGCGAATCCCAGCCGAGCCAGCGGTGGCGGGTGTGGATAACTACGCCGGCTTCGCGCAGACGTTTGAGCCAGGCGCGCAGCAGCGGGGCGGCTTTCATGTCTGTGGGAAATACTCGGCCGGAGCTGCCGACAAAGGTCTCAATGCCCAGGTCATGTATCCATTGGCACAGCGCGTCGGCGCCAAATGCCCGCAGCAGTGGTGCGATTTGCGGGGCGCGTTCGGCATAGCGCGAGAGAAAGGCCGGATAGGCTTCGGAATGGGTGATGTTCATGCCCCCGACCCCGGCCAGCAGGAATTTGCGCCCCACCGACGGCATGCCGTCGTACAGGTCGACCTTGCAACCGGCCCGGCTCAACACTTCGGCGGCCATCAAGCCGGCGGGGCCGCCGCCGATGATGGCGACTTGCGGGGGGAGGGTGGTCGAGGGTTGGGTCATCTTCAACGCTGCGCAGTGGCGGAATAGGGCGGGCATTCTACCAGCCCGACACACTCTCTTGTGGGCCCCGACCAAGCCCGCTTGCACGGACGATTAGTTGTGTGTTCGAGAGTGGTCAAAAAACAACCAGTGCTTCGCACGCCATAGCCAGTATGGCTTGCAGCGCCTTTCTCTCAGGTTATCCACAGGCAGTTCCACAGGCATTGTGGGTAACCAGCCATACCTCAGTGACAACCTGATGACTGCCAGACCCGCTGAGCGCTGTGATGCAGAATCCCGTGGCGCCGCGCCAGGGCCTTGCGGTCTTTGCTGTAGCCCCCACCAATGACTCCGACCACGGGAATGTCCCGGCCAAGGCAGTGGCGCATCACGCTTTCATCGCGGGCGGCGACGCCTTCGTCCGTCAGCTTCAGGTAGCCGAGGGCGTCGTCCTTGTGCACGTCGACCCCGGCGTCATACAGCACCAGGTCCGGCTGGTAGAGCGGCAGCAGATAATTGAGCGCATCGTCCACGACCTTCAGGTAAGCGGCATCGCCCATGCCCATCGGTAATGGAATGTCCCAGTCACTTTCGGCTTTGCGTGCAGGAAAATTCTTTTCGCAGTGCAAGGAAACAGTGACCGCGTCCGGGGTGTTGTGCAGGATGCGTGCAGTCCCGTCGCCCTGGTGTACGTCGCAATCGAAGATTAGCACCCGATTCACCCGGCCACTTTCCAGCAAATAGCGGCTGATAATCGCCAGATCGTTAAAAATGCAGAATCCGGCTGGATAATCGTAATGCGCATGGTGGGTGCCACCGGCCAGGTGGCAGGCGAGCCCGTGTTCCAGCGCCTGCTCCGCTGCCAGCAGCGAGCCGCCGACTGCCCGCACGGTGCGCCGGGCCAGGGCTTCGCTCCAGGGCAGGCCAAGGCGGCGCTGGTCTTCGCGGGACAACTCGCCTTCCATGTAGCGCGCGATGTATCCGGGGTCATGTGCCAGGGCGAGAATCTGCGACGGGCACAGTGGCGGGCGCAGCAGGTCGGCGTCCCGGGTCAGGCCGCTGTCCACCAGGTGGTCACGCAGCAAGCGGAACTTGTCCATGGGGAAGCGGTGGTCCGCCGGGAAGTCGGGACTGTAGTCTTCGTGGTAGATCAACGGCAGCGGCATGGCGGTTTTATCTGGAAGGAACGCAGGAAAGAATCAGGGATCCTACCAGCGATCTAGACTTGCGACATGGAAAGGGGAGCACGATGGAGCCGATACTGGAACTCGAGAGCGCGCGACTGTTGTTGCGACAATGGAGCGATGCGGATTTGCCTGAGTTTGCGGCCATGTGCGCCGATCCGCAGGTGATGCGCTATTTTCCGGCGCCGTTGAGCCGCCTGGAAAGCGCGTCGCTGATCGGGCGCATTCGCGGCCACTTTGCCGAACACGGGTTCGGCCTGTGGGCGCTGGAGCGCAAGGACACCGGTGCGTTTATCGGCTTTACCGGCCTGGGCGTGGTGGGTTTTGATGCGCCTTTTACCCCGGCGGTCGAAATCGGCTGGCGCCTGGCGCGTGAACATTGGGGGCTGGGTTACGCCAGCGAAGCGGCCTGGACCGCTCTGCGCTGCGGCTTTGACCGCCTCGGGCTGAACGAGGTGGTGGCGTTTACCGCGCAAGCCAATCTGCCGTCGGAGAAAGTCATGCAAGCCATCGGAATGCACCATGATTCAGCCGATGACTTCGATCATCCCAAGCTCGCCGCCGGACATCCACTGGAGCACCATGTGTTGTATCGCATCAGCCGTGAACAATGGCTGCAAACCCTGCATGGCTAAGCCGGCGCGGACGTTTACAATGGCTCCCATGATGGCGCTGGCCAGAAATTGAATTGTTCGTCGCAGCCAAGACTGCGCGGCATTGTGTTGTGTTAGGAGAGTCTGAATGAGCCAAGTGTTGGATGATCTGGTCGACCTGTTGACCCTGGAACCGATCGAAGAAAACCTGTTTCGCGGCCGCAGCCAGGATTTGGGTTTTCGCCAGTTGTTCGGCGGCCAGGTCATCGGGCAGTCCCTTTCGGCAGCCAGTCAGACAGTGGAAGAGGCGCGCCATGTGCACTCGATGCACGGTTACTTCCTGCGTCCGGGGGACTCTGCGCTGCCGGTGGTGTATCAGGTCGATCGAGTGCGTGATGGCGGCAGTTTCAGCACCCGCCGGGTGACGGCAATCCAGAAGGGCAACCCGATCTTCACCTGCAGCGCTTCGTTCCAGTACGACGAAAAGGGCTTCGAGCACCAGGCACAGATGCCGGTGGTGGTCGGCCCGGAAAACCTGCCGTCGGAGCTCGAACTCACCCAGCAGCGTGCCCACCTGATTCCGCAACACATGCGCGAAAAGCTGCTGTGCCCCAAGCCCATCGAATTCCGTCCGGTGACCGAGGAAGACCCCTACAACCCGCAACCCTCAGATCCCGTCAAGTACGTCTGGTTTCGCGCCGACGGCGCCTTGGCCGATACCCCGGCGCTGCATAAATATCTGATGGCCTATGCTTCGGATTTCGGCCTGTTGACCACCTCGATGCAGCCCCATGGCAAGTCGGTGTGGCATCAGGACATGCAGGTGGCCAGCCTTGATCACGCGCTGTGGTTCCACGCCGACCTGCGTGCCGATGACTGGCTGCTGTACGCGATGGACAGCCCTTGGGCGGGCAATTCCCGCGGTTTCTCCCGGGGCAGCGTGTTCAATCGCGCCGGGCAACTGGTGGCCTCGGTGACCCAGGAAGGCCTGATCCGTCACCGCAAGGACTGGGCATGAGCCTGGCGGCGGTGCGGCACTGGGTGTTCGACATGGACGGCACCCTGACGGTGGCCGTGCATGACTTCGCGGCTATCCGCGTGGCATTGGCCATTCCCGCCGAAGACGACATCCTGACTCATCTCGCGGCCCTGCCGGCGCAGGAAGCCGCCGCCAAGCATGCGTGGTTGCTGGAGCACGAGCGTGACCTGGCCCTGGGTTCGAAACCCGCACCGGGTGCCGTGGAACTGGTGCGCGAGTTGGCCGGACGCGGCTATCGCCTGGGTATCCTCACGCGCAATGCCCGCGAGCTGGCGCACGTCACGCTGGAGGCGATCGGCCTGGCCGACTGCTTTGCGGTCGAGGATGTGCTGGGGCGCGACGAAGCGCCGCCGAAACCTCATCCAGGTGGCCTGCTCAAATTAGCCGATGCGTGGAAGGTCCCGACAAGCGAGATGGTGATGGTTGGCGATTACCGGTTTGACCTGGATTGTGGGAGAGCGGCCGGAGCGCGCACGGTGCTGGTGAACTTGCCGGATAATCCGTGGCCGGAGTTGACCGATTGGCATGCGGTGGATTGTGTGGCGTTGCGCGAAATGCTTTCGGCTTGAGGGCCCCATCGCGGGCAAGCCTTGCTCCCACAGAGTAAGCGGTGCCGCTATTGAAAGGTGGATACGCCAAATCTTGGGAGGCAGGCTTGCCCGCGATGGCTGCATTCGCCGCACTGCAAGTGCTACTGACCAAAGAGCGCCCTGCGCCCCTCAGGTGAGGTAAACATCCCATCCCCATCATGCCCGACGCCGGGCACTTCGATCAGTTGCTGATTCAAACCCTGGGGATGGTCGCGCTTCAAATACTCAAAATAATTGCGCCCGCGCGCCAAACGATTCGCACCCTGGGCTTTCGCTTCGCAGCTTTTGTCCAGGGCAGGATGATTCGGATCGATATCCTGCTGGCCCAGCAAGTAAACGACATCGCGTTTGACGTAACTGGCCTCCAGCGCCGCGGGCGTCTGGCCCTCGGCATACGCGGGCAGATCCGCCAGCCCGTATTTCCAGCGATTGTAATCCGCACAGCCGGCATGGCTGAACGCCACCGGCCGACGTTCATCGAAATAGGCGTAGGAGGACGGGTTGGCAATCACATAACGCACCCGAACTCCGGCGGCGTCGAGTTCCGGTTGATCATGACCCAGCAGCGCATAACGCTGGACCACCTGAGCGCCGCCAGAGTGTCCGGCGATCACCACTTCCTTGAGCGCCGGGAACTGTTGCCGGTCAGCGAACCGGCCGATGATCTGGTCCATTGCCCCGTACGAACTGAGGGCAAAAGGCGCCGTGGACAATCCACCGGCCATCCATTCATTGCCTTGCCAACGCAAAACCGTGTCGGCCAATGGATGCAGCGCGACGTCGGTTTCATTGAGAAATTGCGGGGCGATCACCAGCGTGGTCGACGCCTGTCCCGCTTGCTCGGCCGCGTGTTCGGCGGTTTTGCGGTAGGTTTCGGCGTTGCGTAGCCGGCCATGGATAATGATCAGCACCCGTTCGATGGTCGCCGGTGCCGGGCCGATACCGACGGCCATTTCGCCTTCCTTCAACAACAGGCGACCGGGGCTGATGTCCCGCACACCGTGGTCGGCAGCCTGGGAACTGGTGCAGGTGATCAACAGGACCAGCCACCACTTGTTCATCTACAGGTTTTTCGCGGCGAAGGTGTCGCACTGGCTGATCTGGCCCTGGGCGAACCCGGTCTTGAACCAGCGTACCCGTTGCGCCGAAGTGCCATGGGTGAACGAGTCCGGAACCACGCGACCCTGGCCGCGCTGTTGCAGGCGATCGTCGCCAATGGCGTTGGCCGCATTCAAGGCTTCCTCGATGTCGCCGGGTTCGAGCCAGTTCAGCCGTTGCTGGGCATTATTGGCCCATACACCGGCCAGGCAATCAGCCTGAAGTTCCTGGCGTACCAGCAAACCGCCATCGCCTTCCATTTGCCGCCCTTGCTGGCGAGCAGCCTGGATTTTTGCCGAGACGCCGAGCAGGGTTTGCACATGGTGGCCAACTTCGTGAGCGATCACATAGGCCTGCGCGAAGTCACCGGCTGCGGAAAAGCGCTGCGACATTTCCTGGAAGAAGCTGGTGTCCAGGTAGACCTTCTGATCCGCCGGGCAGTAGAACGGCCCGGTGGCCGAGGTGGCCATCCCGCAGGCGGAGTTGACCCTGCCGCTGAACATCACCAGGGTCGGGTCCTTGTACTGCCGGCCGGCCTGCTGAAAAATCTGGCCCCAGGTGTCTTCGGTATCTCCGAGAATCGAGCGCACGAATTCTGCGCCTTCGTCATTGGCCGGTGGCGCCTTGCGGCTCTGGGTGGTGGCCGGTGCCGACTGTTCGCTCATCTGCCCGGTCAATTGCCCGAGAATCTGCAGTGGGTCCTGGCCGGTGATCCAGCCTATGCCGACAATCAGGATGATCGCCGTCAGGCTCAACCCTTTGCCGCCACCGAAGCGCATCCCGCCGCCACCACCGCCCACGTCATCTCCACGGGCGTCGACCACGTTGTCGCTGCGTCGGCCTTTTTTCCATAGCATGGGTGAGCCCTCTTTCCTTAATCTGGTGAAGATGCGTGGTGATGAGTGTTGCTGGTGTGCAGGAGCCGCGCCAGTCCGGTCGTCTGACAGCTGCGGGGCAGACCGGTTCCAGATTTCGCATTTCCGGCATTGTCTTTTAGAATCGATGAAACCTTTCTCGTGGACCCTCTTATGGCCGGCAGTCAGATTGAACGCGTTTTCAGCGTGCTGGAAACCCTTACCGGTGAACCCAGGGGCGTACCGATGCAGGTATTGTCCGAACAGCTGGGGATTCCAAAGAGTGCCACCCACCGTTTGCTGACCGAACTGATCCGCCTGGGTTATGTGCGGCAGAATCCGGATAATCTGCGCTATCACTTATCGACCAGGCTGGTCGCCATGGGCTTTCGCTACCTGTCTCGCAGCGGCGGGGATATCGTCCAGCCGGTACTCGATCGGCTGGCCGAGGAAACGGGCGAACTGGTTCGCCTGGGGGTGATCTCGGGGGAGCGACTGACTTGGATCGCCAAATCCCAGGGCGCGCGTTCCGGCTTGCGTTATGACCCCGACATGGGGCGCGATGCCCCACTGTTCTATACCGCCTCGGGGCATGCGTGGCTGGCGAGCCTGTCCGATGCCGAAGCCTTGGCGCTGGTTGAACGCCAGGCCGGCGACACATTGCCAGCACCCGGGCCGAATGCGCCGCGTTCGAACATTGAACTGCTGGAGCATCTGCGCCAGGGACGAGAACAGGGTTATGCCTGGGTAGAGGAGAGTTCGGCGGTGGGGACCTCGGCCATTGCCGCAGTGGTGCGCCATCCGCTGGATGCACGGGTGATAGGCGTGCTGAGTATTGCCGGCCCCAGCGCTCGGTTGCCGGGTGCGCGGTTACACGATCTGGCGCCGCTGCTGTTGCAGTTCACCGAAGAGCTGTCGGCGGCCAGCCAGGCGTCGGAGTTTTTCAACGGTTGATTGTTCCAGGCGAGCGCAATGGCCGTGATGGAAAATCTGTACGCTGTTCGCACGCTTTCTCGGCTTGTTGGTTTGAAAAAATGGAACAACGTTCTAAAATATTGATCCGTTGGCTTGTTATTCCTTTCAGAGAGCATTGCCTTGACGTCACGTATCAGCACTCCGCTCTCCGGCGTCAACCAACCCTTCAAGGGCATCTTGCTGATCGTTGTCGCGACCTTCCTGTTTTCCAGTCACGACGCGTTGTCAAAATACCTGTCGGGGTTCTATCCAATCGTCATGGTGGTGTGGGCCCGTTATGTGGTGCACACCTTGCTGATGGCGGGGATCTTCCTGCCGCAGTCGGGCTTGCGCGTGCTGCGTACCAAACGCCCGCTGCTGCAGCTGGTCAGGGCCTTGTGCCTGCTCGGCACCAGTCTGTTTTTTACCACCGGCCTGCAGTACATCCCGCTGGCGGAAGCTACGGCAGTCAACTTTCTGGCCCCGGTGCTGGTCACGGCTCTGTCGGTGCCACTGCTGCGCGAGCACGTGACCCGCGGCCAGTGGATCGCGGTGATTTGCGGATTCATCGGCGTGTTGATCATCGTGCACCCGGGTGGTGAGCTGTTCACGCCGGCGGTGCTGCTGCCCTTGTGCTCGGCGCTGTTTTTCTGTTTTTACCAGTTGTTGACCCGCAAGCTCAGCGAGATCGACAGCCCGACCACCAGCAACTTCTTCGCCGGTTTGTGCAACACCCTGGTGATGAGCGCGCTGGTACCGTTTTTCTGGCAGGTACCAACCCTGGGTCATGGGTTGCTCATGGTGGCGCTGGGGGCTTGCGGGATGACTGCGCACTTGTTCCTGACCCAGGCATTCCGCTACGCGGCCCCGGCGTTGCTGGCGCCTTTCGGTTATTGCCAGATCGTCTTCGCCGGGTTGCTGGGCTGGCTGCTGTTCTCCCACACGCCGACCCTGACCACGATCATCGGGATTGCGGTTATCTGTTGCAGCGGGTTGGCAGCCGTGTGGCAGCAGAGTCGCCGCTAGAGAGCGTGGGCAGGCCTGGAATCAGGCCTGCCGCAGGAGATTTCAGTCGATAACGGAAGGGATCTTGCGCGGCGCCATGAAGTACATCCAGATCAGCGCGATGAAGTACATCGCCGGAATCATGGTGAACAGTACGGTGTAGTTGTTGTTGGTGATGGTCAGGATATGGCCGACCAGCTGGGTCATGAACATCCCGCCAATCGCGGCGCACATGCCGCCGAAACCGAACACGGTACTCATCATGTGCTTGGGCGTGTAGTCCATCACCAGGCTCCAGATATTCGCCGTCCAGGCCTGGTGCGCGCCGATGGCCAGCGAGATCGCGGCTACGGCAACCCACAAACTGCTGGAACCTGCCGCCATGACCACGCCGACGATGCAGCAGGCAAACAGGAACATGGACATCAGTCGCGCCTTGATCGGATTGATCCCGCGGCCAATCAGGAACGAAGACAGGATCCCGCCGCCGACGCTGCCGAAGTCAGCCGTCACATAGATGATGATCAGCGGGATGCCCATCTGGGTCACGTTGATCCCCAGGTTGTATTGCTGGTTAAGGAACGGCGGCAGCCAGTACAGGTAGAACCAGAACACCGGCGCGGTCATCGAGTAAGCGAGGGCGAAGGCCCACGTGCCGCGCATGCGCAGGATTTTCGAGAAAGGCACGCGGGTTTGTTCCGGCTCGACCTCCTGCTGGATGTAGTCCAGTTCCGATTGTCTGACGCTTGGGTGATCTTCCGGGTTGAAGTACTTCAAACCCCAGAACAACAGCCAGATCCCGCCCAGTGCCGACATGCACAGGAATGCGGCCTGCCAGCCCCATACGTGCAGAATCAGCGGCAGCAGCATTGGGGTGAACATCGCGCCGACGTTGGTCCCGGCATTGAAGATCCCGGTGGCCACGGCGCGTTCGCCGGCGGGGAACCACAGCCGGGTGGTCTTGACGCAGGCCGGATAGTTGGCCGCTTCGGTTAGCCCGAGGATGAACCGGCAGACCATGAAACCGACCGCCGAAGTGGCCAGGCCATGCGCGCCGGTCGCCAGGCTCCACAACAGGACGGCGCAGAAAAACACCCGCTTTACGCCGACCCGATCAATCAACCGGCCCTGCAGGACAAAGCCGATGGCGTAGCCGACCTGGAACCAGAAGTTGATGTTGGCGTAATCCATCGCCGTCCAGCTCATCTCCTTGGCCAGGATCGGCTGCATGACGCCCAGCGCGGCGCGGTCGATATAGTTCAGCGTTGTAGCGAAAAACACCAGTGCCAGCATGCCCCAACGGGTCTTGCCGACTGCCATGGCGCCTCGAACTTTGTCGCCAATGCCACCGGTGGCAGGAATCATGGAGGAACGCTCCACGGAAGAGCTTTGAGAAGGAGTCATTTAAGCCACCGATTATTTTTATGTGGTGTTTTGAATCTATGTCCATCGGGCCGACCTGTGACCGCACCCAATGTGGAGTTGATGGTGGGCAGTGGACGAAAAATCGTCAATTCGCCAAGCGGCATTTTGTTCGATAATCGCACATAAAACTAACCGGATAGTACACTTTGAATTGCTGTGCGAGACTGCCACCCTAATAATTCCCCCAACAGAAAAAAACGTGGTCCCCCTGGGAGCATGCAATACCCCCAATAAGATCTCCACCACCGGGAGTCGAAAGATGCAGCGTTCCATTGCCACCGTTTCCTTGAGCGGTACCCTGCCGGAAAAACTCGAAGCCATTGCCGCCGCCGGCTTTGACGGGGTGGAGATTTTCGAGAACGACCTTCTCTACTACGACGGCAGTCCGCGGGAAATTAAACAGATGTGTGCCGATCTCGGCATCGCCATCACACTGTTCCAGCCTTTCCGCGACTTCGAAGGATGCCGCCGCGACCGCCTGCCGCGCAACCTGGAGCGGGCCGAGCGCAAATTCGACCTGATGCAGGAGCTGGGTACCGACCTGGTGCTGGTGTGCAGCAACGCCTCGGCCGACTCCCTGGGGGATGAACAGATTCTGGTCGACGACTTGCGCCTGCTGGCCGAGCGCGCAGGTGCCCGAGGCCTGCGCATCGGCTACGAAGCGCTCGCCTGGGGACGGCACGTCAACACCTGGCAGCAGGTCTGGAACATTGTGCGTCAGGCCGATCATCCGAGTCTCGGCGTGCTGCTCGACAGCTTCCACACCTTGTCACTCAAGGGTGACCCCGCGGCGATCGCCGAGATTCCCGGCGACAAGATCTTCTTTGTGCAGATGGCCGACGCGCCGATCCTGGCCATGGATGTGCTGGAATGGAGCCGGCACTTCCGTTGCTTCCCAGGCCAGGGTGAATTCGATCTTCCCGGCTTCCTCGCACCGATCATCAAGAGCGGTTACACCGGGCCACTCTCGCTGGAGATTTTCAACGACGGCTTCCGCGCCGCGCCACCTCGGGCCAACGCCGCCGATGGCCTGCGCTCGCTGCTGTATCTTGAGGAGAAAACCCGCGAGCGCCTCGCGCAGGAGGCCAAGCCGGTGGCCAGCCCTGAAATTCTGTTCGAAACGCCCAAAGCCAGCGAGTACAACGGCATCGAATTTCTCGAATTCGCCGTGGACGAAAGCCTTGGCGCCAAGCTTTCCCATTGGCTGGAGCGGCTGGGCTTCGTCAAGGCCGGGCAGCATCGCTCCAAGAGCGTGAGCCTGTTGCGTCAAGGCGACATCAACCTGATCCTCAACTCCGAGCCTTACTCCTTCGCCCACAGTTTTTTTGAAGCCCACGGTCCTTCGCTGTGCGCCACCGCCGTGCGGGTGAAAGACAGCGGCAGTGCCCTGGCTCGCGCGGTCGCCTACAAGGGCCAGCCCTATCGTGGGCTGGTAGGCCCCAACGAGCTTGAACTGGCCGCAGTGCGCGCGCCGGATGGCAGCCTGATCTATCTGGTCGACCAGCATGCCGACGTCTATGGCACCGACTTCAACCTGCAACCGGTCGCCCAGGCGAGCGGCGGGCTCAAGCGAATCGACCATATGGCCATGGCGCTGCCGGCTGACAGCCTCGACAGCTGGGTGCTGTTCTACAAGAGCCTGCTGGATTTTGAAGCGGACGACGAAGTGGTGCTGCCCGATCCTTATGGCCTGGTGAAAAGCCGGGCATTGCGCAGCCGCGACAGCTCGATCCGTCTGCCGCTCAATATCTCCGAGAACCGCAACACCGCGATCTCCCACGCGTTGTCGAGTTATCGCGGTTCCGGTGTGCATCACATCGCGTTTGACTGCGATGATATTTTTGCTGAGGTCAGTCGTGCAAAAGAGGCCGGAGTGCCGCTGCTGGATATTCCGCTCAACTATTACGACGACCTGGCTGCGCGCTTCGATTTCGACGACGAATTCCTCAGCGAACTGGCGTACTTCAACGTGCTGTACGACCGTGATGCCCAGGGTGGCGAGCTGTTTCATGTTTACACCGAGCCGTTTGAAGGGCGATTTTTCTTCGAAATCATCCAGCGCAAAAACGGCTATGCCGGATACGGCGCGGCCAACGTCGCCGTGCGCTTGGCGGCCATGGCCAAGTCTCGAAGCGGGGCCGTGCGTCAGGCAAAGTTGTAGGAAATTGGTAAGCTCCTGTGCAAACCCATGCCGCGCGGCTTCCTTCGCCGTGCGGCGCGGCCCATAATCGCCGCCTGTGCAGTGATGGCCGTGAGCCCGCGATGACAATAATTTCAGAACTCTCCGCAGCGCCTGACAAATCCCTTGCCGAGCCGCGCAAGAGCCGCAAGAACAACCCGGAAAAGACCCGCGAGAACATTCTTCAAGAGGCCATTGTCGAGTTCGTGCAGCAGGGGCTTTCCGGTGCGCGGGTCGATGCGATCGCCGAGCGCATCCACACCTCCAAGCGCATGATCTACTACTACTTCGGCAGTAAGGAACAGCTCTACGTCGAGGTGCTGGAAAAGTTGTACGGCGACATCCGCACCACTGAAAACCGCCTGCACCTGACCGAACTGCCCCCGGTGGAAGCGATCCGACGCCTGGTGGAGTTCACGTTCGACCACCATGACCGCAACGTCGATTTCGTGCGCATCGTGTGCATCGAGAACATTCACAACGCCGAATACGTGAAGCGCTCCGATGCGATCAAGACCATGAACACCACGGTGCTCGATTCACTGGGCGTCATTCTGCGTCGTGGTACCGACGAGGGGGTGTTCCGTGCGGGTCTCGACCCGCTGGACGTGCATCTGCTGATGAGTTCGTTCTGCTTCTACCGAGTGTCGAACCGCCATACCTTTGGCGAGATTTTCCAGATCGACCTGCCGGATGAAGGCATCAAGCAGCGCCATCGGGAAATGATCTGCGAGTCGGTCCTGCGCTACCTCAAGGCATGAACCCAGGATCGCAGCCCCTGCCGAACGCTGCGATCTGATTTTTCTGTGCTTACCCGACCATCCCCTGGAAATGCGCCAGCATCCGCTGCGCATCGGGCGCCACGCCACTGAACAGCTCAAACGCCTTCACCGCCTGAAACACCGCCATGTTGCCGCCGTCCAGGGTCCGGCATCCCAGGGCGCGGGCCTGGCGCAGCAGTTCAGTCTCCAGCGGGAAGTACACGATCTCCGCCACCCACAATTCCCGGCGCAGCAATTCCACCGGCACCGGCGTGCCCGGCAGTTTTTTCATGCCCATGGGCGTGGTGTTCACCAGGCCGTCGGCCACGGCCAGTGCGCCAGGTAAATCTTGCCCGGCAACCGCGCGGCCAGCACCGAAATGCTGGTTGAGATTATCTGCCAGGGCTTGGGCGCGACGGATCTCCACATCAAAAATGCTCAGCAGCTGTGTGCCTTCGCTCAGCAGCGCGTGGGCCACCGCCGCACCGGCTCCGCCAGCACCCATCTGCACCACGCGTGCCACGCCAACGCCCGGCAAGCCGCGGCGGAAACCTTCGGCAAATCCCAGGCAGTCGGTGTTATGGCCGATGCGTTTACCTTCCTTCAGCACCACTGTATTTACCGCGCCAATTCCCCGGGCTTCCGGCGACAGTTCGTCAAGCAGGGGAATGATGGTTTGCTTGCAGGGGAAGGTGATGTTCAGCCCCGTGAAGTTCATGCGCTCGGCGGCCAGCAGCAAGTCGGGCAGGGCGCCGCTGTCGAGTTGCAACTGGTCGAGATCGATCAGGCGATAGAGGTAGCGCAAGCCTTGGGCATCGCCCTCGTGTTCGTGCAGCGCCGGGGTGCGCGACGCCTGGATGCCAGCGCCGATCAGGCCGGCCAGTACCACGTTATGCGGGTCCATGGTGCTCACCCTTTCAACTGCTGGCGAAAGTGGTCCAGTGCCAGGCGATAACCATGGCTGCCGAAACCGGCCATCACCGCCATGGCCACCGCAGAGACGAACGAGTGGTGACGAAAGGGTTCACGGGCATGAACGTTGGACAGATGAACCTCGATCACTGGCAATTCACTGGCTACCAGGGCATCACGGATCGCGACCGAGGTATGGGTCCAGGCTGCCGGATTGATCACGATGCCTGCGCAGCGCCCGCGGGCGGCGTGAATCCAGTCCAGCAATTCACCTTCATGATTGGTCTGGCGGAATTCCACGCGCAGTCCGAATTCTTCTGCGGCGCGACCGCACAGCGCGGAAATGTCCGCCAGGGTTTCATGGCCATAGGTGGCCGGTTCGCGGGTGCCGAGCAGATTCAGGTTTGGGCCGTTAAGCACCAGGACAATAGGGTCCATGGGTATCTCCACTTATTATTGTTGGCGTTGGCCGATGGTCTCAGCCTGTGGAGATAAAATGTACTAGTTGGTTAATTTGGTCAATTGACGAGGTGCGCCCGTCAGCATTTGTGTGCGGTGATCGGACGACTTTTCATCGCGGCAGCTGCTCCACCAGGAAATCGATGAACGCCCGCAGCCGCAGTGGTACATGGCGACTCTGGGGATAGAGCAGGGTAAACGGCCTTGAACGTCCACCGTAGGGTTTGAGCACTTCCACCAGCGAACCGTCGGCCAACTCCTTTTCAACGATAAAGCGATAAGTCTGAAACAACCCCGCGCCGTGCTTTGCCAGGGTCACGCCGCCCAGCACGTCGTCGGAGCAACTGAGATTGCCTTGGGCCAGAAGCTCGACAGGCGTGCCACCGTCATTGAACAACCAGGCAATGCGCCGGCCGCTGCTGGGTAATTCGTACTGAATGCATTCGTGCCGTGACAGGTCGTCCAGGGTCTGCGGCACGCCCGCCTGCTTGAGGTAGTCGGGGCTGGCAATCATCACCAGGGCGGCATCTTCAAGTGGTCGGGCGATCAGGCCGGAGTCCGGGATGGCCCGCACGCGAATCGCCATGTCATAACCTTCGCCAACGAAATCGATATTGCGGTTACTGATGTGCACTTGCACCTTCACATCGGGAAAGCGCGCCCTGAAGGCTGGCAGTAACGGCAGGATGCGGTGATGGCCATACGTGGTGGGAATGCTGATGCGCAAGGTGCCTGAAGGTTGCTGCTGCTGGCCCATGACCTCGCGCTGCGCCTCCACCAACTGTGCCAGCGCCTGGCGACATTCTTCGTAATAACGCCGGCCGCTGTCGGTGAGCTTGACGCTGCGGGTGGTACGCGCGAACAGCCGCACCCCAAGGCGTTCTTCCATGCGCGACACCGAGCGACTCACCGCCGCCGGCGTGACCCCCGCCACCAGCGCCGCCGCGGTAAAACTGCCAGCCTCGGCAGCCAGGCAAAACAGCTCAATGCTGCCCAACTGAAGATCGTCGAAGAGTCGCTGCATGGTTGATTACACCGTGGATCAAGTGAAGCTGATTCTGTACCGATCCCGCTGGGAGGTGAAAGGATTGCTTACTTATTAGCGTGCCTTTCCCAGGCTTGCGGCGAGCTCAGGCGCTAGCCTGAGGGGTAGGATGTCGATTCGGCTCGCCGCGCCGATCGTCGAATTTTACGAGGATAGGATCAGGATATTGATCCAATAACCTAACGGATGGGTTAATATGAATATATGTCGCTACAAGGGACTTTCACTGGTGATTATGCTGCGCGATGAACACTGCCCTCCGCATGCACATGTGAATGCCGGGATCTGGAGCGCTCGATTCAGGTTCAGCTTCTGGCACAACAGTGTCGATCTGTGGGACGTTGTCCCTCATTCACGTCGTCCACCTGTGGCAGTGCTGGAAGGGCTGCGCCAGGCGCTCAGGCACCCAGTCCACCTTCGACGCGCTCGCAGCATATGGTGGTGCAAATTACAGACGGCATGCCTCGATCATCAGTTATGGGATTGGCAGACCAATGAAGTCGTGATGCCGAAAAGCATCGCCAACGCGACCTACATAATTGGTTCGGCTCGATATGAGCCCGAAAATGACAAGACCCTGCTTTCCCTGATGGGGGCGCCGGAGGGCGTGGAGATCGAACTTTGAAAACGATAAAAGCAAAAACACTGATGGATCAGCCAGTGACCGAGGCAGCACTGGACGAGGCGATCGAGCGTGGGCAGTTGAAGCAACAAAACTGCCTTCAGGCAATTGCGGTCACCCATGGGGCATCGCGTCTGACCGTGAGTTTCGAAGACGGTAGCGGCGTGTTGCTGCCCGTGAAGCTCTACGCTGAGTTCGATGATTTCTGCGCCGAGGACTTTGCAGCTTTGACTGTCGGGTTCTCGGGGACCGCCCTGTGTCATGAGGGGAAGGACCTGCAGGTGTCGATTGCCGGGATGATCTCTGCCAGCAAACCGTTGATGGCCATGGCCGCTTCCGTCGTCGCTTCGCGCAATGGCCGGCAAAGCAGCGCCGCGAAGTCTGCTGCAGCTCGGGCCAATGGCAAGAAAGGCGGGCGCCCGCGCAAAGTGGATGCGGTGCTTTAGGCGCGCACAAAAAAGCCGTCAGGACGACGGCTTGTCTGATGTTGGCTGTTGAACTCAGCGCCGGGTCAGCATGACGCCGGATTCCATGTGATGGGTCCATGGGAACTGGTCGAACATTGCGCAACGGGTGATGCGGTGCGTGTCATGCAACTGGGCGATGTTGGCTGCCAGGGTTTCCGGGTTGCAGGAAATGTACAGAATGTTGTCGAAACGCCGGGTCAGTTCGCAGGTGTCCGGGTCCATCCCGGCGCGCGGCGGGTCGACGAAGACGCTGCCAAATTCGTAACTCTTGAGGTCAATGCCTTGCAGGCGACGGAATGGCCGCACTTCGTTCAAGGCTTCGGTCAGCTCTTCGGCAGACAGGCGCACCAGGGTGACGTTATCCACCGCGTTTTCGCTGAGATTGCTCAGGGCTGCATTGACTGAAGACTTGCTGATTTCGGTCGCCAGTGCCTTGCGCACGCGGGTCGCGAGCGGCAGGGTGAAGTTGCCGTTGCCGCAATACAGCTCGAGCAAATCGTCCGGGCGATCGCCCAGGGATTCATACGCCCAGTTGAGCATCTTCTGGTT
The DNA here is from genome assembly GCF_020295325.1 of Pseudomonas sp. Y24-6. Classification (NCBI taxonomy): domain Bacteria; kingdom Pseudomonadati; phylum Pseudomonadota; class Gammaproteobacteria; order Pseudomonadales; family Pseudomonadaceae; genus Pseudomonas; species Pseudomonas sp. Y24-6. Next base: position 129,042 of record NZ_JACBXG010000006.1, on the reverse strand, counting down.
CACGGTGCCGTTGGGCTGGGTGAATGCGCCTTCGGGCTGGCGGTAGCTGAAGGTGCGACCGCCCACTTCGAGCTTCTCCACCACGTAATCGCGACCGATAACTTCGCGCTTACCCTTTGAGCGGCCAATCACACTGACATTCAGGTCGGCTGCCAACTTCGACGCAGCAACGTGCCAGTGCTCGTCCAGCGGACGGTGGTAACACAGGGTGACCATTGCGTCGCCGGCCAGGGTGGTCAAAAACTCCACCTGGAACAACTTGTTACTCAAGGGCGCGCTCGCTTGCCAGGCGGCCTTGAGTTGCGGCATCAGTTGATTGATCCGCAGGCTGGCGATCGGAAAGGCTTCGATCAGGATCGGCGTGCGTTTGTCTTCCGGGGAGAACATGGCGTAATGACGTTCGCCACCTTCGCGCCACAAGCGAAATTCGGCACGCAGCCGGAAGTTTTGCAGCGGCGAGTCGAACACCGTCGGTTCGGGTGCATCGAACGGGGCCAGCAGGTCACGCAGGCGTGTGACCTTGTCTTCGAGCTGAGCGGCGTAGGCCTGGGAATCAAAAGTCATGCGTTGAACCAACCCAACTTGATCACGAACAGAATCGACAGAATCACCAGCGCCGGATTGAGCTCACGGGCGCGGCCGGACAGCAACTTGATCGCGGTCCAGGAGATGAAACCGAAGGCGATGCCGTTGGCGATGGAATAAGTGAACGGCATGGCCAGGGTGGTCACCACGACCGGTGCCGCTACGGTGATGTCGTCCCAGTCTATTTCGGCCAGGCCGGAAGTCATCAGGACTGCGACGAACAGCAGTGCCGGAGCGGTTGCGAACGCCGGAACGCTGGCGGCCAGTGGCGAGAAGAACAGCGCCAGCAGGAACAGGATCGCCACCACCACGGCCGTCAGGCCAGTACGGCCACCAGCACTCACACCGGCTGCGGATTCGATGTAGCTGGTGGTCGTCGAGGTGCCCAGCAGCGAACCGGCCATGGCCGCAGTGCTGTCGGCGATGAGCGCACGGCCCATCTTCGGCATGTGGCCGTCCTTGCCCATCAGGCCGGCGCGCTTGGCGACGCCGATCAGGGTGCCGGAGTTGTCGAACAGATCGACGAACAGGAAGGCGAAAATAACGCTGACCAGACCGATGTCCAGCGCGCCTTTGATATCCAGTTGCAGGAAGGTTGGTGCCAGGGATGGCGGCATCGACATCACGCCACCAAAGGGCGTGAACCCCAGGGCAATGGAGGCGATGGTGACCACCAGGATACCGATCAGCACCGCACCACGGATTTTCAGCGCTTCGAGGGCGACGATCAGGGCAAAGCCCAGGGTCGCGAGAATCGGTGCCGGCTGCTTCAGGTCGCCAAGGCCGACCATGGTCGCCGGGTTGCTAACCACGATGCCGGCGTTATGCAGGGCAATCAACGCCAGGAACAGGCCGATGCCGGCTGCAATAGCCGAACGCAGTGGCAACGGGATGCTGTTGATGATCCATTCGCGGATGCGAAAGATCGACAGCAGGAAGAACAGCACTGCCGAGATGAATACCGCGCCCAACGCCACTTGCCAGGTGTGGCCCATGTGCAGCACGACGGTGTAGGTGAAGAAGGCATTCAGGCCCATGCCTGGTGCCAGTGCGATCGGGTAGTTGGCGATCAGGCCCATCACGGTGGAGCCGATGGCTGCTGCCAGGCAGGTCGCGACGAACACCGCGCCCTTGTCCATGCCGGTCTCGCCGAGAATGCTCGGGTTGACGAACAGGATGTAGGCCATGGCCAGGAAGGTCGTGATGCCCGCAAGAATCTCGGTCCGCACGTTGGTGTTGTGTGCCTTGAGTTGAAACAGCCTTTCCAGCATGTCTGCTCCCCGTGGCGCGCCGGGCGCCGTGAATGTATCGACCTCAACAGCAAAGCACAGACCGTGAAAGGGGCCGTTAATTTTCTGTGGGTCGGAAAAAGCCGCGCATCATACCAGCAGCGTGGGGCTGTGGCTGCTTATGGCTGCGATCGTCGTCGATGTTTTGCGTTCAGGCCAAGTGCGCCATACTGCGTACTGGCATTCGGGGCAACATGGGACATGCATGAACAGGCGTCTGGTTGGGGTATTTGCGATGGTCATCGCCTCTTTGGCGGGGGGGCAGGCGGTGTGGGCTGCATCGGCACCGGCGCTGAGCCAGGTCAAAGTGGTCAAGGTCGAGTCGCCGGCCTGTGGCTTTGAAGACATCACGCCTGGCCAGGAACAGACCCGCTGTAATCACAGCGGGCCGGGCATCAAGGTGTATGTGCTGGAAGTCGGCTACGGACGCGCGGCGCGGGTCGGTCTGGACGGGTTCGATCTCAACGGTACCCGTACGCCGGTCTGTGCCTTTGATAACGGCAACCTGACAGAATGCACCGTCGGCAGGAAAACCGTCGGCTACCTCTACGTCTTCGATCTGGCGGGCAAGCAGGAGGGAACGTTCACCTTCAGCAATACCTCAATCAACGCGCCGGGCAATACGCTGGCGACGCAGCTTTACATCAAGTAACCGCCCGCCCAGACAACAGGCGCGAAAGCTGACTACGCTCTAAAGATCATTCAGTGGATGTCGCCCATGACCTTTAGAGCCCTGATTACCCTCGCCGAGGGCATCGATGATCTGCAAGCAGTGACGTTGGTCGATGTACTGCGCCGCGCCAAGGTGGAAGTGGTAGTGGCCAGTATCGAAGGCCGGCGCATGTTGACCTGTGCCCGTGGTACCCGCTTGACCGCCGATGCCATGCTGGTGGATTTGCTCGCGCAACCCTTCGACCTCATCGCACTGCCCGGCGGTGCGGTGGGCGCGCAGCATCTGGCAGCCCATCAACCCCTGCAACAACTGATCAAGGATCAGGCGGCCGCCGGTCGCCTGTTCGCCGCGATTGCCGAGTCTCCGGCGCTGGCGCTGCAAAACGCGGGGGTGTTGCGTCAGCGCCGTATGACTTGCCTGCCCTCAGCCAGCCATCAATTGTCGGGCTGCAATTTTGTCGATCAGCCGGTGGTGGTCGACGGTAACTGCATCACCGCCCAGGGGTCGAGCGCGGCGCTGGCATTTGCCCTGGCCCTGGTGGAACAGCTCTGTGGCAAGGCCATACGCACGGCGGTGGCGGCACAATTGCTGGTCTGACACCGCGGATCAATCCCCTTGAACGCTGTTCGCCACGCGAAGTCGTACCCCTTATGACGGCGGTTTGCCAAAACGCCGCGACTAGACGACCAATCGTGAGGTGTACATGAGCGCAACCAATGACGACGCCACGCCAGCGTCATATGCCCGCCATCCACTGGGTTTGACGCTCAATGGCCGGGCGCGTCAGCTTGAGGTCCTGCCCTGGACCACCTTGCTGGATCTGCTGCGGGAACAACTGGACCTGACCGGCACGAAGAAAGGCTGTGACCACGGCCAATGCGGTGCCTGCACCGTGTTGCTCAACGGCAAGCGGGTGAATGCCTGCCTGACGTTGGCGGTGATGTGCGACGGTGCCGAGTTGACCACTATCGAAGGCCTTGCCGAGGGTGAACAGTTGCATCCGATGCAACAGGCGTTCATCAAGCACGATGCCTTCCAGTGCGGGTATTGCACGCCAGGGCAGATCTGCTCTGCCGTCGGGCTGGCCAACGAAGGACGGGCCAACAGCCAGGCAGACATCAAGGAGTTGATGAGTGGCAACCTGTGCCGCTGCGGTGCCTACAGTAATATTCGCGATGCCATCGAAGAGGCGCTTCCTGCCTGCCGCGCCAACGCCGGGCAAGGGGGTGGCCAATGAATCCCTTTCAGTACAGCAAGCCTGAATCGGTGCAGGACGCGGTGCATCTGGCCGGTCCCGCATCCCGCTTCATTGCCGGCGGCACCAACCTGCTGGACCTGATGAAGGAAAACGTCACTCGTCCCGAGCACCTGATCGACATCACCGGCCTGCCACTGCGCGAAGTGCGCGAAACTGCTGGAGGCGGGCTGATGATTGGCGCGCTGGTCAGCAATGCCGACCTGGCCTGGCACCCGTTGATCGAACAACGTTACCCGCTGTTGTCCCAGGCGATACTGGCCGGCGCATCGCCGCAGTTGCGCAACATGGCCAGCACGGGTGGCAACCTGCTGCAGCGCACGCGCTGTTATTACTTCTACGACGCCAGCGTGCCATGCAACAAGCGCGACCCCGGCAGCGGCTGTCCGGCGCGGGACGGGTTGAACCGTATCCATGCGATCTTCGGTGCCAGTGCCCAGTGCGTCGCTACTCACCCGTCAGATATGTGCGTGGCATTGGCGGCACTGGAAGCCGTGGTGCATGTGCAGGGTCGTGGCGGGCCGCGCACGATCGAATTTGCCGACTTCCACCGCCTGCCAGGCGATGCGCCCGAGCGCGACAATCAACTGGCCGACGATGAATTGATCACGAGCATTGAACTGCCTGCCACCGGATTCGCCGACTGCAGCCATTACCTCAAGATTCGCGATCGCGCCTCCTATGCTTTTGCCCTGGTTTCGGTGGCCGCTGCGCTGGAGCTGGACGGGCCGGTCATTCGTCAGGCACGCCTGGTGCTGGGCGGCGTGGCGCACAAGCCGTGGCGCGACAAGTCAGTGGAAAACGCCCTGGTGGGCAAGACCGTCAGCCGCGAAACCTTCACCGCTGCCGCCGATACGCTGCTGCGAAACGCCGAGCCGCTTGAGCACAACGCTTTCAAAGTCAAACTGGCGCGTCGGGCGATTGTCCGTGCGCTGAGCGACGCCGCGCTGGGAGGGCAAGCCTGATGAATACGTTCACTCAACCGATGGGCCAGCCGCTGGATCGTGTCGATGGCCACCTCAAAGTCACCGGCCAGGCGCGGTATGCCGGGGAGTTTCCCGAGCAGGGCCTGCTGCATGGCAGCGTGGTCTCGAGCCCTGTCGCTTGCGGGCGCGTGCTGACGATTGATGCCTCGGCAGCCCTGGCATTGCCCGGCGTCGTTGCCGTGATCGATCATACGAACCGCCCGCAAATAGCCAGCTATGACAAAGATTATGAGGACGCTGACTCTGCCGAAGGCTCACCGTTTCGTCCGCTCTACAACGACCAAATCCTCTACAGCGGCCAGCCGCTCGCGCTGGTGATAGCCGACAATCTGGAGCTGGCGCGACATGCCGGTTCGCTGGTGCGGATCGAATATGAAAGCGCGGGCCATCAAACCGATCTGCTGTCGATGCAGGGTGAAGCTCATCCTGCGCCCGCCGAGTTGCCCAAGCCCCGCGGGAATTTCCAGGCGGAGTTCGCCGGTGCGGCTCTGAGTCTCGACCTGCACTACAGCACGCCGATAGAGCATCACAACCCGATGGAGCCGCACGCCAGTACCGTGCTCTATCAGGCCGATGGCACCCTGCACATTCACGACAAGACCCAGGGGCCGCAGAACTGTCAGTCCTATGTACAAAAAGTCTTTGGCCTGGACAAAGAGCAGGTGCGGATTTTCGCCGCCTTTGTCGGTGGTGCCTTCGGTTCCGGCTTGCGTCCGCAATACCAATTGCCACTGGCTGTGATGGCCGCGCTCAAACTCAAGCGTTCGGTACGCGTGACCCTGACTCGCCAGCAGATGTTCACCTTTGGCTACCGGCCTCGCACCTTGCAGCGCCTGCAACTGGGTGCTGCGGCTAACGGCCGTTTGCTGGCAGTCGGGCACACGGCGATCGGCCAGACCTCGCGCTTTGAAGACTTCACCGAGCACGTAGTGGAGTGGAGCGGCATGCTTTATCACTGCGACAACGTGCAGCTGACTTACAAGCTGGTGCCACTGGATGTCTTCACGCCGCTGGACATGCGCGCCCCAGGCGCGGCACTCGGCTTGATCGGCCTGGAGTGCGCCATGGACGAGCTGGCCTGCGCGCTGGCGATCGACCCGGTACAGCTGCGGTTGATCAACTATGCAGAGCGCAACCAGAACGAAGATAAGCCGTACTCGAGCAAGGAGCTACGGGCCTGCTACGAGCAGGGTGCCGAACGCTTCGGCTGGAACCAGCGCAACCCCGAACCGCGCAGCATGCGTCACGATCGGCAACTGGTCGGCTGGGGCATGGCTGGGGGTGTCTGGGAAGCCATGCAACAGAAAGCCAGCGCCAAGGCCAGTATCGACCAGAACGGCAAGCTGACTGTCAGCAGCGCAACCACTGACATCGGCACCGGGACCTACACCGTCATGACCCAGATCGCCGCCCAGGCCTCAGGTGTGGCGGTGCAGGACGTCACCTTTGTACTCGGTGACTCGTCATTGCCCACCGCGCCACTGCAGGGCGGCTCCTTTACCGTGTCCTCGGTCGGCACAGCGGTCCAGCAGGCGTGCGCTGCATTGCAGGAAAAACTGCTGGCGGTTGCCCGGCAGACCCATCCGGCATTCGCTGCCGTCACTTCGGAACAGGCCGTGTTCGAAGCCGGGCAGTTGCGTTGTGGGGACTCGCACACGTCCCTGGCCGAGCTGGTGCGCAGCAGCGGCGAAGCGACTCTGGAGGTCCAGGTGGATGCCGAGCCGGACAAGAAGCGCGAAGCGTACGCTACGGCCACGCATTCGGCGGTGTTCGTCGAAGTACTGGTCGATGAAGACCTGGGGACCGTGAAGGTCAATCGCGTGGTCAGTGCCATCGCCGCCGGCCGGGTGGTGAACCCGAAAATGGCCCGCAGCCAGATCCTCGGCGGCGTGGTCTGGGGGATCGGCATGGCGCTGCACGAGGAAACCCAGACTGATCATGCATTGGGTCGGCACATGAACCACAGCCTCGCCGAATACCACATTCCGGTGAATGCCGACATCGGTGACATCGACGTACTGTTCGTTGAAGAGCACGACGAGATCGTCAATGCCCTGGGTTCCAAGGGCGTGGGGGAAATCGGCATTGTGGGTGTCGCGGCAGCGGTGGCCAACGCGATTTACCATGCCACGGGCAAAAGGGTGCGGGACTTTCCCATCACCCTCGACAAGCTGCTCTAAACCCTGGCCTCTTGCGCCGGTACATGCATGCGGTCGCGGTTGGCCAGGGTCGGGAACAGTTTGATCCAGACCCCGGTCACCACCAGCGTGCCGATTCCGCCCATGACCACGGCGGGAACGGTGCCGAACCAGTGAGCCGTGAGGCCGGATTCGAACTCGCCCAACTGATTCGAAGCGCCGATGAACAATCCGTTCACGGCGCTCACCCGGCCCCGCATTTCGTCAGGGGTTTCAAGTTGTACGAAGGACGCGCGGATGACCATGCTGATCATGTCCGCTGCGCCGAGCACCACCAGTACAGCCAGGGAAAACCAGAATGACGTCGACAGGCCGAAGGCTATGGTGGCGACGCCAAACACGCCCACCGCCGTGAACATCACCCGGCCAACCTGGCGATCCACGGAAAACCGTGCGAGCCACAGCGACATCAGCAGCGCGCCGACCGCCGGCGCAGAGCGCAACAGGCCCAGGCCCCAGGGCCCGGTCAGCAGGATGTCCTTGGCAAATACCGGTAGCAGGGCGGTCGCACCTCCAAGCAGCACGGCAAACAGATCCAGGGAAATCGCCCCGAGTATGTCCGGTCGACTGCGAATGAAACGAATACCCGCCAACAACGAGTCGAGGGTCGCCTTGCCCTTGTTCAGTGGAGTCTGCCGGGCCGGCAGGTTGAGCATCAGGGCGCAGGCAATGATGTACAGGACGACCGTGGGGCCATAGACCCAGACGCTGCCGAACGCATACAGCAAGCCGCCCAGCGCGGGAGCGACGATGGTTGCCGATTGCTGCGCCGACTGGGCGGCGGCCACCGCGCGGGGAAACAGCGCGCTGGGCACGATGCTTGGCAGCAGCGCCTGGGTCGTGGGCATCTCGAAGGAGCGGGCGGCGCCCAGCAGGAACGCCAGGATGAAGATCATTTCCCGGGTGACATGCCCGGTCGCACTGCTGATCGCCAGCGCCAGGGCGATCATCGCCTGCAACGACTGACAGATTGCGGCCACCTTGCGTCGGTCGTAGCGATCGGCGACGTGCCCGGTGTGCAACATGAACAGCACCCGCGGGGCAAACTCCACCAGGCCCACGAGGCCGAGGTCAAGTACGTTGCCGGTGAGCTGGTAGAGATTCCAGCCGATGGCCACGGTCAGCATCTGGAAGCCGCTGGCGGTGAAGATCCGGGCCAGCCAGAACGCGATGAACGGGCGATGGTGACGTAACAGCAAGGGCGGTTGGCTGGGCATATGGCGGCGGATCTTGAACGGGGATAACGTCGAGACTACCACCAACCTGTAACCAGAAGTTGCAGGCCCGGAAAAATTAGTTAGCTAGACACCAATCCCTCAGGCAGTCCCATTCATGTGGGGGCGAGCCTGCTCGCGATGACTGTGTGTCAGTAGAAGACAAAGTGCCCTGGCTAACCGCTATCGCGAGCAGGCTCACTCCCACACACGAATGTGTTACGGCAGATTGCCATGCCTGTGAGGCAACCTGTCACGCGGCAAAAGACCACACCGGTTACCTGCAAAAATGGGACTACTCTTTCAATCATGCTTGATCCAGATCAAAACCTTTCGTGGAGATGATCCGGCGGCCAATTGGCCAGACTCCCTACGTGTGATGCAGGTAAAAAAAGAACGAATTTGAATTCGCCACACTCCATATCCGTGGGGGCAGTGGGTGCAGGCCGCAGGCCTTCAGCCGGAATTACCTGACAGAGGAAGACTTATGTTCGGTTTGGAGGCGCTTGATCTCGCCCGAATTCAGTTCGCGTTCACCATTTCATTCCACATCCTGTTCCCGGCCATCACCATCGGCCTGGCGAGTTACCTGGCGGTGCTTGAAGGCTTGTGGCTGAAAACCAAAAACGACACTTACCGCGATCTGTACCACTTCTGGTCGAAGATCTTTGCCGTCAACTTCGGTATGGGCGTGGTCTCCGGGCTGGTCATGGCTTATCAGTTCGGCACCAACTGGAGTCGTTTCTCGGACTTCGCCGGTGCCGTGACGGGCCCGTTGCTGACGTACGAAGTGCTCACCGCCTTCTTTCTGGAAGCCGGCTTCCTCGGGGTCATGCTGTTCGGCTGGAACAAGGTCGGACGCAACCTGCACTTCTTTTCAACGGTGATGGTGGCCATCGGCACGCTGATCTCAACATTCTGGATCCTCGCATCCAACAGCTGGATGCAGACCCCCCAGGGCTTTGAAATCATCAACGGCCAGGTGATTCCCACTGACTGGTTTGCGGTCATCTTCAACCCGTCTTTCCCGTACCGCCTGATGCACATGGCAACGGCAGCGTTCGTCGCGACGGCGTTTTTCGTAGGTTCCTCGGCTGCCTGGCACTTGCTGCGGGGCAAGGACAACCCGGCCATTCGCACCATGCTGTCGATGGCCATGTGGATGGCGTTGATCGTTGCGCCCATCCAGGCCGTGATCGGCGATTTCCATGGCCTGAATACGCTCAAGCACCAGCCGGCGAAAATTGCGGCAATTGAAGGTCACTGGGAAAACCATGGCGATGAGCCGACCCCGCTGATCCTGTTCGGCTGGCCGGACATGAAAGCTGAAAAAACCAAATATGCGGTCGAGATTCCGTATCTGGGCAGCCTGATCCTCACCCATTCGCTGGACAAACAGGTCCCGGCGCTCAAGGATTTTCCGCCTGAAGACCGGCCCAATTCAACCATCGTGTTCTGGTCGTTCCGGATCATGGTTGGCCTGGGTTTCCTGATGATCTTCACCGGTTTGTGGAGCCTGTGGCTGCGCAAGCGCGACAGGCTGTACACCTCGCGTCCGTTCCTCTATTTGGCACTGTGGATGGGGCCTTCGGGTCTGGTCGCGATCCTTGCAGGATGGTTCACCACGGAAATCGGCCGCCAGCCTTGGGTGGTCTACGGATTGATGCGCACGGCGGATGCTTCCTCAAACCACAGTTTCATGCAGATGAGCATTACCCTGATCATGTTCGTCGTGGTGTATTTCGCCCTGTTCGGTGCCGGCCTTGGCTACATGATGCGCCTGGTGCGCAAAGGGCCGAAGATCGACGAAGGCAAGGAAACCAATGACGGTGGTCCTGGCAAGCAGCGCACCCCGGCACGTCCGCTGTCGGCAGCTGACGACAGTGCCGACAACGACCACAGCCTGACCAAGGAGATTTGAGTCATGGGTATTGATCTTCCGCTGATCTGGGCCGTGATCATCATCTTCGGCATCATGATGTACGTGGTCATGGACGGGTTTGACCTGGGAATCGGCATTCTCTTCCCCTTTATCCCGGGCAAGACCGACCGCGATGTCATGATGAACACCGTTGCACCGGTCTGGGACGGCAACGAAACATGGCTGGTCCTTGGCGGGGCCGCCTTGTTCGGCGCCTTTCCGCTGGCGTACTCTGTGGTGTTGTCGGCGCTGTACCTGCCGCTGATGTTCATGTTGATCGGCCTGATCTTCCGCGGCGTGGCGTTCGAGTTTCGCTTCAAGGCCAAGGATGACAAGCGCCACCTGTGGGACAAGGCGTTCATCGGCGGTTCGGTGGCGGCCACATTCTTCCAGGGGGTGGCACTCGGCGCGTTCATTGACGGGTTACCGGTGGTTAACCGGCAATTCGCCGGTGGCTCGCTGGACTGGCTGACTCCGTTCACCCTGTTCTGTGGCGCCGCACTGGTCGTGGCTTATGCTTTGCTCGGTTGCACCTGGCTGATCATGAAGACCGAAGGCAAGTTGCAGGAGCAGATGCATAACCTCGCGCGCCCCTTGGCTTTCGTGCTGCTGGCGGTGATCGGTATCGTCAGTATCTGGACGCCGCTGGCGCATCCGGAAATTGCCTCGCGCTGGTTCACGTTGCCAAACCTGTTCTGGTTCCTGCCGGTGCCGATCCTGGTACTGGTGACGATGTACGGACTGATTCGTGCCGTGGCGCGCAATGCCAACTACATGCCCTTCCTGCTGACGCTGGTCCTGATTTTCCTGGGCTACAGCGGTCTTGGGATCAGCCTGTGGCCGAACATCGTGCCACCGTCGATCTCGATCTGGGACGCTGCCGCACCGCCGCAGAGCCAGGGCTTCATGCTGGTGGGTACGCTGTTCATTATCCCGTTCATCCTGGGGTACACCTTCTGGAGCTATTACGTGTTCCGCGGCAAGGTCACCCACGAGGATGGCTATCACTAGCAGCAGTTGCAAAGACTACTGCAGAGCTTGATGCACAGCCTGTGGGAGCAAAGCTTGCTCGCGATGGCGTCGACACGCCATCAACCTTGAATAGGAGGGTAGAAGTTCATGGCCAGTAAACGCTCGTTGCAGGAAATCGAGGCCGCAGAGAAGAAACCACTGTGGCAACGCCTTGGCTGGCTGGCAATGATCTGGGTCGGCAGCGTCGGCGCATTGTTCATCGTCGCCAGCCTGATGCGCATGTTCATGAACGCAGCAGGCCTGAGCACGCATTGAGATGGGCGGATAAAAAAACCTCCTGGAAGGGAGGTTTTTTTCGTCTGGATTATTTTCGCGCTTTGAGAATCACGAACTTCGGCGTCGCCGCCACCTGTTCGACGCCGCGGAACAGCCGCGCCAGTTTGCTGTGATAGCCCAGGTGACGGTTGCCCACGATGTACAGCGCACCACCGACCACCAGCGCTTCACGGGCCTGTTGGAACATGCGCCAGGCGAGGAAGTCGCCGACGACTTGCTGCTGGTGGAACGGTGGGTTGCACAGCACCACATCCAGCGACTGCGCGGCCTGTTCGGCCAGGCCATCACCGGCGCGCACCTGGACTTCCCGGTCACCTAGCGCTGCGCGCCAGTTTTCGCTCGCCGATTGCACCGCCATGAACGACTCGTCGACCAGCGTGTAGTGCGCCTCAGGGTTCTGCAGCGCGCTGGCGATTGCCAGCACGCCATTGCCGCAGCCAAGGTCCGCGACCCGCGCCCTGCCGAGATTGTTGGGCAAGTGCGCCAGAAAAGCCCGGGTGCCGATGTCCAGGCCTTCGCGGCAGAACACGTTGGCGTGGTTGAGCAACTCGATGGCCGGTGCATCCAGCTGATAACGGGTCGGGTAGGGCGACACCGCCGCAGGCTTGGGTTCGGCAGTGGCGATCAGCAACCGGGCCTTTTTGACCGCCAGCGAGGCCTGTACCGGGCCAATGTAACGTTCGAGCAGATCACCCGCAGCGCGGGGCAGATGCTTGATCATGGCGGCGGCCACCACCTGGGCGCCGGGCGCCAGTTGCCCTTGCAGGCGGATCAGTTGCTCTTCCAGCAGGGCCAGGGTTTTCGGGACCCGGATCAACACCTGATCGAACGGGCCGGCAAAAGACTGATGGGCGGGTACTGTCGGCACCGCATCGAAGGCATGGCCATTGCGGACCAGATTTTTTTCCAGGCCCTGGAATGCCAGGAACGAGTCGCCGCTGCTGGTGACCTGAACGTTACCGGCCAGGCTCGCAGCCAGTGCCCCAAAGCTGTCATTGAGCACCAGAACCCGCGTCTGAGCGGCCGGTTGCAGCTGCGCCAGGTGATTGAGCAGGTACTCGTCGGCGGCATCAAATGCCTGCAGCGGTTCATTCGACTGTTCGGGCTGGCGGATCAGGTCGAGGTGGGCGAAGGGTGTTTCGAGCAAAGGCATGGAGTGTGGCTCTTGTTAATCAACGGGGTTCCCGCCGCCAAGGGCCTGTTGCGGGCTGATCCGGCCGAGTGCACAGCGTCATGCGGGAGGGCATGTCATCACTCAGTAAGGACCGTAAATGGTACTTTTTTTTCTTAAGGATTACTCGCGGCATTTTTCAACGAACAGCTCAAGGCGCGAGAGAACCCGCAGTGCTCCCTGCAATCAGTGTCCCATGACCATGGCCTGCGGGAATTATGTCGGCGCAATCAGGCATTAATTCAAAACGGTTGGTTCTAAACAATTTGGATTGTGCAGGGGAGGTTTAGATGCTGCGTTTAATACGAGCCGTGACTAACGAACTGGTTAAACATTCTGTTGGTGCTCCGTTTAAAGCCATTACCAATCGTCGGTGTTTAATTCTGCGTTTTTGCGGGAAACTGCAAGCCTCTGTTTAATGGAGCGACCCATGACTGCCAGTGCAGAAAAATTTACCCGCCAGACCTTGCTCGACGTTCAGCCCCTGACGCCGAACCTGTTCACCTTGCGCACTACAAGGGATCCCGGGTTCCGCTTTCGCGCGGGCCAGTTTGCTCGCCTGGGCGTCACCAAAGCCGACGGCAGCACGGTGTGGCGTGCGTATTCGATGGTCTCCTCGCCCCATGACGAGTTTCTCGAATTCTTTTCCATCGTGGTGCCCAATGGCGAATTCACCAGCGAGCTGAGCCGCCTGGTCAAAGGAGACTCGCTGCTGATAGATCGCCAGGCATTCGGTTACCTCACACTCGATCGTTTTGTCGACGGCCGTGACCTTTGGTTACTGGCCACCGGTACCGGCGTCGCGCCGTTCCTGTCGATCCTCCAGGACTTTGAAGTGTGGGAGCGGTTCGAACGCATCATCCTGGTCTACAGCGTGCGAGAAGCTGCAGAGCTGGCCTATCAGGAGCTGATCGCCGGGCTGGCGCAGCGAGACTACCTGGCCGAATATGCGCACAAGCTGCAGTTCATCCCCATTGTCACGCGCGAGTCTCACGCGGGTGCCCTGAATGGACGAATCACCACACTGATAGAAAACGGCGACCTGGAGGGCGCGGCGGGGCTGACTCTCACCCCGGAACATTCGAGGGTAATGCTGTGCGGCAACCCGCAAATGATCGATGACACGCGTCAGTTGCTGAAGCGCAGGGACATGCACCTGAGTCTCAGCCGCCGCCCGGGGCAAGTAGCGGTGGAAACCTACTGGTGAGAAAACGGCGCCGAAAAGGCGCCGTTTTTCTGGTTATTCCAGGTTCCGCGGCCGCTCGTTCTGCACCTTCAGGAGGTCACGAATTTCCCCCAGCAACACTTCTTCCTTGGTCGGAACAGGCGGCACGGTCGGGGCAACGGCTTCTTCGCGCTTGAGGCGGTTGATGGCTTTCACACCCATGAAGATCGCGAAGGCGACGATGATGAAGTCGATCACGCTTTGAATGAACTTGCCGTAGGCCAGCATCACGGCGGGGGTGGTTCCCTCTCCAGCCTTCAGGGTGACGGCCAGGTCACTGAAATCAACCCCCCCGATCAACAGGCCGAGCGGCGGCATGATCACGTCGCCAACGAACGACGAAACGATCTTGCCAAAGGCCGCACCGATGATGATGCCGACCGCCATGTCGACCACATTTCCCTTGACCGCGAAGGCCTTGAACTCACTGATCACGCCCATTGGTTGATTCCTTGTACGGATTGGTTGGTAGCCGCAGTGTAATTCAGCAATACGGTTCTTGCTCGAAACGGCTGCTTTAGAGCTTGCCAGCAGTCGACCCGGCCGCCGGCGAAAAGTTTACAAAAACCTCATGATTGTTGGGCGCTCAGCGTGTTTTGGCGAACTACTTTTTCAGTGCGCTACTTCTGAAAGTGCATGTTTGGTTAATGAATTGCCATTTGCTTCATTGACGGTGGTGCTGATGTTTCGAGTATTAACTTGGAGGCGACAGATAGTAACCAGGAGGTCGGGTACAAGTTAATGAGTTGCAGTTGGATGGCAGTTGGGTAACTTATCCAAAGGCAACTAAGGCTCTCCACTGTCCCGTATTGCTGCGCGCTTATCCGTTCCAGCTGCGCTATCATCCCGGTTTTTGCCGGGAGTCAAGATGGCCAAGGCCAAACGCATGTACGGCTGCACCGAGTGCGGCTCAACTTTCCCCAAGTGGGCCGGACAGTGCGGCGAGTGCGGCGCTTGGAACACCCTGACTGAAACCATGGTCGAGAGCGGTGGGGCGGCACCTCCCAGCGGTCGCACCGGCTGGACTGGCCAGCAAGCGCAAATCAAGACGCTGGCCGAAGTCAGCGTTGAAGAAATCCCGCGGTTCTCCACGGCCTCCAGTGAACTCGATCGAGTCCTGGGCGGTGGTCTGGTCGACGGTTCGGTGGTGCTGATTGGCGGTGACCCGGGGATCGGCAAGTCGACCATCCTCCTGCAGACCCTGTGCAATCTGGCCAAGAGCATGCCGGCGCTGTATGTCACCGGTGAGGAATCGCAGCAGCAAGTGGCCATGCGTGCCCGGCGCCTGGGATTGCCCCAGGACCAGCTACGCGTGATGACCGAGACCTGCATCGAAACCATCATCGCCACGGCGCGGGTGGAAAAGCCCAAGGTCATGGTAATCGACTCGATCCAGACGATTTTCACCGAGCAGCTGCAGTCGGCCCCGGGGGGTGTGTCCCAGGTCCGGGAGAGCGCGGCGTTGCTGGTGCGTTATGCCAAGCAGAGCGGGACGGCGATCTTCCTGGTCGGCCACGTCACCAAGGAAGGCGCGCTGGCGGGTCCGCGGGTGCTTGAGCACATGGTCGACACCGTGCTGTATTTCGAGGGCGAGTCCGATGGCCGCCTGCGGCTGTTGCGTGCAGTGAAGAACCGCTTTGGCGCGGTCAATGAACTGGGCGTGTTCGGCATGACGGACAAAGGGCTCAAGGAAGTCTCCAACCCTTCGGCAATTTTTCTCACCCGTGCCCAGGAAGAAGTGCCGGGCAGCGTGGTCATGGCGACGTGGGAAGGCACTCGGCCGATGCTGGTGGAAGTTCAGGCGCTGGTAGACGACAGCCATCTGGCTAACCCGCGCCGTGTGACCCTGGGCCTGGATCAGAACAGGCTCGCAATGTTGCTCGCCGTGCTGCACCGCCATGGTGGCATTCCAACCCACGACCAGGATGTGTTCCTCAACGTGGTAGGCGGCGTGAAAGTGCTGGAAACCGCGTCGGACCTGGCGCTGATGGCGGCGGTGATGTCCAGCTTGCGCAATCGACCCTTGCCCCATGACCTGCTGGTGTTCGGTGAAGTTGGGTTGTCCGGTGAAGTACGTCCGGTGCCCAGCGGTCAGGAACGCTTGAAGGAAGCGGCCAAGCATGGCTTCAAACGCGCCATCGTGCCCAAGGGGAATGCGCCCAAGGAAGCACCGGCAGGCTTGCAGATTATTGCAGTGACGCGGCTGGAGCAGGCGTTGGATGCGTTGTTCGAGTGATTTTTGGCCGTTGGGTCTTCCCGGTGGGACCGTCAGACTTCGATCAGTGCGCCCAGCTCCCGCTCCAGCTCCTGCGGGTCTCCCAGGTTGAACTCGATCAACCGCCGCAGGCGCTCGATGGATTCCAGGCTGATGTGGCGGCAGACAAACCCCAGTTGGCCGCGCTCCTGATGGGTGAGCTGCACATCCATCTTGATCTCGACCTCATCGGTCAGGTGAATTTCGACGAAAAAATCCTGTTGCGCATCACCCAGCCATGGCTCCGGACGCTCGATCAGCAGCCCCTTGAGTGAAAGATCGATCAGCTTTACCGGCCAGATGGACTGCCCTTGGCCCAGCTCGGTTCTGGCATCGAACGCAATACGTGTGAAGCGGCGGCGTTCGGCGGGTTGCTGGCTCATGGCGCGTTCCTCGAAATGTTTGCTGACTATAGACCCGCAGGGTGCGCGGCCGCCAGCAGGGACATGGCTCTAGACCAATGTCGGGGTATGGCCTTTGCTGTCAGGCCAGCTAAACTCGGGGTGGCTGTCTTTCTTGTCCACCCTGGCTGGAATCATAAAATGAAAAATAATAATAGCCTGCTACGCCACATACCCTGGCTGCTGCTGGCGATCGTAGGAGCGTGCGCCCTGGGCGTAGTGGCATTGCGTCGAGGCGAGGCGATCAACGCCTTGTGGATTGTGGTCGCGGCAGTGGCCATCTATCTGGTTGCGTACCGTTACTACAGCCTGTTCATCGCTAACAATGTGATGCAGCTTGACCCGCGACGGGCCACCCCCGCCGTACTCAACAATGACGGTCTGGACTACGTCCCTACCAACAAACACATCCTGTTTGGTCACCACTTCGCGGCCATCGCCGGCGCGGGGCCTTTGGTCGGTCCAGTCCTGGCGGCGCAGATGGGCTATTTGCCCGGTACCCTGTGGCTGATCGCCGGGGTGGTGCTGGCCGGTGCGGTGCAGGACTTCATGATCCTGTTCCTGTCCACCCGTCGTAACGGCCGCTCCCTGGGGGATATGGTCCGTGAAGAGATGGGCCGCATACCGGGAACGATCGCACTGTTCGGCTGCTTCCTGATCATGATCATCATCCTCGCGGTGCTGGCGCTGATCGTGGTCAAGGCCCTGGCCGAGAGCCCTTGGGGCATCTTCACGGTGATGGCGACCATCCCGATTGCGATGTTCATGGGCATCTACATGCGCTACATCCGCCCCGGTCGCATCGGTGAAATTTCCATCATCGGCGTGCTGTTGCTGCTGGGGTCGATCTGGCTCGGCGGGCAGATTGCTGCCGATCCGGTGTGGGCCAAGGCCTTTACCTTCACCGGGATCCAGATCACCTGGATGCTGATTGGTTACGGTTTTGTCGCTGCGGTGCTGCCGGTGTGGCTAATCCTGGCACCCCGTGACTACCTGTCGACCTTCCTGAAAATCGGCACTATCATTGCCCTGGCGATCGGTATCCTGATCACCATGCCGGATCTGAAAATGCCGGCATTGACCCAGTTCATCGATGGCACCGGCCCGGTGTGGAAGGGCGGTCTGTTTCCGTTCCTGTTCATCACCATTGCCTGTGGCGCGGTCTCGGGTTTCCACGCGCTGATCTCTTCCGGTACCACGCCGAAGCTGTTGGCTAATGAAAGCCATGCCCGCTACATCGGTTACGGCGGCATGCTGATGGAATCCTTCGTGGCAATCATGGCGATGGTTGCCGCCTCGGTGATCGAGCCGGGTGTGTACTTCGCCATGAACAGCCCGGCGGCCATCGTCGGTTCGGATGTGGTCACCGTCGCGCAAACCGTCAGCAGCTGGGGTTTTGCGATCACGCCGGAAGCCTTGCAAGCGGTAGCCAAGGACATTGGAGAAACCACCATCCTGGCACGTGCCGGTGGTGCGCCGACCCTCGCGGTGGGTATCGCGCAAATTCTGCACAGTGTGCTGCCAGGTGAGAACACCATGGCGTTCTGGTACCACTTCGCGATCCTCTTCGAGGCGCTGTTCATCCTGACGGCCGTGGATGCCGGTACCCGTGCCGGACGCTTCATGCTGCAGGACCTGCTCGGCTCATTCGTACCGGCGCTGAAACGCACCGAGTCCTGGACCGCCAACCTGATTGCCACCGCCGGCTGTGTGGCGATGTGGGGTTATCTGCTGTACCAGGGCGTGATCGATCCACTGGGCGGCATCAACACCCTGTGGCCGCTGTTCGGTATCTCCAACCAGATGCTGGCGGGTATCGCGCTGATGCTGGCGACGGTCGTGTTGATTAAAATGAAACGTCAGCGCTACATCTGGGTGACCATGCTGCCAGCGGTCTGGCTGCTGATCTGCACCGTGACCGCAGGTTTCATCAAGCTGTTCGATGCCAACCCGGCGATCGGTTTCCTGTCCCTGGCGAAAAAATACAGCGATGCGTTGGCCAACGGCCAGATCCTCGCACCAGCCAAGGACATCAACCAAATGCAGCACGTGATCTACAACGCCTACACCAACGCAACGCTGACGGCATTGTTCCTGTTCGTGGTATTCAGCATCCTGTTCTATGCCATCAAGGTCGGTATCGCCGCCTGGGGTAAAAAGGAACGTACGGATAAAGAAGCGCCATTCCAGGCCCTGCCGGATGCGTAATCGAGGATTGCAAACATGTTCAATGACCTGAGTCGCCTCGGTAAATACCTCGGTCAGGCCGCGCGCCTGATGGTCGGCATGCCCGACTACGACAACTACGTCGAGCATATGCAAACCAATCACCCGGACAAGCCGGTGATGAGCTACGAGATGTTCTTCAGGGAACGTCAGGAAGCGCGTTACGGCGGCAAGGGTGGGCCGAAGTGCTGTTGATGCACAGGGTCTAGGCAACACACACACACTGTGGGAGCAAGACCTGCCCGCGATGGCGATCTTTCGGACGCCATCGCGGGCAAGCCTTGCTCCTACAGTTTTTTTCGCGTCCGGGAGACCTTATTTTGTCAGCCCCTATCCCAGTCACCATCCTCAGCGGCTTTCTCGGCGCCGGGAAGACCACGCTCTTGCGCCACCTGCTCAAAACCGAGCACGGCCTGAAAATCGCCGTAATCGAGAACGAATTCAGCGATGCCGGCATCGACACCCAGCTGCTGGGCGAGGAGCCGGTGCAGGTGATGACGCTGTCCAACGGCTGCGTCTGCTGCACTATTCACACCGATCTGACCAAAGCCCTGTTCCTGCTGCTTGAACGCCTGGACAGTGGCGAGATCGCCTTCGACCGCCTGGTGATCGAATGCACCGGGCTCGCCGATCCGGCACCTGTGGCGCAAACTTTCTTCATCGATGAAGAGCTGCGCGAGCGCTACATTCTCGACGGCATTATCACCCTGGTGGATGCCGCCCACGCCGATACGCACCTGGCCCAGACTATCGCCCAGGCGCAAATCGGGTTTGCCGACCGTCTGCTGGTGAGCAAGCGAGACCTCGTGGACGAGGCAGCTTTCACCGCGTTGAGCGAACGCCTGACCCGCATCAATCGTCGTGCACCCATTCGCCTGGTCGACCACGGCAAGATCGACCTGGCTGAACTGCTCGACGTCCGGGGCTTCAATCTCAATGCCGACCTCGGCAGTGGCTTGAGCCTGCGCCCGGTGAGCAAGGCCCCCTCCATCGACCGCATTTCCAGCCTGGTCCTACGGACCGACAAGCCGCTGGATATCGACAAGCTCAGCGAGTTCATGAATGAACTGCTGGAAGCGCATGGCAAGCAATTGCTGCGCTACAAAGGCGTTTTGAGCATCGCTGGCGAACCGCGGCGGATGGTTTTTCAAGGGGTGCTGAAGTTGTATGGCTTCGACTGGGACACCGAGTGGGCGCCTGGTGAGCCGCGCGAAAGCGTGATCGTCTTTATTGCGGATGATCTGCCGGAAGAGAAGATTCGGGAAGGATTTGCGCGGGTGGCGGCGGAGTAAATACAGTGATCTTCAGCGTGTTTGCGGGCCTGTTCGAGAACAAGCCCGCTCCCACATTCTGACCTGTGTCTGCCACAAGCTTTGGGTCATGCACGCATCCCCAGCAGGAGCGGGCTTGCTCGCGAAGGCGGCCTAACCGGCAGCGCGATTGCGGCCGGTCATGGAGGGCATGTTCATCAAAAGATCCTCCAATTGATCCAGGTGTCGGTTCAGCAGTGTCGTCGCCATCGATTCATTCCCGCGCTCCACCGCGTCCAGGATTCCCTGATGTGCCTGCCAATCGCAGCAATTCGCTGGGTGTGCATCAGCCTGTGCAATCGCCAGTGAGGTCAAGGGCACCAGACTGCCCAGAAAATGCGCCAAAGGTGCATTCCCCGCCATCTCTGCCAACAGCAAGTGAAACTCTCCTGACAGCCGAATAGCTGGAGCCTGTTCGGTACAGCTGTGCTCCTGTTCGAGCAGCGCGTGCAACCGTTTGAAGTTCTGGCGGCCACTGTTCCGACAGGCGAGTTGCACCAGCGTGGTTTCCGTCAACCGCCGTGCATGCAAAGTCTGGCGGATCTGTTCGCGATCGAGCAAAGCGACCCGAGGCCGATGATTGGGCCGCAGAATAATGATCTGCTGATGGGAAAGGCAGCTCAGCACACCACGAATGTCGCTGCGACGAGCGGTGAACATTTGCGCCAGGCTGTCTTCAGTAAACCGACTGCCCGCATTGATGCGCTGGTCGAGAATGGCATCGAACACCCGCGCATAAAGATCATTGAGCGGCAGGGCGCAGGGCAGGGCGCCGAGATTCTGAGGTGAAGCGAAGCTGTTCATGGCCGGTCTCCCGTTCCAGGCGTGTTCAACTGCGAAGGTTGTCGTCTGGAATATTCAATTCGATGCCCATGCGCTGACCTTCGCGAAGAATGTGACGACGCATCTCGGCACTGGCCTGGGCGCTATTCTTGCTGCGGATCGCCCGCACCACGGCTTCGTTCTCTTCGAGACGTTCAGCCAGGTGTTCCGGGGAATTGCGCAGCACCTCGGCGCTTTGCTTGAGGGCGTTGCTGGTTTGCTGCACCACACTCTGGAAAATCGGATTAGACGTCAGGGTGAACAGCTCTTCATGGAATGCGATGTAGGCATTCACCCCGGCTTCGCTGTCGTTGGCTTCCAGGGCTTCGCGCATGTCCATCAGCGTGAGACGCAACTGCCCGACTTCCTTGCTGCTGATGGACTGCGCGACCAGCCCGACAATGAACGGCTCAAGGGTGTAGCGCAGTTGCAGCACGTCTTCCAGGCTCGCCCCCGCCACCGCACTGTCATGGGACTGGCTGTCGCTGAGATTGGCCTCCAGGACCACAACACCCTTGCCCGGCATGGACCGCACCAGACCTAGCGTTTCCAGGACGATGACTGCCTCACGCAAACTCGGGCGGCTGATGCCCAATTGTTCTGCCAGTTCCCGTTGCCCCGGGAGCATTTCGCCGGAGCGCCACTGGCCGCGGGCCAGAGCGGCCCGAAGTTTTTCCACGACTGAGTTCACAACGGTCGACGAGGTAATCACTGTTCGCTCCATGAGCATTCAAAACGTTTGATGACCGTGCCCGCCCCTGGGCAGGCACGGCAGTGATTCAAAATTCCTGCTGGTGCGCGGGACCGACTGGTTTTCTCGGCTGGAAGGTATAACCCACCTGGCCGGAAAGCACCTTGCTTGCGCGCTGGATATCGATGTCTTTTTCCCAGCGGGCAATGGCCACTGTCGCTACGCAATTGCCGATCAGGTTGGTCAGCGCTCGGCCGATCCCCATGAACCAGTCGACCGCGAGGACGAGCACCAGACCCACCACCGGAATCGCCGGGATCGCCGTGAGTGTTGCCGCCAGGATCACCAGCGCCGAGCCGGGAATCCCGTGGGCACCTTTGGAGGTAATCAGCGAGACCAGCAGAATCGTCAGCAGGTCGGTCATGGCCAGTGGTGTGCCGGTCGCATTGGCGATGAAGACGATGGCGAGGGTCAGGTAGATCGAGAAACCGTCGAGGTTGAACGAGTAACCCGTAGGGATCACCAGCCCTACGGTCGAGCTGCCGATGCCCAGGTGCTCGAGCTTGCGCATGATCTGCGGCAGTACGGCGTCGGAGGAGGCGGTGCCCATGACGATCAGCAGTTCTTCACGCAGGTACTTGAGCAGCGGCCACATCCGCAGGCCGGACACGCGCATCACCAGGCCCAGGATCAGCGAGACGAAGGCCACGCAGGTCAGGTAGAACAAACCCACCAGGCTGCCCAGATGCTGCAGGGAGTCCAGGCCGTATTTGCTGGTGGTGAACGCGATGGCGCCGAACACGCCGATCGGCGCCAGGCGCACGATCATACCCATGATGCGAAAGATCACATGGCTCAGCTCGTTGATCAGTCGGGAGATGCCCGACGCCGCTTCACCCACCAGGTTGAGTGCGCTGCCAAAGAGTACCGAGAACAGCAGCACTTGCAGGATGTTGTTGTCGGCGAAGGCACCCACCACCGACGTGGGAATCAGGTCCATCAGGAACTGTGTGGTGGTGTGCATATGCTCGCCGCGCTGGGCGATGTCACCCATGTCGGCGGCGGAAAGCTGATCCAGGTGAATGTTGGCGCCGCTGCCAATGCCGGTGCTGAAGGCGAATACCAGGCCGATGACCAAGGCAATGGTGGTCAGGATTTCGAAGTAGATCACCGATTTCAGGCCAATGCGTCCGACCTTCTTCAGGTCGCCGGCACCGCTGATGCCACTGACCACCACGCAGAACACGATCAGGCCGATGAGCATCTTGATCAGTTTGATAAAACCATCGCCCAGCGGTTTGAGCTGTGCAGAGTATTCAGGGAGGGTCAGCCCGCAGACGATGCCGAGCACCAGTCCGAGAACCACTTGGAGGAAGATTGAACGCGAGCACCATCTGAGCATGGGAGGAATCCTGGTCGGTGTCCTGGCTGCCGGCGCTTGGGCGCTCAGATTCAGGACTTAATTATTGTGGTCTTACCGGTATGTCCAGTGCAAGCGCAGTCTACGCAGGGTTTTTTCGTGAATACAAGTGGAAATTGCAAAATTGGCATGACCGGTCTTACCAGCGGCATAAGCCGCGCGTAGGAGCTGCCGAAGGCTGCGATCCTTTGATCCTGGTTTTTTAAAATCGAAAGCAAGATCAAAAGATCGCAGCCTTCGGCAGCTCCTACAGGGAAACGCGAATCCCAATGTAGGCGCTGCCGAAGGCTGCGATCCTTTGATCTTTTCTTAGGGCGAAAAAAAACCGGCCAATCACTTGGCCGGTTTTTCATCCTGCGGGTTTAACGTCGCAATTAAGCGCCGTACACCGGCAGCTTCTTGCAGATGGCCTTGACCTTCTCACGGACGGCGTCGATCACCGCTTCGTTGTTCAGGTCTGCCAGGATGTCGCAGATCCAGCCGGCCAGTTCCTTGCACTCAGCTTCCTTGAAGCCGCGAGTGGTCACGGCCGGAGTGCCGAAGCGCAGGCCGGAAGTGACGAACGGGGAGCGTGGATCGTTAGGCACGGAGTTCTTGTTCACGGTGATAAAAGCCTTGCCCAAAGCGGCGTCGGCATCTTTACCGGAGATTTCCTGCTTGATCAGCGACAGCAGGAACAGGTGGTTTTCAGTACCGCCCGATACCACGTCAAAACCGCGCTCGATGAACACGCCGGCCATGGCCTTGGCGTTCTTCACCACTTGTTGCTGGTAGGTCTTGAACTCAGGCTGCAGCGCTTCCTTGAAGCAAATCGCTTTAGCGGCGATCACGTGCTCCAGCGGGCCACCCTGGGCGCCCGGGAAAACCGCGGAGTTGAGCTTTTTCTCGATGTCGGCGTTGGCGCGAGCCAGGATCAGGCCGCCACGTGGACCACGCAGGGTCTTGTGCGTGGTGGTGGTCACGACGTCGGCGAATGGCACCGGGTTCGGGTAGACGCCAGCGGCGACCAGACCGGCCACGTGAGCCATGTCAACGAACAGGTAGGCGCCAACCTTGTCGGCGATTTCGCGGAAACGCGGGAAGTCGAGGATCTGCGAGTAGGCGGAAAAACCGGCCACGATCATTTTCGGCTTGTGTTCAACGGCCAGGCGCTCGACTTCGTCGTAGTCGATCAGGCCATTGGCGTCGATGCCGTACTGAACGGCGTTGTACAGCTTGCCGGAGGAAGAAACGCTGGCGCCGTGGGTCAGGTGACCACCGTGTGCCAGGCTCATGCCCAGGATGGTGTCGCCCGCTTGCAGCAGAGCCAGGTAAACGGCGCTGTTGGCTTGCGAACCGGCGTGTGGCTGAACGTTGGCGTAATCAGCGCCGAACAGTTCCTTGGCGCGATCGATAGCAAGCTGCTCGACCACGTCGACGAACTCGCAGCCACCGTAGTAGCGCTTGCCCGGATAGCCTTCGGCGTACTTGTTGGTCAGTACCGAGCCTTGAGCTTCCATCACCGCAGGGCTGGTGTAGTTTTCCGAAGCGATCAGCTCAATGTGCTCTTCCTGGCGCTGAGCTTCTTGCTCCATGGCGGCAAAGAGATCGGCGTCGTACTTGGCAATAGTCAAATCACGGCTGAACATGGCGGTCCTCAAGGATCGGGGCAGAAAAGGGGGGCATTCTAACCTAACGAGTTTTAGATGGCATATGAAAGGACATCATGTCGCAGACAAGTGGGCTTCATGACGGGATCAGCGGTGATCGTGCGGCCCCCATCGCCAGCAGGCTGGCTCCCACAGTAATCGCGATAGCCTGCAAACTCCCTGACCGACCATCAATTCTTGTGGGAGCCCGCCTGCTGGCGATGGCTTCCCTGCAAAAATCTCAGTCGAACTCGAACAACGCCTCACGCCCGAACTGCGCCTCAAACCCGCTGGCCGGCATCGGCCTCCCGAACAAATACCCCTGAACTTCATCGCACCCATGCTCACGCAGGAAATCCAGCTGCTCCTGGGTTTCCACGCCTTCGGCGATCACCGCCAGGTTGAGGCTGTGGGCCATGGCGATGATTGCCCGGGCAATCTGGGCGTCCTGTTCGCCGGAGGGCAGGCCATCGACAAACGTGCGGTCAATTTTCAGCACGTCGATCGGGAATTGCTTGAGGTAGTTAAGCGATGAATAGCCAGTGCCGAAGTCGTCGACCGCAATGCTCAGGCCGAGATTCTTCAAGCCGTCGAGGATCTGCATCGCCTCGCTGACTTCGCGCATCAGAATACTTTCGGTCAGTTCCAGCTCCAGGCACGCCGGGGGCAGGCCGATTTCCTTGAGGATGTTGGCGATGCGCGTGCCCAGTTGGCCGTCGGAAAACTGCCGCGCCGAGATATTCACCGACACTTTTGGCACGCGAACCTTGGCCAGGTGCCAGGACTTGAGCTGGCGGCAGGCTTCGCTGATGACCCAGTCGCCGACATCAACCACCAGTCCAAGCTCCTCGAGCACCGGAATGAAATCCCCCGGCGGTACCAGCCCGCGTCGAGGGTGGCGCCAGCGCAGCAAGGCTTCGGCGCCCGTCAGGCGTTTGCCGTCGCCGCTGAACTGCGGCTGGTAGTACAGCACAAATTCGTCCTGCTCCAGGGCATGGCGCAAATCGCTCTCGAGCTCCAGGCGCTCCAGGGCGCTGGCGTTCATGTCCGCCTGATAGAACTGGAAGTTGTTCTTGCCGCGCTCCTTGGCGTGGTACATCGCGGTGTCGGCGTTTTTCATCAGTTGGCTGAGCTCGTTGCCGTCTTGCGGGCTCAGGGCGATGCCGATACTGGCGGTGACGAAAAACTCCCGGCCTTCAAGCACGAAGGGTTTCACCAAACTGCCAAGAATCTGTTCGGCCACATGAATCGCCCGGTTCAACGCCATCTCGCGGTTGGCCCGCGGTTGCAGGAGCAAGGTGAACTCGTCGCCGCCCATGCGGGCCACAGTGTCATCATCGTCGACGCAGCCGAGCAGGCGCGTGGCCATTTCCTTGAGCATGCGATCGCCGGCCGCGTGGCCCAGGGAGTCGTTGATCGGCTTGAACCGGTCGAGGTCGAGGAACATCAGCACCACCCATCCTTTCTGCCGTTCCGCCGATTGCAGAGCGGTGTGCAGGCGATCCTGGAACAGCGTGCGGTTGGGCAGGTGAGTCAGGGCGTCGTAGTAGGCGAGGCGATGGATTCGCTGTTCGCTGGCCTTGCGCTCGCTGATGTCGCTGAAGAAGCACACATAGCTGGCCAGGTCGCCTTCGTCATCCAGCACGGCGGTGATGCCGACCCAGGCCGGGTAATGCTCGCCGTTACGCCGCTTGAGCCACACTTCGCCTTCCCAGGTGCTGTGCTCGTTAAGCTGTTTGAGCACGTAGCGCAGGTGCGCGTCCTGTTGCTCGTCCACGGTCAGCATGTTCGGCAACTGGTCGAGCACTTGTTCGACCGCGTAACCGCTGACGCGGCTGAAGGCTTCGTTGGCCTGCACGATGTAACCGGCTGGGTCGGTGATCAGGATTGCCGAGGTCGAGTGCTCGAACACCGTCGCCGCCATGCGCAGATCTTTCTCGGCGCGGCGTTGCTGACTGATGTCGCGACCGACCCCCAGCACGCCTTCGAAGGCTCCCTGGTCGTCCCAGACCAGCACCAGGCGCAGCTCGATGGGGACCTTGCGACCGTCGGCGCGCAGGCAGTCGAACAGGAACAGTTGTGTCTGCACCTGGTCGCGCAACAGCGCCAGCCTGTCGGGTTTGTTCAGCGCCTTGCTGATCCGGTCCATCAGGCTGTAGATACCGGTCAGTTGCTGCGGGTTGGCAATGGTCGATTGCCAGCCGTTCTGGAAGATCCATTCGACGTCATAGCCCAGCACGGCATGCACCGAGGGGCTGACGTAATTGAGTGCCATTGCGCTGTCGGTGGAAAAAATCACGTCGCTGATGCTTTCGGCGAGCATGCGATAACGCTGCTCGCTGTCGCGCAGGGATTCGCTGGCTTCGATCTGCTCGGTGATGTCCTTGGCCACGCCGATGATGCGCGTGACCTGGTCGTGTTTGTCCCGCGCCAGGGCTTGTTCGCGCACTTCGAACCGGCGCCATTTGCCGTCCCGGTGGCGAAAGCGCAACTGGCATTGCATCAGCTGGCTGTAACCGCCGTGGCGCTGGGTCTGGCGCGATCGATGATACAAGTCGGCATCATCAGCGTGCAGCAGGACTTCCCAGAAGTAATCGCCCATCTGGTGCAGCTCGGTGCGGTTGTAGCCGAGGGTCTGGCCCAGATGGTGGTTGCTGAAGATCATTCGCTGGCTGATGACGTCTTGCACATACAGGTGATCCGGAACCGTGCGTACCACATCGGACCAGAATCCTTCGCGCTCCAGCAGCGACAGCTCGATAAGCTTGCGGCTGGTGACGTCCGTGATGCTCAGGATCACTGCCTTGTAGTCACTCTGGTCCTCGGGCAGGCGCAGCACCAGCCACAAGTGCTGATCACGGCCGCTGGCGTCCTGCAGGCGGATCTCCAGTTCGAGCTGTTTGTGCCCCTGCAACACGGCTTCGAGTATCGGCAGGCCGATGGCCGAACTGGTCAGTGGATTGCCGTCGATCAGGCGCTTCCACGCCTCCTCCGGGGCATTGACGTCCAGTAGCAACAGGGCTACCTCGTTGACTTCGGTGATGCGCATTTCGCGCAGCAACTGTTCACGTTGCGTTGGCACGGCCAGCCAGCTTTGCAACCGTTCGGTGTCAAGGATGCGGGCCTTGTCGAACGCACTCTTGAGCCCGGACAGATCCAGTACGCACAGGGCGACCCCGGTGCCTTCGAAGATGTCCTGATAGCGTCGACGACCCTCATGCAACTGGCGCTGGCGGCGGCGCATGTTCAGTAGCGCGATGAAGGGCAGCAGGGAAAAGGCCAACCCGAGCAGGCATTTGCCGATGAATGCCGGCAATAAATGCTCGATCACGCGTTGACGGTCGAACAGCCCGCGCAGTTGCCAGTCGCTGCTGCTCAGAGGCACTGTCAATACGCTGTTGGCCAGGTCCTCTGCCGTCAGTTCGCTGGGCTCAGACACCGGTACGGCGTTATCGCGGCTGACAATTTGCCGATTGATGCGGTTTTCCACCAGCCACAGCGGGCGGATGCCGGCTTCATTCTGCTTGGCCAGCGATGCGAAGAAGGCCGGAGACAGGCGCAGCGCCCAATAGCCGCGAGTGCTGCCGCTGGCCTGGTGCAGCAGCAAATGGACCATCGAGCCGTCGTCGGCATTGCTGAAATAGTGCGCCTGGGCGCGGCTGCGCTGAACCAGCTGGCTCAGGTAGTCGGCATCGTTACTGTCCACGGCGCTGTCGCTGAGCACTTTTCCAGACGGACTGAGCAGTGCCAGGCTGCGTACATCAGGCAGCGACTGCTGGATTTTGCGCAGCAGCGCCTGTTGTTCTTCGTGAGTCTGTGGCTGCTCGACGATCGGCAGCAGGTTCAGGGCGATCTGCGCGTTCAGCGCCATATTCAGGCTGATTTGAGAAGCCAGGTCGGCGGTGAAGTCGATGGTGTACTGGCGCTGGTTCTTCTGGGTTTCGCGCAGCTGGTCGAGCAGTTGCCAGAAGAGAAGGGCCAGCAGCAGTAATACGAGTGTGGCCAGCCCACCTTTCAACGTCCCGCGCAGGGGAGAGCCGGCCGCAGAACGGGCATCGTTCACAGAAGACGGTGGAGGCACGTTAGACAAGCTGTGTAATCCTGCGCAAGGGCTGGGCTGGCGCGACGCGCACTATAAGCCGGACGCCCGAAGGGCGGCTAGCATGCCTTGAGTTGTGGCAAAGTGCCAGTCCCGCTCGGCTGGACTGCCATCCATCATTAAGGTAGCTTTGCCGGTTACGTGGGAGCGTTCCAGCTCCTAGAATCAGACTTTCTTCAGCGCGCACGCATTGGTCCCTATCAAGCGGTCAGCGCGCACGGTCTGGCCGGGCCTCGCCCGCGCTCCAATCATTCATCTGTCACTGACCCAAGGTTCTCCATGGCTCAATACGTCTTCACCATGCATCGGCTGGGAAAAGTTGTTCCGCCGAAGCGGGAAATCCTGAAAAACATTTCGCTGTCCTTCTTCCCTGGCGCCAAGATCGGCGTGCTCGGCCTCAACGGTTCGGGTAAGTCCACGCTGCTGAAAATCATGGCGGGCGTCGACACCGAATTCGAGGGCGAAGCCCGTCCGATGCCGGAACTGAACATCGGCTACCTGCCGCAGGAACCGATCCTGGATCCGACCAAGACCGTGCGTGAAGTGGTCGAGGAAGCGGTTAGCGTGATCAAGAACGCCCAGGCTCGCCTGGACGAGGTCTACGCCGCTTACGCCGAGGAAGATGCCGACTTCGACAAGCT
Organism: Pseudomonas sp. Y24-6; assembly: GCF_020295325.1. Taxonomy (NCBI): domain Bacteria; kingdom Pseudomonadati; phylum Pseudomonadota; class Gammaproteobacteria; order Pseudomonadales; family Pseudomonadaceae; genus Pseudomonas; species Pseudomonas sp. Y24-6. Next base: position 99,725 of record NZ_JACBXG010000006.1, on the reverse strand, counting down.
GGCTGCCGAACAGGCCAAGCTCGAGGCGATTCTGCAGGCCAGCGATGGTCACAACCTGGATCGTCAGCTGGAAGTGGCGGCCGATGCACTGCGTTTGCCCGCCTGGGACGCCAAGGTCGAATTCCTCTCCGGTGGTGAAAAACGTCGTGTGGCCCTGTGCCGCCTGCTGTTGTCGGCCCCGGACATGTTGCTGCTGGACGAACCGACCAACCACCTGGACGCCGATTCCGTCGCCTGGCTGGAGCACTTCCTCCATGACTTCCCGGGCACCGTGGTAGCGATCACGCACGACCGGTACTTCCTGGACAACGTTGCCGGCTGGATTCTCGAACTCGACCGCGGCGCCGGTATCCCGTACGAGGGCAACTATTCGGGCTGGCTTGAAGCCAAGTCCAATCGTCTGGCTGCAGAATCCAAGCAGCAGTCGGCCCATGAAAAAGCCATGAAGGAAGAACTGGAGTGGGTGCGCAAAGGCGCCAAGGCCCGCCAGTCCAAGTCCAAGGCTCGTCTGCAACGCTTCGAAGAAATGCAGTCGCAGGAATTCCAGAAGCGCAGCGAAACCAACGAGATCTACATCCCGGCCGGTCCGCGCCTGGGTGACAAGGTCATCGAGTTCAAGAACGTCTCCAAGGGTTACGGCGATCGCGTGCTGATCGACAACCTCTCGTTCTCCATGCCCAAAGGCGCCATCGTGGGTGTGATCGGCGGTAACGGCGCGGGTAAATCCACGCTGTTCCGCATGTTGATGGGCAAGGAGACTCCGGATTCGGGCACTATCGAAGTCGGCGAAACGGTGCAACTGGCTTGCGTTGACCAGAGCCGTGAGGACCTGGATGGCAGCAAGACGGTATTCCAGCAAATCTCCGACGGTTCCGACCAGATCCGCATCGGCAACTACGAGATCCCGTCGCGTACCTACGTGGGTCGCTTCAACTTCAAGGGTGGCGATCAGCAGAAGTTCGTCAAGGACCTGTCCGGTGGTGAGCGCGGTCGCCTGCACCTGGCCCTGACCCTGAAGGAGGGTGGCAACGTCCTGCTGCTCGACGAACCGTCCAACGACCTCGACGTTGAAACCCTGCGTTCCCTCGAAGAAGCACTGCTGGACTTCCCGGGCGCCGCCATTGTGATCTCTCACGATCGGTGGTTCCTGGACCGCGTCGCGACGCACATCCTGGCGTACGAAGATGACTCGCAAGCAGTGTTCTTCGAAGGTAACTACACCGAGTACGAAGCCGATCGCAAAAAGCGTCTTGGCGAAGCCGCTGCCCAGCCGCATCGTGTACGGCACAAGAAACTGGCCTGATTCGGGGTTGGTTGCATGAAAGAACGGAGCCTTCAGGCTCCGTTTTTTTTGCTCTGTTTTTCTGGGATACCGAGTGAAATTCATCGCCGGCAGACCAGCTCCCACAAAGTGTTGTGCAGGCAATAAATCTCGATTCACCACCCATCCCCGTGGGAGCTAGCCTGCTAGCGATGGCGGTGTAACTGTTGGTGCATTACGTCGAGTCGATCTCCCTATTCAGGTGCAAAAACGGCCGAAAAACAGACTTATTTATATCCTGTGCACCATTTAATTTCATAAAGGCGACATGTTGCGCTGTTCCTGTGCGCGATTCGTTTGTTAAAGTCCGGCTCAATCTCTCCAACGACAATAAATTTGCCGAGACTTTCCATGATCGAATCCGTTGAATCCTTCCTTGCCCGCCTGAAAAAACGTGACCCCGACCAGCCCGAGTTTCACCAGGCTGTGGAAGAAGTCTTGCGCAGCCTCTGGCCGTTCCTGGAAGCCAACCCGCACTACCTCACTTCCGGCATCCTGGAGCGTATCTGTGAGCCGGAGCGGGCGGTGGTGTTTCGTGTGTCATGGGTCGACGATCACGGCAAGGTGCAGGTCAATCGGGGCTTCCGCATCCAGATGAACAGTGCCATCGGTCCGTACAAGGGCGGTCTGCGCTTCCATCCGTCAGTGAACCTGGGCGTGCTGAAATTCCTCGCGTTCGAACAGACGTTCAAGAACTCCCTGACCTCGTTGCCCATGGGGGGCGGCAAGGGCGGCTCGGACTTCGACCCCAAAGGCAAAAGCGATGCTGAAGTCATGCGCTTCTGCCAGTCCTTCATGAGCGAGCTGTACCGGCACATCGGTGCAGACGTTGACGTGCCGGCGGGCGATATTGGCGTCGGTGCCCGAGAGATTGGCTTTTTGTTCGGTCAATACAAGCGCCTGAGCAACCAGTTCACCAGCGTGCTCACAGGGAAGGGCCCGAGCTACGGCGGCAGCCTGATTAGGCCCGAAGCCACCGGTTTCGGTTGTGTCTATTTCGCCGAGGAAATGCTCAAGCGCCAAGGCGCAACCGTCGAAGGCAAGCGCGTGGCGATCTCGGGTTCTGGCAACGTCGCGCAGTACGCGGCCCGCAAGGTCATGGATCTGGGCGGCCAGGTCATTTCGTTGTCGGACTCCGAGGGCACGCTGTACTGCGAAGCCGGTTTGACTGAAGAGCAATGGTTGGCGGTACTGGAACTGAAAAACGTCCAGCGCGGGCGAATCATTGAGTTGGCTGCGCGCTTCGGCCTCGAGTTCCGCGCCGGTCAGAGCCCATGGGATCTGGCCTGCGACATTGCGCTGCCATGCGCAACGCAGAATGAACTCGATGCCGAGGCCGCCCGCGCATTGCTGCGCAACGGCTGCATCTGCGTGGCCGAAGGCGCCAACATGCCGACCACGCTGGAAGCCGTGGACCTGTTCATCGAGGCAGGGATTCTGTTTGCGCCAGGCAAGGCCTCCAACGCAGGCGGCGTCGCGGTAAGTGGCCTGGAAATGTCGCAGAACGCCATGCGCCTGCTGTGGACCGGCGGCGAGGTGGACAGCAAACTGCACGCCATCATGCAGTCGATTCACCACGCTTGCGTGCACTACGGCGAAGAGAATGGCCGGATCAACTACGTCAAAGGGGCAAACATCGCCGGCTTCGTCAAAGTCGCCGATGCCATGCTCGCCCAAGGTGTGGTCTAAGCCGGTTCGATGCGGATGATCTCGATCAGTTGATCGCCGACCGGGCGTTGCCACAGCACCTCATCCCCGAGTTGCGCCCCAAGCAGCGCCCGGCCCAGCGGCGAGCCCCAGTTGATCAGGCCCGCCGATGCGTCCGCCTGATCCTCGCCCACCAGCTGGACGGTCTGTTCAGCGTTGTGCTCGTCGGCAAACGTCACCCGACTGCCAATCTGCACCTTTTGCGTCGAGCTCGCGGGTGTTATCACCTGCGCGCTGAGCACGCGCTGGTTGAAATAGCGTAAATCCCGTTGCAGGTCCGCCTGGCGCTGTTTGTTCGCCTGTTCTCCCTTGGCCGACTCAGCGCCGAGCTGCTGCTGCAGTTCGGCAACCTTGGCCTGCAACTGGGTCAGTCCGGTGGGTGTGACGTAGTTGGGCTGCGCGCTGACCTGCCGTTCGACAGGCTGATCGGCTTGCGCAGCGGCGTTATCTTCATTGACGAAGGCGCGACTCATGGTTTTCTCCCGTTATAGGGTTTGGGCCATGGTCGCAGTCATTTAGTTTCGACGGATGCCCGTGAGCGACTCATTGCGAGCGATAGGCGCGCGCCGCATCCTGGTCCTTCTGCTGTTGCCAGGCCTTATCGCGGTCATCCCAATGGTGGCTGCGATAGTCTGCGCGATCCTGATTTTCCAGCATCGCCTGGCACTGGCGAAAGCCATCGCTCCAGCCTTCGGCATAGTGCGGGTCCTTGAGATAACGCGGGACGTTTTTGCGAAATTCACCGGTCATCGCCCCGGCCGCCTGACGACCACTGACGCAACCGTCATCGAAGCCGTCGGCGAAGGCAGGCGGATAGCCCTTGGCGATCAGGTCTTCGTGGGTCGACTGGCAACCCGCGCACAACAGCAGCAATCCCAGCATACCTGCGCAACGCCACATCTCAGACTCCTGACCGTTCGACGGCCTATGCAGTCAGTCTAGAAGTCGATTCGTTGTCGGGATGTGAAAGGAAGATCAAAAGATCGTCCGAACGCTGCTCGAGCCTTCGGACGATCTTTTGATCTAGTAGTGATACCACTTCATCTCAAGCATCACTTCATTCTCAGGCGATGCCATGTGGCTGAACTCGCGCTGCGCACTCAGGCGCAGGCCCAGGTTTCGCGACAGCTCCCACTGCTGATTCAAGCTCACACTGCGCCGCACCTCGCCATTGGTGAAAAAATCACCTTTGGTCTCCAGGCTGAAATTACCCAGGGGGTTTTTCCACAGCACCCCGGTATTAAATCCGGCGGCGGGGGCGATGAATTCGGCGAAGTCATTGTTGTGCTCCACCCGCACGGTGCCCATGACAAACCCGAGCATGTCTTCGCTCAATTGCCAGGTCCCGCCGCCGCCACCGTTGACGTGACTGACCAGGTTCTCGTCATCGTGCTTGCCCGGAACGCGTTCCAGGCCGCCGGTGACTTGCCAGGACAATGGTTGCAGCAGCTCGTTGCGCGGGGTCAGCGAGCGAATCGTCGCCAGGTCCAACTGCTGGAACTGCCAGCGGTTGCCTTCGTACTGGCGCAATTTCATCTGCAGAATTTCGATCTGCGCGCCCAGAGGGAAGCTTTCGGCGTTGTCGTTGAGGTCGTGGTAGGCCATGCGCAAGCCGTACTCGGCGAAGGCTTCATCGCCCCGAGTGCCGATGCCGGCCTGCCAGGTGCGCGATTCATGACCGTCCTCGGGCAGACCCGGTTGCGCAATATCAAGCGCCGGCGCCGGGTTCTGATTGATCGCCCGCAGCAGTTCGAAACTGCGCTGGGAGCGCTCAGGGTCGCGTTCCTGGCCGTTGGCGCGGTAACGTTCCAGGCGATACGCGGCGTCGATGACCAGCGCCTGGCGATCGCGCGGCAGTGCCTTGAAATCTGCGCTCTGAAGCTGCTTCTGATCGGCGCTGACCTTCAGTACCCATTGCTGCTCTTCATCAGTCAGCGGCTCGGCACGGCTCAGCAGCTCACGCTCCCGGGACGGACGATACTGGATGGACTCGACCAGGCCGGCCTCTTTCACGGCCTTGACGGTGTCGGTAGGGATGGCCGTAAGGGGGAATTGTTCGGTCAGGCGCAGGCTCGGTCGCGCCACTTGCAGCAGTTCAAGCAAGCGATAGGAGCAGTTTTCGTCGAAGAAAAAATAGTCGAACTGGATCTGTTTCAGTTCCCAGACGTGCTCGACCATGCGCGCCGTTTCTGCCTGGGTAAGGTTCAGCCGGTATTCCCACAGGTCGCGGTTTTCCAGGCTGCGGTATTCCGAGAGCTTTTCCTGGTAAGGCACCAGCGCAAACAGCCCCGGGTAGCCCCCCATAAGGCCTTTCCAGGCGTAAAGGATGCTGTTGTCGGAACCTTCGATGTAGGCGCCGAAGTTGATCGCATAACTGAGCAGTGAAGTCTTGTCGCTCTGCACGCCAGCCTGGTCAATGCGCAGCAGGGTGTGACCAAACATCGACGACGGGCTGTTCAGGTAGGCCGCGGGAAAAATCATCACCGCACTGTCGGGGGAAACGTCCTTGAACCATTGCTTGAATTCGGCACATTGCGGGGCCGGCAAGTCCGTCAGGTTCAGTTGCGCCTTCAGCCAGCGGGTGCGTGCCGGGTAGACGCATTGTGCGTGTTGTTCGCCTTTGCTTGCCGGGGCGTACAAGGCCTGCACAGTGGCGGCCAGTTCGCGGTCCGGATGTTCGTTGCCGTCCGGCGCGAGGAAAAACTTGCGGTCACTGACGTAGCTGCGCCAGCCACCGAGCTTGGCAGTTTCGTAGTGGCCCAGGGAGATCCAGAAAGGGTCGTTAGCCAGTTGCTGCAAACGTTCAGAGTCGATGTTTGGCGCGGCGGACAGCGGGGCGCAGGCACAGAGCGCCAACCAGGCAAGGCGTTTGAGCATAGTGGGCAACTTAATGGAAAGAAACAAAGACCCAAGGGGGCGCAGGTCCAAAAAATAAAACCCGCCCCCCGAGAGGAGCGGGTGGGTCGAGCTTATGCTTGAGTGGCGTATTTGGCCAGGCGAGCATCGTTCTTGATAACGGACAGGGTGTTGGTATGCACGTCTTCAGCGGTCACATCTGCCTTGCTGAAGATCTGCTGGAAGTGCTCGTGGGTAACTGCTGCAAAATGCTCACGATCTTCCGGCGCCACGCCCAGTACCACGGCATAGGTCGTCAGCGCTTCGCCGTTGCCTTTAGCCATGTCTTCGGACAACTCATTCATCATGCCATTCATGGCCAGCCAGGATTTGCCGCCATAGGTCAGCGACGCGTTAGTCGAGCAACCGTTGGTACCCGATGTCATACCGAACGTTGCGTTACCGGAAGTGCCGTTGGTGGTGGATGCCAGGAAGTGAGCCGGGGTGCCACGCTGACCTTCGAACAGCATGTTGCCCCAACCGCAATCCGGACCGCCTGGCGCCTGAGCCATGGCGTTGATGGATACAGCGGTGAAGAGAGTACCGAGAAGAATCCGTTTCATAGCTTTGTTCTCTTTATGTGCATACCAATGGACAGGGTCTGGCCCGATCTGGCGCCAGTGGGCCGGTTATTGTTCCAGCCGCGCAGTTTGGAGTTTAGGCACGTTCCAAGGGTTCCGTTACTTTTTGCTAAATATTCGTCAAAACATCGATTTAGCCCCGGCCAGGCTGGCGATGGCGGTTTGGCTATGCTTTGACTGAAGGCGCGCCTTGCAAGTGGGGTGGAGGCAGCGCCAGAATGCCGCTATCTGCCCCGCCTGATGTAAGGAAGCCCGATGCCTGATCCTGTTGCTGCCAGCTTGCGTCTAGCGCCCGAAGCGCTGACCCGTCCGTTTTCCGCTGAACAGTTCAGCTTCTCTACCACCAATGATCTGGAGCCCTTTCGCGGAGTGCTTGGCCAGGAACGTGCGGTCGAAGCATTGCAGTTCGGCGTGGCCATGCCGCGCCCCGGCTACAACGTATTTGTCATGGGTGAGCCCGGCACTGGCCGGTTCTCGTTCGTCAAACGCTACCTGAAAGCCGAAGGCAAACGCCTGCAGACCCCGGCAGACTGGGTCTATGTCAACAATTTCGACGAACCGCGCGAGCCCCGGGCCCTGGAACTGCCTTCAGGCACCGCCGGCGCGTTTATCGGCGATATCAACACCTTGATCGACAATCTGGTGGCGACGTTCCCTGCGGTGTTTGAACACCCGTCCTACCAGCAAAAGAAAAGTGCCATCGATCGTGCATTCAACCAGCGCTACGACAAGGCGCTGGATATCATTGAGCGCCTGGCGCTGGAGAAGGACGTCGCGCTGTACCGCGACGCCAGCAACATTGCGTTCACCCCGATGGGGGATGGAAAGGCCCTGGACGAAGCAGAGTTCGCCCAACTGCCCGAAGCCGATCGCGAGCGTTTTCACGATGACATTTCCGGCCTCGAGGAACGGCTCAACGAAGAGCTCGCCAGCCTGCCGCAATGGAAGCGTGAGTCGAGCAATCAACTGCGCCACCTCAATGAAGAAACCATCACCCTGGCCTTGCAGCCATTGCTGTCACCGTTGTCGGAGAAGTATGCCGAGAACGCGGCGGTCTGCGGTTACCTGCAGGCGATGCAGGTCTACCTGCTGAAAACGGTTGTCGAGCAATTGGTCGACGACAGCAAGATCGACGCTGTCGCCCGCAAGATGCTGGAAGAACAATACGCCCCGAGCCTGGTGGTCGGTCATTCGGCCAGCGGCGGCGCACCGGTGGTGTTCGAGCCGCACCCGACTTATGAAAACCTGTTCGGGCGCATCGAGTACAGCACTGACCAAGGCGCGCTCTACACCACGTATCGGCAGCTGCGCCCGGGTGCACTGCATCGCGCCAACGGCGGTTTTCTCATCCTGGAAGCGGAGAAAATGCTCAGCGAGCCATTCGTATGGGATGCGCTCAAGCGTGCCCTGCAGTCGCGCAAGCTGAAGATGGAATCGCCACTGGGTGAGCTGGGCCGCCTGGCCACCGTGACGCTGACCCCGCAAAACATCCCGTTGCAGGTCAAGGTCGTCATCATCGGGGCTCGGCAGCTGTACTACACGCTGCAGGACCTCGATCCAGACTTCCAGGAGATGTTCCGCGTGCTGGTGGATTTCGACGAAGACATTCCGATGGTCGACGAAAGCCTGGAACAGTTTGCCCAATTGCTGAAAACCCGCACCTCGGAAGAGGGCATGGCGCCCTTGACTGCCGATGCGGTGGCGCGCCTGGCGACCTACAGCGCGCGTCTGGCTGAACACCAGGGGCGCTTGTCGGCGCGGATTGGCGACCTGTTCCAGTTGGTCAGCGAGGCGGATTTCATTCGTCACCTGGCGGCGGATGAAATGACCGACGCCGGGCATATCGAACGAGCCCTCAAGGCCAAGGCCACCCGTACCGGGCGCGTCTCGGCAAGAATCCTCGATGACATGCTGGCCGGAATTATCCTGATCGACACCGATGGCGCGGCCGTGGGCAAGTGCAACGGCCTGACGGTGCTGGAAGTCGGCGATTCGGCCTTCGGTGTGCCAGCGCGTATTTCTGCCACGGTTTACCCGGGCGGCAGCGGCATCGTCGACATCGAGCGTGAGGTCAATCTGGGCCAGCCGATTCACTCCAAGGGCGTAATGATCCTTACCGGTTACCTCGGCAGCCGCTACGCCCAGGAGTTTCCGCTGGCGATTTCCGCGAGCATCGCGCTGGAGCAATCCTACGGTTACGTGGACGGGGACAGCGCGTCGCTGGGCGAAGCTTGCACGCTGATTTCGGCGTTGTCGAAAACACCGCTCAAGCAGTGCTTTGCGATCACCGGCTCGATCAACCAGTTCGGTGAAGTGCAGGCGGTGGGCGGGGTCAACGAGAAGATCGAGGGCTTCTTCCGACTCTGCGAGGCCCGCGGCCTGACGGGTGAACAAGGTGCAATCATTCCGCAGGCCAACGTGGCCACGCTGATGCTCGATGAGAAGGTCCTGGCGGCGGTGCGCGCCGGTCAGTTCCATGTGTACGCAGTGCGCCAGGCCGATGAGGCCCTGAGCCTGCTGGTCGGCGAACCCGCCGGTGCACCGGACGAGAATGGCGAGTTCCCGGAGGGCAGCGTCAACGCCCGGGTAGTGGAGCGCCTGCGGGTGATTGCGGAAATGATCAGCGAAGAGGACATGAGGGAGGCGGAGAAGGAAGCGGCGCAGGAAGCCTTGGTGGAGGCCAAGCCGGCCTGACAGGCCCCTGAGCTTTCACCACTTGCTGTGGGAGCGAGCCTGTTCGCGATGACGGAGTGTCAACCAGCTTATGTTCTGCATGACACGCCGCCATCGCGAGCAGGCTCGCTCCCGCATGTGCATCCGATTAATCCGTGCAAAGTGCCATCACTCTGGCGCCAATATTCACACAATGACCAATCGGCGCCTTGTGGTTCTACCTGGCATGCTTTCCAGACTTTTCTTCTATTCTCAGGTCAAGGATATCGACAGTATCACTGGATCGAAACAGTCTTCTGATGGAGGCTGAATACCGGATCTACCGAGGGTCGCCGCCATGTCGCGCAACCTCTGCCTCACCCGACAATGCCTGGGCCTTGTAACCCGTATCGAATGCGCCGTGCGCCCTCTGGCGGGAGACAAGGGCATGTGGACCTTGCTGTTTGCTGCCGGAATGGCGGGCGAACAACCTTCTGCCATCAAGGCACAGGGACCTTTTCATGGCCCATTTGTGGCTGAATCAATCCTCGACACTATCGTTGAAAGCCTGACCTTGCATGGTTATCAACTGGCCGACGACCCGCAAATCTGGTGCCTGCACTTGCAAGCCCAACTGCGGGAAATCAATGGCGGACGTACGCGCAACCTGGCCGGTTTCGAGTTCCGCCCGGATCACTGAGTGGGCTATTGATCAAGGCTGGCGGTATCAGCCTTGTCGAGCTTGACCTCAAACCCATATTGCACGGTGGTGAGGTCGATCCGCTGATAGGTTTCCAGGCGGGCAGGCCGGCCATAGAAGTAGTGCACGCCCGTCAAAGCCGGGCCCTCCGGGCTCGCATCGTGACTCACCGCAAGTATTTCCTTCAGGTAATTACCACTGTCGTCCTGGGCGTAGAAACGCCAGTCCTGCTCCGGGAATTCCTTCAGGTCGACCAGCAGGGCATTGCCTTTGAGCTCCAGGCCCTTGGGCAGTTGACCAGCGTCCAGGGTTTTCTTCTCGATGCTGGCCAGGAACAGCGGGATCGAGCCTACGGCATAGGCAGGCGTCTCCGGGAACAGGTTCAGGTCATAGGTGATGGTGCCGCGCAGAGGATCGACCTGGAACGCTTCGGGTGGCAATTCGATCGGCTCGTCACGTTTGCCACTGGCGTCTTCGGTGAAAAAGCTGACCGGGCTGTCACCGGGGTTGAAGGAGCTGCCCAGCAGTTCGTCGTTGAAACTTCTCCTGTGATCGAACTCGATATGCGCGGCGCTCGGGTCATCGACCGACTGACGAATGCTCACGCCTTTTTTCAGTTGGTCTTCACTGAGGGTCGCGCCTTTGAGCCAGTTCGCAGCCTGGTCGTCGTACACCACCACTGGCAGCTCAAGGGACTGGATGGTTTTTTCCGTGGTGCGAGGATCGAACCGGCGTACCGGCAAATCGAGGTCCTTGCGGGTCACTGTGGCGGTGGAGAAATCCAGTACGCTGACTTCCAGGGTATCGATCGGCCCGTTGAAATAGACTTTCGAGTAATGCCTGGTTTGCTGCTTCTCAAAGGCCTGCTGCTGCGATTCGAGTTGTTTCTCCAACGCCTCGCTCCAGGCTTTCTGCTGCTGCAATAACGACAATTGCCTTTGATAAAATGCAATTTGCTCAGTCGTCTCGTTAATCGAGCCCGAACGCGAGAGAAACTGCCCGGTGCTGTCCCTGGCCTGGACGATCAATGGATTCAGGGGCGTGTCAGCTACCTCGGGAGCCATAGGGGCGCTATTGCTGAACTCGATCTCGGCGTAATTCTTTTCAAGCTTCAGCAATTTGACGCTGAGGTTGTCGTTACTGCGAGTCTGGCCGACGTCCTTTTTAGTCAGATCGAAGCTGTACAGCCGACGGGGCGCGATCACTTCCACTTTGCCCTGCAGGCTGACGGGCTGAGGCTGGTGCTTGTTGTCGACGTCAAGACCATCGATGAAGGGATAGGTGATGGTCAGGTCATCAGGATTGTTCAGGTTGGAGCTCGAGGGGCTCAACTGGATGCCGGGATCGGTCTCCGACCACTCCGGCTGGAACCCGATGACGCGTTTGTTGCTCAGTGTCACCGACAGCCATTCCACGCCATGGGGGAACACGAAGCTATCCGGAATGTTGAAGTTGAAGGGGAACACCGGCTGCAGGTCGGTCAGGTAGTCGGAGCTGGAATCCTTGTGCAGGACGAACAGGCCGTTGATGTAGGTGTCGACCAGCGCCTGGGGGGTTGGGTAGTGCTTGAGCACGGCGAGTGCATCGTCGCTGTATTCGGTTTCCAGCGGCTTGCTGTCGAGCTTGAGTTGCGCACGTTCGAGCAATAGCAGCGAGCCACCCAATTGAGCGACGGCATCCTTGAGTTTGGGGTCTTCGATGGCGTCCAGGGACTTTTCGAACCGGGCCGTTTTTTCTTCGAGGCTGACCTGGGCTTTTTCATCGCTGGGCGAGCAGGCGCTCATCAGTAAAGCCAGGCACATTCCGGCGCCCGTTAAAGGCAATCGCACATCCATTTTCCCGTCTTCCTGTCCGATGTCGCTGAGCTGTCAATTGTTTCGACACTAGCAGAAAAAACTTGTCACATATGCGCAGGTTGTGGATTTTCCGCCGGTTTCTGGGTGTAACAGCGGACTGTTATACTCGCGACCATTTCAGCCCAGGTGTGAGATTTAATGGAACGCTTTATCGAAAATGCAATGTACGCCTCGCGCTGGCTGCTGGCGCCGATCTATTTCGGCTTGTCGTTGGGATTGCTGGCTTTGGGGCTGAAGTTCTTTCAGGAGGTCTTCCACGTCATTCCCAGCGTGTTCTCGATGGCCGAATCGGATGTGATCCTGGTGCTGCTGTCGCTGATCGACATGGCGCTGGTGGGTGGCCTGCTGGTGATGGTGATGATTTCCGGGTACGAGAACTTCGTTTCCCAACTGGACATCGACGACCACAAAGAGAAGCTCAACTGGCTGGGCACCATGGACTCGTCTTCGCTGAAGATGAAAGTGGCAGCGTCGATCGTGGCGATTTCCTCGATCCACCTGCTGCGGATCTTCATGGACGCCAAGAACGTCGATCCCGAGCACCTGAAGTGGTACGTGATCATTCACATGACTTTCGTGGTGTCAGCCTTCGCCATGGGTTACCTCGACAAGCTCACCAAGCACTGATCACGGCCACTGTGGGAGCGAGCTTGCTCGCGATGGACTTCAACGATAACGCGGGAGTTCTGAGTGAGCGCGGGCCTTGAGTTCTCCGTCGGAACGCCGCCCGGAGCGAGCTCGCTCCTGCAGTTTCCGGCAGTGAACCGGACGAGCGGTGTGGTTTTTGGCTTGTGCTTTGAAGCGACGAAGCCTATCCCTGTAAAGGTCCTGGCCCGCCACCGTTCGAGGTGCATCAATGAACCTGCAAGAGCTCAATGCCTTTGCCATCGCCCACAAGGTCGATGAGCTGAACCTGATTTCCCTTGAAGGCGGCATCTACCTGTTGGAGGCGCGCATGCACGGCGCAGCCTATCCCTTGAGTGATGCCCACGGCAAAGTGCTTCATCTGCGCTCGGTGGAGCATGCCCGTGAAGTGCTGCATGCTTTCCCCACCTTGCCATTCAACCTGGTGCACACCTCGGTACATGACGAAATGTGCGGCCTGGGCGCCAGTGCCGAGGAGAGCCTGAAGGTGCCGATCGCCTTCCGTTCTGCCTGGCAGGGCTGAGTGCTCTGATCAACCGATTGGCAACTGTGCTAGTCTGCTGGCCCTTTTGGTTCCGGGCGCTCCGGGACGCGCTGTGTACGCACGGCATGTTCCGGGGCCGTCCGCACAGCGGAGCAGTGTCATGTCCGAAGTAAATCTGTCCACCGACGAAACCCGCGTCAGCTACGGTATCGGCCGTCAGCTGGGCGACCAGCTGCGCGACAACCCGCCACCAGGCATTAGCCTGGACGCGATCCTGGCAGGTCTGACCGACGCTTTTTCTGGCAAGGAAAGCCGTGTAGGCCAGGAAGAAATGTCCGCCAGCTTCAAGGTCATTCGCGAAATCATGCAAGCCGAAGCCGCTGCCAAGGCTGAAGCTGCAGCAGGCGAAGGCCTGGCTTTCCTGGCTGAAAACGCCAAGCGTGACGGCATCACCACCCTGGCTTCGGGCCTGCAATACGAAGTGTTGACCCAAGGCGAAGGCGCCAAGCCAACCCGTGAAGACCAGGTGCGTACTCACTACCACGGCACCTTGATCGACGGCACTGTGTTCGACAGCTCCTACGAGCGCGGCCAGCCTGCAGAATTTCCGGTTGGCGGCGTGATCGCTGGCTGGACCGAAGCCCTGCAACTGATGAACGCTGGTAGCAAATGGCGTCTGTACGTGCCGAGCGAATTGGCCTACGGCGCTCAAGGCGTTGGCAGCATTGCGCCGCACAGCGTTCTGGTGTTCGACGTCGAGCTGCTCGACGTTCTGTAAGCCTATGCCTGTCCCTGTGACAGGCTAATGTGGGAGCCAGCCTGCTGGCGATGGAGCGACCGGGTTTTGTTCGAGACCGAGTTGACACCATCGCCAGCAGGCTGGCTCCCACAGTTTTTATCGTACAGGTCATATTTCGATCTTGTGCTGCAGTTCATTCGCAGGGCGCAATGCCCGGGCGTAGCAGAACAGAAACAGGTTGCGCACCAGCTCCTTGAGTACGACCGGTTCGCTGGAGCTCAGGCCGTTGACGTCCAGATCCCCTTGGTCCTGCAGTTCGTTCAGGGCTTCTTCTTCAAGCACCGCACAGACTTCTCCGGTTTCCCGATGCAGGATCCTGAGGTAAGGGTGTGGACGGTCAAGCCAGGCATCGATCAAATAAGTCATCAGTCTCATTTCCATTGATTTGGGGTTCAATGAGAATAATTCTTATTCACCAAATAGCAAGGGCCTATTGGCGGTTTGCGCTTTTTTCCGGGTAAAGATTGCGTAAGGTCAATACGGCTGGCGCCTGGCCATCGCGGGGGGAGGGGCGCCATCCGGCGCAGAGCGCAGGATGGGCTACAGCAGGATCAGACTTTTCTGACGAACTCGGATTTGAGTTTCATCGGGCCAATGCCGTCGATTTTGCAATCGATATCGTGGTCGCCATCGCACAGGCGGATGTTCTTGACCTTGGTGCCGACCTTAACCACCAGCGAAGTGCCCTTGACCTTGAGGTCCTTGATTACGGTGATGGTATCGCCGTCCTGCAGTACGTTGCCGACCGAATCTTTCTTCACGGTGTCATCGGCCGCCACTTCGGTTTCGCCGCCAGTCGACCACTCGTGGGCACACTCAGGGCAGATCAGCTGTGCGCCGTCTTCGTAGGTGTATTCGGAATTGCATTTCGGGCAGGGTGGCAACGTGCTCACTAAGGCTCCTTGGATTGAGGATCGCTGTAGGAGCGAGCTTGCTCGCGATGGACGTCAACGATAACGCGTATATCCTGGATAAACGCGGCGCCTTTGAATTCTTCGCGAGCAAGCTCGCTCCTACAGGGGGGGTTAATGCGTGCGGGCTACTGCAAACTCGCTCAGCTCAACCAATGCATCGCGGTATTCGCTGGCTGGCAGCGCCTCGAGGCATTTGATCGCGCGGGCTACGTAGTCCCGTGCCAGTTGCGCTGTGTATTCCAGCGAGCCCGAGGCCTCCACTGCTTCGCGGATGCTTTCCAGGTCTTCGATACCGCCTTTCTGGATCGCCCTGCGCACCAGGGCCGCCTGTTCCGGCGTACCTTCGCGCATGGTGTAGATCAGCGGCAGGGTCGGCTTGCCTTCAGCGAGGTCGTCGCCGACGTTCTTGCCCAGGGTCTCGGCATCGCCCTTGTAGTCGAGCAGGTCGTCGACCAGCTGGAAGGCAACCCCCAGGTGATCACCGAAAGTGCGCAGGGCTTCGCTCTGCTCCGGTGTCGCACCTGCCAGGGCCGCAGCGCTGTGGGTCGAGGCCTCGAAGAGCATGGCGGTCTTGCCGCGGATGACTTCCATGTAGGTTTCTTCGGTGGTGCTGGCGTCGCGGACCTTCGACAGCTGCAACACTTCGCCTTCGGCGATGATGCGGGTCGCTTGCGAAAGGATTTTCATCACCGGCATGGAGCCCAGTTCGACCATCATTTCGAAGGAGCGCGAATACAGGAAGTCGCCCACCAGTACGCTCGGGGCGTTGCCCCACATGGCGTTGGCGGTCGAGCGGCCACGGCGCATGCCGGACATGTCGACCACGTCGTCATGCAGCAGTGTGGCGGTGTGCAGGAACTCGATGGTCGCGGCTAGCAGACGCATGTCATCGCCTTCGCGGCCAAGGGCCTTGCCACACAGCAACACTAATAAAGGCCGCAGGCGTTTGCCGCCAGCCGAGGTAATGTAATCGCCGATTTTCGATACCAGCGGCACTCGGGAAGTCAGCTGCTTCTTGATGATGCCGTCGACGGCGCTAAAATCGTCCGCCACCGCGCGGTAGAAAGCTTGGGGTTGCATCAGCGACAGTTGCTCCAGAAGGGTTGCGCGGCATGCTAGGACCCACGTCGGCGGGTGTCAAGGCACGATGGACGGCCTCTTGCATCAGCCCGGCAGCTTGCGTACAATCGCGCACCCTGAACTTCCTGGGCAGCACCTGCCTTACGCAATTGCAATCGGGCCTTCCAGCCCTATGCAGCCATGCCAGCCAATACCTCTTCTTATAAAGAGCTGGGTGAGCAGGATTATCGGAGAAATACCATGTCTTATGCAGTAATCGTTACTGGTGGCAAGCAGTACAAAGTTGCTCCAGGTGAATACCTGAAGATCGAAAAACTGGAAATCGCTACCGGCGAATCCGTTACTTTTGATCGCGTTCTGTTGGTTGCCAATGGCGACGACGTGAATATCGGCGCTCCAGTTGTTGCTGGCGCTACCGTTGTGGCTGAAGTGATCTCCCAAGGTCGTCACGATAAAGTCCGTATCATCAAGTTCCGTCGTCGTAAGCACCACATGAAGCGTATGGGCCACCGCCAGTGGTACACCGAGATCAAAATCACCGGTATTCAGGCTTAATTTCAGCCTAATTCCTCACTAGGAGAATTGACTCATGGCACACAAAAAAGCTGGTGGTAGTACCCGTAACGGTCGCGACTCAGAAGCCAAACGCCTTGGCGTGAAGATGTATGGCGGCCAGAAGATCATTCCGGGCAACATCATCGTGCGTCAGCGCGGCACCCAATTCCACGCCGGTTATGGCGTTGGCATGGGTAAGGATCACACCCTCTTCGCGAAAATCGAAGGCGTGATCAAGTTTGAAGTAAAGGGCGCTTTCAACCGCCGTTACGTGAGCGTTGTCGCAGCTTAATTGCGCGATCGCTGGAAAAGCCCTGTCTCGCGACGGGGCTTTTTCGTTTGTGGGGTGAGTCTCTTGCAAAGCTGTTTGTAATGAGCTCCAGCGCTGGATTTGCGGTCGTTGATTGAGGTCGCTGCGCTCATTTTTGCAAGAGTCTTATGTCTGGATTTTTTCGGCTCGTCCGCATGACGAGAGGCGTTTTGTTATGAAGTTTGTTGATGAAGTATCGATTCGAGTAAAGGCCGGTGACGGCGGCAACGGTTGCATGAGCTTCCGTCGCGAAAAGTTCATTGAGAATGGTGGTCCTAATGGCGGTGACGGTGGTGATGGCGGCTCGGTCTACATGGTCGCCGACGAAAACCTCAACACCCTGGTGGACTACCGCTACACCCGCCACTTCGATGCTGAGCGTGGCTCCAACGGTGGCAGCACCGACTGCACCGGCAAGAAAGGTGAAGAGCTGGTCCTGCGCGTTCCGGTAGGCACGACGGTTATCGATTCGGCGACCCAGGAAGTCATTGGCGACCTGACCAAGGCTGGCCAGAAACTGCTGGTGGCTCATGGTGGCTGGCACGGTCTGGGTAACACCCGTTTCAAATCCAGTACCAACCGTGCTCCGCGCCAGACCACTCCGGGCAAGCCGGGTGAGGCACGTGACCTGAAGCTGGAGATGAAGGTGTTGGCTGACGTGGGCCTGCTGGGTCTGCCGAATGCTGGCAAGAGTACTTTCATCCGGTCGGTTTCGGCCGCCAAGCCGAAAGTCGCCGACTACCCGTTCACCACGCTGGTACCGAACCTGGGTGTGGTCAGTGTCGATCGCTGGAAAAGTTTTGTGGTTGCGGACATTCCGGGCCTGATCGAAGGTGCTTCCGACGGTGCTGGCCTGGGGATTCGCTTCCTCAAGCACTTGTCGCGTACCCGTCTGCTGCTGCATCTCGTGGACATGGCGCCGCTGGATGACACCAGTGCTCCGGATGCTGCTGAAGTGATCGTCAGCGAGCTGACCAAATTCAGCCCGTCCCTGGCTGAGCGTGATCGCTGGCTGGTGTTGAACAAGTGCGACCAGATTCTTGAAGAAGAGCATGATGAGCGCGTCAAGGAGATCGTTGATCGCCTGGAGTGGACGGGTCCGGTTTACGTGATTTCCGCCATTTCCAAGCTGGGCACCGAGCGCCTTTGCCACGACATCATGCGTTACATGGAAGATCGTGCAGATCGTCTGGCCAATGATCCAGCCTACAAGGAAGAGCTGGCCGAGCTCGATCAGCGCATCGAAGACGAAGCCCGTGCCCAGCTGCAGGCTCTGGATGACCAGCGTGCCCTGCGTCGCAGCGGCGTGAAGTCGGTCCATGACATCGGTGATGATGATTGGGACGAAGAAGACGTGGATGATGAAGACGGTCCGGAAATCATTTACGTGCGTGACTGATCTGTTGCTATAAACTTGAACGCCGCTCAATCGAGCGGCGTTTTAGTATCTGGAAATCGATTGTTGGCCACGAATAACCACGAATAACGTCACGGGCAGTGCCAGGTCGCGCTGTCCTCAAGCTAAGGTTGAAGATGATGCGGAGCAAGGTGACAGGTGCGCAGCGTTGGGTCGTGAAGATCGGCAGCGCTTTGCTGACGGCGGACGGCAAGGGCCTGGATCGCGCGGCAATGGGTGTCTGGGTCGAGCAGATGGTGGCTTTGCATGAGGCTGGCGTTGAGCTGGTGCTGGTGTCCTCCGGGGCGGTGGCGGCGGGGATGAGTCGCTTGGGCTGGAACGTGCGACCCAGTGCCATGCACGAGCTCCAGGCGGCGGCTGCCATCGGCCAGATGGGTCTGGTGCAGGCGTGGGAGTCGAGCTTCGCCGAGCATGGCAGGCACACCGCGCAGATCCTCCTGACCCACGACGACCTGTCCGACCGCAAGCGCTACCTGAACGCCCGCAGCACCCTGCGTGCATTGGTCGAGCTGAAAGTCATCCCGGTGATCAATGAAAACGACACCGTGGTCACTGATGAAATCCGTTTCGGCGACAACGACACCCTGGCGGCGCTGGTGGCCAATCTGGTCGAGGCTGATCTGCTGGTGATCCTGACTGATCGCGACGGTATGTTCGACGCTGATCCGCGCAACAACCCCGATGCCAACCTTATCTACGAAGCGCGGGCCGATGATCCGGCGCTGGATGCGGTTGCTGGCGGCACGGGTGGTGCCCTGGGTCGTGGCGGCATGCAAACCAAGTTGCGTGCCGCACGGCTGGCTGCGCGCTCTGGTGCTCACACCATTATTGTTGGCGGGCGTATCGAGCGCGTGCTGGATCGTCTGAAGGCGGGCGAGCGCATTGGCACGTTGTTGTCACCTGAGCGTGGCATGCTGGCGGCGCGCAAGCAGTGGCTGGCCGGGCATCTGCAAACCCGTGGCACCCTGGTGCTGGACGCGGGTGCGGTGATCGCTTTGTCCCAGGGCAACAAGAGTTTGCTGCCGGTGGGTGTCAAGCGGGTGCAGGGCAGTTTCCGGCGCGGCGAAATGGTGGTGTGCGTAGCGCCGGATGGTCGTGAGATCGCCCGCGGCCTGGCCAACTACAGCGCGTTGGAGGCACAAAAAATCATTGGTCAATCGTCTGAAGCGATTGTCGGTCTATTGGGTTACATGGCGGAGCCGGAACTGGTTCACCGCGATAACCTGATTCTGGTCTGAGGGAATATTCGAATGCGTGTGGCAAAAGGATTGTTGGGCCTGCTGTTGGCAATGCCACTGCTGGCCTCGGCCGAAGAGATTGGCCAGGTGTCGACGGTGTTCAAGATCGTCGGCCCGAACGACCGCATCGTCGTCGAGGCGTTTGATGATCCAAAGGTTGAGGGCGTGACTTGCTACCTGTCGCGCGCCAAGACTGGCGGAGTGAAGGGTGGGCTGGGATTGGCGGAGGATCGCGCGGAAGCGTCTATCGCCTGTCGTCAGGTCGGGCCGATCAGCTTCAAGGGGGAGTTGAAGGATGGCGATGAGGTGTTCAAGGAGCGCACCTCGCTGGTATTCAAGACCATGCAGGTGGTGCGCTTTCTCGACAAGAAGCGCAATACCCTGGTGTATCTGGTCTATAGCGATCGCTTGATCGAAGGCAGTCCGCAGAATGCGGTGACGGCTATCCCGATCCTGCCGTGGGCCCAGTAGGGGCGAGCTTGCTCGCGAAAAACCAGAGCGCGCCGCGAACATTCAGGCGGCGCACGTAATAGTTGACGACCTTCGCGAGCAAGCTCGCTTCTGCAGTTTTTTTGCGCTCCCATCAAATCGCAGGCAATAAAAAACCGACCCTGAGGTCGGTTTTTCAACAAGCTTATCGCTTAAGCGGCAACAGCAAGGTTCAGAGCCTTGACGTGACCGTTCAGACGGCTCTTATGACGAGCAGCCTTGTTCTTGTGGATGATGCCTTTATCGGCCATACGGTCGATAACTGGCACGGCCAGAACGTAAGCAGCTTGAGCTTTTTCAGCGTCTTTTGCGTCGATGGCTTTAACTACATTCTTGATGTAGGTACGAACCATGGAACGCAGGCTGGCGTTGTGGCTGCGACGCTTCTCAGCCTGTTTTGCACGTTTTTTGGCGGAAGGTGTGTTGGCCACCGTCGAGCTCCTCGAAAGACTTTTTAGGAAATAGCAAACAAAATAGGCCGCGAATCATGCCGATGAGTTGATGTCTTGTCAAGGGCGGTTGAAACGTTCCGCTAAGTGGTAGGTATAAAGAGGCGGGATATTTATTTCCGGCGCTTGACCTGTAAACTCGCGAGCTTTGGCTCTGTGCTGCTGCGGCGCGGAGTATCGCATAAGTAGGCGCTTTGTTCGCCTGCTGTTTATCGACAGGCACAAACTCTTTCAATGAATCTGCTCAAATCGTTGGCCGCCGTCAGCTCTATCACAATGGTTTCCCGGGTTCTGGGATTCGTTCGTGACACGCTTATCGCACGCACATTCGGCGCCGGGATGGCGACTGATGCCTTCTTTATCGCGTTCAAACTGCCCAATCTGCTGCGCCGGATCTTCGCCGAGGGCGCGTTTTCCCAGGCTTTCGTGCCGATTCTTGCCGAATACAAAAGCCAGAAGGGGGAGGAGGCCACCCGCACGTTCATTGCCTACGTTTCGGGCCTGCTGACCCTGGTGCTGGCGCTGGTTACGGCCTTGGGTATGCTCGCCGCGCCCTGGGTTATCTGGGCGACGGCCCCCGGTTTCACCGACACCCCGGAAAAATTCGAGCTCACCACCAGCCTTTTGCGGGTGACGTTCCCCTATATTCTGCTCATCTCTTTGTCGTCGCTGGCCGGCGCGATTCTCAATACCTACAACCGTTTCTCGGTGCCGGCTTTCGTACCGACGCTGCTCAATGTCAGCATGATCATCTTTGCGGTGTTCCTCACGCCGTACTTCGATCCGCCGGTCATGGCGCTCGGCTGGGCAGTGCTGGTCGGTGGCCTGGCGCAGTTGCTGTATCAACTGCCGCACCTGAAAAAGATCGGCATGCTCGTGCTGCCGCGCCTGAGCCTGCGCGATACCGGCGTTTGGCGGGTGATGAAGCAGATGTTGCCGGCAATCCTGGGGGTGTCGGTGAGCCAGATCTCGCTGATCATCAACACCATCTTCGCCTCGTTCCTGGTGGCCGGTTCGGTGTCCTGGATGTATTACGCCGACCGCTTGATGGAGTTGCCATCCGGTGTGCTGGGCGTGGCGCTGGGCACCATTTTGCTGCCAACCCTGGCCAAGACTTACGCCAGCAAGGACCGCCAGGAGTATTCGCGGATTCTCGATTGGGGCCTGCGCCTGTGCTTCGTGCTGGTGCTGCCATGCTCCCTGGCGCTGGGTATCCTCGCCGAGCCGTTGACCGTGTCGTTGTTCCAATATGGCCAGTTCACGGCGTTTGATGCGTCCATGACCCAGCGTGCCCTGATCGCCTATTCCGTCGGTCTAATGGGCATTATTGTGATCAAGGTGCTGGCGCCGGGCTTTTATGCGCAACAAAACATCCGTACCCCGGTGAAAATCGCGATTTTTACCCTGGTCATCACGCAGTTGTTCAACCTGGTGCTGATCGGTCCGTTGGCGCATGCCGGACTGGCCCTGGCCATCAGCGCCGGCGCCTGCATCAACGCCGGTCTGCTGTTTTACCAGCTGCGCAAGCAGCAGATGTATCAGCCGCAACCTGGTTGGGGGAAGTTCGCCCTGAAGCTGGTAGTGGCCGTGCTGGTCATGTCTGCCGTGTTGCTGGCGGGCATGCATTTCATGCCGGTCTGGGATCAGGGACATATGCTGGAACGCTTCCTGCGCCTGGGGGCATTGGTCGCCGCCGGTGTCATCGCTTATTTCGGCATGTTGTTTGTGCTGGGCTTCCGTTTGCGCGACTTCAACCGCAAGGCGCTCAGCTGAGGACGCAAGAGCAGGGGCGAGCCGGTGTTTTGGTCGGCTTGATGACTTTGGTTACGGTGTTGCCTGTCGTCGGCCGCCGGGTGTGGTTATAATCGACCACTTTATGAGCAAGAAGCGCGTTATGCAGCTGGTTCGAGGCCTCCACAACCTGCGCCCCCAGCATCGGGGCTGTGTCGCCACTATTGGCAACTTTGACGGTGTTCACCGTGGCCACCAGGCAATCCTGGCGAGGCTGCGTGAGCGTGCGCTCGAGTTGGGCGTGCCCAGCTGCGTGGTGATTTTCGAGCCGCAGCCCAGGGAGTTTTTCGCCCCGGATACGGCCCCGGCCCGTCTGGCCCGGCTGCGGGACAAACTGCAGCTGTTGGCCGACGAAGGCGTCGACCGGGTCCTGTGTCTGGCCTTTAACCAGCGGCTGAGCAAGCTCAGCGCCAGCGAGTTTGTCGATACCATCCTGGTGGACGGGCTTGGCGTGCAGCACCTGGAGGTCGGCGATGACTTCCGGTTTGGCTGTGATCGCGTTGGCGATTTCGAATTCCTGCAGCAAGCCGGGCTGGTTCACGGTTTTACCGTCGAGGCGGCTCAAACGGTGGAGCTTGAAGGTATTCGCGTCAGCAGCACCCAGGTTCGCAATGCGCTGGCCGCCGCCGATTTCGCCCTGGCTGAACGGCTGCTCGGCCGGCCGTTCCGTATCGCCGGGCGGGTCTTGCACGGCCAGAAGCTGGCGCGCCAACTGGGTACCCCCACGGCCAACATTCAGCTCAAGCGTCGTCGTGTTCCATTGACCGGGGTGTACCTGGTCAATGTCGATATCGACGGCAAGACCTGGCCCGGCGTCGCCAATATCGGTGTGCGCCCGACGGTCCAGGGGGATGGCAAAGCCCATCTCGAGGTTCATCTTTTAGATTTTGCCGGCGATCTGTATGACCGGCGTTTGACGGTGGTCTTCCACCACAAGCTGCGTGAAGAGCAGCGTTTCGCCTCTCTGGAGGCGCTTAAGACGGCAATCAATGCGGATGTTGCCGCCGCCCGTGCCCTGTCGCACCTAGCGCCAATCGCTAATGAAGAGCCTTAAATGACCGACTATAAAGCCACGCTAAACCTTCCGGACACCGCCTTCCCAATGAAGGCCGGCCTGCCTCAGCGCGAACCGCAAATTCTGCAGCGCTGGGACAGCATTGGCCTGTACGGTAAGTTGCGCGAGATTGGCAAGGATCGTCCGAAGTTCGTGCTTCACGACGGTCCTCCGTACGCCAACGGCACGATTCACATCGGTCATGCGCTGAACAAGATTCTCAAGGACATGATCATCCGCTCGAAGACCCTGTCGGGCTTCGACGCGCCATACGTTCCGGGCTGGGACTGTCATGGCCTGCCGATCGAGCACAAAGTCGAAGTGACCCACGGCAAGAACCTGGGCGCGGACAAGACCCGCGAACTGTGCCGTGCCTACGCCACCGAGCAGATCGAAGGCCAGAAGTCCGAATTCATCCGTCTGGGCGTGCTGGGCGACTTTGCCAACCCGTACAAGACCATGGATTTCAAGAACGAGGCCGGTGAAATCCGCGCCCTCGCTGAAATCGTCAAGGGCGGCTTCGTGTTCAAGGGCTTGAAGCCTGTGAACTGGTGCTTCGACTGTGGTTCGGCCCTGGCCGAAGCGGAAGTCGAGTACGAGAACAAAAAGTCGTCGACCATCGATGTGGCGTTCCCGATTGCCGATGAAGCCAGGCTGGCTGCCGCTTTCGGTCTGCCATCGTTGAGCAAGCCGGCTTCGATCGTGATCTGGACCACCACCCCGTGGACCATCCCGGCCAACCAGGCGCTTAACGTTCACCCGGAATTCAACTACGCCCTGGTCGACGTCGGCGACAAGCTGCTGCTGCTGGCTGAAGAGCTGGTCGAGTCGTGCCTGGCCCGCTACAGCCTGGAAGGTTCGGTCATTGCGACCACCACCGGTAAAGAACTGGAACTGATCAACTTCCGTCACCCGTTCTACGATCGCCTGTCGCCTGTTTACCTGGCCGAGTACGTGGAACTGGGCGCTGGCACCGGCGTCGTTCACTCCGCCCCGGCCTACGGCGTGGACGACTTCGTGACCTGCAAGAAATACGGCATGGTCAACGACGACATCCTCAACCCGGTTCAGAGCAACGGCGTCTACGTTCCGGCGCTGGAATTCTTCGGCGGCCAGTTCATCTGGAAGGCCAACCCGGCAATCGTCGACAAGCTGACCGAAGTGGGTGCGCTGCTGCACACCACCATCATCGAACACAGCTACATGCACTGCTGGCGGCACAAGACCCCGCTGATCTACCGCGCTACCGCGCAGTGGTTCATCGGCATGGACAAAGAGCCAGTGACCGGCGACACCCTGCGCAAGCGGGCGATCAAGGCCATTGAGGAAACAAAGTTCGTTCCGGCCTGGGGCCAGGCGCGCCTGCACTCGATGATCGCCAACCGTCCGGACTGGTGCATCTCCCGCCAGCGCAACTGGGGCGTGCCGATCCCGTTCTTCCTGAACAAGGAAAGCGGCGAGCTGCACCCGCGGACTGCCGAGCTGATGGAAGAAGTCGCCAAGCGCGTTGAAGTCGAAGGTATCGAAGCCTGGTTCAAGATGGACGCTGCCGAGTTGCTCGGTGACGAAGCGCCGCAGTACGACAAGATCAGCGACACCCTCGACGTCTGGTTCGATTCGGGGACCACGCACTGGCACGTCCTGCGCGGTTCGCACCCGATGGGCCACGAGAGCGGCCCGCGTGCCGACCTGTACCTGGAAGGCTCGGACCAACACCGTGGCTGGTTCCACTCGTCGCTGCTGACCGGTTGCGCCATCGACAATCACGCGCCGTACCGCGAGCTGCTGACCCATGGCTTCACCGTCGACGAGTCCGGTCGCAAGATGTCCAAATCCCTGGGCAACGTGATCGCGCCGCAAAAGGTCAACGACACCCTGGGCGCCGACATCATGCGTCTGTGGGTCGCTTCCACCGATTACTCGGGTGAGATGGCGGTTTCCGAGCAGATCCTGCAACGCAGTGCGGATGCCTACCGGCGCATCCGTAACACCGCGCGCTTCCTGCTTTCCAACCTGACCGGTTTCAACCCGGCCACCGATATTCTCCCGGCCGAAGACATGCTGGCGTTGGACCGTTGGGCCGTGGACCGTACCTTGCTGCTGCAACGCGAGCTGCAAGAGCATTACGGCGAATACCGTTTCTGGAACGTCTACTCCAAGATCCACAACTTCTGCGTGCAGGAGCTGGGCGGTTTCTACCTCGACATCATCAAGGACCGCCAGTACACCACTGGCGCCAACAGCAAGGCCCGCCGTTCGGCGCAAACCGCGCTGTACCACATCTGCGAAGCGCTGGTGCGCTGGATCGCGCCGATCCTCGCGTTCACTGCCGACGAACTGTGGGAATACCTGCCGGGCGAGCGCAACGAATCGGTGATGCTCAACACCTGGTACGAAGGCCTGACCGAGCTGCCGGACGACGTCGAACTGGGTCGCGCCTACTGGGAGCGGATCATGGCGGTGAAGGTGGCGGTCAACAAGGAAATGGAAATCCAGCGTGCGGCCAAGGCCGTCGGTGGCAACCTGCAGGCTGAAGTGACCCTGTTTGCCGAAGACGCACTGAGCGCGGACCTGGCCCGACTGAGCAACGAACTGCGCTTCGTCCTGATCACCTCGACCGCCAGCGTGGCGCCTTTTGTCCAGGCCCCGGCGGACGCGGTAGTCACCGAAGTCAGTGGCCTGAAACTGAAGATCGTCAAGTCCGCCTTCGCCAAGTGCGCCCGTTGCTGGCACTGCCGCGAAGACGTCGGCGTGAACCCGGAGCATCCGGAAATCTGCGGCCGATGCGTTGATAACATCAGCGGCGCTGGCGAGGTTCGTCACTATGCCTAATGCCATTGGCCGTTTCGGACGGCTGGGCTGGCTGTGGTTGAGCTTGCTGGTCCTGGTGATTGACCAGGCCAGCAAGTTCTACTTCGAAGGCTCCCTGAGCATGTACCAGCAAATCGTGGTGATCCCTGATTACTTCAGCTGGACCCTGGCCTATAACACTGGCGCGGCGTTCAGCTTCCTGGCTGATAGCTCCGGCTGGCAGCGCTGGTTGTTTGCCCTGATCGCTATCGTGGTCAGTGCAGTGCTGGTGGTGTGGCTCAAGCGTCTGGGACGCAACGAGACCTGGCTGGCAGTCGCCCTGGCACTGGTGTTGGGTGGCGCGCTGGGCAATTTGTATGACCGCATTGCTTATGGCCATGTGATCGATTTCATCCTGGTGCACTGGCAGAACCGCTGGTACTTCCCGGCATTCAACTTCGCCGACAGTGCCATCACAGTCGGTGCCGTGATGCTGGCGCTGGATATGTTCAAAAGTAAAAAGACCGGAGAAGCCGTTCATGACTGAGCACGTATTGGCTGAGCAACGCATCCGCCAGAACACCGAAGTCACCTTGCACTTCGCCCTGCGCCTGGAGAACGGCGACACCGTCGACAGCACCTTCGACAAAGCCCCGGCGACCTTCAAGGTGGGCGATGGCAATTTGTTGCCGGGTTTTGAAGCGGCGCTGTTCGGCTTCAAGGCCGGTGACAAGCGCACGCTGACGATTGCACCGGAAAACGCGTTTGGCCAGCCAAACCCACAGAATGTGCAGGTCATCCCGCGCTCGCAGTTCCAGGGCATGGACCTGTCGCCAGGTTTGCTGGTGATCTTCAACGATGCGGCCAATACCGAACTGCCAGGCGTGGTAAAAGAGTTCGATGACGAGCAGGTGACCATCGACTTCAATCACCCGCTGTCGGGCAAGACCTTGACCTTTGACGTCGAGATCATCAGCGTCGTATCGCTGTAACTAACAAATCGGCTTCTGTAGGAGCGAGCTTGCTCGCGATGGTCGTCAACGATAACGCTTACATCCTGGATGTACGCGGTGCCTGCTCGTTTTTCGCGAGCAAGCTCGCTCCTACAGGGCAAGACACGAGGCACAGCATGCAAATCAAACTCGCCAACCCCCGTGGCTTCTGCGCCGGTGTGGACCGTGCGATTGAAATCGTCAATCGCGCCCTGGAAGTCTTCGGGCCACCGATCTACGTGCGCCACGAAGTTGTCCACAACAAATTCGTGGTCGAAGACCTGCGCGCCCGCGGAGCCATTTTCGTCGAGGAACTCGAACAGGTGCCCGACGACGTCATCGTGATCTTCAGTGCCCACGGCGTATCCCAGGCTGTGCGTACCGAAGCCGCCGGCCGTGGCTTGAAAGTGTTCGATGCCACTTGTCCGCTGGTGACCAAGGTTCACATCGAAGTGGCGCGTTATAGCCGCGACGGTCGTGAGTGCATTCTGATTGGCCACGCCGGTCACCCGGAAGTCGAAGGCACCATGGGCCAGTATGACGGCAGCAATGGTGGCGCGATCTACCTGGTCGAAGACGAAGAAGACGTCGCGAAATTGCAGGTGCGTGATCCCGGGAAGCTTGCATTCGTGACCCAGACCACCTTGTCCATGGACGATACCAGCCGGGTCATCGATGCCCTGCGAGCGCGTTTCCCGGCGATCGGTGGTCCGCGCAAGGACGATATCTGCTACGCGACGCAAAACCGCCAGGATGCGGTCAAGCAACTGGCCGATGAGTGCGACGTGGTGTTGGTCGTGGGTAGCCCGAACAGCTCCAACTCCAATCGCTTGCGTGAACTGGCTGAACGCATGGCCACTCCGGCCTATCTGATCGACGGTGCCGAGGACCTGCAAAAAAGCTGGTTCGACGGCGTCCAGCGGATCGGCATCACCGCAGGCGCTTCGGCACCGGAAGTGCTGGTGCGCGGTGTGATCCAGCAGTTGGAGGCGTGGGGCGCTACCGGTGCCGACGAATTGGCAGGTCGTGAGGAGAATGTGACGTTCTCCATGCCCAAGGAATTACGCGTCCGCTCCCTGCTCTGAATCTTCTGCGCCGACGCAGAGGGCCTGTTGCAGCTTGTTGCTGTGCAGGCTGACTCGACCGGTTGACGCCAGTACCACCTGATACTGGCTGACCGGCTCGTGTGACGCGCACACATGCAACGTCCCCGCTTGAAAGCCGCCTTGCAGCGGTTCGCCGAGATGGCTGAACCGTATCGCGCTTTTGACATTCTTGTTGCCGACCACCTTTGTACGAGCGCTGCCCTGACGTTCGACCAGCAGTGGATTGCTGCTGTCTTCATAGCCCTGGCTGCTGGCATCGACAATGATTCGCCATCCCTGGCTCCAATCGCCGTTAATACCGTGGATCATGATCGTCTGGCTGCGGGTGATTGCTTCGCTTCGCGCGCTGCGCAAGCCACCGACCAGCGACTTTGCCGCCTCTTCGCGATAAATTGACTCGGTGAGCGTCGCGTACACCGGGGTGACCAACGCCAGAACAATCCCGGCAATCGTCAGTCCCATAAGCAGTTCGACCAGGCTGAAGCCTCGCTGATGCATGTCATTGCTTCCCTGGAGTGTGATCATGCGCATTCCCTGCGCGAGTGAAGGCAAAACAACCGAACATCTTGCGGCTGAATGTTCTAGCGTGTAGCAGCAGGTATAGCCGACGGCAACGGAGGGCACTGATGGATCGTGGTACAAAAGGTTTCACTCTGATCGAGTTGCTGGTTGCACTGGCCATTTTTCTGATCCTGATCACCATGGCCGTGCCGGCATTTACCAGTTCAGTGCAACGTACCAAGGCCGACACCGAGGTCGGGGATCTGCGACGGGCCCTGAGTTACGCGAGGCTGGAGGCGATTGACCGAGGCATTACCACTCAGGTTCTTCCCAAGGGCGGAGCCTGGACCGGCGAATTGACGGTTTCCGACATTTCGAGCTCGCCGGCCAATGTATTGCGGGTTGTTCCTGCAATGAGCAGCGGGGCGAATCTGGCGCTAACCTCAGGAGTGACCGCCATCAGTTTTAATAACCTGGGCGGGCTGGCGGCACCTGCTACTGCAGTGGCGATCACTTATGTGCTGGGGGCACAGAGCCGAACGCTGAATGTGTGTTTGAACGGACGTATTTTATTGGGTGGAAACTGCGGATGAGGCAAGGGAGCAAGCGTGCCCAGGAGGGCATGACGCTGATCGAGGTGCTGGTTGCAGTGTTGATTCTGACCGTGGGGCTATTGGGCGCAGCGGCGATTCAGCTCAATGCCCTGAAGTACACCGACAGTTCGCGGATGACCAGCCAGGCGAGCTTCATTGCCTACGACATGATGGACCGCATTCGCGCCAACTCCGGCGCCGACTATACGATCACGCCCCCGACCTCGGGCAACCTGAGCGTGGCCCGGGATCAGGACCTTTTCGACTTCACCAGCAACATCGCCAGCGCCCTGGGTGCCACTGCCACGGGTACCATTGCCCTGAGCCAACGGGTGTACACCATCACGATCGCTTGGGATGACTCCCGCGCCGCCAATACCAATACTCGCCGCAGTTTTATATTGACCAGTCGCGCCACCGTCGACCCGGTATCGACGCCATGAATCGCGCTCAAAAAGGTTTTGGCCTGATCGAGCTGTTGATCGCCCTCGCGTTGAGCCTGGTGGTCGTTCTGGGCGTGGCGCAGATTTTTATCGCCGCCAAGAACACTTACGTCAGTCAGAACAACGCGTCCAACATGCAGGAAGACGCCCGGTTCGTGCTGGGCAAAATGATTCAGGAAATTCGCATGGTCGGCATGTTCGGTTGCCTCGGGATCATCACTGATTCCAGTTCTGCGAGCGACTTCAGTGCCAGCCAGATCACGCCCATCAGCTGGGACAGCACCAACCTCAGGCTCACGCTGGTGACTGGCGATGTCGGCGTAAATGGTGGAACGCCCACCTGGACAGTGATTTCCGATTGTCGAAACAGCGCCACGGCCTACAGTCAGGCGAAGGCCCCGGTAGCGGGGCAGTTGGCGTTTCCGATCCGGCGACTTGTCTACAGCCTGAAAAACGGACAGCTGACGATGGGCGTGCATGGTGGTACGCCGACCCAATTCGTACTGGTGGACAATGTCAGTACCTTCGACGTCAGCTTCGGCCTTGCCAGCTCTGCCAGCGAAGTGGCCGCTTCCAGCTACAGCAGTAACCCCTCTGACCCGGCGCGTATTCGCAGCGTGCGCCTGACATTGACCCTTACCGACCCCGAAAAAAGGGTCCGCGATCAAACCTTCAACGTGGTTGCCGCCTTGCGCAATCGCCTGCAATGAGAGAGGGGCCGATGAGTATTCCTGATGCGGTTCCTCGCTCCCAGCGCGGTATGGCGCTGTTGGTCAGCCTGGTATTTCTGCTACTGCTGACGCTGATTGGTCTTTCCTCGATGCAGAGCGCCACCCTGCAGGAAAAAATGGCCACCAGCGTGTCGTTGCGCAATCAGTCGTTCCAGCTCGCCGAAGCGGCGCTACGCATGGGCGAAAATGCGGTGCAACTGTCCACCTATACCTTGGCCGTATGCAGTGGGACCATCCAGTGTGCGCCGCCCGCAGAGTCCACCTCGATGACTGGCGCCGGGTTCAATTCGACGTCGGGAGTGACCTGGATCGCCGCCGGCAGTGGCTTCTACGGAGTACAGAACATCGGAACCACAGTGAATGCGGTGAATGTGCCGAGCAACACCTCTGCGACGCTTTACCGCGTCACGGCCGTGGCCGTGGTCGGTGACAAAGTTCGCAGTGTGGTGGAGAGCATCTATGCGAAGTACTGAGCGGCGCGCCGGTTGGTGGCAGATGCTCTGCGGCATGCTGGTGAGTCTGTATCTGGCGGCACCGGCCTATGCCTTCACACCGTCCGACTCGCCCCTGCTGAGTGCGGCCGCGGTGGCGCCGAACGTGATGTTGCTAATCGACAACTCGGGGAGCATGAACAACATCATTTATGCCGCCGCCTTCGATCCGAACATCAATCGCACACCAGCCCGTGAGTGCAACACGTTCCTGGGGGTGTGTTACGCCTCGACGGCCATCACCGGAGATTCGATATTCCTGTCGAGCCTATCCACGTCAGGCTGTTCGAACGGCTACTACTCGTTTTACAACAACAGCGTGTCGCCACTGTGCATCAAACTGCCAGACCCCGCAGGCAACGGCGATACCCGCTACTCGGGCAATTACATCGCCTACGTTGTAGGCCTGGCCAACGGCCAGAGAACGGATTTTTCCACGTCCAGCTCGCCCATTCCCATCGAATCGCGGATCAGCGTGGCGCGCAGCGTATCGAGCTCGCTGGTCACCGCCAACCGTTCTTTGCGCATCGGCCTTGCGACGTTCAACGCCGTAACCAGCAACAACCGGGGTAACGGCGGCTACATCGCCGTCCCCATCGACGATTTGACCACGGATGCCAAATTCAACGCGCTGACCGATTCCATCGACGACTTGAGGGCTGTCGCCAACACGCCGTTGGCGGAAACCTACTACGAAGTCACCCGCTACATGCGCGGCCTGGGTTCTTACTACAACGGCTCCAGAACCTATACCAGCCCGATCCAGTACCGCTGCCAGAAAAACTACGGTGTGGTGATCACCGATGGTTTGCCAACCTTCGACCGAACCTTTCCCACCGACGACCCCCAGGCCACGGCGAAGGGCGGCCCAAGACTGCCCAACTGGGACGGCATCAGCAACGATGGCGATAACCCCCTGGGTGGTGACGACGAGGGTGATTCGCTGTTTCTGGATGACATCGCCAAGTTCGCCTTTGATATCGACATGCGTTCCACCGGGGTCGATCTGGCGAAAAAAGCCTGGGATTCGGCAGATTTTCCCAGGCAGAACATGAACACCTACACCGTAGGGTTCACCATTGCCAACCAGATGCTGGAAGACGCGGCAAGGTACGGCCAGGGCAAGTACTACCTCGCCACCGATAGCACCGACCTGACCACTGCACTGTCATCGGCCTTGAGCGAAATCACCTCCAAGGCCGGTTCAGGTGGCAGTGGCACCACCAGCAGCGCGGTGGTCGGGATCGGTTCTTCGTACTACCAGACCAGCTACGACCCCAAGGACTGGCGCGGCACTATCAAATCCTTTGGCTTCACTGCCACGGGTGCGGTGGATACTGGCTCGTTGCTGTGGAGCACGGACAAGGCCATAGTTCCCGGCGCGACTGCACCGACCTACCAGTCCTGGAATACCCAGGACAATGTGCCGGTGACCCTGGCGTTCAACAACTTCTCGACGTCGCAGCAGGCGGTCCTGAACCAGGGGCTGCCCACCAACATCAAGGGCACCGATCTGGTGGAGTGGAGCAAAGGCATCAACAAGGCCGGGTTGAAGGTACGTAGCGCTTTGCTCGGCGACATCATCAACTCGCCGCTGGTACTGGCCTCGCCTACGGAGAAAACGGCTTCCGACCTGGCCGGTGATAGCAGCTACAGCACCTACCTGGCCAACAAGGCTGCCAATATGACTGCCAGCCTGGTGGTCAACGGCAACGACGGTTTTGTCAGCGTCATCAACGCCAGCCCCACGAGTAACGCCAGCAATGGCAGCCGGCGTTACGCCTACATGCCCTCCAGCGTCCTGCCGTCGCTGCGTTACATCGCCGATCCCACCTACATCAACGGCACCAGCCACAAGTTTTTAGTGGATGGCCAGGTCGGCGTGTTCGACGCCAAAATCGGCTCGGGCTGGAAAACCATGGCCGTGGGCGGAACCGGGGCGGGCGGCAGGACGTTTTACGGGCTGCAGCTGTTCGACGCTACGGCGGGCAACGTGACCAAGGCGGCCTGGGAGATCAGTGCGCCGGCCACGCCGACCCCTGCGAATGCTTTTAATGACCTGGGTTATGCCTACGCTCGTCCCGAAGTGGCGCGTCTGGACGATGGCCGCTGGGCGGCGTTTATCTCGAACGGTTACGGGAGCAACTCAGGGGTGGCGGCGTTGTACGTCATCGACCTCAGCAACGGCTCGCTGATCAGGAAAATCGTGGCCGACAGCACCGGAAACGACAACGGGCTGTCCTCGGTGAAGCTCAAGGTCAACTCGCAGAATGTGGTACAGGCCGCTTATGGCGGTGACCTCAAGGGGCGGCTGTGGAAGTTTGACCTGAGCAGTACCAGCAGCGATGCGTGGAACGTGGCGTTTGCCGGCAAGCCTTTGTTTACCGCTACCACCGCCGCCGGCACGTTGCAGCCAATCACTGCGCAACCCTTGCTGGCCGACAACGCCCTGGGCGGCAAAGTGGTATTTTTTGGTACGGGCAAGTTCAATGAGACCGCAGACAAGACCAACAAGGACCTGCAGGCTTTTTATGCCGTGTGGGACGCCGACGGTGGTTCCGGGCAGTTCACCCCGGCCAATCTGCAGCAGCAATCGGTGCAGAGTGTGTTCTCGGGCAGCGCAGGACAATTCATCACCACCAGCCAGAACGAAGTGACCTACCCGGCAGAGAAGGGCTGGTACCTGCCACTGGTCTACAACAGCGCGCTGACCGGTGAGCGAGTGATCAACCAGGCGGCCCTGGTGTTGGGGCGGATTGTCTTCACCACCGCCAGCGTCGACACCACCGACCCCTGTGCCAGTTTTGGTACCGGCAAACTGGTCGAACTGGATGCGTTCAACGGTAAAATGCTCAATTATGCTGTGCTCGACACCAACGGTGACGGGCTGGTGGATGGCACGGACGCGATTTCCAGCGGCGTGGTGTTCACGGGCGGGATGCCGGTGCTCAACGCCATCGTCAATGGCGGCGCCCGCAAGATCGTCAACGACTCCAGCGGAACGCCAACCTCGTTGGTTGAAAAGGCCGGCGGTGGCAGCCGACGCATCATGTGGCGACAAATTCAGTAAGCGAGAGTGCAGGCATGCGTAGATCGAACCGCGGTTTTACCCTGATCGAGATCATGATCGTGATTGCGATCATCGGTATCGTCATCACCATTGGCTATCCGAGCCTGACCGAATATGTGAAAAAGGGCCGCCGGGCTGAAGTGGCAGGATTGCTCTCCGAGCAGGCGCAGATACTCGAGCGGTTTTACTCCAACTCGAAAACCAGTGTGTACACCGGCGCGACCTTGAGCGCGGGTAACGACTACTACACCATAGTGCCCACCCTGGCCGATCAGACCTACAAGCTGACCGCGAAGCGTAAAGTCGGTTCGGCGATGGCCACTGACAAGTGCGGGGATTTCACGATTACCAACACCGGCGCCAGAGGCATGGAAAATGCCGCAGCCGGGCTGACCACCAAGGACTGCTGGGGTCGCTGAGTTTTTTCGGGTGCGTTTTGTGCCCCTGTCTATCTAATGGTTGGATCAGAACATGACCAGGCAACAGCAAGTGGTGATCGTCGGCGGCGGAGTGATTGGCCTGCTGACCGCATTCAATCTCGCCTCTGAAGTACAAAGCGTTGTACTGCTGGATCGATCAAATGTCGGCCAGGAATCGTCCTGGGCCGGTGGCGGTATCGTTTCGCCGCTGTACCCGTGGCGTTATGGCCCGGCGGTCACCGCCCTGGCGCACTGGTCACAGGATTTTTATCCACAACTTGGCGCGCGCCTGTTCGCGGCCACTGGTGTGGACCCCGAAGTGCACACCACCGGCCTGTACTGGCTGGACCTGGACGATGAAGCCGAAGCGCTGGCCTGGGCGCTACGCGAACACCGGCCGCTGCGGGCGGTGGACCTCTCGGCGGCCCATGATGCCGTGCCTGTGCTCGGGCCGGGGTTTTCCCGGGCGATCTACATGGCCGACGTCGCCAACGTGCGCAATCCGCGGCTGGTGAAGTCCCTCAAGGCGGCATTGCTGGCGTTGCCGAATGTGACTGTTCATGAGCAGTGCGAGGTGCGCGAGTTCATTCGTGAAGGCGAGCAGGTGGTGGGCGTGCGGACCTCGGCGGGCGCGATTGCGGCTGACCAGGTGGTACTGACTGCGGGGGCGTGGAGCGGTGATCTGCTCAAGACCCTCGGGCTTGAGCTGCCGGTGGAACCGGTGAAAGGCCAGATGATTTTGTACAAATGCGCTGCCGATTTTTTGCCGAGCATGGTGCTGGCCAAGGGGCGATACGCGATTCCCCGCCGCGATGGGCATATTCTGATCGGCAGTACCCTGGAGCACGAGGGCTTCGACAAGACGCCGACCGAGACCGCGCTGCAGAGCCTGAAAGCTTCAGCGGTGGAGTTGATTCCGGCATTGGCGGACGCTGAAGTCGTCGGGCATTGGGCTGGATTGCGTCCGGGTTCACCGGAGGGTATCCCGTACATTGGTCGGGTGCCCGGGTTCGAGGGGCTGTGGCTCAATTGCGGACATTATCGCAATGGCCTGGTACTGGCGCCGGCGTCGTGTCAGTTGTTTGCGGATGTGATGCTGGGGCGTGAGCCGATCATTGATCCGGCGCCCTATGCGCCAACCGGGCGGATCTGACAGACGATCAAAAGATCGCAGCCTGCGGCAGCTCCTACAGGGAGTGCGATCTTCCTGCTTTAATCCAGCCCCAATTTCTTGAGCCTGTAACGCATCGAGCGGAATGACAGATTCAGCCGCTGAGCCGCTGCCGTGCGGTTCCAGCGGGTTTCCTCCAGCGCCTGGAGGATGAGTTTGCGTTCCACGTTTTCCAGGTAATCTTCCAGGTTGTCGATCTGCGTCAGGTCCGGTAAGTCTCCATCCGCTGTGCAATTGCCCTCCATGAGCCGAAGGTCGCTGGACTCAATCTGCTGGTTTTCGCATAAGGTATAAGCGCGCTCAAGAACATTCTCCAGTTCCCTGACGTTGCCCGGAAAGCGATAGTTCTTCAAGGCTTCCAGCGCGTGGGGGTGGAGTTTCACCGCTGGCTCGCCGCTGTTGCTGGCCAGTCGCTTGAGCATATGGCTCGCCAGGGATTCGATGTCGTCACGACGTTCGCGCAGCGCTGGCACCCGCAATTCGATCACGTTGAGGCGGTAATACAGGTCCTGGCGAAAGCGTTCAGCGGCAACTTCGGCGTCGAGGTCCTTGTGGGTGGCGCAGAGAATTCGCACATCCACCACGGTTTCCTGTTGTCCGCCGACGCTGCGCACGGCTTTCTCCTGAATCGCCCGCAGCAGCTTGACCTGCATGGCCAACGGCAAGTCAGCCACTTCGTCGAGAAACAGGGTGCCGCCATTGGCGGCCTGGAACAGTCCGGGTTTATCGTCGATGGCGCCACTGAAACTGCCTTTGCGATGCCCGAAAAACTCGCTTTCCATCAACTCGGACGGAATCGCCCCGCAGTTCACCGGAACGAATGGCTGGTTGGCGCGCGGACCTTGTTCGTGGATCAGTCGAGCGACCAGTTCCTTGCCACTGCCGGACTCACCGCTGATGTACACCGGGGCCTGGCTGCGTGCCAGTTTGTCGATGTGCTTGCGCAGGTTGCGCATGGGCAGGGACTCACCCAGCAACCGGCGCTCGATTGAAATCGCGGTGCCACCCACGGGTGACAGGCGCAGCGCGGTGGTGACCAGCTCACGCAGACGGGTCAGGTCGACCGGCTTGGTCAGGAAGTCGAAAGCACCGGCCTTGAGCGCGTTGATGGCCGTTTCCAGGCTGCCATACGCCGTGATCATGGCCACTGGCAGCTGTGGATAACGTTGCTGGATGTATTGCACCAGCTCCAGCCCCGTGCCGTCCGGCAGGCGCATGTCGGTCAGGCACAGGTCGAAGCTTTCCCGCGCCAGCAAGGCCTGGGCTTCGCCAAGGTCGCGGGCACTGAAGGTATCGAGCTTCATCCTGCCCAGGGTGATTTCCAGGAGTTCGCGGATATCCGGTTCATCGTCGACGATCAGAATTTTTTGCAGTGGGCTCATGTTCAACTTTGTTTCCGTCCGTGAGCAAAGGTGATGCGAAAGCAGCCGCCGCCTTGGCGTGGTTTGAAGTCTAGGCGGGCCTGGTTGCTTTCGCACAGCTCACGGGACAGATAAAGCCCCAGGCCTGTGCCTTGGGGGCTCGTGGTGAAGAAAGGTTCGAACAGATGAGCCTGGGCTGGCGCCGGGACCCCAGGGCCGTTGTCGCGGACCTCCAGGGTCGGCAGCTGACTGTGCGGGTCCAGGAACAACTCCAGCCAGACCTGCGCCTGGGCATTTATCTGGGCGCTGTGGCGCCAGGCATTGCGCAACAAATTGTCGAGAATCTGGGTCAGTTGATTGGGATCCATCAAGGTCCTGAAGTCTCCCGGTGCGATGCTCAGATGAAGCTGCCGGGTTTCTGTCGCGGCCTCGCGGGCTTCAGCGACAAACTGCTCAAGCCAAGGCTTCAGATCGAGCCGCTGGGGCACTGTTTGTTGGCGCCGGGACAATTGCAGGACGTTTTCGATGACCCGGTTCATCCGCTGGGAGTGATCTTGAATGATCTGCGTCAGACGCCGATCGGCGCTGTTCAGTTCCTCCGATTCCTGTAATAGCTGGGCGGCGTGACTGATGGCGCCCAGTGGATTGCGAATTTCATGGGAGATGCTCGCGGTAAGACGCCCCAGCGCTACAAGTTTGAGTCGCTGGGCCTGTTGGGCGATCTGCGCCAGGTCTTCAAGGAATATAAGGGTCTGCTGCCTTGGACTTCGCTCAAGGGCAATGAAACTGGGCTGCAGCTCCAGGCCATTGCTGTCGATTCTCAGGCTCTGGGGACGCAATGTCGGGTTGTTCAACCATAGTTGCAGGCGTTCGACCAGTTCTGGAAAGTCCTGGTCGAGCGAGCGCCCTTCAAGCGCGCCATGGTCCAGAAGTTTCAGCGCGCTGTGGTTGGCCAGTTGAATGCGTCGTAAATCGTCGACCACCAGAATACCGGTACGCATGCGCTGCAGAATCAGCGAGTTCAGAGCCTCAAGCCCCACCACTTCGCTGGCGCGCTGTTCGGCCAGGGTCTCGCTGACCTCCAGGCGCCGGATCAGGCCTTGAACCAGCAATGCTGCCGCAAAGCAAAGCGCCCCCAGCGTGCCGACCTGCAAGTAATCGTTGGGGCTGGTGGGTTGGCTGAAACTCAGCAGGAAGCCCGACCCTACGATGCCGAGCGCGCCGATGGCGGCGATCAGCAGGCCGATGCGTCGTCGCAACAGGGTATTGCTGATGGCCACCGAGACAATCAACAGGTTGCCGATCGCACTGTGCACGCCACCGGCGGCATAGAACAACGCGCACAACAGCAACACGTCGACCAGTGCCAGGGTGAGAAGCTGGCCAGGGCGCCGGGTGTTCTCCAGGAACACTACCAGCAGAATGTTCAATACCAGGTACAGCCAGCTGCCACTGCGCAGCAGCTCGCCATTGGCGAGCGAAAGCAGCTGGCTGTCCATGTTGCTGGAAATCAGCAGCACCAGAGTGATGCCGACGCTCAGGCGGTAGAGATGATAGAGACGCAGCAGTCGCTGGGCTTGTTTGTGGCCGGGACGGGTGGTCTCAGCGGTCACTGGAGCCCGGGCCTTGCTCGAGGTGAGCCTGGCTGCAATACCATTGCTGTTGAAGGCTCAAGGCTCGCTCCCGGGGCAGGTGCACGCCGCAATGGGCGCAACGAACCATGGGGGCCGCTTCCCGCTCGGCAGGCGAGCGAGGCGCTGCCGCCTGGCCCTTGAACTTGCGCCACAACCAGATAGCGGCGGCAATCAGGGCGATCCAGAACAATAAACGAAGCATGTTGAGCTGCTTTATGACGAGTGATGGAGCAGTTTAGCCAAGGAGCTGATCAGCGCACAGCGATATAACGCTGCGAGACGCTTCTCCACTGCAGGAGCGAGCTTGAGCTTGCTCGCCCCGCAGCGTCTGCAGATATCAGTCGAACACGCCGAAGGTCATGTAGCTGAACCAGGAACGGTCGTCATTGTTGCCTTCCGACTCCTGTTCTTCTTCCTCGATCACGTCGCCGTTTTCATCTCTGGGCTTGAGATCGCTCGGGATTGCATCCTTGGCATCCTGGAACTGCTTCTGCACGTCCTGGTTGGCGCGGGTTTCACCCGGTGGCAGAGGCGGACGGGATTCGATCAGGCCCAAAGTCGCCTTGCTCAGCCACGAGCGGTTGTCCGCTTCGTCCACCGAAGGCTTGAACTGACCGTCTTCCAGGCTTGGGTGGTTCGGGTAGTTGAGCTTCAGGGTTTCCAGGCTGGTGTTGGCCAGCTCGTCCAGATGCAGGCGCTGGTAGGATTCGACCATTACCGCCAGGCCGTCGCCGACCGAAGGGGTTTCCTGGAAGTTTTCCACTACATAGCGGCCACGGTTGGCAGCGGCTACGTAAGCCTGACGGGTCAGGTAGTAGTCGGCCACGTGGATTTCGTAGGCGGCCAGCAGGTTGCGCAAGTAGATCATGCGCTGCTTGGCGTCAGGCGAATAACGGCTGTTCGGGAAGCGGCTGGTCAGCTGGGCGAACTCGTTGTAGGAGTCGCGGGCAGCGCCCGGGTCACGCTTGGTCATGTCCAGCGGCAGGAAACGCGACAGCAGGCCGACGTCCTGGTCGAAAGACGTCAGACCCTTGAGGTAATAGGCGTAATCGACATTCGGATGCTGCGGGTGCAGGCGAATGAAGCGCTCGGCGGCGGATTTCGCAGCCTCAGGCTCGGTGTTCTTGTAGT
Organism: Pseudomonas sp. Y24-6; assembly: GCF_020295325.1. Lineage (NCBI taxonomy): Bacteria > Pseudomonadati > Pseudomonadota > Gammaproteobacteria > Pseudomonadales > Pseudomonadaceae > Pseudomonas > Pseudomonas sp. Y24-6. The sequence continues at coordinate 60,355 of NZ_JACBXG010000006.1, read as the reverse complement.
TGGCGTAGATGAGCTCGAGTTGAGCCTGATCGGCGTAGCGACCGAACGGATAACGCGACTCCAGCGCCTTCAGCTTGGCTGTGGCGGCGGTGTAGCTATTGTTGTCCAGATCGTGCTGAGCCTGCTGGTACAGCTCGGCCTCGCTCAGGTTTTCGTCAACGACTTCCTTCGATGAGCAAGCAGCGGTCAATGCGAGGATGGCGATCAGCAGCAGGTGTTTCACTTGCATGGCGGCTTGCGTCCCTATGACGGCCGCTGTCTTGGGCGGGGCCGTCCTGTTATGATGAGCGCCCCGTTGCATAGCCTCGGGGCAAAAGACGCCGTATTTAACCACAAGCGCGCAGCCGAAACCAAAAGCTGTGCCGACGCCTAGTCTGAGCATGTCCGATAAAATTGAACTTAGCGCAGAGGTGCCGTCCGAATTGGGCGGCCAACGCCTCGATCAAGTCGCCGCACAATTATTCGCTGAGCACTCGCGCTCGCGCCTTTCCGCCTGGATCAAAGACGGCCGCCTGACTGTGGATGGGGCGGTTATCCGCCCGCGAGACATCGTTCACGGTGGCGCCATTCTTGAACTGACTGCCGAGCAGGAAGCTCAGGGCGAATGGATCGCTCAGGACATCGAGCTGGACATCGTCTATGAAGATGACGACATCCTGGTGATCAACAAGCCTGCGGGCCTGGTGGTGCATCCGGCTGCCGGTCACGCTGACGGCACTTTGCTCAACGCCTTGCTGCACCACGTGCCGGACATCATCAATGTGCCCCGCGCCGGTATCGTGCATCGCCTGGACAAGGACACCACCGGTCTGATGGTGGTGGCCAAGACCATTCAGGCGCAGACCCAGCTGGTCACCCAGCTGCAAAGCCGCAGCGTCAGCCGGATCTACGAGTGCATCGTGATTGGTGTGGTCACTGCCGGCGGCAAGATCAACGCGCCGATCGGTCGTCACGGCCAGCAACGCCAGCGCATGGCCGTGATGGAAGGGGGCAAGCAAGCCGTCAGCCATTACCGTGTGCTCGAGCGTTTCCGCTCCCACACGCATGTGCGGGTCAAGCTGGAAACCGGGCGTACTCACCAGATTCGTGTGCACATGGCCCACATCAACTACCCGTTGGTTGGAGACCCTGCCTACGGCGGACGCTTCCGTATCCCGCCGGCAGCCAGTGTGACCATGGTCGAGTCGCTGAAGGCGTTTCCGCGCCAGGCTCTGCACGCGCGGTTCCTGGAGCTGGATCATCCGACGACCGGTGAGCGCATGAGCTGGGAATCGCCACTGCCGGACGATTTCGTCTGGTTGCTGACCCTGCTCAAGCAAGACCGCGAGGCGTTCATCGGATGAGTGACTGGCTGATTCCCGACTGGCCTGCGCCTGCCGGGGTGAAAGCCTGTGTTACCACCCGAACCGGCGGCGTCAGTCTGGCGCCGTTTGACAGCCTCAACCTGGGCGATCATGTCGACGACAGCCCCCTGGCTGTTGCCGAGAATCGCCGACGTCTCACTGAGCATTTCGCTATTCAGCCAGCCTGGTTGCAGCAGGTGCATGGCATTGCCGTGTCTCACGCTGACCCGGGCACGGTCGCTACGGCCGATGCCAGCTGGACGGCAACCCCCGGCATTGCCTGCGCGGCGATGACGGCCGATTGCCTGCCGGTGCTGTTCTGTGACCGTGCTGGCACTCGGGTGGCGGCGGCTCACGCCGGTTGGCGCGGGTTGGCGGCGGGTGTGCTGGAAGCCACGCTTGATACCCTGGCGCTGCCGGCAGCACAAGTGCTGGTCTGGCTTGGCCCGGCGATAGGCCCACAGGCCTTCGAAGTGGGGCCGGAGGTACGCGAAACCTTCGTGGCGCAGTTGCCTGAAGCAGCCGTTGCCTTCACGCCAGGCGTCAGTGCCGGCAAATTCATGGCCGACATCTATCAGCTCGCACGTTTGCGCCTGGCCGTTCGCGGTGTCACGGCTGTTTACGGTGGCGGTTTCTGTACCGTGACCGATCCGCGTTTCTTTTCCTACCGTCGCAACCCGCGCACTGGAAGATTTGCCTCCCTTATTTGGCTTAACCGCTAGACTTCCCTGACCTGCGTCAACCTCAAGACGCTTGAATCTCCCAGAATCGACCACATCTAATGGGGTATCTGGCAGGTTTCTTCATTCAGGATGTTTATAGGTCCGGCCTGCTCAAAAGGAAGGTGACTTATGCGTATAGACCGTTTAACCAGCAAATTACAGTTAGCCCTGTCCGACGCCCAATCCCTGGCCGTCGGCCTTGATCATTCGGGCATTGAACCTGCGCATCTCATGCAGGCCATGCTCGAACAGCAGGGTGGGTCGATCAAGCCCCTGCTGATGCAGGTGGGCTTTGACGTCAACAGCCTGCGAAAAGAGCTGACCAAAGAGCTCGACCAGCTGCCGAAAATCCAGAACCCGACCGGCGACGTCAATATGTCGCAGGACCTGGCGCGCCTGCTTAACCAGGCCGATCGCCTGGCCCAGCAGAAGGGCGACCAGTTCATCTCCAGCGAGCTGGTACTGCTTGCGGCGATGGACGAAAACAACAAGCTCGGCAAATTGTTGCTGGGGCAGGGCGTGAGCAAAAAGGCCCTGGAAAATGCCATCAACAACCTGCGTGGGGGCGATGCCGTCAATGACGCCAACCACGAAGAGTCGCGCCAGGCGCTGGATAAATACACCGTCGACCTGACCAAGCGTGCCGAAGACGGCAAGCTCGATCCGGTCATCGGCCGTGACGACGAGATTCGCCGGACGATCCAGGTGCTGCAGCGTCGCACAAAAAACAACCCGGTACTGATCGGCGAGCCGGGTGTGGGTAAAACCGCGATCGCCGAGGGTCTGGCCCAGCGCATCATCAATGGTGAAGTGCCGGACGGCCTCAAGGGCAAGCGCCTGCTGTCCCTGGACATGGGTGCGCTGATCGCGGGTGCGAAGTATCGGGGTGAGTTCGAAGAGCGCCTCAAGTCGCTGCTGAACGAGTTGTCCAAGCAGGAAGGGCAGATCATTCTGTTCATCGACGAACTGCACACCATGGTCGGTGCCGGCAAGGGCGAAGGCTCGATGGATGCTGGCAACATGCTCAAGCCGGCTCTGGCACGCGGTGAACTGCACTGCGTGGGCGCCACTACGCTCAATGAGTACCGTCAATATATAGAGAAGGACGCGGCCCTCGAGCGACGCTTCCAGAAAGTACTGGTGGATGAGCCGAGCGAAGAAGACACCATCGCGATCCTGCGCGGCCTCAAGGAACGTTACGAAGTTCACCACAGGGTGGCGATCACCGATGGCGCGATCATCGCGGCAGCCAAGCTCAGTCACCGTTACATTACCGACCGTCAGTTGCCGGACAAGGCCATCGACTTGATTGACGAGGCCGCCAGCCGCATCCGCATGGAGATCGACTCCAAGCCGGAAGTGCTCGACCGTCTGGAGCGCCGTCTGATTCAGCTGAAGGTGGAATCCCAGGCGCTGAAGAAAGAGAGCGACGACGCGGCGAAGAAACGCCTGGAAAAACTCCAGGAAGAAATCGCCCGTCTCGAGCGTGAGTATTCGGACCTCGAGGAGATCTGGAACGCCGAGAAAGCCGAAGTCCAGGGCTCGGCGCAGATCCAGCAGAAAATCGAGCAGTCCCGCCAGGAACTGGAAGCAGCCCGCCGCAAAGGCGACCTGAACCGCATGGCCGAGTTGCAGTATGGGGTGATCCCGGACCTGGAGCGCAGCCTGCAAATGGTCGACCAGCACGGCAAAACCGAAAATCAGTTACTGCGCAGCAAGGTCACTGAGGAGGAGATTGCCGAAGTGGTGTCCAAGTGGACCGGCATCCCCGTGTCGAAGATGCTCGAAGGCGAGCGCGACAAGCTGATGAAGATGGAAAGCCTGCTGCACCAGCGTGTTATCGGCCAGGACGAAGCGGTGATTGCCGTATCCAACGCAGTGCGGCGTTCGCGGGCCGGCTTGTCCGATCCGAACCGTCCGAGCGGCTCGTTCATGTTCCTCGGCCCGACCGGCGTGGGTAAAACCGAGCTGTGCAAGGCGCTGGCCGAGTTTCTCTTCGATACGGAAGAGGCGATGGTGCGGATCGACATGTCCGAATTCATGGAGAAACATTCCGTGGCCCGGCTGATTGGTGCGCCACCAGGGTACGTAGGCTATGAAGAGGGCGGTTACCTGACCGAGGCGGTGCGTCGCAAGCCTTATTCGGTGATCCTCCTGGATGAGGTCGAGAAGGCCCACCCGGATGTATTCAACATCCTGCTGCAAGTGCTGGAAGACGGCCGCCTGACCGACAGTCATGGGCGCACGGTGGACTTCAAGAACACTGTGATCGTGATGACCTCGAACCTTGGGTCGGTGCAGATCCAGGAACTGGTGGGCGATCGTGAGGCGCAGCGCGCTGCGGTGATGGATGCGATCTCCACGCACTTCCGGCCGGAGTTCATCAACCGGGTCGACGAAGTGGTGATTTTCGAGCCATTGGCTCGCGATCAGATCGCCGGTATTACCGAGATCCAGTTGAGTCGTCTGCGCAGCCGCCTGACCGAACGTGAGCTGAAGCTCGAACTCAGCCCGGAGGCGATGGACAAGCTGATCGCTGTCGGTTACGACCCGGTATATGGTGCGCGGCCGCTTAAACGGGCCATCCAGCGCTGGATCGAGAACCCGCTGGCACAGTTGATCCTGTCGGGTCGGTTCATGGCTGGGGACACTGCCAAGGGTGTCGTGGAGAACGACGAAATCGTGTTTGTCTGAGCCACGGTGGCAACAAAACCTGGGAGGCCTCGCTTTGCGAGGCCTTTTTTTCGTTAGGCTGTTGAACTCAAAGGAAAAGGCTTGTAAAGTGCGCCCCGCAGTAAGTCACCCGCCAGGGTTTCTGCTCCCCAAGCAGGAATCTGAAATAAGTTGCAAATCATTAACTTGAATGCAAATTAGGGGGTTGACAGAGGTGCTTAAGATTGTAGAATAGCGCGCCTCAGACACACGAACGCAGCGATGCAGACGGGTCGAAGAGACGCAGTAAAAGCTTCAAATGTTGTCATTGAAATATGCAGTTCCGTGATAGCTCAGTCGGTAGAGCAAATGACTGTTAATCATTGGGTCCCAGGTTCGAGTCCTGGTCACGGAGCCAATTTCATACCGGGGTATAGCGCAGTCCGGTAGCGCGCCTGCTTTGGGAGCAGGATGTCAGGAGTTCGAATCCCCTTACCCCGACCATTTTTGGGTCGTTAGCTCAGTTGGTAGAGCAGTTGGCTTTTAACCAATTGGTCGTAGGTTCGAATCCCACACGACCCACCATTTTTGAAACCAGTTAACGCTGGGATCGAATCTTAAGATCAGAGGCCAAAAGCCCTGATCGAAGAAGGCGATCTTTGAAAGGTCGCCTTTTTTTTACCGGGGTATAGCGCAGTCCGGTAGCGCGCCTGCTTTGGGAGCAGGATGTCAGGAGTTCGAATCCCCTTACCCCGACCATATTAAAAATCCTCGTATCGAAAGATACGGGGATTTTTTTTGTCTGCTGATAATTGCCGGGCAAAAAGCGCCTGCAAAAAAGGCCCCGCTTTTCGCTGGCGAGAAGCCGGGCGCAGGTTCGATGCTTCAGGACTCAGCTGTTGTCCTTGAGATGCTCGAACAATCCCTTGGGCATTTTCTTGCCATTGGCTTCGTAGTTGGCCTTAACGTTATCAAAGGCTTCCTGCTCGTCGATCTGGCCGTCATGGTTGGTGTCGATCTTGTCGAAATCAGCCTTGGGAGCCACTTTCAGGAATTCCGCACGGGACACTTTGCCGTCCCCATCGGTATCAGTCTGGGCCATGGACTCATCACCGCATTTGCCTTCGCCACATTTGCCTTCCGGGGTTTTCACCACCTGGTCAGCCGAGGCCAGCAAATAGCCCTGGGCCAGGGGCTGGGAGGCAAACACGGAGCCAGACAACGCCATGCCACCGGCCAGAACCGCGCCGAGCAAGCCAAAGGTGTTAGCAGTACGGGACATTTCAATTCTCCTGGGTTGCACGACACAACCGCTCGTTAAGGGGTCTGATCACCGGAGCAGGCAGGATGCCTTGCCCGGGTGTGGCCATTTAGCGGGTTGGGTGTATCGCTACTGTGTCGTGCAAGGGGGAGTTTGTATGCGAAGGGGCTGAATCGGGGAGGGGGATACAATGGGACACGGAAGTTTTCGCAGGTTTTACCGAGGCACCTGTATCGCGGGCAAGCCACGCTCCCACAAGTTGAGTGTCGAACCCGGATTCCAGGGTCGACACAATAACCAGTGGGAGCGGGCTTGCTCCCGATCAGGCCCTGACGGGACCGAATACTTAATGCAGTTTCAGGCGTGGCTCGGTGCCGCGGCCGATCTTGCTGCCCAGCATGAGCATCGCAGTACGAAACGCGCCGTACAGCGCCATCTGGTGCATGCGATACAGCGACACATAGAACATCCGCGCCAGCCAGCCTTCCAGCATCACGCTACCGGTCAGGTTGCCCATCAGGTTACCCACAGCCGAAAACCGCGACAGCGAAATCAGTGAGCCATAGTCGGTGTACTTGTACGCCGGCAAGGCCTTGCCTTCGATGCGCAATTTCAGGGATTTTGCCAGCAAGGATGCCTGCTGGTGCGCTGCCTGGGCCCGTGGCGGCACGTTGCGATCAGTGCCAGGTTGCGGGCAGGCGGCGCAGTCACCGAAGGCGAAGATATTTTCGTCGCGGGTGGTCTGCAGCGTAGGCAGTACTTGCAGCTGATTGATGCGGTTGGTTTCCAGGCCGTCGATGTCCTTGAGGAACCCCGGCGCGCGAATCCCGGCGGCCCAGACTTTCAGGCTGGCGTTGATGACTTTGCCGTCGGCAGTAATCAGGCTGTCGGCCGTCACTTCGCTCACCGCGGCATTGGTCATGACGTTGACCCCAAGCTTCTCCAGGGTTTTATGCACAGGCCCGCCAATGCGCTCCGGAAGGGCTGGCAAGACGCGTGGCCCGGCTTCGATCAGGGTGATGTGCATGTTTTCCGGTTTGATCCGGTCCAGGCCGTAAGCCGCCAGTTCATGCGCGGCGTTGTGCAGCTCTGCTGCCAGCTCGACCCCGGTGGCCCCGGCGCCGACGATGGCCACGCTGATCTGCTCGACTTTGTCAGTCTGCCCGGCATGGGCTCGCAGGTAGTGATTGAGCAGTTGCTGGTGAAAGCGCTCCGCCTGTTTGCGGGTGTCGAGGAACAGGCAATGTTGCGCCGCACCCTGGGTGCCGAAATCGTTGGTGGTGCTGCCGACCGCGATCACCAGCGAGTCGTAACCCAGTTCCCGTGCGGGCACCAGTTCGATGCCGGCTTCGTCGTAAGTGGCGGCCAGCTGGATTTTCTGCTGGGCGCGGTCGAGCCCGCTCATGCGCCCCAGCTGAAACTCGAAATGGTTCCATTTCGCCTGGGCAACATAGTTGAGTTCGTCTTCGGAGGAGTTCAGGGAGCCGGCTGCCACTTCATGCAGCAACGGTTTCCAGATGTGGGTCAGGTTCGCGTCGACCAGCATCACACTGGCCGTGCCGCGCTTGCCCAGAGTCTTACCCAGACGGGTAGCCAACTCCAGACCGCCGGCGCCGCCGCCAACGATGACAATACGATGAGTCATGGGGATATCTCGCAAGGCTAAAAGAAATCGGTGCAGTCACCCTCGCGAGCGCAACGCGGCTCATAGCGCCAGGTAACTGATAAATCGGCTCAACAGGCCCAAACCAATGGTCACTGCCAATACCATCACCAGGAGCATCCACGGCCGGAATGGCCGGCGCTCGACTCGGTGCTGGGACAAGTGCAGGTACTCTTCGACATGCTTTTGGTCGTCGGGGTTCAGGCGGCTGGTCATAAAGCCCTCGTCAGATAGACGTTGGTGAATGTATGAAAGCTACAGCTGATTCAATAAAGGTTGCACGCAGCATAGCCGATGGGGGCAGGCGACTCACAGGCTGATGCCGACATCGAAGACGATGCTGCGCCCCAGGTTGCTGCGCAGGAAGTCGGGAGCATCCGGATGGGCGAACAGCACCCTGGCGAAGGTCGGCCCCACCAGTGATAACGAGCGCCAGCCCTGGCGCAAGTATTCGGTGGGGGGTGGAAAATGGCTGTTGAGGTCCAGCACTTCGCGCTTGAGGCTGGCGAAGGCGATGATATCGAGCTCCCCAAGGTCCATGCCCCGCTCTTTGTAGTTGTGCGCTTTCTTGCGCAAGGTCGGTGCGAGCCTGAGCAGGAACTCGTTGGCGGGAATGCGCTTGGGCTTCGCCTCCCGACGCACCAGCGAGCTCAGGGAAAACGCACTGCGCCGACGCTGCAATTCATCGCGCCACTCATCGTTGAGGCGCCGACCTTCGTCCAGCACAAAGAACACCTCGAAACTGGCGTCCCGAAACAGCACATCAGGCGGCTCCCCGGCAGGCGCAAACTCGTCCACTCGGTAGGGAATGTTCAGCCCTTGCAGCAGGCGCTGGCACACCCAACGCTCGCGCTCCCATTTGCGGGCATTGGACAGGAACGCGTTGGCTTGCTCGGCCGCAATGGTCAGCAGGCGTAAGTAATCAGAGTCATCCATAAGCCCAAGCTTAGCGTTCAAATGCGCTGGCAAAGAAGACAATTTGTTGTACGGGGGCAACGGCCATCGGCAAGACAGCCTCTTTTCGCGCCCGCTCCAGGGCCCTGCAAAAAACGGATAGTGATCTGCGCGCAGCGGATATTTCCACGCGTCCGCCAGCTTTACCCTCGGCTTTACGGGACGTTAGCCGCTTTTGCGACGCTCTGAAATAACAACAACAAGAGAAAAAACGCCATGCGCAAAATTGACGTACATGAGGTTATCGACAACGCACGCTTCAATCGCTTCCACTGGATGGTGCTGTTCTGGTGTGCCCTGATCATCATCTTCGACGGTTACGATTTGGTGATATACGGCGTGGTGCTGCCGATGCTGATGAAAGAGTGGGGGTTGACGCCCCTGCAGGCTGGAGCGCTGGGCAGTTACGCTTTGTTTGGCATGATGTTCGGCGCGCTGTTTTTCGGACCGCTGTCGGACCGCATCGGCCGCAAGAAAGCCATCACGATCTGCGTGATGCTATTCAGCGGGTTTACCGTACTCAACGGGTTTGCCCGTAATCCCACCGAGTTCGGTGTGTGCCGCTTCATCGCCGGCCTCGGCATCGGCGGGGTCATGCCCAACGTCGTGGCGCTGATGAACGAGTACGCGCCGAAGAAAATCCGCAGCACGCTGGTGGCGATCATGTTCAGCGGTTACTCCGTGGGCGGCATGCTCTCGGCGGGGCTGGGTATTGTGTTGATCCCCAGCTTCGGTTGGCAGTCAGTGTTCTACGTCGCGGTACTGCCGTTACTGCTGTTGCCGCTGATCATGTACTTCCTGCCTGAATCGGTGGGTTTCATGCTGCGCCAGGGACGCAATCAAGAAGCACGCAACATTCTTCAGCGGGTCGATCCGGCCTACGTCGCGCACATCGACGATCAACTCGACATGAGCGAAGTGAAGGGCACCGGCACTCCGGTGTTGCAATTGTTTCGCGAGGGCCGGGCACTGCGCACGCTGATGCTGTGGCTGGCATTCTTCTGTTGCCTGCTGATGGTGTACGCCTTGAGTTCGTGGCTGCCGAAGCTGATGGCCAACGCCGGTTACAGTCTGGGTTCGAGCCTGTCTTTCCTGCTGGTGCTCAACTTCGGGGCGATTTTCGGCGCGGTCGGAGGCGGTGTGCTGGGTGACAAACTGAACCTGCCACGGGTGTTGGCGGTGTTCTTTGCCATGGCGGCCGTGTCAATCACCTTGCTTGGCTTCAACAGCCCGATGCCGTTGTTGTACCTGCTGATCGCCATCGCCGGCGCCACCACCATCGGCTCGCAGATTCTGTTGTACGCCTGCGCGGCGCAATTCTATTCGATGACGATTCGCTCCACCGGTCTGGGCTGGGCCTCGGGTATCGGGCGCAATGGCGCGATCGTGGGCCCACTGCTGGGGGGTGCCTTGCTTGGCATCAACCTGCCACTGCAGCTCAACTTCATGGCGTTTGCCTTGCCCGGTGCGGTGGCGGCGATTGCCATGACCGTGTTTGCCATCAGCAGTCAGCGCAGCGCCAGGCACGCCCAGTCCATGCGCGCCGTTGAGCCTGCCGGGGCCGTCGGCGAAGCGTCATGAAATCATTGCTACGGGACTTCTCCCTGTCGGCCGCTGTCGCCGGTTTTATCGCCACGGTTATTTCCTACGCGGGCCCACTGGTGATTATTTTCCAGGCCGCCGACAGCGCACAGCTTTCGCGAGAAGTGCTGTCGTCGTGGGTCTGGGCAATTTCCATCGGCAGTGCGGTGCTGGGGATCGGCTTGAGCCTGCGTTACCGCGTGCCGGTGATCATTGCGTGGTCGGCGCCGGGTTCGGCGTTGCTGGTGGCGCTGCTGCCGGGTATTTCCATGCCGGAGGCGGTGGGCGCGTATCTGGTCAGCAGCCTGATTATATTTCTGGTCGGGGTGTCGGGGGCGTTTGACCGGATCATCAGCAAACTGCCGGCGGCGATTGCCGCAGCGATGCTGGCGGGGATTTTGTTCAGCTTCGGCACCGGGTTGTTCGTCTCGTTGCAGGGCAAGCCGCTGCTGGTACTGGCGATGTTCGTCACCTACCTGGTCTGCAAGCGACTGCTGCCTCGGTATGCGGTGTTGATGGTGCTGCTGGTGGGCTGCTCGATAGCCTTTGCCGCTGGCGATCTGCGCAGCGAAGCACTGGTCATTGGCTTGGCGACACCGGTCTGGATCACGCCCGAGTTTACCTTGAGCGCGACCCTGAACATCGCCTTGCCCCTGGTGATGGTGGCACTGACCGGCCAATTTGTGCCCGGCATGGCGGTCTTGCGCGCCAGTGGGTACTCCACGCCTGCCGGGCCGATCATCGCCAGCAGCGCGTTGGGCACGGCGTTGTTGGCACCGTTCGGTTGCCATGGGCTGAACCTGGCGGCGATTACGGCGGCCATCTGCACCGGTCGCGATGCCCATGAAGATCCGCACAAGCGCTACGTGGCCGGCGTGGTCGGCGGCCTGTGTTACCTGGTGCTGGGGATCTTCGGTGCCACCCTGGTTTCGTTGTTCTCGGCGTTTCCCAAGGAGCTGATTGCGGCGCTCGCAGGCCTGGCGTTGTTCGCTGCGATTGCCGGGGCTTTGGCCGGCGCAATGGCCGTGCCGGGTGATCGCGAGGCGGCGTTGGTCACCTTTCTTGCTACGGCTTCGGGCATGTCGCTGTTCGGACTGTCTGCGGCATTCTGGGGCCTGATTTTCGGCATGGCCACCCACCTTCTGTTAAACGCCCGCCGCGAAAATGCAACGGCTGAAGCACTCCCGACTGTCGATCAATAAAAACAAGAGAAAAGACGATGAAACAGATTGTTCCAACAACCGGTTCGGTGTTGTCCATGGCGCTCGTCTCGAGTTTCTCCGTCGGTGCGCTGGCGGCAGAGGCTGGCTTTATCGAAGACACCACGGCCACCTTGCAAGCGCGCAATTACTACTTCAGCCGGGACTTCTCCGACATCGTCGGCGCAAACCGGCAGTCGAAGGCTGAAGAGTGGGCGCAGGGCTTCATGCTCAACGTCAAATCGGGCTACACCCAGGGGACCGTGGGATTTGGCGTGGACGTGATCGGCCTGCTCGGCCTCAAGCTCGACAGCAGTCCCGACCGGGTCAATACCGGTTTGCTGCCGGTGAAAGATGATGGGCGCGCGGCCAACGATTACAGCCGACTCGAAGCAGCCTTGAAGGTCCGCTACTCGAAAACCGAAATCAAGGTGGGGGAGTTGCAACCTAATGTGCCGGTGCTGGCGTTCAGTGATATCCGCCTCCTGCCGCCGAGCTATCAGGGTGCGAGCATCAGTTCGAGTGAGATCAACGGCCTGACATTGCAGGGCGGTCACTTGAACTCCACCAGTCTGCGCAACGAAGCGGGCGACGAAAAAATGCAGGCCATGCTGGGTCACGTGCCGCAGCGTCAGGTCAGCAGCGACGGTTTCAATTTTGCCGGTGGCGATTACGCCTTCAACGATAAACGCAGTTCCGTCAGCGCCTGGTACGGGCAGTTGGAAGATATCTACAACCAGCGTTTTCTGGGCCTCAAACACAGTCAGCCGACGGGTGACTGGATTCTGGGCGCCAACATTGGTTATTACGATTCACGCGAAGATGGCAAAAAACTGCTGGGTAATATCGACAACCAGGCGTTCTTTTCGCTGTTGTCGGCCAAGCGTGGTGGCCATACGTTCTATGTCGGTTACCAGGGGATGTTCGGTGACAGCGCCTTTCCACGGGTGTTTGCCAACATATCGCCGTTGGGCAACGAGGTGCCAACCTATGAGTTTGCCTACACTGACGAGCGCTCGTGGCAAGCGCGTTACGACTACGACTTCGCCGCTTTAGGCGTGCCGGGTTTGACGAGTACCGTGCGTTACATTTCCGGTAATAACGTCGACACCGGGCAAGGGTTCGAGGGCAAGGACCGCGAGCGTGATCTTGACCTTGGCTATGTCGTGCAAAGTGGTAGCCTCAAAGGCGTTGGGGTTCGTGTGCGCAATGTAATGGCGCGCTCAAACTACCGCAGTGACATTGACGAGAATCGCCTGATCCTCAGCTACACATGGACCTTGCTGTGATGCGTTGATTACAGGTCGCAATTGCCCATGACTTGATAGGTGACTCGCTGAGTCTGGCCCTGATGATCGATGTAGACCATGGTGGCCGGTACGACATCGCAGCCGGTCGGGGTGTCGCTGACGGAGACTACCTTGGCGATATCCAGCGGGTGTGCCGGGTCGTAGGGAGTGGCAGCGGGTTCGTTGTTGGCGGCCATGGCCGAGGTGGCGACGAAGGCCAAAAGCAGGGCAGTGAGGGTTTTCATCTGGATTCTCCTGGTTGATTCTGTTGGTTGAATTTTAGTCTTTGCCTCCATTGGATAAAGGGGGGCGGGGCCGATTCAGCGTTGCAGGGTACGTAACAATCGATGGTGTCCACTTCGATCGGTGCGGTGCAACCAGCACGGTGTAGACTGAAAATCCTCCCGGTACGGAAAAGGAGCAAGCACAGCCATGATCGGCGCCGAGCTACTGTCAGCCGAAACCCTGACCATCGGATGGGTGATCTACGTTCCGATTCTGCTCTGGGCCATTGCGCGCTCGCCCTGGGTCGAACTGTTCAGCGATCGCCGCCGCCAGCACCTGTTGTTTGGTACTGTGTTCGCCCTGTTCATGCTATGGCTGGTCAGGCGGGATTTTGATACGGGCGTGTCCTATCACTTTCTCGGCATGACTGCGGTGACCCTATTGCTCGACTGGCCACTGGCAATAGTCGGCGGGTTTGTTGCGCAAGCGGGGTTGATCATGCTCGGGCGCCAGGACCTGGCGGCGATGGGGGTGAACGGTGCGTTGCTGATCATGCTGCCGGTGTTGATTACCGAGTGCTGCGCCATCCTGGTCGAGCGCGCACAACCGCGTAATCCCTTCGTCTACATCTTCGTATCCGGGTTTTTCGCCGCAGCGCTTTCGGCCCTGCTGTGCCTGCTGCTGGCGCTGTGGTTGCTGTGGTTCGACGAGCGCTTCGTGATGCCTTACTGGCTGGAGGATTTCATCGGTTACCTGTGGCTGATCATTTTTCCCGAGGCGTTTATCAACGGCATGATCGTCAGCGCACTGGTGGTGTTCAGCCCCGAGTGGCTTGAAACCTTCAATCGCACGCGCTACCTGTCCGCGCCATGGAAAGACGACGACCCCAAGGCATGATCCTCACCTGGCGGCCGACGTCGTGCAGGCCGGCCATCAATGACGAGGTTCAAAGTCCTCGCTGAACAGGTCATCTTCGGCATCCGGGCTCACCGGAATCTTGTGTTCTTCCGACGCCCAGGCGCCCAGGTCGATCAGTTTGCAGCGGTCCGAACAGAACGGCCGGAAGGTGCTGTCAGCACTCCATTCGACCGGGGCGCCGCAGGTGGGGCAGTTGACGGTTGGGGTTTGGCTCATGACTGGCCTCCACGCAATGTTAGGTAAAAGTGATGCAGGCGCTCGACCTCGCTGTGCAGCCAGGCGAGGTCGCGGTCGTTGACCACCACATCGTCGGCATGGCTCAAGCGGTCCTGGCGACTGGACTGTGCCTTGAGGATCGCCTGGACTTGCTGTTCGCTGGTCTGGTCGCGCTGCAAGGTGCGTTCTATCTGCAGCTGCTCGGGCGCATCGATCACCAGCACCCGCTGGGTCATGGCGTACTGGCCGGACTCGATCAGCAATGGCGAAACCAGAATCGCATAGCGCGATTGTGCCTTGGCCAGGTGATCGCTGATTTCCCTGGCGATCAGCGGATGCAGCAGCGCCTCGAGCCAGCGACGTTCTTCGGGAACTTCGAAGATCAGTTTACGCAACGCCGCGCGGTCGAGTTGGCCGTCGGCTTGCAGCACGCCGGCACCGAAGTGCCCGGCGATCTGCGCCAGCGCCGGGCGACCGGGTTCAACCACCCAGCGCGCGGCATGGTCGGCATCGATCACGTGCACGCCCAGGTCAATGAAGTGCTGGGCGGCCGCGCTTTTGCCGCTGCCGATGCCGCCGGTCAGGCCAAGAATCCAGGGTTTTTCCACAGGGGTACTCATTTCAAACCGACAAACTGCCAATAGAAGTCGGTTATTTGACCACCCCAGAGCAAGGCAATCCAGCCGGCAATTGCCAGATAGGGCCCAAAGGGCATCGGCGTCGAGGTTTTTGCGTTACGCATACGCAGCATGGCCACGCCAATGATGGCGCCAACCAGGGAAGACAGGAGGAGCGTCAGGGGCAGGATTTGCCAGCCGCCCCAGGCGCCGAGCATCGCCAGCAGCTTGAAATCACCGTGGCCCATGCCGTCCTTGCCGGTCACCAGCTTGAACACCCAGAACACCGACCACAGCACCATGTAACCGGCGATCGCGCCCCACAGCGCTTCGTGGAGCGGCACGAACAGGGTAAAACTGTTGGCGATCAAACCCAGCCACATCAGCGGCAATACCAGGACATCCGGGAGCAATTGATGCTCCGCGTCGATCAGGCTCATGGCCAGCAGGCCCCAGGTCAGGAAGAGCACCAGGCAGGCCGGCCAACCGAAGCCAAAATGCCAGGCGATGAACCCTGACAGCAGGCCACAGGCCAGCTCGGTCAACGGGTAGCGCTTGCTGATCGGCGCAGCGCAGCCGGAGCAGCGGCCGCGCAAAAACACGTAACTGATGACCGGGATATTCTCCCACGCCCGGATCGAATGGCCACAGTGCGGGCACTGGGAGTGAGGCAGCATCAGGTTGTAAGTCGGCAGTGGCGCAGGAGCGGGATGGCCGAGCATGTCTTGTGCTTGCAGGCGCCATTCACGCTCGAGCATTTTGGGCAGCCGCCAGACCAGCACATTCAGGAAGCTGCCCACCAGCAAGCCAAGCACCAGGGCCAGAGCGACGAAGCCCAGTGGGGAGTGCTGCAGAATTTCATTCAAGGGCATGTCAGATCGCTGCGCCGAGTTGGAAGATAGGCAGGTACATCGCAACCACCAGGCCGCCGACGACAACCCCCAGCACCACCATGATAAACGGCTCCATCAAGCTGGTGAGGTTATCGACCATGTTGTCGACCTCGTCCTCGTAGAAGCTCGCGACTTTGTCGAGCATGTCGTCGAGGGCGCCCGACTCTTCGCCGATGGCTGCCATCTGGATGGCCATGTTGGGGAAAACCCCGGAAGTACGCATGGCGAAGTTCAGCTGCATCCCGGTCGATACGTCCTGCTTGATCCGCAGCACCGCACGCTTGAACACGATGTTGCCGGTGGCGCCGGCCACCGATTCCAGGGCCTCCACCAGCGGCACACCGGCGGCGAAGGTGGTGGAGAGGGTGCGGGCGTAGCGGGCCACGGCCGATTTATACAGCAGGGTGCCGACCAGGGGCAGCTTCAACAGCCAGACGTCGGTGCGATCACGCAATGCCTGGGAAGTCTTGAAGGCGCGGCGCACCCCGAAGAACCCCGCAATCAGGACGCCGAGCAACAGCCACCACCATTGCTGGAGGAATTCGGAGAGACCGATGACCATCACGGTGAACGCCGGCAACTCGGCGCCAAAGCCCTTGAACACCGATTCGAACTGCGGCACGACCTTGACCAGCAGAATTCCGGTGACGATGATCGCGACGAACACCACGGCCAGCGGATAGGTCATGGCCTTCTTGATCTTGGCCTTGAGGCTCTCGCTTTTTTCCTTGTAGGTCGCCACCCGTTCCAGCAGGGTGTCCAGGGCGCCGGCCTGTTCGCCCGCGTCCACCAGGTTGCAGTAGAGCTCGTCAAAATATTGCGGCTTTTTGCGCAGGGACGCGGCAAAGCTGTTACCCGCCGCGACCTCCTGTTTGACCTCGTCCACCAGCTTGCGCATGGCCGGGTTCTCGAAGCCCTCGCCGATGATGTCGAACGATTGCAGCAGCGGTACGCCGGCTTTCATCATCGTCGCCATCTGCCGGGTGAACAGGGCTATATCCTGGGCCGTGATGCGTTTACCCAGGTTGAGAATCGACACCGACTTCTTGCGTACCTTGCCCGGGTTGATGCCTTGCTTGCGCAACTGCGCCTTGACCAGCGCCGGGCTCTGACCGTTCAGTTCGCCGGTCATCTTCGTGCCTTTCCTGTCCGTGCCTTCCCAGGCGTAGACGCTGAGTTTCGCTGCTTTGACCGCCATGTTCAGTCCTTGGTGACCCGGTTGATTTCTTCAAGGCTGGTAATACCCTGCATGGCCTTGTGCAGCCCGGAAGTACGCAGGTCATCAAAACCGTCCTTGCGCATCTGGATATCGATTTGCAGCGAGTTGCCTTCGGCCATGATCAGGTGTTGCAGCGCCGGGGTGTTTTTGACCACTTCGTAAATCCCCACCCGGCCCTTGTAGCCGCCATTGCACAGATCGCAGCCAACCGGCTCATAGATGGTGAAGGAGCCGATGCGGGCCTCGGGAAACCCTTCCTTGATCAAGGCCTCCCGGGGAATATCAATGGGTTTCTTGCAATGGCTGCACAGTTTGCGTGCCAGGCGTTGGGCGATGATCAGGCTCACCGAGGTGGCGATGTTGAAACCCTGTACGCCCATGTTCTGCAGGCGGGTAAGGGTCTCTGCCGCACTGTTGGTGTGCAGGGTCGACAACACCAGGTGTCCGGTCTGGGCCGCCTTGATGGCAATTTCCGCGGTCTCGAGGTCGCGAATCTCGCCGACCATGATCACGTCCGGGTCCTGGCGCAGAAAGGAGCGCAGGGCCTGGGCGAAATCCAGGCCTTGCCGGGGATTGACGTTCACCTGGTTGATACCTTCCATGTTGATCTCCACCGGGTCCTCGGCGGTGGAGATATTGATGTCCACCGTGTTGAGGATGTTCAGCCCGGTGTAGAGCGACACGGTCTTGCCCGAGCCCGTGGGCCCGGTGACCAGGATCATGCCCTGTGGCTGCTTCAGCGCGGCCATGTACAGGTCTTTTTGTACCGGCTCGTAACCCAGGGCGTCGATGCCCATCTGGGCGCTGGAGGGATCGAGGATCCGGATCACCACCTTTTCGCCCCACAGGGTCGGCAGGGTGTTGACCCGGAAGTCGATGGACTTGCTCTTGGACAGGCGCATCTTGATCCGCCCGTCCTGGGGTTTGCGGCGCTCGGAGATGTCGAGACTGGCCATGACCTTCAGGCGTGCGGCGATACGTCCTGACAGTTGAATCGGCGGCTTGGCGACTTCGCGCAGCATGCCGTCGGTGCGCATGCGCACGCGGTAGCTCTTTTCGTAGGGCTCGAAGTGCAGGTCGGAAGAACCGCTCTTGATCGCGTCGAGCAGCATCTTGTGAACGAAGCGCACCACGGGCGCGTCATCGGCATCCTGCCCGCCTATAGGGTCCTGGCGGTCGTCAGCGGATTCGATGTCCAGGCCGTCGAGGTCGACGTCGGCCATATCTTCCAGCCCGGTGGACTGGGAGTCGAAGAGCTTGTCGATGGCATCGCTGAGCTTGTCGTCCTCGACCAGGATGGCTTCGGTGGTCAGCCCGGTACTGAACTGGATGTCATTGATGACCTGGTGATTGCTGGGGTCGGACACGCCAATGAACAGCTTGTTGCCGCGCCGCCACAGAGGCAGCACGTGGTGCTGGCGAACCAGCTTCTCGCTGATCAGCCCTTTGGGCAGGGCTTCCTTGTCGAGGGCATTGAGATCGAACAGGGCCATGCCGAAATGTTCGGAAGCAATTTCGGCGACTTGTCGACTCTTCACCAGCTTGTTCTGCACCAGATGGGTGACCAGCGAGGTACGGTTTCTTTGGGCTTGCTGATACGCCTGTTGCGCGCTTTTATCAGTCAGCAGTTCGGCCAGGACCAATTGTTTGGCCAGGCCGCTAAGAGCGATGTCATTCATTGGGATACCGGACGCAGACAGTTCATGACTTATAGCCTAGTCAAGGGACGGAGCCAAACCATGGCTGTAGAAGTGACAAAAAATGTCAGTTAGTGCGGTTTTCCAGGGCTTCGGAAGGGCCTGACAGAAGCCGGCGCCCAAGCCAGCGGGGGAGTCGGCAATTGGCATGGGCTGTGCTGGAGATAATCCAGATCATGAGATTCCGACTCATGCATGGAGTTTTCTATGAATAACCAAAAAGGTTTTACCCTGATCGAGCTGCTAATCGTGGTGGCGATAATCGGGATTCTCGCGACGTTTGCCATTCCGGCTTATTCGAAGTATCAGGCTCGGGCGAAGATGACAGCAGCTGCAGCTGAAATCTCAGCACTGAAGGTTGCGTATGAAGATGCAGTCAACTCGGGGACAGCATCTCCTAGCGTTGACACTTTTGCGCCCAATGCTTCCGCTTCGCAAAATTGCACGATCACTGCCGTTACCGGTACTGCTTCGGGCATCCTTTGCACAGTAAAGAGCCCACCTGCAGCCATTTCTGGTGCGACGGTGACGCTGACCCGAGATGCTGCCAAAGGGTGGACGTGCGCTACAAGCGTAACTTCCGAATTCGCACCGGCAGGCTGCACGGCTTCCTGACTGCTAGTTAAAAGCTGGTATCTGAATGCCTCCGTCGAAAGACGGGGGCTTTTTTTTTGAGAATTCGCCAGCGATCAGGCGTAGATGGAAAACCTCCCACAATTCATGGCCTTAGGCCCACGTCAAAACCCGCAACTTGCATGTCGATATATTCCAACTCATGCAATTTGCATGATTTCGAAAATCGTCAAAAATACCAAGCCATTGATATATAACGATTTTTTTTACGTTTCAAAGTTGGCACAGCGTTCGCAATATACCCAGTAACCCTGCTGACAAGACATGCAGCAGACTTTCCAGAAAAACAGGAGTTACTCGTATGAAGAAGTTCGCTATCACTGCCGCTGCTGCTACCGCGCTGACCCTGACCATGGCCGGTTCCGCATTTGCACAAACTACCCAGGCTACCCAGGCACCTATGGTGCTGGCGGCTGGTGAAATGACCGAAGCCAAAGAAGCTACTTCCGATACCTGGATCACCACCAAAGTCAAAGCTGACCTGGTTACCGAAAAAGGCATTCCTGGTACCGACATCAAAGTCGAGACCAACAAAGGCGTAGTATCCCTGTCGTCCACCGTTGCTGTGACTGACGCTCAGAAAGATATGGCCGTAGCTATCGCCAAGAAAATCAAAGGCGTCAAAGCGGTCTCCGCTGACGGCCTGAAAGCCGAGTAAGGCAAGGCTTCTCGCCTGGACCGGGAGAAGGCGCGACAGGCGGGCTGAGCGATACGTCTGTTGCTGCTTTGGAGTTCATGCGAAAGGTCATAAGGATGTGACCATTACAGGCCCCGGCATTCGTGTCGGGGCCTGTTTTATTGTGTCGGCAGGAAAGGATTTCTGTTCTGTCTGGAGGAAAAGATCGCAGCCTCGTTTCACTCGACAGCTCCTACACAGCTCCTACACAGGTTCCTACGCCCTGCGCCCGCGCCCTCTACAGGCCGCGTTTGCTGGTGATCTGCACCAGGCGATTACCTTCAAATCGCAAGAACTGATACATCCCGCCGTTCGGCCCGTAGGTCCATTCCTCTACCTGGTACTCCTCGCGCCGGTTCACGCTGCGCTTGTAGCCCAGCGAGTCCCGGGCGACCGGCTCGCCGCATTTTTGCAGAACCTCTGCAGTGCGGTCGCCGACGCTGATCAGTTGGCTGCCGCAGCGCAGGGTGTCGGCTGCCCAGGCCTGCCCGGCGAATATCAGCAGAGCCAGGCCAAGTGCGTGTATTCGGATCATCATTCGGCATCCAGGTGCAGGGGCGTAATGACTCGGCCGTCGCTCTGCGGTTCGCCGAGCGTGGCGTCGATGAAGTACACACGGTCGTCGGCCAGTTGGCACTTGTCGACCAGGTAATCCTTGATGCTGCTGGCGCGATCCTGACCAAGCTGACGCAACAGCACGTCGTTGGAACTCCAGAACCTGATCACGGCCTCGCGCATCTTCGCAGTGCGCTCTTCCTTGCCCAGGTCTTTCCATTCGGCAGGCGGCTGGGTCTTCAGGCGAGTGCGGTAGATGCCTTCCAGCAACGGACCTTTCTCGCTGTCCGGTACCTGCAGCAACCCGGCGTTGGCCGGTACTTTGTCGCCGCGACGCTGGAGCATCTTGTAGTAGTTGTACTGGTATTCCCGCTCAAGCCGTTGCTCGGCGATCAGTGGGCCGTCGCTGCGGGCGGCCGCAGTGCCTTCAATTTCCAGGCGTAGCGCCGGGCGTTCCTTGAGGGCTTGCGAGAGCTTGACCAAAGCGGCCTCGGCGTCCTTGCTCAGCTCACTGGAACCTGGGGCAAAGGAGACGGTGCCCAGGTCCTGGGAGCCGCCACCGCTGACCAGGCCGCCGATCAGCTTGAATGGCGCGGCAGCGGCTTTCACGATCAGGTTGCGCAGGGTTTGCCAGACAATCGGCATCACGCTGAACTGCGGATTGTTCAAATCGCCGGTCACCGGCAGCTCGATGGAAATCTTGCCGTCGACGTCCTTGAGCAGGGCGATCGCCAGTTTCAACGGCAGACTGACGGCGTCGGGGCTGTCGACTTTTTCGCCCAGTTGCAGTTGCTCGACCACCACCTTGTTTTCGGCCTTCAGCTGGCCTTTGGTGATCATGTAGTGCAGGTCGAGGTTGAGCCGGCCCTTGCGAATGCGATACCCGGCGAATTTGCCGGAGTAGGGCGTCAGCGTGGTCAGTTCCACTCGCTTGAAACTGGTGGCGATGTCGAGGCTGGCCATCGGGTCGAATGGGTTGACTGCACCCTTGATGGTCACCGGCGCGTAGCGATCGACCTTGCCCTTGACGTCAACGCTGGCGGGTTTCGCCTGACGGCTGTCGATGGTGCCGATGGCACCGTTGAGCTGCTGGACGGCCGTGGCGAAATTCGGGGTCAGGCTGAAGTCGGCAAAGTTGGCCGAACCATCATTGATGGCGATGCCGCCCACATGGATGCCCAGCGGCTTGTCCTTACTGGCCGGTTTGGCGGCTGCACCCTTGGTGCTGGCATCGGCCGGTTGCGGGATCAGCAGGTCATCGACGTTGGTGGTGCGGTCATCATTGATCATGAAACGCACGTACGGCTGGAACAGGTTGACCTTGTCGATCGACAGGCTGTCGCCATGCTGGTAGTTCAGGCCTTCGACCACCACCTGTTGCCACTTGAGGAAGTCGCGGGTCTTGAGGGTGTCGAGGGTATGCAGCTGATCGACCTGGGCGCGGCCGGTGACGCTGAAGGCGAGCGGCTCGGTGCTTTTCAGGTCGACCGCCAGATCACTGCCCAGCATGCCGCTGCGCAGTTCCAGGCGAATGAACGGGTTGATGTAAGACTGGGCGACCCGCAGGTCGATGTCCTTGGTCTGCACCTTCAAATTGGCAGTGACCGGGGCCAGGTTGACCACGCCGTCTGCGGTGAGCTTGCCTTGCTTGCCGACGCCGGTGTCGAGCTTGAGGTTGAAAGGCGCGCCATTGAGGCTGTCGAAATTCTGCAGGTCGACGTTCAGCGGGCTCAGGTCCAGCTCTACGGCGGGCTGTGCCTTGCGGTCCGCCAGATGCACCTGGTAATTGCGCAGTTGCACGTCCTTGAGCAGCACTTGCCAGGGTTTGCCCGGCGCTGCCGGCTCGGGTTTCGGCGAGTCCGCGGCCGCCGGGGTGCTGGCGGGTTCGGCCTTGGCTTTGGCGGCCGCTTTGGACGGTTGGCTGGCGAACAGTTTTTGCCAATCGAGTTGCCCATCGGACTCCAGCGCGGCCCATGTTTCCAGTTTGTTGCTGCGGATCTTGCCGACGACAACCTGTTGTTTGGCCAGATCGATGGTGGTTTCAGTGACGTCCAGTCGTTCCAGCTTTGCCAATTGCCGCCCGTCCGGGGCCTTGATGGCGAAGGGGGAGACACTGAGCGCGAGGTTACTCAGCAGCAGCTCGGTTTGCTTGGACAGGTTGAGCTTGTAGTCGGTGCTCAGGCTGTAGACGCCGTCTTCGAGCACCAAGGGTGCCGAATCGCGCACATAAGGCCAGAACGCCTTCATCCTGCCGTCGGTGATCTTCAGTTTGCCTTCGGAGGCGATCGGGATGAGGCTGAAGTTGCCTGTCCAGTCGATCTGCCCGCCGTTGGGACCGGCGGCCACCAGCGTCATGTCGGCACTGTCTTCGGGCAGGGTGCTGAGGTTCTTCAGTTCGAAGTCGAGTTTGTCGTAGAGAAACTCGATAGGTTCGCTGGGCCGGGCATCTTTGAAATGCACCACGCCATCAGCCAGTTTGATCCGTTCAATTCGCAGCGGAAACGGCTTTGCATCCGGATCCGGCGGGACCGGTTCGCTGGCGGGAATTTTGAAGAGACCGAGCAGATTGAGTTTGCCTTCCTTGTCGAACAGGATTTCGCTCTTGGGTTTGTTCAGCTCAATGTCGGACAGGTGCAGCGCCTTGGTCCACAGGCTGTCGATCTGCAGGTTGGCGTAGAGCCGTTCGAAACCGACCTGCTCCTTGCCCGGTTCGCCAACGATCAGTCCCCACAGCGTTAATTCCAGGCTGAACGGATTGAGTTCGATGCGCTGGATGTGCGCAGGCACCGTTGCGTAATTGGCCAATTGTTGATTGGCGACCCGCAACGCGATGCCCGGCAAAATCAGAAACCCCAGCAGGCTGTAGAGAGCCAGAGCAGTCAACAAGGCGCCAATGGCGCGGATCAATCCTTTGGGCATGTGCGGCTTCATCTGTCGGAATCGGAGTGCCTTGGAGTATGGCACGCGATTCTGGTTCCGAAGTGGTCGCGCTTTGCAGGTTTGATATGAAAAAGTCGAAGAATTTCAGAGTTGCAGGATCAAGGTCTTCAGCGGCGGCTGCTGATCCATCGACGGAAAGTCCACGCCGGGGGTCATTACGGTCCATTCGCGAACCGGTCGGCCGGCTTTCTGCGCGCAGCGCAAAACCTGTTCGCGCCAGTCCTCCATGCTGACTTTCGCCAGGTTGTTGCAGCAGATCAGCACACCGTTATCAGCCGTGCTCAGCAGCGCCGGCTTGAGCAGGCTCTGGTAGTCGCGCAGCAGGTCGACGGTGCCGAAAGCGCTCTTGGCCCAGGCAGGTGGGTCGAGCAGCACCAGGTCGTATTGACGCTGCTCCAGGCGCAGGTAAGCGGGAAGCTTGTGGCCGCGACGCTGGCTGATGGGCAGGCCCGCGAGTTGGCGGATCGCCGGGAAATAATCGGACTGGATGAATTCCATGGTCGGCAGTTGCGGGTTAAGCAGACCATTCTCGCGCCCGACCGCCAGGTTACCCTCGGCGAAGTCCAGGTTGCACACCTCCCGCGCGCCGCCGGCTGCGGCGCTGAGGCCGACGCCACAGGTGTAGGCGAACAGGTTGAGTACGCTTTTGCCTTGGCTGTGCGCCTTGACCCAGCCGCGGGTGTTACGCAGGTCGAGGAACAGCAGCGGATCCTGTCCGGCATGACGGCCGCGAACTCGATAGTTGAGGCCCCACTCGTGGCCGATCAGGTCCTGCAGCGCTGCTTCGTCGGCCCGGTAGACGGTGTCTTCGCGATCAATGCGCGAATTGCCCCGGGAGCGGTCGTTGTAGACCAGCAGAGTCTCCAGGCCCAGGTGCTGGTTGATGGTCGCGTGCAGGCCAAGCAGGGCTTCGCGTTCCAGCGCCTGGTGGAAGCTTTGGACCAGCAGTTGCGGGCCATAGCGGTCGATGGTCAGGCCGCCGGCGCCTTCCTGACTACCGTGGAACAGGCGGTAGCAATCGGTGCCTTGTTGATGCAGCTCGGCGAGCAGGTCCTGGCGATGATCGAGGGCGGCGCGCAGCGCCTGATTCAAGGAAGACATGCTGTGCGCCTTGCAGAGGGAATTTGGCGCGGGAGTTTAACAGCTTGGCTGTTAACCGAGGTGCTGCCATTGCGAGCAGGCTCACTCCCACGTTGGATTTTTGACTATTTTTCCCTGTGGGAGCGAGCCTGCTCGCGATGCTTTTAGCTGAGCAATCCCATCCGCCGCTTTGCCCGCTGCACCGAACCATTACGCACGGCCCAGCGCAGCATCGGCGCACTTCGATTGATGCTGGCGCGGATCAGCTTGCGTTGCAGCGGGCTTTGACTGACGCCTAGCATGTCACTGGCCCAATCGGGCAGCAGGTCAATTCCGGCCTGCATCATCAGGCCGCCAAAGGGCTTGGCCAGGCGGCTCGGAGCTGGGGCGTTGAGCAGCAACTGCAACACTTCGCGACTGCGCTCATCGCACAATAGTTGCGGGCGAATACTCTCCAGGTAGTGGGATATTTCCAGCCGGGAGCGGGGCACATCCCGGGCACCCAGGCGTTCGGCGATCAGCGCGATCTCGGCGTAGTAACGGTCCTGATCGGCCAGCGACAACTGTGGGTTGCGGTAACGCAGATGCGCCGCAAGAAAGTTGCTGACTTCCGCCACATGCACCCATGTCAGCAAAGACGGATCGCTGGCGGCGTAAGGCCGTCCATCGGGTGCCGTGCCTGTGACCTGCAAATGGATGGTGCGAACCTTCTCGATCAGCCAGTCGGCATCCTTTCGCGAGCCGAAAGTAGTGCCAGAGATGAATTGGCCCGTGCGGCGCAATCGACCCAGCATGTCTTCACGAAAATTTGAGTGGTCCCATACTCCGGCCAGCGCCAGGGGATGCAGGGCTTGCAACATGAGTGCACTGATACCGCCGATCAACATGCTGCTGAAGTCGCCATGCACCTGCCAGCTCACCGAGTCGGGGCCAAACAAGCCAGGATCGCCCTTGGGGTTCTCCAGGTCGAGCGTGCCAAGTGACAGGCCCGTGAGGCTCATGATCTGCGTTTCGATGCGGGTGCGGATGAATTCCATGGTGACTCTGAGGCAAAAAAATGGGTGTGCGCGCGCGTACTGTAGGAGCAAGCTCGCTCCTACAGGGCGGATCCCACCACACGCGGTAACAGGCAATACGTTATTGGTTCAGGCGTTTATCCACCAGATCCTCAACCACGCTCGGGTCGGCCAGGGTCGAAGTGTCGCCCAGGCTGTCGAGCTCATTGCAGGCGATCTTGCGCAGGATACGCCGCATGATCTTGCCTGAACGGGTTTTCGGCAAGGCCGGAGCCCACTGGATCAGGTCCGGTTTGGCGAAGCTGCCGATTTCCTTGCTGACATGCTCCAGCAGTTCCTTCTTCAGTTGATCATTGGCTTCGGTGCCATTCATCGGCGTGACGAAGGCGTAGATGCCCTGGCCCTTGAGGTCGTGCGGGTAACCGACCACCGCCGCTTCGGCAATGCTGTCGTGGAGCACCAGGGCGCTCTCGACTTCTGCGGTGCCAATACGATGGCCCGACACGTTGATCACGTCGTCGATGCGCCCGGTGATCCAGTAATCGCCATCCTCGTCCCGCCGCGCGCCATCGCCGGTGAAATAGTAGCCGGGGTAGGGCTTGAAGTAGGTGTCGACCATGCGCTGCGGATCGCCGTAAACGCTGCGGATCTGCGCCGGCCAGCTGGACTTGATCGCCAGCACCCCGCTGCCGGCGCCTTTGATTTCCTTGCCGGTGTCATCGAGCAATACCGGTTGCACGCCAAACATCGGTTGAGTGGCGCAGCCGGGCTTGATCCGCTGGGCGCTGACCAGGGGGCTGAGCATGATGCCGCCGGTCTCGGTCTGCCACCAGGTATCAACGATCGGGCAGCGCTGTTCGCCCACGGTATTGAAATACCAGTCCCACGCCTCAGGGTTGATCGGCTCACCGACGCTGCCGAGTAATCTGAGGCTCGCGCGGGAGGTTTCCTTCAAAGGTTCGGGGCCTTCACGCATCAGCGAGCGCAGGGCGGTGGGTGCGGTGTAGAAGATATTGACCTGGTGTTTATCGATCACCTGCCAGAAGCGCGAACTGCTGGGATAACTCGGCACACCTTCGAAAATCAGCGTGGTCGCGCCATTGGCCAGCGGCCCGTAGACGATATAACTGTGGCCGGTGACCCAGCCGACATCAGCGGTGCACCAGAAGACTTCTTCGTCGCGATAATCGAGCACGTACTTGAACGTCATCGCCGCTTGCAGCAGATAGCCCCCGGTGGTGTGCAGGACGCCTTTGGGTTTGCCGGTGCTGCCGGAGGTATAGAGGATGAACAGCGGGTCTTCGGCGTCCATTGGCTCGGGCGGGCAATCGTCGCTGACCTCGCGCACGGCCTGGTGGTACCACAGGTCACGCCCTTCAACCCATTCAACATCGCCCTGGGTGCGCTCGACGACGATGACCGTGCTGACGTCAGGACAACTTTGCAGCGCCTTGTCGACTTTCGCTTTCAGCGGCACGACCTTGCCGCCGCGCACCCCTTCATCGGCGGTGATCACCGTGCGGCAATCAGCGTCGAGGATGCGATCGCGTACGGAGTCGGGAGAGAATCCGCCAAATACCACCGAGTGCACCGCGCCGATTCGCGTGCAGGCGAGCATGGCGTAGGCGGCTTCCGGAATCATTGGCATGTAGATGCACACCCGATCGCCTTTCTTCACGCCACGGCTCTTGAGCACATTGGCCAGGCGGCAGACGTGGTGGTGGAGCTTGCGGTAGGTGATCTGGAGGGAGTCGACCGGGTCGTCGCCTTCCCAGATGATGGCGACCTGATCGCCGCGTTGTGCCAGATGACGATCGATGCAGTTGTAGCTGACGTTCAACCGGCCCCCGGCAAACCAGCTGGCTTCGCCGGTTTTCAGGTTGTAGCGCTGCACGGTCTCCCATGGCGCGCTCCAGTCGAGGAAGCGTGTCGCTTGTTCTGCCCAGAAGATGCTGGGGTGTTCGATGGATTGGCGGTACAGGCGCTGATAGTCGTCTTGACTGAGATTCGCAGCCC
This sequence comes from Pseudomonas sp. Y24-6, assembly GCF_020295325.1. Lineage (NCBI taxonomy): Bacteria > Pseudomonadati > Pseudomonadota > Gammaproteobacteria > Pseudomonadales > Pseudomonadaceae > Pseudomonas > Pseudomonas sp. Y24-6. The sequence goes on along the minus strand of NZ_JACBXG010000006.1, from coordinate 32,990 downwards.
GGCGGACGGCATCGGCTTTGGGGAGCGTGCTGATATCGAACATGACGGTTCCTTATTCTTGTTTGCACGACAAGAGGGGAGCAGCGCGACCCTCGTAGGAGCTGTCGAAGGCTGCGATCTTTTGATTGTCAAAAGCACAATCAAAAGATCGCAGCCTTCGGCAGCTCCTACAAGGTTAGTACCCCCGCAGGAACGGCGTCAGGTTAACCGCGGTGACGACCGCGGAAGTAGTTGATCAAACCCTGGGTAGAGGCATCGTCAGCCGGCGTTTCTTCGCTGCCAACCAGGCGGTTGTAGACGCCTTTGCCCAGCTCCTTGCCCAGCTCCACACCCCATTGGTCAAAGGCATTGATGCCCCAGATCACGCTCTGCACGAAGACTTTATGCTCGTACATCGCCACCAGCGCGCCGAGACGACGCGGGCTGATGCGCTCTACCACGAGGGTGTTGCTCGGACGATTGCCCGGGATCACCTTGTGCGGCGCGATCTTGTGTACGTCTTCTTCGCTCACGCCTTTGTCACGCAGCTCGGCTTCGGCTTCGGCGAGTGTCTTGCCGAGCATCAGTGCCTGGCTCTGGGACAGGCAGTTGGCGTACAGCCACTGGTGATGGTCGGATACCGGGTTGAAGCTGACGATCGGCACGATGAAGTCCGCCGGGATCAGTTGAGTGCCCTGGTGCAGCAGCTGGTGATAGGCGTGCTGGCCGTTGCAACCAACGCCGCCCCAGATGACCGGCCCGGTGTCAGTGTTAACCGGCGTGCCATCCTGGCGGACGCTCTTGCCATTGGATTCCATGTCCAGCTGCTGCAAGTGCTTGGTGATGTTACGCAGGTAGTGGTCGTACGGCAGGATCGCGTGGCTCTGCGCGCCCCAGAAGTTGCCGTACCAGACGCCGAGCAATGCCAGCAGCACCGGCATGTTCTGTTCGAAAGGTGCGCTCTGGAAATGCTGATCCATGGTGTAGGCACCAGACAGCAGTTCCTTGAAGTTCGACATGCCAATGGCGAGGGCAATCGGCAGGCCGATGGCCGACCACAGCGAGTAACGCCCGCCAACCCAGTCCCACATCGGGAAGATGTTTTCTTCGCGAATGCCAAAGGCCACGGCAGCGGCGTTGTTGCTCGAGACCGCGATGAAGTGGCGATACAGCTCGGCTTCCGAACCACCCTGGGCGAGGTACCAGGCGCGTGCAGCCTGGGCGTTCTTCAGGGTCTCGAGGGTATTGAAGGATTTGGACGAGACGATGAACAGCGTGGTCTCGGCCCGCAGCTTCATGGTCAGTTCGTGAAATTCGCTGCCGTCGATGTTCGCCAGGTAATGGCAGCGCACGCCTTTCTGGGCGTAGGACAACAGTGCTTCGGACACCAGCTCCGGGCCGAGGAACGAGCCACCGATGCCGATGTTCACCACGTCAGTGATTGGCTTCTCGGTGTAACCGCGCCACAGACCGTCGTGGATGCGGCCCACGAGATCGGTGATCTGGTTCAACACCTTGTGTACTTCCGGCATCACATTGACGCCGTTGACCGACAACTTGTCGCCCACGGGGCGACGCAGGGCGGTGTGCAGCGCAGGGCGCCCTTCGGACGAGTTGACGATTTCGCCTTCGAACAGCGACTTGATCGCGCCCTTGAGGTCGACCTCATTGGCCAGGCCCACCAGCAGGTTGCGGGTCTCGGCGTTGATCAGATTCTTCGAATAGTCGAGAAACAGGCCGCAGCTGCTGAGGGTGAATTGCGTGAAGCGCTGCGGATCGGCATTAAACGCTTCGCGCATGCTGAAATCCTGCATGGCTTGGCGGTGATCATTCAACGCTTGCCAGGCGGGCAGAGCGGTCACGTCGTGAGGAGTGCGGTAGTACGCCATCGCTGCGGGTTTCCTTTTTACTTGAACGGCTTTTGAACACTAAAAATACCGGATCGCTGCGGGTGGGCGTCCGGTCAACTGCGTCGTCACGTTTTCGTGGCGCAGGGCGAATACAGTAACCCTCGCGCTGCGATCTGTCTTGACTTTGTCTGACCCGTCCCCGGTACTTTTTTATACATGAAGACTGGGGACGAGCCGACAAACGGAAGGAAAAGGTGTTTCTGGTTCGATCAGGCGACCTGAACCGGGATGGCGTTGCTGGTGTGGCTCAGTTCGTTACCTGGTGCCATGTAGAGCATGCGCGGCTTGAAGTTGAGCAACTCGGCTTCGCTGTAATGGGCGTAGGCGCAGATGATCACGCGATCGCCAACCTTGGCCTTGTGCGCTGCGGCACCATTGACCGAAATCATGCGCGAGCCTTCTTCCCCGCGGATCGCGTAGGTGGTGAAGCGCTCGCCGTTGTCGACGTTGTAGATCTGGATCTGTTCGTACTCACGGATGCCGGACAGGTCCAGCCATTCGCCGTCGATCGCGCAAGAGCCTTCGTAATCGAGAACAGCGTGGGTGACTTCGGCGCGATGCAGCTTGGCCTTGAGCATGATGGCGTGCATTTTTTTGTTATCCCGGGTCGAAATTGGGTAGTGAAAGCTGAGGCAGATCCCCTGTGGGAGCGAGCAAACCCGCTCCCAGGGGAGGCGCGGTGCTCAGGCGAGCGCGTCCAGGTTCAGGTGCAGGTTGTCGATCAACCGGGTTGTGCCCAGGAACGCTGCGACCAGAATCACCACATCCCGATCCTCGGAAGTCGCGGGACGCAAGTTTTGCCCCTGGCGAATTTCCAGGTAATCAGGGCGCAGCCCGGCCGCTTGCAGTTGCTGCAACTTGGCGTGGATCAGCCCCGGATAGTCGCGATCACCTTGCTTGATCGCCTCGGCGATCTCGCTCAGCGTGCGATACACAACCGGCGCGACGGCCCGCTGTTCTTCACTGAGGAACCCGTTACGCGACGACAGTGCCAGACCGTCGGCCGCACGCACGGTCGGCTCGCCGATGATCTGGATCGGCATATTCAGGTCATGTACCAGTGACTTGATCACCGCCAGTTGCTGAAAGTCTTTCTGGCCGAAGATCGCCAGGTCCGGCTGAACCATGTTGAACAGCTTGCTGACGACCGTTGCCACGCCTTCGAAATGCCCAGGGCGGCTGGCGCCACACAAGCCTTCGGACAGTTGCGGCACACTGACCCGCGTCTGCCCGGCCATGCCATCGGGGTACATTTCCTCGACGCCAGGCGCGAACAGCAGGTGGCAGCCGGCCTGGAGCAGTTTCTCCTGGTCGGCGGCGAGGGTGCGCGGGTATTTGTCGAGGTCTTCGCCGGCGCCGAATTGCAGCGGATTGACGAAAATGCTCGCGACCACAAAATCCACCCGCTGGGTGGCCTTGGTAACCAGTGCGACATGGCCGCTGTGCAGGTTGCCCATGGTGGGCACAAAGCCGATACGTTTGCCTTCACTGCGGGCCCGCGCCACGGCGGCCCGGAGTTCGCGTACGGTTTTTACGGTGTTCATGCAGAGAATCCGTGTTCGATGCCTGGGAAAGTCGCCGCTTTGACTTCAGCTACGTAGGCGCTCAAGGCCGCCTGGATGCTGGGTTGTCCGGTCATGAAGTTCTTCACGAACTTGGGCACGCGCCCGGTGATGGACAGGCCCAGCATGTCGTGCAGCACCAATACCTGGCCGTCGGTCGCGTGACCTGCGCCGATGCCGATCACCGGGATTTTCACGGCGTGGGTGATTTCCTCGGCCAGCTCGCTCGGCACGCATTCCAGCAGCAGCATGGCCGCGCCGGCCTGTTCCAGGGAGATGGCGTCGGCACGCATCTGCCGCGCCTGATTTTCGCTCCGGCCCTGGACCTTGTAACCGCCGAGCATGTTCACCGACTGCGGCGTCAACCCCATGTGCGCGCACACCGGAATACCGCGTTCAGCCAGCAGGCGAATCGAATCCGCGAGCCACAATGCGCCTTCGACTTTGACCATATGCGCACCGGCCTGCATCAACAGGGCGCTGTTGGTCATGGCTTGTTCAGTGGTGGCGTAGGCCATGAACGGCAGGTCGGCGAGGATCAATGCGTCCGAATTGCCGCGTTTGACGCAGGCCACGTGGTAAGCCATTTCTGCGGTGCTGACCGGCAGGGTGCTGTCGTGCCCTTGCAGGACCATGCCGAGGGAATCGCCCACCAGCAGCACTTCAACCCCGGCCTCATTGCAGGCGTGGGCGAATGTCGCGTCATAGCAGGTCAGCATGGTGATTTTTTCACCTTTTTGCTTGAGACCTTGCAGGGTGGTCAGGGTAATGGCTGGCATCAAAAGGTTCCTCATTCAGGCGCTGTGGAAACTACTGCGAGTAACGCGCGTGATTCTTCGTTGAATACAGGCGCACGGTCTGTTGTCGTGCTTTTATGGCCTGAATTGCGCCCTGTAACGCCGTGTTGACGGCGGCGGGACGCCTATAGTCGTGAGGAGAACCCGGGAAGTCAATTGCATGTGTTACCGGGTTGTTACGGCAGGGGTGTTACCGGGGTAACTGATGCGATTCAGCAAGTTTTTATGCTGCAGATCGGTGAAGCGACATAAACCATTGTGAGAGCGGGCTTGCCCGCGATAGCGACTTCGAATTCAACATCAATGTTGACTGACGGTCCGCCTTCGCGGGCAAGCCCGCTCCCGCAGGGATCTTTATCAATTTGGGGGGAGACGTTCCAGGCCGACGAACGGGCAGGCGAGAAGCAAGTCCTTGAGGCAGCGACCATCGGCCAGACGCAAATCCGCCGGTGCCAGTTCGGCCAGCGGATAAAGAACGAAGGCCCGTTCCTGCATCTGGTAGTGCGGCACTTTGAGGCGAGGTTGGTCGATCAGGCGGTCGCCAAACAGCAGGATGTCGAGATCCAGCGTGCGCGGGCCCCACCGTTCCAGGCGTTCGCGGCCTTGTCCGTTCTCGATGGCTTGCAGGGCATCGAGCAGTTGCAGCGGCTCGAGAGTGCTGTCGAGGGCTGCGACCGCATTGGTATAACGCGGTTGCCCGGGTAACAGCGAATCGCTTTGATAGAACGCGGAAACCCCGGCCAGCGTGCTGTGCGGCAATTGCGCCAGCGCCTCGACGGCGCTGCGCAGTTGTTCGGCGGGGGCGGCCAGGTTGCTGCCCATGCCGATGTAGATGCGTTCCATCAATTACTCGCCGGTAGCGCTCGGGGCATCGGCCGCGCGTTTGCGCTTGGCGCCACCGCTGCGACGACGTTTGCGTGGGGCGCCTGTGCCTTCATCCTTGCCGCTGAGGTCGCGGATCATGTCGCGACGCTCGCTGTCGTTGGCATCCTGGTAGTCCGTCCACCATTCACCCAGGCCATCGGTCTGCTCACCCGCGCTTTCGCGCAACAGCAGGAAGTCGTAGCCGGCGCGGAACCGCGGGTTGTCGAGCAACAGGTCGGCACGTTTGCCGCTGCGGCGTGGCAGGCGTTCCTGCATGTCCCAGATCTCGCGGATCGGCATGGTGAAACGCTTCGGAATAGCGATCCGCTGGCACTGCTCGGCGATCAGCTCGTGGGCAGCTTCCTGCATCGCCGGAATCGGTGGCATGCCGCGCTCTTGCAGGCGCAGTACGCGGGCGGGGAGGGCCGGCCACAGCAGCGCGGCAAACAGGAACGCCGGCGTCACCGGCTTGTTCTGCTTGATGCGCAGATCAGTATTGACCAACGCCTCGCTGATCAGCGTGTGGGTGTAGGTCGGGTTGTATTCCAGCGCCTCGGCACTGGCCGGGAACAACGGATCGAACAGCTGCAGGTCCACCAGCATCTCGAAGGTGTCTGCGGCGTGCCCGGAGAGGAACAGCTTGAGGACTTCCTCGAACAAGCGTGCCGACGGGATTTCCCGCAGCATCGGCGCCAGCTCGCGAATCGGCGCGGCGCTGTGCTTTTCGATGCCGAAATTGAGTTTGGCGGCGAAACGCACGGCTCTGAGCATCCGCACCGGATCTTCCTGATAGCGTTGCTTGGGGTCGCCAATCAAGCGAATCAGGTGATTGCGAATGTCGTGGACGCCGTTGGCGTAATCGAGGATGCGCTCACTGACCGGGTCGTAATACAGGGCATTGATGGTGAAGTCGCGACGTTGCGCGTCTTCTTCAAGGGTGCCGTAGACGTTGTCGCGCAGGATTCGCCCGGACTCGTTGCGGGAGGATTGATTGCTGTCTTCTTCCTCGTCGTTTTGCGGGTGATTGGCACGGAAGGTCGCGACTTCAATGATTTCGCGGCCAAAGTGGATATGCACCAGCTTGAAACGGCGGCCAATGATCCGCGCATTGCGGAACTCGGCGCGGACCTGTTCTGGCGTGGCGCTGGTGGCGACGTCGAAATCCTTGGGCGTGATGCCGAGCATCATGTCCCGCACACAACCGCCTACCAGGTAGGCCTGGTAGCCGGCGTTTTGCAGGCGCTCGACGATATTCACCGCGTAACGGCTGAACTGACCCTTTTGCAGCGAGTGTTGGCCGCTGTTGAGCACTTCAGGCGTACTGCGAATGTGTTGCGTATGACGCTTGGGAGAACGGAATGACTGGAACAGCTTCTTCAGCATGGGATGCACTGTTTGAAGGAATGTTCGGCCATAACGAAGAATGACCGCATGATGGGCCGGGATTCTAGCATTTAGTCGAGGGATGGTGTAGGACGCAGGCGATATGACCTGTAGGAGCGATCTTGCTCGCGAAAAATGTGATCGGTAACGCGGTGAGCCAAGGGCCCCATCTGTGCCTGAAGGTTCATCGCGAGCCAGCTCGCTCCTACAGGTCAGGCAAATCGCAGAAACCACAAGGGGAGCCGAAGCTCCCCAAGAAGTAGTTGCATGCTCTATTTTTATTATTGGTTTCGGGCTTTTTGTTTTTATTAAGTGCCCTCGCCATGAAGTTTTTCCTTCATGACCCTCCCAATCGGGAGCCAAGAGCAAACGGATTGCTTTGGTCGCTGTGCTGCAGTGATCTATCGATCCAACCAGTTCAGGCTCTGTCTTAGGACAGTTTTTGTTGTTCTCGGCCTGGTCGTGGGGCAAGCCCCAAATACAACGCCTCTCCAAAAGAATCAGTTAGCTGCGCCTCTCGCCGTCTTGTTTTTATTGTGCGTGAGTCGATTCGTCTTATTTTTATTGTCTTGTGCATTGCTTGTTATTGTTCTTGTACCAGACATATAGCAGGGTGCGTGCCAACTTTTGTGAAGCCCAGCAAAACAAGGGGTTAGGCTGGCTATCGGGCTTTTCGAGGGCCCAAAAAAACCGGGGCTTCGTTACCGTAAGCCCCGGCTTCTGTTACGCGATAAACCTCAGGTAACAGTTTTTTCACCTATTCGCCTGTTACCCGCACACTCGACAGCGGTCATTCAGCTCTCGCTGGCTACCCCGGTCTTGCGCCGCGGAATGCCCAGGCGTTGCCGGCGTTCCCACAGGCATTTACGGCTAACGCCGAGTTTGCGAGCCAGTTCGGTCTCGGTCATGTGGTCCTGGTGCTCGAGCACGAAGTGCTGGAAGTAGTCTTCCAGTGACAGGTCCTCGGTCGGCTCATGGCTGGTGTTACCCGCGCTATTGCCCTGCTGCGGCGCCAGGCCGATGAATTCATCGTCGTCGAGGTCGTTCAACTCGATGTCAATTCCCAGCAGCTCGGCGGAAATTTCCGGGCTCTCGCACAGAATCACTGCGCGCTCCACCGCGTTTTCCAGTTCACGAACGTTACCGGGCCAGGAGTAGTGTCGAATGGCCTGTTCGGCATCCGGGGCGAACTTGAGATCGGTGCGATTGACCCGCGCACTCTGGCGAGCCAGGAAGGCGGTGGCGATCTCGTTGACATCGGCACCCCGTTCGCGCAGCGCCGGCAGTTTCAAGGCGATAACGTGCAGGCGGTAGTACAGGTCCTCACGGAACTGGCCAATTTTAGCCAGGCTCTTGAGGTCCCGGTGGGTCGCGGCGATCAGGCGTACATCGACCTTTTGCGACTGAACGGAACCGACCCGGCGGATTTCGCCTTCCTGCAACACTCGTAACAGGCGCGCCTGGGCTTCCAGCGGCAGTTCGCCGATTTCATCGAGGAACAGGGTGCCGCCATCGGCGGCTTCGACCAGACCGGCACGACCGGCACTGGCGCCGGTGAATGCGCCTTTCTCGTGACCAAACAGCTCGGACTCGATCAAGCTTTCCGGAATCGCAGCACAGTTCACCGAAATCATCGGTGCCTTGGCACGTCGGGACAGGTTGTGCAGGGCCCGCGCCACCAGTTCTTTACCGGTACCGGACTCACCCTGGATCAGGACATTGGAGTCGGTTGGCGCCACTTTGCGGATTTTGCTGTAGAGATCCTGCATGGGCGGGCACGAACCGATGATGCCGATCTCGCCATTGCTGTTGTCGGCTCCGTTTTTCGCCGCGCCAGGCGTCGCCTTGCCGGTCACCGGCTCAGCGCCACTGCTCTGCGGCGATTGGCGGTCGCGCAGGATACGCGCGACAGCCTGGAGCATTTCGTCGTGATCGAAAGGCTTGGCGATGTAGTCCACCGCGCCCATCTTCATCGAGTCGACTGCCGAGCGCAGGCTTGCGTAACTCGTCATGATCAGCACGGGAGTGCCCTGGCCGAGCTTGATCAGCTCGGTGCCCGGTGCGCCCGGTAAACGCAGATCACTGACGATCAGGTCGAATGTGGGGATAGTGAATCGTTCTTGTGCTTCCTGCACAGAACCGGCTTCGCTGACCTGATACTGGTTACGTTCCAGCAGGCGGCGCAAGGCGGAGCGGATAATTGTTTCGTCTTCGACGATCAAAATGTGCGGCATTGATTCGATACTCTCGACGGTCTCAGTTCACAGCGGACGTCGCTTCGACATGACGCGGCAAGGTCACCCGGATACGGGTGCCGCGCTGGCTTTGAACATCAGCCGGGCTGTCGATGGTGATTTGTCCATAATGCTCTTCAACGATGGAATAGACCAGTGCAAGGCCCAGACCGGTGCCTTCGCCAGGGTCCTTGGTGGTGAAGAAGGGTTCGAACAATCGGTCCATGATGTTCTTCGGAATGCCGCTGCCTTCGTCCTCGACGATCAGGTCGACCGTGTGTTCGCCGGCTTCGCTTTTGACCCGCACGGCACTGCCGGCAGGTGAGGCGTCGCGGGCGTTGGAGAGCAGGTTGATCAACACTTGAGCAAGGCGCTGGGGATCACCTTCGACCCAGTGATCGGGGTCGCACAGGTTATAGAACTGCACCTCGAAATTGCGCCGGTTCAGGGCCAGCAGGCCGATTGCATCCTGGGCCACTTCGGCCAGACAGACGGGCTCGTCGCTATGCTGATGGCTGCCGGCGTGGGCGAAGCTCATCAGTGACTGGACGATGCGCGATACACGCTTGGTCTGTTCGAGAATCTGCCCGCTGATTTCCTTCAGCTCGCCATCGTCCTCGCGCTCCTCGCGCAGGTTCTGCGCCAGGCAGGCGATGCCGGTGATCGGGTTACCGATCTCATGGGCGACGCCGGCTGCCAGGCGACCAATGCTGGCCAGGCGCTCGGAATGCACCAGTTTGTCTTCGAGCATCTGGGTTTCGGTCAAGTCTTCCACCAGCAACACCAGGCCGCTGTTGCCCGGTGCCAGCGGCTCGTCGATGGCCGCCTTGTGCAGGTTCAGCCAGCGGGTTTGGCCATCCAGGGCCAGGTGCTGCTTGTGCAGGTGCTCGTCCGGAAGGTTGATGAAGCCTTGCAGCAGTTCTTTCCAGGGATCGGCGATGGTGCTCAGCCGCGATCCGACGACGCGCTGCGCGGCAATCCCGGTCAACTCCTCCATGGCTTTGTTCCACATGAGGATTTCCTGGTCCTTGGCCAGGGAGCAGACGCCCATGGGCAATTCCTGCAGGGTCTGGCGGTGGTAGCGGCGCAGGGCATCGAGTTCCGCAGCAAGGCCGGTGAGGCGCGAGTGGTAGTCCTCGAGGCGGCTTTCGATGAAATGGATGTCTTCGGTGACGTAGTTTTCGCCGCCCGCCTTATAGGGCAGGAACGTCTCGACCATGTCCTGGGCAACGCTTGGTCCCATCAGGCCGGAAAGATTCGCCTCGATGCGGTCTCGCAGTCGACGCAGCGCATAGGGGCGGCGCTCGTCGAATGGCAGGTACAGATCGCGCAGGGCCTGCTCGACTTCCTTTTGCGCAGCCTTGGCACCCAGCGGCTTGGCCAGTTGCGTGGCGAATTCCTGGGGCGAGGCGGCGTGCAGTTCGCGCCGCTGCGGCCGGCGGACGTTATCTACGGCACAGGCTTCGGCGGCGCTGGCTTCTTCCGGGCTGGCATTGGTGAACAATGAAATCAGGGTGAACATCAGCACGTTGGCCGCCAGCGACGCGATGGCCGCCATGTGCCAGCTGGTGTCATCCAGCACATAGATCATGTTCAGCAGCGGAATGTAGAAGCCCTGGAGATTGCCGACCAGCGGTAACAGCATGGTCACCAGCCACACCAGGATGCCCGCGAGCAGGCCGGCGATGAAGCCGCGGCGGTTGGCGGTTGGCCAATACAGGACTGACAGCACCCCCGGCAGGAATTGCAGGGTGGCGACAAAAGCGACGATGCCGAGATTGGCCAGGTCCTGTTCCGCGCCCAATAAGAGGTAGAAACCGTAGCCGGCCATGATGATCGCGACAATCAACGCCCGGCGCGTCCATTTCAGCCAGCGGTAGATATTGCCCTCGGCCGGCGGCTGGTAGAGCGGCAGCACCAGGTGGTTCAGGGCCATTCCGGACAAGGCCAGGGTCGTGACGATGATCAGGCCGCTGGCCGCAGACAGGCCGCCGATATAGGCCAATAGCGCCAGTGCCTTGCTGTTGGCAGCAATGCCGATGCCCAGCGTGAAGTATTCAGGGTTAGTGGTGGCGCCGAGTTTCAGTCCGGCCCAGAGAATCAGCGGAACCGCCAGGCTCATCAGCAGCAGGAACAGCGGCAGGCCCCAGCTGGCACTGACCAGCGAGCGCGGGTTGAGATTTTCGGTAAAGGTCATGTGATACATGTGCGGCATCACGATCGCCGAGGCAAAGAACACCAGCAGCAGCGTGCGCCACGGACCTTCCTGCAGCGGCGTGTGCAGGGCGGCGAGGGCGGTCTGGTTTTGCAGCAACCACAGTTCGAGTTGCTGCGGGCCGTCGAACACGCCATACAGCGCATACAGGCCAACGCCGCCAATCGCGATCAGCTTGATCACCGACTCGAAGGCGATGGCGAACACCAGCCCTTCATGTTTTTCTCGGGTGGCGATGTGGCGCGAGCCGAAGAAGATCGTAAACAGAGTAATCAGCGCGCAGAAGCTCAAGGCTACGCGATGCTGCACCGGCTCGCGGGTGAGGATGCCGATGGAGTCGGCCACCGCCTGGATCTGCAATGCCAGCAACGGCAGTACGCCGATCAGCATGAAGATGGTGGTGAGCGCGCCGGCCCAGGTGCTGCGAAAGCGAAACGCGAACAGGTCAGCCAGCGACGACAGTTGATAGGTACGAGTGATTTTCAGGATCGGATAGAGCAGCACCGGCGCCAGCAGGAACGCCCCGGACACCCCGAGGTAGCTGGAAAGAAACCCGTAGCCGTACTGATAGGCCAGGCCCACCGTGCCGTAAAACGCCCAGGCGCTGGCGTAGACCCCCAGCGACAGGGTGTAGGTCAACGGGTGGCGAATGATCGCCCGGGGGATCATGCCCCGTTCGCTGATCCAGGCTACGCCGAACAGCACCGCCAGGTAGGCGGCGCTGATCAGGATCATCTGGGTCAGGCTAAAGCTCATCGGCATCTTTTTGGCTCTGCAGGATGAAGGTCACGACGATCAGAATCAGCCAGAGCAGATAAGGGCGATACCAGGCGCCAGTGGCGTCGATCCACCAGTCCATGATGGCCGGGGAGAACAGGTAGATCCCCACTACAAGAAGCAGGACCAAGCGATAGATGTACATCCCGGCCTCTCTTTTTTATGCGCGTGCCCGAAAACGTGCGGCGATGGTAACGGATGGCGGCGCGACTGCAAGCCTCATCACTGCAGTTGTGCCTCGGGCAGGTGCAGTGTGCGCGGGATCTTCAGCGCATCCCAGTGGGCGATGCCCCAATCCAGCACCTCTCGCGGGGTGGCGTACGCGAGTTCGCTACCGGGCGTTTGCCCCAGTGCGCGCAGCGCCCGCAGGAGCAAGGGGGTTGCCTGATCTTCTGTCAGTGGCGGGGAGCGATAGGATTTGCCGAGCTTGTGGCCATCGGGCTGGGTGATCAGCGGAATATGCAGGTAGCGCGGTTGCGACAGGCCGAGCAATTCCTGCAGGTAGAGCTGACGCGGCGTGGAGTCGAGGAGGTCGGCTCCGCGCACGATATCGGTGATGCCCTGCCAGGCGTCATCGAGGACCACAGCCAGTTGGTAGGCATACAGGCCGTCGCGGCGGCGGATCACAAAATCGCCGACCTCACGGCCCAGGTGCTGCCGATATTCGCCTTGTACGCGGTCGACGAAGTGGTATTCCAGTTCGGGGGCGCGCAAGCGAATCGCTGCATCCTCGGTTCCATGGCCAGCATTGCGGCACAGCCCCGGGTATATGCCGTGATAGGGCTCGAGTTGTTTGCGCGAACAGGTGCAGGCGTAAGCCAGGCCGTGGTTGAACAGGCGACTGATAATCTCGGCATAGGCATCGTGGCGGTCGCTCTGGCGCACCACCGCGCCATCCCATTCAAAACCGTAGCTCTCCAGTGCCTTGAGAATTGCCGCCTGGGCGCCGGGCTCTTCCCGGGGCGGGTCCAGGTCTTCCATGCGCATCAGCCAGCGCCCGCCCACCGAGCGCGCGTCGAGGTAGGACGCCAGCGCGGCGACCAGCGAACCGAAGTGCAGGTGACCACTGGGCGTGGGGGCGAAGCGTCCGGTGTAGGTGGGAGAGGCGATGGCAGTCATGGGGTAACGTTACTTTTTCCTGGCTGGCGCCAAACAACCTGTAGGCGCTCGCTCGCGAAGGTCGTCAACGATAACGCTGCGAGCCTGATACCTCGCGGCGTTCTCAGGTTCATCGCGAGCAAGCTCGCTCCTACAGTGATGGCGATTTTATAGGCGTATCAGGTAACACAAACATCAGAAACAAAAACGGAGCGTTCGCACGCTCCGTTCTTTATCCAGGTCGCAATTACTTGCCGACTTGTTTTTCCTTGATTTCCGCCAGGGTCTTGCAGTCAACGCACATGTCGGCGGTAGGGCGGGCTTCCAGTCGCTTGACGCCAATCTCGACGCCGCAGGACTCGCACCAGCCATATTCTTCGTCTTCGATCAATTGCAGCGTCTTGTCGATCTTCTTGATCAGCTTGCGCTCGCGATCACGGGCGCGCAATTCGAGGCTGAACTCTTCTTCCTGGCTGGCACGGTCTGCCGGGTCAGGGAAGTTGGCCGCTTCGTCTTTCATGTGATCAACCGTACGGTCGACTTCCTGCATCAAGTCCTGTTTCCACTTGTTCAGGATCTTGGTGAAGTGAGCGCGCATGGGCTTGCCCATGTACTCCTCGCCCTTTACTGCCTGGTAGGGTTCGAAGCCGCTGATCGACTGGTTTTGCTGCTTTGCTTGGGTGGGCATGAAATGGACCGCCTCTACTCTTGTAATCCATTGCGCAGGATTGCTCCATCACCGACACCTGCCGGCCCTGCGGCTGCAAGCGGGCGAACTTACCAGATCAAATCGGACCGCGCTACTCCCGGATGTCGAGGTAGTGGCTCAATGGGCTTGCAAATGATTGCAAAGCCTTGTCTGGTGGTGCTGGAGACCTGATCAAATATTGATTTTAGTCAAACCTGGGGCACACGCTTGAGTCGATTGAGACCAGCGTTATAACGCTCTGACCGCTTTAGGTTCTCGCTCGTTCCTGCGCTTGGGTAGAATCAGTTTTTTCTCCCGTTGAAGGAAGGCCGATGGCTCAGTCCTACAGTGCCCGCAGTCGCGCGATCGAACCGTTCCACGTCATGGCCCTGCTGGCCCGCGCCAATGAGTTACAGGCTGCAGGCCACGACGTGATCCACCTGGAAATCGGTGAGCCGGACTTCACCACGGCCGAGCCGATCATCCAGGCAGGCCAGGCCGCCTTGACCGCCGGCAAGACCCGTTACACCGCCGCGCGGGGGATCCCCGAGCTGCGCGAGGCTATTTCGGGGTTCTATCAGCAACGTTACGGCCTGGATATCGACCCTCGGCGAATATTGATCACGCCGGGTGGCTCCGGGGCACTGTTGCTGGCCAGCGCCTTGCTGGTCGATCCGGGCAAACACTGGTTGCTGGCGGACCCGGGGTACCCGTGCAACCGGCATTTCCTGCGGCTGGTGGAGGGTGCCGCGCAGTTAGTGCCAGTTGGCCCCGAGGTGCGTTACCAATTGACCCCCGACCTGGTGGCGCGGCATTGGGACCAGGACAGCGTCGGCGCGTTGGTGGCATCGCCCGCCAATCCGACCGGAACCATTCTGACCCGCGACGAGCTGGCGGGCCTGTCCAATGCGATCAAGGCGCGGCACGGCCATCTCGTGGTGGACGAGATCTATCATGGCCTGACCTATGGCACCGACGCGGCCAGTGTGCTGGAAGTGGACGACAGTGCCTTTGTCCTGAATAGTTTTTCAAAGTATTTCGGAATGACCGGCTGGCGTCTCGGTTGGCTGGTAGCGCCCGAAGCCGCCGTCGGCGAGCTGGAAAAACTTGCGCAAAATCTCTACATCAGCGCCCCAAGCATGGCTCAGCACGCTGCCCTGGCGTGCTTCGAACCGGCCACCCTCAGCATTCTCGAAGAACGCCGTGCCGAATTCGGCCGCCGCCGCGATTTCCTCCTGCCCGCTTTGCGGGAATTGGGTTTCGGCATTGCCGTAGAACCGGAGGGCGCTTTCTACTTGTATGCCGATATCAGCAAATTCGGCGGTGATGCCTTCGCGTTCTGTCGGCATTTCCTTGAAACCGAGCATGTGGCAATTACGCCGGGGCTCGATTTTGGGCGTTACCAGGCTGGCCATCACGTGCGCTTTGCCTACACGCAAAACTTGCTGCGCCTGCAGGAAGCCGTCGAGAGAATTGCCCGTGGTCTGCGGAGCTGGCAAGGCTGATGCGCTTTGATCCTCCACTCGAAGAAGGCCGGCTGATCCGTCGCTATAAGCGTTTTCTCGCCGATATCGAGACCGTGAATGGCGAGTTGCTGACCATTCACTGTCCCAATACCGGCTCGATGCTCAACTGCCAGGTCGAGGGCGGGCAGGTCTGGTTCAGTCGCTCCAATGATCCGAAACGCAAGTTGCCTGGTACCTGGGAGATTGGCGAAACGCCCCAGGGGCGCTTGTTCTGCGTGAACACCGGGCGCGCCAACGGCTTGATCGAGGAAGCGTTGCGCGGTGGGGTCATCACCGAGCTGAACGGTTTCACTGAGCTCAAGCGTGAAGTGGCTTACGGTCAGGAAAGCAGTCGCATCGATTTCCGCCTGGATTACCCTGGCGGGCCAGCTTATGTCGAAGTCAAAAGTGTCACGCTGGGTTTCGATGGCTCATCGGTAGCGGCCTTTCCTGATGCAGTCACCCAGCGCGGGGCCAAACATCTTCGGGAATTGGCGCACCTGGCGCGGGACGGGATTCGCGCGGTGCAGCTGTATTGCGTGAACCTGACCGGCATCGAGGCGGTGCGTGCGGCCCACGAAATTGATCCAGCCTACGCCGAGGCACTGCGTGAAGCGGTGGCCTGCGGGGTGGAAGTACTGGCCTACGGCGTGTGCTTGAGTCATGAGGGGATGCGGGTCGATCGGCGCCTGGCCGTGCTGCTCAACGGCTAAAGGTTGACCCATATTCCCTGAGCGTCTTCTCGGCAGGGGACCGGTGTCAGGGACTGCCCGGCGCACGGGCCGGACACGCATTCGCCGTCCTCGATCAGAAACAGGGCGCCGTGGGTGGCGCACTGGATAAGGCTGTTGCTGGGGTCGAGAAACTGGTCGGGCTGCCATTCCAGGCCGACGCCGCGGTGCGGGCAGCGATTGAGGTAGACGTAGACCCGGCCGCTGCGACGCACGGCAAAGAGTTTGCGGCCTTCGATCTCGAAGCCGCGGCTGCTGTCATCGGGCAGCTCGGTGCCTGCGCAAAAAAACTTCATGGCTATCCTCGAATGCCGAAACCTCTGACAGATGTGTCCGAGCTTGACGTGCAAATGCAAACAATTATCAAATGCCGGCTTCGCCCGCTGGAGGCCGGATGTCGAGGATACTTGGCCTGCCGCCTCCCTGTCCGGGAAAAACCTTAAAGGAAGCTATTCATGCGCCTGAGTACCCGCGTTGCTGCGCTCTGTATCGGACTTCTCGCCAGTCATCATGCGACGGCGGCCGAGTTGCCCCAGCGGTGGGTCAGCGCAGGTGGCGCGGTATCGGAATGGGTCAGCGTGCTGGGGGGAGAGTCGAAGCTGGTCGGGGTCGACACCACCAGCCAGCACCCGCCAGCGCTCAAGGCGTTACCGAGCATTGGCTATCAGCGCCAGCTGTCGGCGGAGGGCATTCTGAGCCTTCGCCCACAGATTCTTGTGGGGACCGAGGAGATGGGGCCACCACCGGTGTTGTCGCAGGTGCGCACTGCGGGGGTGCAGGTCGAATTGTTCTCGGCCCAGCCTGACCTGGCGGCATTGCAGGGTAATTTGCAGCACCTGGGCAAATTGCTGGGTGCTGAGGAGCAGGCGTCCCGGGCGTTCCAGTCCTATCGCTCGCAACTTGACGAGCAACAGCTTCGGGTGACCCAGGCGCAGCTCAGGCAAAAGGCTCCCGGAGTGCTGTTGCTGGTCGGTCATGCCGGTGGCAAACCGTTGATCGCCGGCCAGGGCACGGCCGCAGACTGGATGCTGAAGATGGCCGGCGGGCACAACCTGGCAACTCATACCGGCTACAAGCCGTTTTCCGTCGAAGCGTTGGCCAGCCTCAATCCGCAGGTGCTGGTGTTCGCCGATCGCGTACTGACAGGTGAAGAGGCCCGCGCGGCGTTGTTCAGGGAAAACCCGATTCTTTCCTCGACCCTTGCCGCCAAGAACGGGCGGGTCATCCAGCTGGATCCGACCTTGCTGGTAGGCGGGCTGGGGCCGCGCTTGCCCGATGCGTTGAGGTCGCTCGCTGACGGCTTCTACCCGGGTATGTCCGCGCAATGACCGTACTGGTCAAACCCCGAACCCTGTTCATCGGCTTGAGCCTGTTGTGCCTGCTGGCTATCTGGTTGTCGTTGGCACTCGGGCCGGTCAGCCTGCCCTTGGTCGATACCTTGCGCGCCGGCTTGCGCATGGTGGGCGTGCCCATTGCGCCTGAGGGCCTGGAGCAGGCTGAATTGATCCTCGGCCAGATTCGCCTGCCCCGAACCCTGCTGGGCCTGGCGGTAGGCGGGGTGTTGGCGCTGTCTGGCGTGGCGATGCAGGGTTTGTTTCGCAACCCGCTGGCCGATCCAGGGCTGGTGGGGGTCTCCAGTGGCGCTGCCTTGGGGGCGGCCATCGCGATTGTCGGCGGCTCGGCATTTGGCGGGCTACCAGAGTCCTTCGGGCCGTATCTGTTATCGCTGTGTGCCTTCCTCGGTGGGCTGGGGGTGACCGCGCTGGTGTATCGACTGGGCCGGCGCAACGGTCAGACAAATGTCGCGACCATGTTGTTGGCCGGTATCGCCCTGACAGCGTTGGCGGGTTCGGCCGTCGGGCTCTTCACTTATATGGCCGATGACGCCACCCTGCGCACTCTGACTTTCTGGAACCTGGGGAGCCTCAATGGCGCCAGTTACTCGCGACTCTGGCCCTTGTTACTGGTCAGTGTCGGCGTGGCGCTATGGTTGCCACGCCGGGCGAGGGCGCTGAACGCGTTATTGTTGGGCGAGTCCGAAGCCGGCCACCTGGGCATCGACGTCGAAAGGCTCAAGCGCGAGCTGGTGTTTTGCACCGCGCTGGGGGTCGGCGCGGCGGTGGCGGCGGCCGGCATGATCGGCTTTGTCGGGTTGGTCGTGCCGCACCTGGTGCGACTGCTGGCCGGTCCCGACCATCGGGTGCTGTTACCGGCTTCGATACTGGCCGGTGCCAGCCTGCTGTTGTTTGCCGATCTGGTCGCCCGTCTGGCCCTGGCGCCGGCCGAGCTGCCGATCGGGATAGTCACCGCGTTCATCGGCGCCCCGTTCTTTCTATTGCTACTGGTCCGGAGGCGCGTGTGATGCTGCGTACGCAGAATCTGCAAATCCGCAGGGGCACCAAGGCGGTGCTGACGGACATCACGCTTGAGCTCAAGCCTGGAGAGGTGCTCGGCGTGCTGGGCCCCAACGGTGCCGGCAAAAGTACTTTGCTGGGGGCGTTGTGCGGTGAGTTGAAGGCTGATCACGGCAGCGTCTGGCTCAATGAGCTGGAGTTGAGCCAGTGCACGGGTGTCCAGCGAGCCCAGCGATTGGCCGTATTGCCGCAAGTCTCGACGCTGGACTTCGCCTTCCGTGTCGAGGAAGTTGTCGGTATGGGCCGTTTGCCTTATCAAACCGGTCGAGTGCGCGATGACGAAATCGTCACTGCCGCCTTGCAGGCCGCTGACGCCGGTCACTTGAGCGGCCGCAGCTACCTGGCACTGTCGGGTGGCGAACGCCAGCGGGTGCATCTGGCCAGGGTGCTGGCGCAGTTGTGGCCGGGGCAGGCAGGACAGACCTTGTTGCTCGATGAGCCGACCTCAATGCTCGATCCGCTGCACCAGCACACCACGTTGCAAGCCGTGCGCGAATTTGCCAACCGGGGCGCGGCAGTGCTGGTGATCCTGCATGACCTGAACCTGGCCGCGCGCTATTGTGATCGCCTGTTGCTGCTCGAAGGCGGCCGGCAGGTGGCGCTGGATACGCCCGAGCAGGTATTGCGCCCGGAGCCGCTGAAGGCAGTGTTCGGGCTCGAAGTGCTGGTGCAGCCGCATCCGGAGCGTGGACATCCGCTGATCATTGCTCGTTGAATCTGTCATAGGAGCGTAAACATGCGCGCAGTCTTGATTCTGGTGGTGCTCCTGCTGGGGGCCTGTACGCATGTTTCCGCGCCGCCACCTGCTCCACCTCCGCCGCCTCCTGTGGCCGGGGAGATTCGTGACCTGCGCACTGGCCAGGTGTTGACGGCAGAGCAACTGCTGGCGGCGCTGGCCAGGCCATCGCGGCTGATCGTGGGCGAGCAACACGACAATCGTGATCACCACGCCTTGCAGTTGTGGTTGCTGCAAGCCTTGGGTGAGCAACGAACCCAAGGCAGCCTGCTGCTCGAAATGCTCACCCCGGACCAACAACCGCATGTCGATCAGGTTCGCCAGGCCTCCAAGCCCCCGGCGGATTTGCGCGATGCATTGGCCTGGCAGGAAGGTTGGGACTGGGCGCTGTACGGGCCCATCATTCAGTTTGCCCTGACCCAGCCGTATCCCTTGCTTGCCGCAAATCTGGACCCGCTGGAAGTCCGTGCGGCGTATACCCACCCGGCGATGCCAAGCGGTTCTCGGTCCAGCGCAGAGGCCGTAAAGGATGAACTGCTCAAGCAAGTCCGCGACTCCCATTGCGGCCTGCTGCCCAAGTCGCAACTGCCCGCGATGCTGGCGGTCCAGCAACAACGGGACCGACGCATGGCCGAACGCCTGCTCGCAGCGCCGGAGCCTGCCTTGCTGTTCGCTGGCGCTTTTCATGCGCGCAAGGATGTCGGCGTGCCAATCCATCTGATGGATCTGGGGGCGCAGGAGGGAGCGACGGTGTTGATGCTGGCTCAGCAGGGCAGTGAGGTCACGGTGGGGATGGCGGATTATGTCTGGTATACGCCGAAGGTGAAGGCGCCGGATTATTGTAAGCAGATGCGCAAGCAGCTCGGGAAAACCCGCAAAAAATGAAAGGCCGGGCATGTTTCAGCGGGCAAAAAAAGACCCGGCAAGAGCCGGGTCAAATAACCGTGATTAGCCTGATGAGGAGATATCTGAGAGTCCGAACCAAGGGCTGTTCAAATATCGACCAGTCTCGCGACCAGTTGTGATAATCATAGCGATTCTCATTACCATGTCAACAGCTGATTGATCGTTAATTTGTAATTGCCCTGAAAGCCACGTAGTCAGAGGCTTCCAGGCCAGTCAGCGGGCAATTCAGTTCTTGTGCCGTGAAGAGATGGCCTCCAGTTGCTTGTTCAATGCTTCCTTTCGCTCCGCAGGAATATCGTTCCAGTGCACGTCCATCAGCGCACCTTCGATCGCATACAACAACACCTTGGACGCTCGAAACCCGCGCGTGCGCACGGCGCGATAGGCATCCACCGCCCCGAGGCGACGCAAGTCCGAGGCGCTGTGAATGCCCACGGCATGCAACCACTGCGCTGACGTCTTGCCAAGATTCTTCAGGTGTTGCAGTTCATCATTCATCAAGCCTCCTTGCGACGGCCGAATGGGAGCGTGGGCAAGCTTCTCAGGAGTGTAGCCATCAGCAGGAAAAGCGTGATTGTTTGGTCGGTTTCAGGGCAAAAGCTTCTAAGCGGTCCTGATGCAGGACTGGGCAGTTGGCCTTTTGCGCGGGCAGGCGTAAGCAGTCCAGCGCAGAGCGGGGGGCGCCGGACGGGCGTTCATGCGCGATTTCAGCGGGTGCGATAGCGCAGGCGCGTACCGAAATTCATCGACATCAGGATTTCATCTGCACTCAGTTCGGGCGGAAAGTAAGCGCCCGAGATCTGGGCGTGAGCCAGGCTCGCACCTTCCATGGAGGATTTGCGAAAGTCGATGCCGCGCAAGTCGGCGGAGCGGAAGTAGGCGTCGGTGAAATCCACGCCGTCGGCATTCAGTTCGCGCAGGTCCAGGCCGCGAAAGTCGCCTCCGACCATGTCTATGACGCCCTCGACTGGGCGTTCGCTGTTGAAGCCTGTGATGTCGTCCTTGTGCAGCAAGGCATAGAGCGGAGTGTCGAGGAGTTTGGGCTGGCTCATGTCACATCACCTGTTGGATTTATGACGCCAGTATAGTGCCACTATCGGGCGCCCGTGAGGTCGGCGAAGACCTCACAGACGAAATGCCCCTTACAAGCCTGGCAAGCGCTGGCGAATCTGCGCTACCACGGTATCCAGTGTGCCGCTTTCATTGGTCTGGACGCGTTTGCTGCAGAGAATCTCCGCTGGCGTCAGCGGCTCTCGGTTAGCCTGCTGGGCTTCGATAACGGCCAGGGTTGCGTCGGATGGGTCAGTGTTGTCCGCCTGGCGCAGGGCCAGCCAGGTCTCGATGACAGCTTGCGGCGCATTGCAGTCCAGGATGAGGAAGGGCGCACCGGTAGCTTCGGCGATTTGGGCTGCACCGTCGCGTTGCTCGTGCTTGAGGTAAGTGGCGTCGACCACGACCGGGAAGCCGGCACGCAGGATGATCCCGGCAATTTCATGGAGACGGGCGTAGGTCGCGGCACTGGCTTCAGCGCTGTAAATGCCGGCCTGTGGCTCATTTGCAACGGTCTGCTCACCGAACAGGCGTTTGCGCTCTACGTCGGAGCGCAGGCGGATGGCGCCCAGTGCTTCTACCAGGCGCATGGCTACTCGACTTTTACCTACCGCGGAAACACCATGGGTGATAGCCATGAAGCGAGACGGGATGGTGCTGTAGCTTTCCGCCAGGTTGGCGTAGTTGCGGTATTGGCGCAGGGCGGTCGCACGTTGCACGGGGTCGGCGGCGGCCGGCATGCTGAACAGGGTGACCTTGGCCCGAACCAGGGCGCGGTAGGCCTTGTAGAAGTTCAGCAGCTCCAGGCCCTGGTAGTCACCGGTCAGTTCCAGGTACTGGCTGATGAAACGGCGCGCCAGGCTCTTCAGTCCACGATCTTCCAGGTCCATAGCCAGGAAGCCGGTGTCGGCATAGACGTCGGTGAAGCGGAACGGCTCATTAAATTCGATGCAGTCGAAGATCACGACCTTGCCGTCGATCAGCGTTGCGTTGCCCAAGTGGATATCACCGTGGCACTCGCGAGTGAAGCCGTCGGCCTTGCGCTGGGCCATCAACGGTTTGAGGCGTTCGAAGCTGCTTTCGGCCCAGGCTTGCAGCGCGTCCAGTTGCAGGAGGTCGGTCTTGTCGCTGAGGAACGGGCGGATTTGCTCAAAGTTCTGGCTCACCGGTGCCATCACGGCGTCCGGCGTACCGGCTTCATGTTCGGCCGGGACTTTAGGCGCCGCGAGGTGGAATTGCGCGATCTGCGCGGCCATCTCGTCGATGTGCGCGGTGGTCAATTCACCATTGGCTTGCAAGGTGCTGAGCAGATTACTTTGCGGGAATTGACGCATTTTCAGCGCGAACTCGATCACCTGCCCGTCGCCACCCCATTGCGGCGCTTCGGCGCTGCCGGTAATGGGCAACACTTCAAGATACAAATCATTGGTCAAACGCTGGTTAAGGCGCAGCTCTTCGCCGCAGAAGTGCTCGCGAGCGTCCAGGCTGGTGAAGTCAAGGAAGCCGAAATTCACCGGTTTTTTCACTTTGTAAGCAAAAGGGCCGGTAAGCAGGACCCAGGAAATGTGGGTCTCGATGACCTGGAACCCGTCTACGGGATGCGGGTAGAGGGCCGGGTTTTGCAGGGCAGCGATCAGGGACTGGCTCACAGGCGATCCTTCAGAGTCTGGGAAAATTCACGGTCGCCATTATGGCCGCAAGTCCGCTCGACGCAAACCTCGGAGGCCTCCTGTTGAGTATGAAAAAAGTGCGTATAATCCGCCGCCATGACTCGTACTCGATCCCCCCGCACTCCAAAAAAACCACCTTCCAGGGGCCTGCGCCCGTGGCTGGGCTGGGCCCTTAAACTCAGTCTGGTCGGCCTCGTGGTGCTCGCCGGATTTGCGGTTTACCTTGATGCAATTGTCCAGGAGAAGTTCTCCGGCAAGCGCTGGACCATTCCGGCCAAGGTCTACGCGCGCCCGCTCGAGCTGTTTACCGGGCAGAAGCTGAGCAAGGAAGACTTCCTCACCGAGCTCGACGCCCTGGGCTACCGGCGCGAGAGCGTGAGCAATGGTCCTGGCGCTGCGGCGGTCAACGGTAACACCGTCGACTTGAATACCCGAGGCTTCCAGTTCTATGAAGGTATGGAGAAAGCCCAGCCCGTGCGCGTGCGTTTCTCCGGCGATTACGTGGCGGAACTGTCGGCCACCAATGGCTCGAAGCTTTCGGTGGTGCGCCTGGAGCCGCTGCTGATCGGCGGGATTTACCCGAAGAATCTCGAAGACCGCATCCTGATAAAAATCGATCAGGTTCCGCCGTATCTGCTGGAAACCCTGGTCGCCGTGGAAGACCGGGACTTCTATACCCACTGGGGTGTGTCACCCAAGTCGATTGCCCGTGCCGTCTGGGTCAACACGTCCGGCGGCAAAATGACCCAGGGCGGCAGTACGCTGACGCAACAATTGGTCAAGAACTTCTACCTGACCAGCGAACGCAGCCTGACCCGCAAACTCACCGAAGCCATGATGGCGATGTTGCTGGAGTTGCATTACGACAAGCGCGAAATTCTTGAGGCTTACCTCAATGAAGTGTTCGTCGGCCAGGACGGCCAGCGTGCGGTGCACGGTTTTGGACTGGCCAGCCAGTTCTTCTTCGGCCAGCCTCTGTCCGAGCTGAAACTGCATCAGGTGGCCTTGCTGGTGGGCATGGTCAAGGGCCCTTCCTACTACAATCCGCGTCGTAACCCCGAACGCGCCCTGGAGCGCCGCAACCTGGTGCTGGATGTCCTTCAGGAGCAGGGTGTCGCCACTGCAGAGCAGGTCGCCGCCGCGAAGAAATTGCCACTGGGTGTGACTACCCGCGGGAAACTCGCCGACAGCTCGTTCCCAGGCTTCCTCGATCTGGTCAAGCGTCAGCTGCGCCAGGACTATCGCGACGAGGATTTGACCGAAGAAGGCCTGCGGATTTTCACCAGCTTTGATCCGATCCTGCAGATGAAAGCCGAAGCGTCGGTCAATGACACGTTCAAACGTCTGTCCGGGCGCAAGGGCTCCGATGAGGTTGAAGCGGCGATGGTCGTGACCAATCCGGAAACCGGCGAAGTCCAGGCCATGATCGGCAGCCGCCAGGCCAGTTTTGCCGGATTCAACCGCGCGCTGGATGCGGTTCGACCGATCGGCTCGCTGATCAAACCGGCTGTTTATCTGACGGCCCTGGAAAAGCCAAGCCAGTACACCCTCACCAGTTGGCTGTCGGACGACTCCTTCTCGGTGAAGGGCGCGGACGGCCAGGTCTGGAAACCGCAGAACTACGATCGCCGCTCCCATGGCACGGTATTCCTTTATCAAGGCCTGGCGCATTCCTACAACCTGTCGACCGCTCGCCTGGGCTTGGCGGTGGGCGTGCCGAACGTGCTCAAGACGCTTGCACGACTGGGTGTGAGTCGCGAGTTTCCGGCATTCCCGTCGATGTTGCTGGGGGCCGGAGGCTTGACCCCGATCGAAGTGGCAACCATGTACCAGACCCTCGCCAACGGCGGGTTCAATACACCGATGCGCGGCATTCGCAGTGTGCTCACCGCCGAAGGCGAGCCACTCAAGCGTTATCCGTTCCAGATCGAGCAGCGTTTCGACCCGGCTTCCATTTATCTGGTCCAGAGCGCCATGCAGCGGGTCATGCGTGAAGGTACCGGCAGTTCGGTTTATAACGTGTTGCCCAAGACCCTGACCCTGGCCGGCAAGACCGGTACCAGTAACGATTCGCGAGACAGCTGGTTCGCCGGCTTCAGCCAGGACTTGCTGGCCGTGGTGTGGTTGGGGCGCGATGACAACGGCAAGACGCCGTTCACCGGCGCCACCGGCGCGTTGCAGGTCTGGACCAGTTTCATGCGCAAGGCCGACCCGTTGCCGCTGGACATGCCGCAACCAGACAACATTGTTCAGGCCTGGGTTGATTCACGCACGGGGCAGGGTTCTGATGCGGGTTGTCCAGGTGCCGTACAGATGCCGTATATTCGCGGCAGCGAACCGCCTCCCGGCCCCGCTTGCGGTGGCGAAAGCCCTGCTTCGGGCGAAACGGTGATGGATTGGGTCAAGGGCTGGATGAACTAAGCAAAGAGGGTTTCAAGTGAACAAGTGGTTGATTCCAGCAGTTACCGCCGTGGCTTTGCTCAGCGGTTGCTCCACCGTACAACGCGGGTCCATTCCGGTGGTGGATTCCGGCAGCGCCGTTTCGAACAGCGAACGTGTGCAGGCCAATGGCGGTTTCCGGCAGGCGACGGTCAAGCGTCCGGTACAGGCGCAGGCCCAGGCGATACCGCAAGGTGATACTGGGGTGGTGGTGATGATCCCAGGCGGTGGTGCGGTGGCTTCAGCGCCTATCAGCACTTCGCCGATCACGCCGGGGCCGATCACGCCAGGTCCAATCGATACGGCGCCCGTGCAGTCGGCGCCGATCAACCAGGGCAGCTACAGCATGCCGGCGACTCCGAGCGGAATTCCGTCAGCCAGTACCGGCGGTGGCTTGTCGGCCGATGAGCAACTGGACGGTCCAGTGCTGGCGCTGTTGACCACGGCCCAGCAGCAACAGGCGGGCGGTGACCTCAATGGCGCGTCGTCGAGCCTTGAGCGTGCCCAGCGGGTGGCGCCACGTGAGCCGCAGGTGCTTTATCGCCTGGCCCAGGTGCGCATGGCCCAAGGTGATGCAGCACAGGCTGAGCAGTTCGCCCGCCGGGGCCTGACCATGGCCAATGGCCGACCGGACCTGCAGGCCAGCCTGTGGGGGCTGATCGCCCAGGCGCGTGAGAAGCAGGGTGATTCCGCGGGCGCTGCGCTGGCCCGTCAGAAGGCCAAGGTCACGCTGTGATGGACGCACGCTTTCCGAAGATCGCCGAGCAACTGCTTTTGATCGAGCGCGAACTGCGAGTGCAGGGATGGTGGGACGACGTCTCGCCCTCCACTGAGGCGCTTTCCAGCGTTGAGCCTTTCTCGGTCGATACGCTGGATTTCGAACAGTGGCTGCAATGGATTTTCCTGCCGCGGATGAAAATGATCCTCGAACAGGATCTCCCGTTGCCCAATGCGTCGGGAATCCAGGAAATGGCCGAAATGGTGTTCGCCGCGCGCAATGTGCAGGGCAAGGATCGGCAATTGCAGGTGCTGCTCAAGGAGTTTGACCTGCTGATCACGGCTGCCCGCTAGCGCCGGATCCGATGTCGGAGCTGTCGAGTGCAACGAGGCTGCGATCTCTTGATCTTGTTGTTCTGGGGTAAAGGTCAAAAGATCGCAGCCTCTGCTTCGCTCGGCAGCTCCTACGCAGGGTTCTATTGGCAGTTATCCCCAATCTGTTTCTGTGTTTCGCTGATGCGCTCCTGACGCTGTTGCTCGTTCAGGCGGCGCATCTCACCGTCGACTTCCTCCCGTAATCTTGGATTGTTCTGTAGCTGGGCCAGGTTCGTGCGGGCCTGTTGGCAGAACGCCTGCAACTGCGCCTGCTGCTCGGCCACCTGTGCCTTCACCGATTTGTCGATCGC
The DNA here is from genome assembly GCF_020295325.1 of Pseudomonas sp. Y24-6. Lineage (NCBI taxonomy): Bacteria > Pseudomonadati > Pseudomonadota > Gammaproteobacteria > Pseudomonadales > Pseudomonadaceae > Pseudomonas > Pseudomonas sp. Y24-6. The sequence continues at coordinate 6,629 of NZ_JACBXG010000006.1, read as the reverse complement.
CTGCTGGTCGCCAATCGCATGGCTGCGTGGCGGTGGTACCGGCTTGGCCGGGGCCGGTGCCGGAGTGAGCACCGTCGTCGCCTCCTGACCTTGAGGAGGCTGGGCGTCGAAATGAGTCACGCCTTGGGCGTCGACCCACTTGTAGATTTGTCCCGCCAGACACCAAGGGCTGATCAGTAGACCGACCATCAATAAAGTTCGCATGCCATTTCCTTGCCATGAGTTGCGCAATTGAAGCTAACACAGTTGCGGTTTAGCGGTTTTTTCTTGCTTTCTCATGCGCTTACTTCAATAAAGCACATAGACGGCTTGACTTGGAGGGGACGAAACAGAAGAATCCAAAGTCCGCTGTAGAGGGACTGCCAGAAGCAGACCCACTCGGCAGATCATGAGGCGCATACCCGCGCCGACCTGCTACACCCGCAACGCGTTACCTCGCGCTGGGTGGGAAAGCCCCGCAACACTTGGGACGATCCCAATACTTGCTCAGTCAGTGCTGACGTAGTCGGCGACCACCGTCGCTCATGCTCTGCTGAGAAGTAAACCTATTAAGACCCGTCCTTTTGCATGTGGACGGTATTCTGGCGTTTTAGAGGTGAACAACGTGGAGCTTTTATCTGGCGGTGAGATGCTCGTCCGCTTTTTGCGTGACGAAGGCGTCAAGTACATCTACGGGTACCCGGGTGGTGCTCTTCTTCATGTCTACGATGCCCTGTTCAAAGAACCGGAAGTGACCCACATCCTGGTTCGCCACGAGCAGGCTGCGACCCATATGGCTGACGGCTATGCCCGTGCCACCGGCAAAGCCGGCGTGGTACTGGTCACTTCCGGGCCGGGCGCAACCAACGCCATTACCGGTATTGCCACGGCCTACATGGACTCCATTCCGATGGTGGTCATTTCCGGCCAGGTGCCTAGCACCATGGTAGGCACCGACGCGTTCCAGGAAACCGACATGATCGGTATCTCCCGGCCGATCGTGAAGCACAGCTTCATGATCAAGCACGCGTCGGAAATTCCGGAAGTGATGAAGAAGGCGTTCTACCTGGCGCAATCCGGTCGTCCTGGTCCGGTCGTTGTCGATATCCCCAAAGACATGACCAACCCGGCCGAGAAGTTCGAATACATTTTCCCGAAGAAAGCCAAGCTGCGTTCCTACAGCCCGGCCGTTCGCGGTCACTCCGGGCAAATCCGCAAGGCTGCAGAAATGCTCCTGGCGGCCAAGCGGCCAGTGATGTACGCCGGCGGCGGCGTGATCCTCGGTGGTGGCTCTGCGCCGCTTACCGAGCTGGCGAAAATGCTCAACCTGCCAGTGACCAATACCCTGATGGGCCTGGGTGCCTACCCTGGCACCGATCGCCAGTTCATCGGCATGCTCGGCATGCACGGCAGCTACACCGCCAACCTGGCGATGCACCACGCCGATGTGATCCTGGCAGTCGGTGCACGTTTTGATGACCGTGTGATCAACGGCCCGGCGAAGTTTTGCCCGAACGCCAAGATCATCCACATCGACATCGACCCGGCTTCGATCTCCAAGACCATCAAGGCCGATGTACCCATCGTTGGTCCGGTGGAAAGCGTCCTGACCGAAATGGTCGCGATCCTCAAGGAAATCGGCGAGACCCCGAACAAGGAGTCCGTTGCCAGCTGGTGGAAGCAAGTTGATGAGTGGCGCGGTGATCGTGGCCTGTTCCCTTACGACAAGGGCGACGGCGGCGTCATCAAGCCGCAGACCGTGATCGAAACCCTGTGCGAAGTCACCAAGGGCGATGCCTTTGTTGCCTCGGACGTAGGGCAGCACCAGATGTTCGCCGCTCAGTACTACACGTTCAACAAGCCCAATCGCTGGATCAACTCCGGTGGCCTGGGCACCATGGGCTTCGGTTTCCCGGCGGCCATGGGCATCAAGTTGAGCTTCCCGGATGCCGACGTCGTCTGCGTGACGGGCGAGGGCAGCATCCAGATGAACATCCAGGAGCTGTCGACCTGCCTGCAGTATGGCCTGCCAGTGAAGATCGTGATCCTGAACAACGGTGTTCTGGGTATGGTTCGCCAGTGGCAAGACATGAGCTACGGCAGCCGTCACTCGCATTCCTATATGGAATCGTTGCCTGATTTCGTCAAGTTGGCGGAGGCCTACGGTCACGTCGGCGTGCGCATCACCGAATCGAAAGATTTGAAGACGAAGATGGCAGAAGCGTTCGCCATGAAGGATCGCCTGGTCATCATCGATGTTTCGGTAGACACCAGCGAGCACGTCTACCCGATGCAGATCAAAGACGGCTCCATGCGCGATATGTGGCTGAGCAAGACGGAGCGTACTTAATCATGCGGCATATTATTTCCTTGCTTCTGGAAAACGAACCGGGTGCTCTTTCTCGTGTAGTTGGCCTGTTCTCGCAGCGCAACTACAACATCGAAAGCCTGACTGTGGCACCGACCGAAGACCCGACCCTGTCGCGCCTGACGTTGACCACCGTTGGTCATGACGAAGTGATCGAGCAGATCACCAAAAACCTGAACAAGTTGATCGAAGTGGTCAAACTGGTCGACCTGTCGGAGAGTGCTCACATCGAGCGCGAACTGATGCTGGTCAAGGTCAAGGCCACTGGCGCCCAGCGCGCCGAGATCAAACGCACCACCGATATTTACCGTGGACAGATCGTCGACGTCAGCGCCAGCGTGTATACCGTTCAGTTGACCGGTACCAGCGACAAGCTCGACAGCTTCATTCAGTCCATCGGCACCGCATCGATCCTGGAAACCGTCCGCAGTGGCGTAACCGGCATCGCTCGCGGCGACAAAGTACTCAGCATTTAAACCAAATTAGTGAATGGCCTGAACGGCCTGGATATATAGGGGAATTTCATGAAAGTTTATTACGAAAAAGACTGCGACCTGTCCATCATCCAGGGCAAGAAAGTTGCCATCATCGGTTACGGTTCCCAGGGTCACGCTCAAGCGTGCAACCTCAAAGATTCCGGCGTTGACGTAACTGTTGGCCTGCGTAAAGGCTCGGCCACTGTTGCCAAGGCTGAAGCTCACGGCTTGAAAGTGACTGACGTTGCTTCCGCTGTTGCAGCTGCCGACCTGGTCATGATCCTGACTCCGGACGAGTTCCAGTCCGCCCTGTACAAGAACGAAATCGAGCCGAACATCAAGAAAGGCGCCACCCTGGCCTTCTCCCACGGCTTCGCGATCCACTACAACCAGGTAGTGCCACGCGCGGACCTCGACGTGATCATGATCGCGCCGAAAGCACCGGGCCACACTGTTCGCTCCGAGTTCGTCAAAGGCGGCGGCATCCCTGATCTGATCGCTATCTACCAGGACGCTTCCGGCAACGCCAAGAACGTTGCACTGTCCTACGCTGCAGGCGTTGGCGGTGGTCGTACCGGCATCATCGAAACCACGTTCAAGGACGAGACCGAAACCGACCTGTTCGGCGAGCAAGCCGTACTGTGTGGCGGTACGGTTGAACTGGTTAAAGCCGGTTTCGAAACCCTGGTTGAAGCTGGCTACGCGCCGGAAATGGCCTACTTCGAATGCCTGCACGAACTGAAGCTGATCGTTGACCTCATGTACGAAGGCGGTATCGCCAACATGAACTACTCGATCTCCAACAACGCTGAATACGGCGAGTACGTGACCGGCCCGGAAGTGATCAACGCCGAATCCCGTCAGGCCATGCGCAACGCCCTGAAACGTATTCAGGACGGCGAGTACGCCAAGATGTTCATCAGCGAAGGCGCTACCGGCTATCCTTCGATGACCGCCAAGCGTCGCAACAACGCCGCTCACGGCATCGAAATCATCGGCGAGCAACTGCGCTCCATGATGCCTTGGATCGGTGCCAACAAGATCGTCGACAAAGCCAAGAACTAAGTCGCGCACTTGTACGGAAAACGCGGCCTAGGCCGCGTTTTTTCGTTTGGGCGGCCGGTTCTGGTATAAAGCTGCATCGTTTGCGGGCGAACCCTCGTCCCAGACGCCTGTCGAAATTTCTCCACCCTGTTGCAAGGTAATGTCCATGAGCGAACGTCCCGAAGAGCCAAACCAGGCTTCTGACGCCGAAAGCCTGCTGCCCATCGATGAACACATCGAAGAAGGGCATGACGCTGAAGGTCGTAAAGTCCGGCATCGTGGTATCTATCTTCTGCCGAATCTATTCACCACCGCGAATCTCTTCGCGGGGTTCTATTCCATCATCAGCTCGATGAGCGCCCAGGCGGCAGCGAGCGCCGGTGACTCGGTCGGCGCAAGCAAATACTTTGCTTTCGCCGCCATTGCGATCTTTGTCGCCATGGTGCTGGACGGTCTCGACGGCCGCGTGGCCCGCATGACCAATACCCAAAGTGCCTTCGGTGCCGAATACGATTCGCTGTCGGACATGGTCGCCTTCGGCGTTGCCCCGGCGCTGTTGGCGTTCGGCTGGGCCCTGGGTGACATGGGCAAGGTCGGCTGGATGGTTGCCTTCATCTATGTGGCGGGCGCGGCGCTGCGACTGGCGCGCTTCAACACTCAAGTGGGCACCGCAGACAAGCGCTACTTTATCGGGCTTGCCAGTCCGGCAGCGGCGGGTGTGGTTGCCGGTATCGTCTGGGCGTTCAGTGACTACGGCATCCAGGGCTCCAGGATGTCTTTCCTGGTGGCGCTGATGGTTGCCGCCGCGGGTATGCTGATGGTCAGCAACATCAAGTACAACAGCTTCAAGGAGCTGGACCTGAAAGGGCGGGTGCCGTTCGTGGCAATCCTGGCCGTGGTGCTGGTGTTCGCAGTGGTATTCAGTGATCCGCCGCGTATTCTGTTACTGGTGTTCCTTGCTTACGCAGCCTCTGGTCCGGTGCAATATCTATTAAGACTTCGCCGGAACAAAAACGCCTGATATCCCTCATACTCCGCAGTCTAATTTGGTGCATCTGTCCTCCAAAACTGCGGAGTAGCCATGCTGATCAAGATCCCCCAGGCGTCTGACTGCCATGAGTCGGACGTCACGCCTCAATCCCTGTATTTATCTCGACGTAACGTCCTTGGCGCTGCCGTTGCCGGATTGGCCGTTGGCAGCCTGCCGCGTTGGGTCAGCGCCGAAGAGGCGTCCCGCTACGCCGACGTCGAGCCTGGCAAGGCGCCTTCCTGGTTCTCCGAGAAACTTCCCGCTACGCGTTGGGGTGCGGTGACAGTCAAGGATGAGGCGATCACGCCATTCAAGGATGCGACCCACTACAACAACTTTTATGAGTTCGGCACCGAAAAAGGCGACCCCGCGGCGAACGCAGGCGCGCTGAAGACCGAACCCTGGAGTGTGGTTGTAGACGGGGAGGTGGGTAAGCCGGGGCGGTACGCGCTGGAAGACTTCATGAAGCCCTATCAGCTGGAAGAGCGCATTTACCGCCTGCGTTGTGTGGAAGCCTGGTCGATGGTCATTCCCTGGCTTGGCTTTCCCCTCTCGGCATTGCTCAAACAGGTGGAGCCGAGCGCCAGTGCCAGGTACATCCGCTTCGAAACCTTGCAGGACCCCAAGACCATGCCCGGCCAGCGTTCCGGTTTCGCCTTGATCGACTGGCCCTATGTCGAAGGTTTGCGCCTGGATGAGGCAATGAATCCGCTGGCAATTCTTGCGGTGGGCATGTATGGGCGCGAGTTGCCCAACCAGAACGGTGCGCCGCTGCGGTTGGTGGTGCCCTGGAAGTATGGCTTCAAGAGCATCAAGTCCATTGTGCGGATCAGCCTGGTCAGCGAGCAGCCCAAGACGACCTGGCAGAGTCTTGCCGCAGATGAATATGGCTTTTACGCGAACGTGAATCCAACGGTCGATCACCCACGCTGGACCCAGGCCCGCGAGCGGCGCCTGCCCAGTGGCCTGTTCAAGCCGAACGTGCGGGACACCCAGATGTTCAACGGCTACTCGGAAGAAGTCGCTTCTCTATATACAGGGCTCGATCTGCGGAAGAACTACTGATGCGTTTCCCGTACTGGCGAAGCGGCGTGTTCATCGCCGCCGCCGTCTGGCCGGTCTTGTGGTTGTACCAGGCCTGGGCAGATGTGCTTGGGCCTGATCCCGGTAAGGTGCTGGTTGATCGCCTGGGGCTGGGTACCCTCATACTGCTGCTGGTCACGCTGGCGATGACGCCACTGCACAAACTCAGCGGTTGGGCGGGGTGGATCGCCGTGCGCCGCCAGCTCGGATTATGGTGTTTTGCCTACGTGGTCCTGCATCTGTGCGGGTATATGGCATTTATCCTTGGGTTTGACTGGTCGCAGCTGGGTGTCGAGTTGCGCAAGCGGCCTTACATCATTGTCGGGGCCCTGGCATTTCTCTGCCTGCTCGCAATGGCCGTGACGTCGAACCGATACAGCCAGCGCCGATTAGGCGCTCGCTGGAAGAAGCTGCATCGATTGGCTTATGTGGTGCTCGGGCTTGGTTTGCTGCATATGTTGTGGATTGTGCGTGCTGATCTTGAAGAGTGGGCCATCTACGCATCTATAGGAGGGCTGCTTTTGGTAATGCGGCTGCCTGTTGTGTCCCGTCGAATACCGCGGTTATGGGCTAAAAAGGCCTCTTCTGCCAGGAAGGCGTAATTAGGCCTTGACGGCAGATTTCAGATGTCTATAATTCGCCCCACTTC